>CAZDKO010000001.1:0-93587 GCA_964506075.1 uncultured bacterium
GTATGCCGGGGGAAATATCCTGCCGCTTTTGGGAGGAGAACCAATTCCCGAACCGGCTTCGCTTTTACTCTTAGGTTTTGGCGTGGCCGGGATAGCGGTGTTTAGAAGGAGGATGAGTTAGGTGTATAAAAAAATCTTTCTCACATTGTTATGCGGATTATTGTTCGGTTTTTCCGTTCCAGCCGAAGCAAGCTGGCTGACCGGCTATGAATATCGCAAAGAAATAACCATTGACTATACCAAGATAGGTTCCGACCTTTCTGATTTTCCTCTGGCAGTCATACTTTCCGATACGACCAATATCGTAGACGGAAACGACGTCAAGTTTACCTCTTCCGACGGCATCACCCTGCTTGATTACGAAATGGAAAGCTACGCCGTAAATGACGCCGCTTACTGGGTAAACATTCCGACTGTTTCTTCTACTACGGATACTAGTTTTTATATGTATTACGGCAAAACCGGAGATACGGATGATTCAACCTCGGCGGTCTGGGATGAAAATTACGCCATGGTCCAGCACATGGAGGAAACCTCCGGTACCGTTTACGACTCCACCAGCAACGCTAATAACGGGACTCCTTCCGGCGGCTTAACGCAAAACGCGGACGGTCGGATAGGCGGGGCGGATGGATTTGACGGTACGGATGACAGCCTTAGTTTTTCTTCCTCGGATTCTCTGGATATAGATGGTGCCATTACCGTTGAGGCCTGGATATATCCGGAAAGTTCCGGAAGCGCAATGGGAATAATTCTGGGAGACGGCCAATACGAGGTTACGGTTCAGGCAAATAGTAAAATCATATTTACCGATAGTTCCGGGCATGGCGTGCGGACGACGGCAGATGTTTTAACCCTTGAACAATGGAACCACATCGTTTGTGTTTTTAACGGTACTTCGGGAAGTGCTGTCACCCTGGATAATACCAAAATTTACGTTAACGGCGTTTCCGCCGGAGACACGGTCATCAGTACTCCCTGGAGTCCGGATAGTCTGGGTGGCTTGGACCTGGGGAAAACAATAGTATCCGGAACGGAAACCACTATATATGATAATTGGAATGTATACAGTGTGACTAACGGCGCCGTCAGGTCCCAGAATTGGACAATTTCTGAAGATACGTTGATAAGTCAACTTCTCACTTACCACTATAACAATGGCTCAGGAAGCCCCAACGCTAATATTTACATAAAACTTGCCAGTGACGGTTCAGTCGTCTGGTATGGGATGAGTGGCGAGAGACATGATGGTAAATATCATTTTGTTTATCCTAATATCGTTTTAGGGCCTGGAACATATTATTGTACCGATGTTGCCGGGGGCTGGTCGTATAACACTCTAAGCGGTGGTGTTTATGCTGGCTTCCTCAAAGTTTTTACAACACCACAACTTCAGGCTTTGTATGACGGGATAATAGATGAAGTCCGCATATCGGATACAGCCAGAAGTGAAGACTGGATAACGGCTTCATATTATTCAGAAAGTAACAGTTTGCTCACTTTCGGAAGCGAAGAAGGTAGCGTCATCCCCGAACCGGCTTCGCTTTTACTTTTAGGGTTTGGCGTGGCGGGGATAGCGATGTTTAGAAAAATTTGACCCGGGAAAAGTAATTAAAATGAAAATTAAATTTTTGCTGGTAATAGCAACATTAACTGTATTTCTATTTGGTTTTACGGATGGGTCCGAAGCAGCCGTGAGCATCATAGATACTTTTTTAGATGAGACTATGATAGCGTTCAAGGAAAACCTTGAAGTAAACACCGTGTCTGGACTGATCGATACCACCACCTATTCATGGTATGCCACTTTCACTTATGACGGTAATAATTATGCCTGGTCCGGGAATTATGATAACTCAATTTCCTGGAATACGGTTATTCCCGGATATTCTTCTTCTTATAATCCCGGTGGCTATGA
This sequence comes from uncultured bacterium, assembly GCA_964506075.1. GTDB lineage: Bacteria > CAZDME01 > JAYEMH01 > JAYEMH01 > JAYEMH01 > CAZDKO01. Next base: position 1,919 of record CAZDKO010000001.1, read on the forward strand.
TTCCGGGGATGTAGGAGAAAAAGGACAGAGCTGGTGCAATGATACTTTAATTACCAGCGGCTGGGAGAATGATTTCAGCGATTGGTTTATTCCCACCGTTTATGAGCTTCAATCCGGAAGGACTTATACCGGTTCAAACCCTTGGTCGGACATAACGAATATCTGGTCTTCGACGACACCTACTGAATTCGTCCGCCAGAGCGTGCTAGCTTATTTACGATACGAATCAATGTCTTTGAGTACTATTGATTACAAGGACTACAAAACTGATGCTAATGCGGTTCGTCCCGTTCGAATAGTTTCTACCCTTCAGGGAAATTTAATTTCCACCAATCTTTTAGCCGGTCAAAACGTTAATTATATAAGTTCCTTTGGTTACGGCGTTTCTTCTCTCCCCGGCGATACCAGTTTAAAAGTGCAATTCAGTCAGGACGGTTCCAACTGGTATAGTTCCAGCGGGACGCTGGACGGTTGGGATATTTTAAGCGAAGGAACTTATATTATAAATTTAGCTGCTTTGGCCTGGACAGGTTCTAACTTTTATTACAGAATGGAGTTCATAACCGATGGATTCGCCTCCAGTACGCCGGTGCTTGATGAAGTCAGGCTTAATTTCGGAGGAGGGGCAGTTCCCGAACCCGCTTCGCTTTTACTTTTAGGGTTTGGCGTGGCGGGATTACTGGGAATTTTTAGAAAAAGTAGTTTATAAGGGAATTAATTTTGATATAACACAGTGTAAGAGCAATAAGACGCGGTGACGTATAACCGCGTCTTTTTTAATGCTTGACTTATTACCCCATTTGTGGTAAGTAGTTATAAACCATTTAAGGTTATTATAATAGATAGGAGCGAAGCAAAAAAGCAGGATTGGGATATTGAGAAAAGATAAATTTTTTACCTTAATGTTCATACCCCATCACGGAAAGACACCCTGCACTTTCCGTTTACATCACTTCTGTATATATTTATTCCTGACAATTATAGTTGGAGGAATCGTTGGCTCCACGCTTTATTTTCTGGGAATCCAGGAAAGAAGCAGCCTTAAATCAAAACTCAACCTCGCAGAGAGAATTAAGCTTGAACACGAGAGGCAGCTTAAAGACATAAATCTGAATTTAAATGAACTGAAGTCTTTAAGCCAGAAGGTAAAAACCCTGACCGGTATGGGTCATGAAACGTCTCTGATAGAAGATGTAGGGGGACAGGGTGGCCCGGCTTTAAATTGGGCTCCGTCCGTGCAGGAATTTTATTTATCAAATAAATCAGGTATTATGCCCGGGGTGATTTATAAAGACCTTAAAGAATTAAAAAAAGAAATTTATATAGAAAAACAGACTTACCGGGAACTGATAGAGAAGTTAGAAAAAAAAGAGAAGCTTTTGGTTTGTACGCCGACTATATGTCCGGTAAACGGGGCGTATATTTCTTCGCCCTTCGGGCCCCGGCGTCGCCCGTACAAGGATTTTCACGAGGGATTAGATTTAGTCGCTCGCCGGGGGACACCGGTGATGTCCACGGCTACGGGGAAAGTCATCTTTGCCGGCTGGCAGGGAGGATTTGGAAATAAAGTGGTAATAGACCACGGTAATGATTATAAAACTGTTTATGCTCATATGGACCGGATAAAGGTTCGCTGGGGAGAATTTGTTAAAAAAGGACAGGCGATCGGCACTCTGGGGAATACCGGCTATAGTACCGGACCCCACCTTCATTATGAGGTGCGTTACCGGGGAAAACCGGTGGACCCTTTAATTTATATCCTGGTTAAGCTGAAATAGGGTTATATAAAGGAAAGATGATTTTTAATAGACAGAGAGCAAAGAGAAATGAAAGAGAAGGAATCCTTGGTTCATATCTTGGCCCCGGGTTAAGAATTGAAGGCAGCCTGGAGGTTAAAGGAGATGTCCGGATTGACGGTGAAATTAAAGGCAATATCTTTGCTGAACAGGATATTCTGGTCGGAGAAAACGCTGAAATCCAGGGGGATGTGGTCGGTGAAAATATTACCATAGCCGGTGAAGTTACAGGCAATGTCACGGCGAATGAGAAAGTAGAACTGCTTAAAAACGCCCAGCTTAACGGCGATATTAAAGCCTCCCGGGTAGTTATCGCTGAAGGTGTAGTTTTTGAAGGGAATTGCGTAGTTGGAAACCAGGGAACCAGAAAAAGCAAAGATTCGGATTTGGATTTAGATTTTAATAAGCAATCTAAAGATTTAGCTTCTAAAAAACAGATTGATTCTTCTTTTTAATCTTCCGCTCTCTCCTTTTTTAAACCAGCCCGTTATATTTAGATTACAGATTAAGAGCATATAGTTATTATATAATGCAACATATACCAGCTGAAAAGTTTAATCTTGGTTTTAAAAGCAGAAAAATTTTGGCCTTAGGGGCGGAAAGTAAAAATAGAATTTGTGTCTCTACCGGAAAAATTGCGTATTTAAGTGAAGAGTCAGGTGATTTAAAGATACCGCATAATTTCAGTCGTTTTAAAAATCTTGCCTCAGAATTCCCCCGATATTTTAAAATAGAACCGGAAATAGTTGCTTATGATTTACACCCCCTCTATCTTTCTTCCCGGATGGCTGAAGGTTATAAAGGGGTGAGCCTCTTGCCTGTTCAGCATCACTGGGCGCATATTGGCAGCGTGCTGGTTGAAAAAAATATTTCTTCCGCGGTCATAGGGTTGGCTTTTGATGGAACCGGTTTTGGTCTTGATGGCAATCTCTGGGGAGGAGAGGTTCTCACGGCAGATTTAAAAAAAATGAAACGGGTAGCCCATTTTAAAGATGTCTTTCTCCCCGGGGGCGAAGCGGCTATCAGGGAACCTTATCGGCTTGCTTTCAGTATTTTATATGAAATATACGGGGATAAATTTTTAAACCTTTCCCATCCCCTGGTAAAACAGTATTTGACAGAAGCCCAGGCCATTATTGAAATTATAAATAAAAAAGTTAACTCGCCTTTAAGCTCAAGCGTCGGCCGTCTCTTTGATGCCGTTTCAGCTTTACTGGGCATAAAAGATAAAGTAAATTATGAAGGGGAGGCGGCTATAGCCCTGGAAAAGGAAGCTGAAAAAGGAGAGGTCTCGGCCCGGGGAAGGATTTTCCCTTACGAGATTGAAAAAAAGCGGGATATTTTTATTCTTAATCCTTTACCGATGATAAAAGATATAATCAAACTTCAAAAAGATAAACTCCCTAAGGAAATAATTGCCGCCATGTTTCATTTTACTCTGGCGGAAATGGCTCTTGATGTCTGCCGGAGGATTCGTTCCCGAACAAAAATCAACCGGGTCATTCTTTCCGGGGGGGTTTTTCTTAATAAGATTCTGCGAAGAGAAATAAAAAATAAACTGGAATCAAAAAATTTTGAAGTGGTATTACCGGAAATTGTTCCGGTTCATGACGGCTGTATAGCCCTGGGGCAGATGGGAATTGCGGCTCATGCGGCAAGAAACCATCTGCCTGTCGCCCGCCTGTCGGCGGACAGGGCAGACAGGGATAACAGAGAACAGAGCAAGGAGAACGGAAATCAGAGGAAGATATATTCTATAATTTAATAAATACATGAATTTTTTAGTCTGTAAACTGTAATCTGTTTTCCCTGCCCGCTGGCAGGCGGGTGTAATCTAAATCAAGAAAGAGTTCAATGTGTGTTTAGCCATACCCGGAAAAGTAATTAAAATAGAAGAGAAGAGAGATTTTGCTCTTGTGGATGTAAACGGAGTCCGTCAAAGGGCGAATGTCACCCTCCTTCCTGATATTAAAAAGGGGGATTACATTCTGCTTCACGTGGGGTTCGGCATTGAGATAATTGACCGGAAAAGGGCTGAGGAGACTTTAAAAATATGGCGCGGGCTGATTTAAGAGATATCCCTTCTGAAAAAAAATTAGGGGAAAATTTAATCAAGGAAATAGAAAGACTTGTAACCGAACGGGTAATCCTTATGGAAGTTTGCGGGACTCATACCATGTCTATATTTAAATCGGGATTAAGAAAAATCCTCCCGGCTAAGTTAGAGCTTATTTCCGGTCCGGGTTGCCCGGTTTGCGTGACCAGCCAGATTGATATTGACCGGGCCATAAAAATGGCCAGGCATAAGGATGTAATCCTTCTTACCTTTGGCGATATGATGAATGTTCCGGGTTCTGAAGGAAGCCTCTCGGAAGCGAAAGCCGGCGGGGCTGATATTGAAATTATTTATTCCCCTCTTGAAGCGGTCAATAAAGCGGTGGATAATCCCGGGAAAAAGATAATCCTGCTGGCGGTTGGTTTTGAAACTACGGTTCCTTCCGTAGCGGTTACTGTTCTGGAAGCCCAAAAAAGACAACTTGAAAATTTCTTTGTTTTTTCTCTTTTTAAACTTATCCCTCCGGCGATGGAATCTTTATTGCTTGATAAAGAAACCGCAATTTCCGGGTTTATCTGTCCGGGACACGTCAGTACCATAATCGGGAGTAATCCGTATAAAAAATTTGCCACGGAATACAAAATCCCGTGTGTGATTACCGGTTTTGAACCGCTGGATATTCTGGAGGGGATTTTAAGAATTTTAAAACAGCTTGAGAAAGAAACCGCTAAAGTAGAAATTCAATACCGGCGCTGCGTTCATCCGGAAGGAAATTTAATTGCCCGGGAAAAAATCAGCCAGGTTTTTAGAAAAACCTCGGTTAAGTGGCGGGGATTGGGCGAGATTCCTCAAAGCGGCTTAAAGCTTAAAAAAGAATTTTTAAAGTTTGACGCCGAAAAGATTTTTCCGAAATACCACCTGAAAGTTAAAGAGAATAAAAACTGTCTTTGCGGTGAGGTGCTCCGGGGTGTTATTTCACCCCGAAAGTGTCCCCAGTTTAAAAAGAAATGCAGCCCCGCTCATCCTCTGGGGCCGTGTATGGTTTCCCGTGAGGGAACCTGTGCGGCGTATTATTGGTATGGGAAATAAATAGTCGCTAGTCGTTAGTGGATAGTATTTAGTACCTATGAAGATTAAAAATTTTAAAGATTTAGAAATTTGGAGAAGAAGTGTACAGTTAACTGAAGAGATATATAAAATCACCAATAATTTTCCCAAGGAAGAAATTTATGGATTAACCAGTCAAATAAAAAGAGCCAGTGTTTCTATCCCTTCGAATATATCAGAAGGTTTTGCTCGCTTGTATAATAGAGAATACAGGCAGTTTTTATATATTTCACTTGGTAGTTGTGCTGAGCTGACTACTCAGATTACTATTGCTTCAAGATTAAATTATTTAGATGAAAACGAATCCAGTAAAATTTTAAAAGAGATAGAAGAGATTAGTAAAATGATTATGAGTTTAATCAAAAAGCTTAATTAGTTTCTGTATACTAACGACTAAATACTAATGACTGATATAAAGAAAAAAATCTTACTGGCTCATGGCGGCGGCGGGAGTTTAAGCCGGGAGTTAATTGAGAAATTAGTCCTTGAAAATTTCCCGGGTAAAGTCGTTCACCGGTTGGAAGATAGCGCTGTTTTCTCTCACCGGGGGGAACGTTTGGCTTTCACCACCGATTCCTTTGTCGTTCAGCCGCTCTTTTTCCCGGGCGGAGATATCGGCCGTTTAGCCGTTGCCGGAACAGTGAACGATTTGGTCTCAATGGGGGCCGAGCCGCTATATTTGACCCTCGGGTTTATTGTTGAGGAAGGGCTCGATTATGAAATTTTAGAAAGGATAATGCTTTCAATTAGAAGAACGACCGAAGAAGCGGGAATTGAATTGGTCGGAGGGGATTTAAAGGTGGTGGAACGCGGTTCGGCGGATAAAATTTTCATCAATAGTTCCGGGATAGGTTTAATTAAAGGGAGAACCGACATCTCCGCCCATAATGCCCGTCCGGGAGATAAAATAATTTTAAGCGGGACTATCGCTGAGCACGGTTTGACCATTTTAGGACTGAGAGAAAAATTAAGTTTCACTTCACAGTTAAAAAGCGATTGCGCGCCCTTATCCGGATTGGTAAAGAAAATACATAAAGAGATAAATAATATCCACGTTATGCGTGACCCGACACGTGGGGGGGTGGCGGCTGTTTTAAATGAAATTGCCGGTCAGTCTAAAGCAGGAATGATTATTGAAGAAAGAAACATCCCTGTCAGAAATAACGTTAAAGCCGCCGCAGATTTACTGGGTTTGGACCTGTTAAACATCCCTAACGAAGGCAAATTAATTATTATAGTTAAGAGAGAAGCGGCTTCAAGAGTCATTTCGCTTCTGCATCGTCATTCCCGGGGGAAGAAAGCCGCAATTATCGGTGAGATAACGAAATTTCATCCGGGGATGGTGATTCTTAAAACAAAAATAGGGGGAGAAAGAATTATAGATATGCCTCCGGGGGAAGAACTGCCGCGAATTTGTTAATATCATCAGTATAAAAAACAATTGAATATCAACCGTTAATCTAATAAAATAGGAAGATGAAATTTTTTAAATTCTGGTTACCACTTATAATCTGGGTAGGTATAATTTTTTATATGTCCAGTTTAACCTCGGCTGCTTTGCCGGTAAGATGGCTGGATGATTTTTTAAGTTACGCAGCGCATTTTTTTATTTATCTAATTCTGGGGATATTTTCTTTTCGCGCTTTCAGTGCTACCTTCCCCGGACAAGGCAGTAGAAATTTTTTATATGCTGCTTCTTTTGGCGCTCTGTACGCTATTAGCGATGAGTTTCACCAGAAATTTGTTTATACCCGTTGTTGTTCCAAATGGGATTTCCTGGTTGATTTATTAGGCATTATATCCGGTTTATTTTTAGTTTTTCTCTGGAAGAAATGGCGTCACGCTTGAAGTTAATTAATATTTTTAACCAGCTTTACCGTCACTTTGGTGAACAATTCTGGTGGCCGGCTTCTTCTCCTTTTGAGGTTATTGTAGGCGCGGTTCTAACCCAGAATACCTCATGGACCAATGTAGAGAAAGCCATTAAAAATTTAAAAAACAGAGATTTGCTTACACCGGATAAAATCTCCCGCTTTTCGCTCCAGAAATTGGAAAAATTAGTTTATCCCACCGGTTTTTACCGTCAGAAAGCCAGACGGTTAAAAACCGTAAGTAAATATTTAGAGAGACGTTATCGCGGGGGTTGGGAAAAATTTTTTTCCCGGCCGGTGGATGATTTAAGAAAAGAACTTCTGGCCATAAAAGGGTTAGGTCCGGAGACCGTTGATTCCATCTTGCTTTATGCCGGGGGAAGACCGGTTTTCGTTATTGATGCTTATACCAAAAGACTCTGTCGGAGATTAGGCATTAACCATGCTGATGACTATGAATCATTGAGAAGTTTTTTTGAAAAAAATCTTCCGGCGGAGGTGCGGCTTTTTAATGAATTTCACGCTTTGATTGTAACGCTGTCCAAGAATTACTGCCGGGTTAAACCGGTATGTAAAGGCTGCCCTTTAAAGAAAGACTGTAATTTTACCGATAACCATAAATGAAAATAATTTATTCGCTTAATTATCAGATAGATTTAAAAGATCACGTCTTCCCGACGGAAAAATATGCCTTGGTAAAAGAAAAACTTCTTGAGGAAAATATTTGCACTGAGAAAGATTTTTTAACTTCTCCTGAAGCTGCTGCCAGAGATATCCTTTTGGTCCATACGCCCGAATATTTAGCTAAATTAGAAAATGGCACCCTCTCCCCGCAGGAAATCTTAACTTTAGAACTGCCTTATTCCAAAGAGTTAGTTAGCGCTTCACGTTTTTGCGTCGGCGGAACAATCCTTGCCGCCGAGACCGCTTTGAATGAAAAAACGGCCGTTCATCTGGGGGGAGGTTTTCATCACGCTTTTCGAGACCACGGCGAAGGTTTTTGTGTTTTTAATGACGTAGCCGTAGCTTTAAGAGTTTTAGAGCGCGACAAAAAAATAGAAAGATTTCTGATTATTGATTGTGACCTCCACCAGGGAAACGGAACCGCCTCTATCTTTTCGGGAGATTCAAACGTTTTTACTTTTTCCATCCACCAGGAAAATAATTATCCGGCTTTAAAACCCGCCGGTTCTTTAGATATCGGGCTTGCGGACGGGACAGGCGATAAAACGTATCTTAAACTCCTTAAAGAGCATATCCCGGGGATTATTGAGAAATTTAAACCGCAGTTTATTTTCTACGTAGCCGGGGCTGACCCTTATTGCGAAGACCAATTAGGGGGGCTAAAATTAACTAAAGAGGGTCTTTTACAGAGAGATGAAATAGTTTTTAAGGAAGCACACCAGAATAATATACCTGTAGCGACCGTTTTAGCCGGCGGTTACGCCCATAGATTAGAAGATACGGTTGACATTCATTTTAAAACTGTTTGTGCCGCTTTAAAAGTGGTGAGTGGGTAATTGGTTAACTAGTGAATTAAGGACTAAGGAGTAAGTATTAAGTAGAGAAAATAAGTAAAATAATCACTTAATCCTTAGAGTGAGCGTGGCGAACGTCTTAATCCTTTGTTTGTTTTCACTATTTACTGCTTACCACTCACTAATTAACCAGCTTTATGGAGGATAAAATGACCGAAGAGAAAAAAGAATTAGACGAACAATTTATTAATTTTATTATTATGATGTCTCAGTCGGTAATGTTACATCTGGGTAAAATTGCTAACCCGATGAGCGGTAATATTGAAAAAAATTTAGAAGGAGCCAAAGCCACTATTGATCTTTTAATCATGTTAAAGGAAAAAACTAAAGGGAACTTGAGCGATACTGAAGAGAGGTTTTTTGCCACTACTTTGAGCACACTTCAGATGAATTATGTTGAAGAAGTAAAGAAGGAAGGCGGCCAGGCAAAAGAAGAAAAGGAGGAAGAACCGAAAGGGGAGGAGAATAAAAAATAATGGCCGAGACAAAAAAAACCCCGCTTTATAACGAGCATGTTTTTTTAAAAGCTAAAATGGTTGATTTCCACGGCTGGCAGATGCCTCTTTATTACCGGGGAATAACGCCGGAAGTTAAGTCAGTCCGGGAAAAGGCCGGTCTTTTTGACCTATCCCATATGGGAGAGATTATTATTAAAGGGGAGGGGGCTCTTTCTTTCCTGCAGCTTGTTACTACCAATGACGTGGCGGCCTTAGAGACAGGGCAGATGCAGTATTCATTTTTCTTGAATCATCAGGGAATAATCCTTGATGATTTCATGCTTTATCGTCTGGAAGACGGATTTATGGCGGTGGTTAACGCCGTTAACACCGAAAAAATTTTTGAATATTTAAAAAGCCAGCAATCCGGGGAAGTAGTTATAGACAATTTGACTCTTAAGTTTGCCCTTATCGGTTTACAGGGACCTGATTCTGAAAAAATTTTACAGGGGCTGGTGGGAGAAAAAAATTTGAGCGGGCTTAAATATCTTCAGGTCCGGAAGTTTAATTTAATCGGTGAGAAAGTCCTGATTTCCCGCAGCGGCTACACCGGTGAGGACGGATTTGAAATTTATCCTGAAGGTAAAAGTGCGGCCAGGATCTGGGAGGCAGTCCTTAAGCAAGGAAAGACATCCGGTTTGGAACCGGCGGGTTTAGGAGCCAGGGATATACTGCGCTGCGAAATGGGATACCCTCTTTATGGACAGGAATGGATTGAAAATATTACTCCCTGGGAAGGGGGATTCTCCTGGGCGGTAAAATTAAATAAAGATTTTATAGGTAAGGACGCTCTATTGAAAAGTAAAGATGCAGTTACTCTTAAGCTTATAGGTTTTGTGATGAAAGAAAAAGCGGTGCCCCGGACAGGGTATCCACTGAAATATGATGGAAAAAATATTGGCCGGGTGACAAGCGGTACTTTTTCTCCTACCCGCGGTGAATTTATTGGTTTGGGTTACGTGGACAAAGATTTTGCTTATGAAGGAAGAAGAATGAACGTAGAAATTAGAGGTAAATCTATTCCGGCAGAAATAGTAAAGTTGCCTTTTGTTAAATCACAGGTAAAGCGTTAGATAATGAATGGTTAGCCGGTTAACCAGTTAGCCGGTTGATTGGTTAAATGGTTAACTGGTGAGCGGTGAGCAGTAAATAGTAAATAGTCGTTAGTGAATAGTATCTAGTATTTAACATCTACTGAATACTAATGACTAACGACCAGCGACTAAATACTAACGACTGACTACTGAAAACTGATAACTGATATTTAACCAGCATAGAATCAAGGAGGAAATAAATGTTGATTCCCAAAGATTTAAAATATACCAAGACGCATGAATGGGTTAAAATGGAAGGTGATGTGCTTAAAATCGGGATTACTGATTATGCCCAGGAAGAACTGGGGGAAATTGTCTATATAGAGCTTCCTGATACAGGCAGTTTTTTTGACCAGTTTGCCAGTTTGGGGGTGATTGAATCGATTAAATCTGTTTCTGAATTATATGCTCCTTTAACCGGTAAAGTAATTAGCGTCAACAATGAAATTACCACTAATCCCCAGTTAATTAATACAGACCCTTACGGAAAAGGCTGGATAATAGAAATGCAGATTGATTTAGATAATAATAAAGGCGAGTTTGATGATTTGTTAGAAGCGGAAGAATATAAAGGCCAGATAGGTTTAACCGATAATTAATAAAAGATGAATTACTCAGGGAACACTTCTTTACAGCAAAAAGAGATGCTCAAAGAGATCGGGGTGGAATCTCTGAAGGAGCTTTTTAATTCTATCCCGGAAAAAGTAAAAATTAAAAATGCTTTTAATTTCCCTCAAGCTTTGAGTGAAATAGAAGTCATTAAAAAGATAAAAGAATTAGCCGATAAAAATCAATCAGCGTTTAATTATCCGCTGTTTTTAGGTGCCGGTTATTATGACCATTTTATTCCCGCGGCGGTAAAATATTTAACCCAAAGGGCTGAATTTTTTACTGCTTATACACCTTACCAACCTGAAGCCAGTCAGGGAACCCTCCAGGTTATTTATGAATATCAAAGTTTCATAACCCTTCTTACCGGGATGGATGTATCTAATGCCTCTCTTTATGACGGGGCAACCGCTCTGTCTGAAGCAGTCGTTATGGCCTCACGGATAAATAATAGAAAAATCATTTTAGTCAGTCAGCTGATTCATCCTGAGTATCTGGCCGTGCTAAAAACATATTTAGCCGGCTCAAATTTAATTCTTAAAATTATCCCGCATAGAGAAGGGACGACCGATCTGGAGGTTTTAAAGGATAACCTCAACAATGATGTTTGTGCGGTAGTATTTTCCCAACCGAATTTTTTTGGTATTTTTGATGAGGTAAAAGAAGCCGGGAGACTGGCCGGGAGAAATAACAGTCTCTTTATAGTTTCTGTTGACCCGGTTGCCCTGGGAATTATCTCTTCCCCGGCCGAGTGGGGAGCCGATATTGCCGTCGGAGAAGGCCAGGCGCTTGGGTCCGGTTTAAATTTCGGCGGGCCGGGTTTGGGATTTATGGCTTGCCGGAAGGAATTCGTACGAAAAATGCCGGGAAGGATAGTAGGAAGAACCGAAGACATAGATGGAAAAACCGGATACGTTCTTACTCTTCAAACCAGAGAACAGCATATCCGCCGGGAAAAGGCCACCTCAAATATTTGTTCCAATCACGCCTTAAATGCTTTAGCGGCGACCATCTATTTATCTTTAATGGGGAAAAATGGTTTCCGAAAAATCGCCGAACTTTCTTTGCAAAAGGCCCATTATGCGGCAGATAGAATTGCCGAAATCCCGGGATGTGAATTAAAATTCAGAAAATCTTTTTTTAAAGAGTTTGTAATAAGCTTACCTCATTCAATTGACAGGGTAAACCGGAAGCTTTTAGAAAATAAAATTATTGGTGGCCTGGATTTGGAACGTTTTTATACTGCTTCTCCGGTTCGGGAATTTTTCTCTAACGGAGAGCTTAAAAATACCATGCTTTTAGCGGTAACTGAAAAAAGAACGAAAGAGGAAATTGACCGCTTGGTTGAGGTTTTAAAAAATGTCTGAGTTAATTTTTGAAAAAGGAGCTGATTCGCGAACCGGTGTTTCTTTACCGGATATAGATGTCCCGCGCCAGGGGATTCATGATCTTCTTCCGTCGGATTTATTAAGAAAGGATTTGCCTCTTCCTGAATTAAGCGAACCTGAGGTAGTCCGTCATTATACCAATCTTTCCAGATTAAATTTTTGTGTTGATACCAATTTTTATCCTCTCGGTTCCTGCACCATGAAGTATAACCCGCGGCTTAATGAGGAATTGGCGGTTTTCCCCGGCTTTACCCAGTTGCACCCTTATCAGAAAGAGGAGACGGTTCAGGGTGCTCTGGAGTTAATGTATAACCTGGAAAAAAATTTATGCCAGATTACCGGTATGGAGAGATGCACTTTGCAGCCGGCCGCCGGTGCTCACGGAGAATTAACGGGTATCTTAACCATCCGGGCTTTTTTCAAAGATAAAGGAGAAAGGCGCTCCAGAATTATTATCCCTGATTCAGCCCACGGCACCAATCCCGCTTCAGCGAATTTAGGCGGTTTTGAAACTATTGAGGTGCGTACCGATGCTTCCGGGGGGATTGATGTAGCAAATTTACGGGAGATTATGAATGAAGACATCGCCTGTTTAATGCTGACGAACCCCAATACACTGGGCTTATTTGAAGAAAAAATATTAGAGGTGTCTTCAATTGTTCACGAAGCCGGCGCGTTACTTTACGGGGACGGCGCTAATTTGAATGCTTTACTGGGCCAGGTGCGTTTCGGGGATATGGGTTTTGACCTTGTCCACCTTAATTTACATAAGACTTTTTCCACCCCGCACGGCGGCGGCGGACCGGGCGTTGGTCCTCTGGGAGTAAAAAAAGAACTTTCTTCTTATCTGCCCGTACCTATCGTTGATAAAAAAAACGGGGAATTCTATCTTAATTATAATTTACCGAATTCTATCGGTAAAGTGCGTTCTTTCTTTGGTAATTTTCTGGTGATGATAAAGGCTTATGTTTATATCTTAAGTCTGGGGAGAGAAGGGTTAAAAAAGGTTTCTGAAAATGCGGTTTTAAACGCCAATTACCTGCGGGTTAAATTAAGGGATTATTACCACCTGCCTTACAGTAAGGAATGTTTGCATGAGGTGGTTTTTTCCGGACAGAGACAAAAAGAAAATGGCGTAAGGACTTTAGACATTGCCAAACGGCTTATTGATTTTGGAATACATCCGCCCACCGTTTATTTTCCGCTTAATGTTCCCGAAGCGTTAATGATTGAACCGACCGAAACCGAAGTGAAAGAAACCCTGGATTACTTTGTAGAAATTATGAAAAGAATTGCCAGGGAATCTGTAGAAGAACCCCACCTTTTGCACGAAGCGCCTCATCATACCCCGGTAAGACGTTTGGACGAAGGAAAGGCGGTCCGGGATATGGATTTGGCGTGGAAGAAAAAGTAAATACAGATTACCGATTACAGTCTACTGACTACTGTCTACTGATTATTGAGGAATTGAATGTCCAAAGAAACCTGGAGATTGATAGAGACCGGATTTCACGATGCCTATTTTAACATGGCTCTTGATGAAGTTCTGATGGTTCAAAAGGAAAAAGATAGAGTCCCCTCTACTCTTCGTTTTTACGGCTGGAAGCCGGCGGCTCTTTCTCTGGGATACACCCAGAACATAGAGGAAGAAATTAATCTGTCGGTTTTAAAAAAAATGGGACTGGATTGCGTTTCCCGTTTTACCGGCGGAGGCATTATTTTTCACGATAAAGAAATTACTTATAGTTTAGCCATCGGGCCGGATTCACATTTGTTTTCCGGAGCCGTCGGAGAATCTTTCCGGAATCTCTGTGCCGGGATAATTAAAGCTCTGGAGCTTCTCGGGTTTCAAGCTAAATTTGCCCGGGATGAGTCTTCTCTGGTTATAAATAACGCGGATGCTTTTTGTTTTGCGGCGGCCTCTTCCTATGATATAATAGTACGCAACAGGAAGCTCGGAGGAAATGCCCAGCGACGTAAGAAAAGGGTAATTTTTCAGCACGGGTCCATCCCTTTAGAATTAAAATACGAAACGGTTATTCCTGCTCTCAGGAATTTTACGGGAAACGAAATTAAGGTTATTTCGCTAAAAGAGCTGCTGAACCAATTATTAACTCCCGAAGAGACTTTTATTATCTTTAAGATGGGTTTCAGGGCGGGCTTGGATATAGAGTTAGAGCCCGGAGAGCTAAACCGGGAAGAAATCAAAATGGCTCAGGCCCTTTCAGAAGAAAAGAGAGAAGGGTTTCTAAAACTTTTTAAAAAAGGTTATGCTTAAAAAAATTGCCGTTCTTGGTTCCGGCCGGGGTACTAATTTTGAAGCTATTGCCGAAGCAGTTAAATCCGGGAGATTACCGGTAGATATCAGTCTGGTAATCAGCGATAATAAAGACGCTTTTATTCTTAAACGGGCCGGGAATTTTGGAATAAAAACTTTATTTATTGACCCAACACAATTTCCCAGCCGGGAAGATTTTGACCGGGAGTTAGAAAGACATCTGGTTAAGACCAAGATTGATTTAGTGGTTCTGGCTGGTTTTATGCGTATCCTCACTTCTTCCTTAGTGAAACACTATAAAGGACGCATAATGAACATTCATCCGGCGCTATTACCGTCTTTTAAAGGCAGGCACGGGATAAAAGAGGCCCTGGATTACGGGGTAAAAATTACCGGCGTAACGGTTCATTTTGTTGATGAAGGGGTGGATACCGGCCCGATTATTCTCCAGGAAGCAGTCAGGGTTGAGGATGAAGATGATGAAGAAACCCTGGCTTCGCGGATTCATGCCCTTGAACACCGCCTTTATCCTGAAGCTATCCGTTTATTCGTTGAGGGACGGTTAAAAATAGAGGGAAGAAAAGTAAGGATAGAAAGTTAAAAACAGGTGAGGAGACCATGACTAAAATAAAGTGCGATACCTGCGGTAAAGAAGTTTATGAAGTGGACCGCGTAGTGATTTATAAAAATTATGACCGCACCCGCGCTAAACCTGTTTATAACTGCCGGGATTGTTTTGAAAAAAAAGAAAAAGAACGGAAAGCGCTTTAAAAAAGTCAGATAATTTTCTTACTTAGGAGGAATAATGCCAAGAGAGAGGGAAGGTGTATTTATCACTCTGGAAGGACCGGAGGGAAGCGGTAAAACTACCCAGGTGGAAAAACTGGCTAATTATCTTACAAAAAGAGGGTACGACGTGGTGGCGGCCAGGGAACCCGGGAGTACCATTATCGGTGAAAAAATTCGTCAGATTCTTCTTGACCCGGAAAACCAGGAGATGAGTTATCATACAGAGCTTTTTCTTTATTTAGCGAGCCGGATGCAGCTTTTTGAAGAAGTAATAAAACCGGCTCTTGACGCCGGAAAAATCGTCCTCTGCGACCGCTTTACCGATTCAAGTATAGTTTATCAAGGATACGCCCGGGAAATCGGCATGGAAAATGTTAAAGCCATTACCCAGGCAGCGTTAGGTTCATTTGAACCCGACCTGACGGTGCTTCTGGATATTGAAGTTATTTCCGGCCTGGAGAAAGCTATTCAGTCCAAGCATAAACAGGGAAAAGAAAGCCAGGGAGACCGTTTAGAACAGGTCGGGGTTTCTTTTCATCAAAGAGTCAAAGAAGGTTATTTGAAACTGGCCCAGATGTATCCCGAGCGGATTAAGGTAGTTGAAGTTACCGGTGATATAGAAGTAGTGCATAAAAAAATATGCGAAGTAGTATTTGATAAATTTTTGGACCAGAGACAAAAGAATAAGCTCTGAAAATTACACAATGATTCCAGGAATTCAACCCCGGAAAGACACAGTCTTCTCCAGGGTAGTTCTTTTAGTTAAGATTGCCGGGGGACGCATATTTTATAAGGCGGTAATTCAGTGGTTTAATATTCGGATTTCGAACCGTGTCTTTTAGAGAAATTATCGGACAGGAAATTTCTTTATCTATTTTAGAAAATAGTTTAAAGGCAGATAGAATTGCCCACGCTTATCTTTTTATCGGCGAAGAAGGGGTGGGGAAGAGCTTAACCGCCCGGAATCTGGCTAAAATTTTGAATTGCGAAGGTAATTCTATTGATGCTTGCGACCAATGTCTTTCCTGCCGGAAAATTGATCGTTTTATTCACCCGGAAGTCAGATGGTTTAAACCCGATGGGATTTCCCAGACTATTAAGATAGAGCATATTTTGGAACTCCAGCGCGAAATATCCCTGAGGCCGGCTGAAGGGCGTAAGAAAATTTTTATTTTTCTTGAGGCCGAACGGATGAACCGCGAAGCGGCCAATGCTTTTTTAAAAACTCTGGAAGAACCACCGGGAGAGTCGGTTTTAATACTTATCAGCTCTTTTCCCGAAAGACTCCTGCCGACCGTTAAATCCCGTTGTCAGGTTATAAGATTTTCTTTGATTCCGCAGCCAATTATAGAAAGGTTCCTCCGGGAAAATTTAGGCTGTTCAGAAGAAGAAGCGAAATTCCTTTCTCTGGTTTCTGAGGGCAGATTGGGCCAAGCCGTGAGACTCAAGGAAGAAAGAGACGGGAAAAAGGGTGGCGCGGTCCTGGATTTAATTTTAGAGAAAGATAAGAACATCCTGGATGTTGTAGACAGGATGACGGATATCTGGGGTAAAGAAGCGGATGATTTTCAAACCAGACATTCTCAAGAATGGGAAGCCCGGTCAGAGGGCTTAGATAAAAGAAATAAAAAGGTTTTTGATGAGCAGAAAAAAGCCGTGCTGGAAAGAGAATACCGCCGGAATATAGACAGAGACATTGAATCTATCCTTTCTTTTTTCAGAGATTGTCTGGTCTGGAAAATTACCGAAGACCAGAAGTTTATTATGAATCAAAAACATTTCAGTTTAATAAAATCTATGACCGGCAGCCTTAACCGGGAAGATTTAAAATTGAAAATTGAAGCTATAAAAGACATAAAGAACGCTATTTCCCGTAACGCTCATCTTCGGCTGGCGCTGACGGTAATGATGGTAGAGTTGTTTAACGGTTTATAAAAGGTTAAGTCCATGTATGAAATAGTCCAGGTTCAATTAAAGAAAGACAATAAGGTTCTCTATTTTGACACTAACAATATCCGGATAAAACCAGGCCAGTGCTGTATAATTGAAGACGGCCGTGACGTTGAATTCGGAGAGATTATTTCTGAACCGGAAATTATTCTGGAGAAGGACATCAGCGAACCTTTAAGAAAAATTATCCGGCTGGCGACTCCCGATGATTTCAAACAGCTTGAAGAGAATAAATTAAAACAGAAAGAAGCTATGGAAATCTGCGAGAAGAAAATAACCGAAAGAAAACTGCCTATGAAATTAGTGGCGGCGGAATCTTCTTTCGACCGGACTAAAATAATTTTTTATTTCAGTTCTGAAGAAAGAGTTGATTTCCGCGAGTTAGTTAAGGACCTGGCGCATATTTTAAAAGCCCGCATAGAATTGAGACAAATCGGCGTCCGGGATGAAGCTAAAAGGCTCGGTGGGTTTGGACCGTGCGGTTTCCCCCTGTGCTGCGTTAGATTTCTTAAAGATTTTGAACCGGTTAGTATCCGTATGGCTAAAGAACAAAATTTACCCTTAAACCCGATGAACATTTCCGGTTTGTGCGGCAGATTGATGTGCTGTCTTGGTTATGAATATGATTTTTATAAACAGATGAAAGGGAAATTTCCCAAAGAGGGAACAAAGATTCAGGTTAAAGAAGGAAAAGGCAAAATAGTAGCCACCAATCCTTTAAAATCAACCGTAACGATTGAGTTAGAAAGTGGAGTAAGAAAAGAAATTCCCTGGGAAGAAAAGACCAGAAAATTTTCTCTTATTAAGTTTCCTCATTTACCGACCCATATCAGGAAGAAGAAAAAAGATTGACCCGGCAAAAATTTTATATTACTACGCCCCTTTATTATGTTAATGACGTGCCCCATCTGGGACATGCTTACACGACCATTGCCTCTGATAGTCTGGCGCGTTTTAAACGTCTTGACGGCTTTGAAGTGTTTTTACTTACCGGGACCGACGAGCACGGTCAGAAAATTGAAAGAGCCTCCCAGGGAAAGAATAAAAAACCCCAGGAACTGGCTGATGAAGTGGTGGTTCATTTTAGGGATTTATGGGGGAAACTCAACATCTCTTATGACGATTTTATCCGCACCACCGAACCCCGTCATGAGAAAGCGGTCCAGGAGCTTTTTTCCATTCTTTACCGGAAAGGCGATATTTATAGAGGGGTTTATGAAGGGGATTATTGTATTCCCTGTGAACGTTATGTTTTACCGGGGGAAAGTGTTGAAGGGAAATGTCCCGATTGCGGACGACCAACGGAAAAGCTGAAAGAAGAAACATTTTTCTTCAAGATGTCCGGATACCAGAAGCCTTTGCTTGATTATCTGGCCGCTCACCCGGATTTTGTCCAGCCGCCCGTCCGTTATAACGAAATAGTGTCTTTTATCAGGGGCGGGCTTAAGGATTTAAGCATCAGCCGGACCAATTTCCGCTGGGGGGTCCCCATCCCGGGAGAGAAAGATTTTGTTATTTACGTTTGGTTTGACGCTTTAATAAATTACATTACGGCGGCCGGGTTTGGCAGTGATGAAAAAAAATTCGGGAAATGGTGGCCGGCCGATGTTCATTTGATCGGGAAGGACATTTTAAAGTTCCACGCCGTTATCTGGCCGGCAATGTTGATAGCGGCCGGGATTAAACCGCCGCATAAAGTTTTTGCTCACGGCTGGTGGACCAACAACGGCGAGAAAATGTCAAAGTCTAAAGGGAATTTTATTAACCCTTTAGAAATTATTGAGGAATTCGGTACTGATGCCCTGCGTTATTTTATCCTGAGAGAAGTTCCTTTCGGTCAGGACGGGGATTTTTCCCGGGAGGCTTTAATCAGACGGTTAAACAGCGACTTAGCCAATGATTTCGGAAATCTTATTTACCGGACGCTCACCATGGTAGAGAAATATACCGGAGGAGAAATTCCTGTTCCTGATAAAGAGGAAACGACGGCGGCTGATTTAGATTTGAAAGAAAGGGCCTTGAAAATTATTCCTCAGGTGCGTGAGGGGCTGAATAACCTGGCTTTTAACCAGGTGCTGGAGTTAATCTGGGAGTTTATCCGTTCCGTGAATAAATACATTGATTCTATGTCTCCCTGGAGTTTAAAGAAAGAAAACCGGATTGAAAGATTACAGACGGTTCTTTATAACTTTCTTGAAAGCCTTCGTTTTATCGCTTTGTTTACTGTGCCTTTTTTGCCTGCTTCCGGAGAGGGACTCTGGCGGCAATTAGGGATAAAAGAAGACATCTGGCAGTCTGGTTTTTCTTCAATAGAAAAATGGGGCGGTTTGAAACCGGGCGGCAGGATTAATAAAGAAGCGCCATTGTTCCCGAGGATAGAACAAGAATAATTCGTCAGTTATCAATAATTAGTAGTCAGTAGTTAGTAGACAGTAGTCAGTAATTCTGGTTTTTAATTTTAGGCATTTTAGCGCATTTTAGTCACTTTTAAACTTTGGGCATTTATTGTGTTCATCGACACCCATCTTCATCTTGATGACCCTCGCTACGAAGGCGACCTTAAAGAGGTTATTGGCCGCGCCCGGGAAAGCGGCGTGGAAGCAATGATTAACGTCGGAACCGACCTGGACGGCTGCCGGAAATCTCTGGAGCTGGCGGAGGCTTATGATTTTATCTATGCAGCTATCGGCATTCACCCGCATTACGTAGAAAATACCGATTCCAGGATTCTATCCGAATTAAAAAAATTCGGGAAAGAAAAAAAAGTTGTTGCCATCGGTGAAATCGGTTTAGATTATTACCGTGATTTATCTCCCCGGGACAAACAAAAAGAGATTTTTATTAAGTTAATTTACCTGGCTAAAGATTCGGGTCTTCCGGTGATGATTCACTGCCGGGAAGCCGAAGAGGATATTATGAAAATTCTGGACCAGGAAAAAATTAGAGAGTTCGGAGGGGTAATGCATTGTTTCTCCGGGGATAACGACTTAGCCGGAAGAGTTTTGGATCTGGGCATGGCTATATCTTTTGCCGGTCAGGTTACTTTTCCGAACGCCGAAAATTTACGCGGGGTACTTAAAGAAGTTCCTTTAGAGAAATTATTGTTAGAAACAGACGCTCCCTATCTGGCACCGCAGGTTACCAGGGGTAAACGCAATGAGCCGGCTTTTATTAAATACACGGCCGAGGAAATCGCCCGCGTCAAAGATGTAAAAGTTGAAGACCTGGCCAGAGTTACTACGGAGAACGCTAAGAAACTGTTCGGGATTTGAATTGGTTAAATGGCTAAGTTCAGTAGTAAGAATTCAGGATTAAGAAGTAAGTTTAAAACTTAATTCTTAGAGCGAACGTAGTGAGCGTCTTAATCCTTAATTCCCAGTTTTGAATTATGGCTTTGAGTTTTGCGTTTTAACTTTTCACTACTATCATGCACATCGATTCCTATCAGTTCGGGGAAATAATCATTGACGGTAAAACTTATACTTCCGATTTAATTATTTTTTCTGACTCGGTTGAATCTGATTGGTGGCGGAAAGAAGGGCATCTTCTGCAAATTGAAGATTTAAGCGGAGTAATAGAAGCTAAGCCGGAAATAATCGTTATCGGCCGGGGGGCTTCCGGGTGTATGATTATTGCTTCGGAGGTAAAAGAATATTTAAAAGCGCACAAGATTAAACTCATTTCTCAGAATACAAACGAAGCCTGCCAGACTTTTAACCAACTCTATCCAAATTCAAAAATCGTCGGCCTTTTTCACCTGACCTGTTAGTTTTTATTGGTCTTTTTGCATAAATATTTAAGCTTAATAAAACCTAAATTATGGTATAATTAAAATGTAAAAGAGTTTTAATATTATAAAAATTAGAGGGAGGAAGAAATGCCGGAGGTAGATTTAGGTAAAGTATTTAGTAGCTCCTGGGTGAAACGGATAATTTTTCTGGGTATTTTAGGTTTTCTTTTATGGAAATATTTCCCGGCTATCAGTTATCGCTTCAGCATAAATAAGCTGGACCGGGCTACTAATATGGTGGTTAGAACCATCAAAGACGCCAAAAGTTTTACTATGTGTCATGAAGGAGATAATTATGCGGCCGATTTTAACTTAAAAGATAATACCTTTGCCCTGGTTTACCCTCTGCCTCAAAAATTCGGGGAAAGAAAGATTATTGAACAAATGCGGGTTTTACCGGCCGGGATTGAGATTATAAAATGTAGTTTTACCCCGGTCCTTATTAAAGGAATAAAGGACCCGGATGAAAATAAATTAGTTTATCGTCTCTCTTTTAATAAAGAGGGCAGTGCTCATCTTGACGAATCAGCCATCTGGCTTGGTGATACAAGAGGTGGGATAAGAGAGATATCAGTGACTAATCCCCAGGGGAAAGTAAGGGTTTTCAGAGAAAAAGAGGAAGAATAATCGTGAAAAACCGGAAAGGTTTTACTTTAATGGAGCTTTTAATTGCCCTGGGATTGATAACCTTAATTTTAGCCATAGGGCTTCCTTCTTTTTATCATTTAAAGAAAAGGGCAAAAATTAATAGAGCCATTGCCGATATTCACCGATTAGAGGTAGCGCTCAGCAATTTTCATTCTGAATATGGTTATTATCCCCGGATAATGCTTCAAGAAGTTAAGGACAAATTTGGAGAAGACCCCTGGGCTCCCGGAGTAGATAAAGAAATTCCTTATATTCGCCCGGCGGAAGTATTAGTTTATTATTTAGGGTGTAAATACGGGAATTATAAAACCGGAACACCTCCCTTTGATTCCGGACAGGTTCCTTTTATGGAATTTGACCAGAAAGAATTAGCCGATACTGACGACGACGGCTGGTGGGAGTTCGTTGACCCCTGGGGGCAACCTTATTTATATGTCGGAGATAATCCTAACCCGCCGGCCGACCCGTTACAGAGTGATAATCCCTGGAATAATGAAGCTTTTGTGGACCTTACTTCTTTAGGCCCGGACGGGTTAGGCTGGGTGTCCTGGGAACAGGAGGGCAATTTGGCCGGGGGAGTAGACCCGGATTACGGCCCTATTGATATGAATGAGGACGGTATTCCGGATAACGACGATAATATAAACAATTGGGAGGCGGAGTGGAAACGATGAAACCCCGTTAGAGATTTTAGGAGGGACTTATGTTTAATTTTTATTTACAAAAAACCCATAAAGCTCTTCGTTTAAGCCGTAAGGGTATTTTACAATTCTTATCTCGTATGTCAAGCCCCGCCGATAATATCTACAGGGCAAGCCTACGGGATAAATCTCTAACGGGGTTTACCCCGTTAGAAATAAGACGGCCGAGATGTCTAACGGTTACCTCCGGTAACCTATCTCTAACGGGGTTTACGCTGGTAGAGATTATGGTGGTAATCGGTATTATCGCCCTGCTTTTAGGTGTGGCTATTCCTTCGGTCAATACCTATCGCCGCCGGGCCAAAGAAGGCAAAGCTAAAGCGCAAATTGAAGCCCTGGGGATAGCCATAAAAATGTATCAGGTGGATACTGGCAGTTACCCGACTGACCTGGTTAGCGATTTAGATGGTACTTATATGGAATTTAAAGATGAAGAAGTGGTAGAGGGAGAATTCGTTGACCCGTGGGAAAATCCCTATCAATACAGTGCCCCCGGTTCGCATAACACCGCGTCTTTTGATATTTATTCCTGGGGGAATGACGAGGAAGATGACAGCGGCGGAGACGATGATATTACTAACTGGTGAGGATATCGATGAAAAGAAAAGGATTTACTTTCCTGGAACTTCTTCTGGTTTTGCTGGTGGTCGGTCTTTTAACGGCGGCTTCTACCCCGGCTTTTAAAACCTTTGTGGCTAATTGGCGGCTTCAGTCCGGAGCTAAACTTGTCTTGAGTCTTCTCTGGGAAGTCCAGGCCGATGCTGTCGCTAATAACCGTAATTCCTATCTGGTCGTGGCGACCACTAACGGGACCTGGTCCAGCTTGCAGTATAAAGCGCTGAAAATTGTCCATGACGTTTCTACCGGCGGTTATATGACTCTTTATAACTGGGAGTATCTGCCCAAAGGTTTACAGATAAACAGCGACCCGGATGTTTCTACTATTCTCAAGAACACCATCACTATTCCTTATCCTAATGAAAACGGTCCTTACACCTCGGTGGGGTGTGTTCAGTTTAAACCCAACGGCGCCACGACGACTTCCGGAACCATCAGGATTGAACAGGCGGATGACCCGTCAAAATATAAAGAGGTCACTTATGACCTTTACAGCGGCCGGGCAAAGATACAATAAATACGGTGATTAAAATGATGAAGAATAAAACGGGGTTTACCCCGTTAGAGATTTAGAGAGATGCATTACACATATGTCATTAGAAGCCAAAAAGATGGAAAATATTACACTGGTTCAACAAGTAATTTACGGAAACGCTTTAACGAACATAATTGTGGCAAAATATTTTCAACTAAAGGTAGAGGACCTTTTCAACTTATCTATTATGAGGCTTGTTTGAGTATGAAAGATGCTATAGAGAGAGAAAAATATCTAAAATCCGGAATGGGGAAACGATATTTGAAAAACAGATTAAAGCGTTTCCTATCTCTAACGGGGTTTACCCTTTTAGAAATTACCATCTCGCTATTACTCCTGGGAATCGGGATTGTCGGTTTTCTTCATCTGATGGGCGTGGGGTTACAGTCTAGCCAGCGCGCCGGCGACATTACTGAAGCCATATTTCTGGCTCAGACACAAATGGCTAATTTCCAAAACAACCGCGATAGTTTAGAAGTAGGCAGCGATACCTTTACCGGCGGGCAATATGAAATAAAATTAAGCGGACTGGACCCTAATCTTTATTTTGTCAAGGTTGAAGCTTTAGATGACGAGGGCCGGGTGATTCATACCCTGATAACTTATCTTTATAAACCGGATTAAAGACAGGATTAAGAAATAAGAAATAAGGATTAAGCGGTAAAGGAATAAGAGATTAATAAAAATAAAACTTAATTCTTAGAGTGAGCGTAGCGAACGTCTTAATCCTGATGACTGAAATAAAGGATTTAAAATGAAAAGCAAAGGATTTAGTTTAGTGGAACTGCTTATTGCTCTGCTTTTGGTGACTGTCATCAGCACAGTTTTTCTGAATATTTTTAAACGCGGCGGCCTGGCCTGGCAATTGGGTGACCGCCGGGTGCAGTCTTACCAGAATGCCCGGGTGATTATGGGACAATTTTTCCGGGAGCTGCCGGTGGTTTATGTGAACGCCACGGAAACTTTTGTCGGCTCAGCCGACCAGATTAGGTTTTTTGCCAATCTCTGGTCAGGAGATAGCGGTGCCGAGGGACTGGTAGAATTGGGTTATCGTAAAAGGTCCGGAGAATATGTTTTGGAAAGATTATATAAAACAGACCCGGCCAGCGCCGATACCTGGCGGGAGCTTGCTTTTTATTTTAAAAGTATCACCTTTACTTATTATGACGGTTCTACCGCCGAAACGTCCTGGAATTCCGCGGCTAAAAACAATAAGCCGCCGTCTAAAGTGGAAATTACCGTGACTATGGAGGATGATAAAACATACACCACGGCGGTAAGTATCTTGGAGAGATAATATTAAAGTACCAAAGTATCAAAGAGTCAGAGTGTCAGAGAATTCCTGAAAAGTTGTAGGAATAAAAGGGGATTGGAAACAGAGATAGGTTAAATTATGATTAAAACGAGATTTAAAAATCAGGGCGGGGTCATAATCATTATGGCCCTGGTGGTTCTGGTTATTGCCTCGGTGCTGGCGGTAACCTTTGCTACCAGTATGCGCCTGGAGGAAAAAACGGCCGCTACTTTTAGAAAACACGGAAAAGTTTTTTATATCGCCCAGGCGGGGTATGAATACGCCCTGGCTATTTTGCGAAAAGATAAAAATGAAGAATCAAGCCGTCCCTACGACGCTTTGAACGAGGAATGGCGGACGTTATTTAACGGCAGCGGCGAAGAGGAAGAACCGGCGGTCAATCTGGACGGTATCAATTCCAACGGTATAAACAGCGATGGAAAAGATGCCCGCTGGATTTATTTACACCGTGACCCGGAAGATGATGAATCTCCGTTAATCGGCCGTTTTGCCGTTTTAATCGTAGATGAAGCCAGTAAACTGAGTCTCCACGCTTCCGGTAGCGGCCAGCAAAACCAGGGCTGGACGCCTTTTGAAAACGATTTAACCAATTTAAAAAATCCTAATACCGGCGCCAGTTTGTTTGATTCTTCCACGGCGCCAAATTTAATCAATTACCGCCAGGGTGATAAAACCGGCGGCGGGGTAAACACCAAATACCCGGGTGATAGCGGTGATGACGATAGTGATAACACCCCTCTGGAAAATGACGGTATTGATAATGACGGCGACGGCGTAATTGATGAGGCTTTTGAAGGAACGAACGAGCCGGATGAATACGTCTCCCGGATTCCCTACGGTACCGGTGATGAGCTTGATTTTGCCCTGAAGCTGGTTGATGAGTTAAGAATGGTGAGTGGCATCGGGGAAACGACGACGCGGATGTGTAAGAATTTTACCACCGTTGATGCCGGGGCTCAAACGCGATACTGGGATAGCGCCACCTCCAGCTGGGAGAGTCAGGAAAATATTAACGCCCTGACTTCAGTTGATACTCTATTTAACCTGATGACCGGGGCCGGGATTAGCAGTGAAAATGCGGCCCGCTGGACGGCGAACACAATTGACTATGGCGACCGGGACGGTGTCCCGACGGTAATAGAGACCGGCGGCAAAAAATATCTCGGTGTCGAAGGACTCCAGATAAATGAGGTGATGAGCTGGGTTAATCATCGGGGGGATACTTATAAGGGTCCGATAATCCTGGATAATTTTGTCGACACCCCGACCAACTGGAATGACCCGAGCAGTTTTAGTAATAATGGCAACTGGAATAATGCTCTTTGGACGGCTCAAGGAAACGTTGACGGAGGAGAAGATACTTGGACCTGGCCCTGGGATAACGGCACCTACGACATTTATATTTATAGAGATTCAAGTTTAAACGGCCGGGATTTTCATTATAAATTTGAAGACGGTATCAGTCCGGGCGTGGACTTGGAAGGCGACACAGATTTTTATCTGAGTGACCGGTATCTGGTTCCCGGGGTTAAAATTTCTAACGGAGAAATAAGACTAACTTTAAGGGCCAGTGTCGGGGGGGAAACCTTTAGCTGGTTCCAGTGTCTAAGTTTAAATCCCACTAATCCTAATGATCCCAATACGGGAACAAGGAGAAATAGCTTTGCCGACCCTCCTCCTGTTGGTCCGGTGCAGGACCCACCGCCGGGAGATCCCTGGGATGACAGCACATGGGCGGCCAAAGGCTGGCAAACCGGAGGAAAAAGTACCTGGGTTTGGACTGTTTCTAACGGCACTTATGATGTTTATTTATATCAGAATATAGGTTGGCCGGGCACCAATGACTATGATTATAGGTTTGAAGAAGGTGAAGCCGGAGATATTTCGGGGACGGCTACTTTCGGCTCCAGCGGCACTAATATTTATTATCACGTCGGTAACGTGACCGTCAGCGGTGGTCAGCTTACCTTGAAACTGACGGCTTGTTACACCTGGACGAGGAGCCGCTTTGAACAAATCGGTGTTGAAGGAGCTGAATACGTAGAATTGGTTAACCTTTCCTCCAGTCCCATCACCATTGATAAAAGTTGGGGGATAAATGTCGGCGGGAATATTATTCTGGATAATAACACGGCTAAGATTGATTCTTCCAGCCCCGGTACCACCTATAAATTCACCTGGTTTGAAGGAGACGCGGCTACTTTCACCATTCCCGGCTCAACGGCGCCAAATTACAGTTATTTTATTGCCGCCGACAGCCGCTACGCGATGGATTACCGCCACGCCTGGGCCGATGCTTATAAAGACGGCGTCTGGGGGTCGCCGGGGAATTTGGGTAATGAACCGGGAGATTTAGGGGTAATCGGCGATTTAGAAATATCCAACACCGGGGGAGTAAATATTTCTCTGGTTAGAGAAGTAAACGGAGAAGAAATCGTGGTTGATTTTGTCCCCTGCACCACCACTGCTTCCGGATTCGGGACTTCGGCCTGGGATACGGTCGCACCCCAGGAAGATAAAAGTGTGGAAAGGAACAGCGCTTATAAAGACGATAGCTCCTGGGCTTTAACTACCGAAGGCTGGGGACGGGGAACACCCGGGGCTGCCAATACCGGTGGTGCCTCGGTTGCCGTCGCGGTTAAGAACCGGCCCTTTGCCTCGCCGGGATTTATGACCGAGGTTTATAAAGGTACGGGGGATTACTCCACCAATAAATTGATCACTTCGGATATCAAAGATTTCGTGAGCGTTCTCACTACCGCTTATTACCGCCTGGAAGTGGAAAATACCACTTCACCTCCGGGCTGGTCAACCGATACGGGGATGGACGGTACCCCCCGTTATCTTTCGCCTACGGCCGGCAGTAACGCCACTTTAAGCTGGACCGGCCTTCATATCCCGGACGGGACTTATAATCTTTTTGTAGCCGGCGGCATCGGCGGAAAGTTCCAGTGTCCTTCGGGCACGGCCCGAGTAATGCGGCCCGACGGCATAGTTTATGCCGGTACCGCTGCCGTCAGTAGCGGGAGTTTAACCGTCGGTGTTTATGGCGACGGCACCAATCTTTATTCACTGGACTATATTTTACTGGTGCCTGAAAAAGAAAGCCCGCTGCTTATCGGTAAAATCAACATCAATACGGCCAGCGAGCAGGTTTTAAACGCCCTTCCTCCGGCTTTCTGGACCGGGTTTTATATTATTGATTATCGAAACGGCGCCGATAATAAAGACGGGACGACGGACGATAATCCTTTTGGAAACATTGGAGAATATCTGTCCATTACCGGATTAAGCGAGGCGCAGTTAGCCGAAGCTTTCCAGAAACAGGCCAGTCTTATCACCGTTCATTCCGACATTTTTGAAATTATTGTCGTCGGCCAGGAAATAGAGGATTTAACCAATACAGGTATCTTTGACGACCCGGAGGCCGAAGGGAGAACCGGGGAAGCGGACCTGGTCACCGGGAAGGAGAAAATCAGGGCCATTGTTGACCGCTCCTATGACCCACCCAGAGTATTGTATTTCCGCCGGGAACCCGAGTAATTTTTAAATAGGGCTAGCTGTACCCCATTATTTAACCAATTATTGAGTTGGTATAGCTAGCCCTATTAAACTAATGGTAAAATATTAAAAATTTTGAAAGGAGAAAGAATGGAAACAAATAAAATAATTTATTCCGGCGGTATAATCTTTTTGTGTCTTTTGTTATTTATCATTATTTTTTCACCGG
The DNA here is from genome assembly GCA_964506075.1 of uncultured bacterium. Lineage (GTDB taxonomy): Bacteria > CAZDME01 > JAYEMH01 > JAYEMH01 > JAYEMH01 > CAZDKO01. The sequence goes on from CAZDKO010000001.1 coordinate 30,229, forward strand.
CTTCTTCCGCCGACGTGATTTATTTAAAAAACGGACAGAAAATGGAAGGGACGATTGAAAAGCAGGATGCAGAGAAGATTTATTTAAAAATTAAACTGGGAATAATCGGCATCAGCCGGAACCAGATTGACCGGATAGAGAAAACCGTAGAAAAAATCGCCGGGGAAGGAAAAGAGATTGAAACTGAAAAAGAAATAGTAAAGGAAGATGATTCGGCGACCAAGAAAAAATTTGAAGAAGAGCAGATGGCAGAAGGAAAAGTTAAATATAAAGACCGCTGGGTAACTCCGGAAGAAAAGGCCATCCTGGAACTGCCTAAAATAAAAATTTCCAACCGCCGGATTTATAAAGACGGTAAATTATTTTTTATCAAGGGCATAGATTACAGCGTTAATTATCCCAAAATGACTAATTTTAGCGATATTCCAAGAACAGTCTGGGAAAAAGATTTTAAGATGATAAAGGAATTAGGCGTAAATACCATCCGCACTTATCATCCCCTCCCGCCGGAACTGCTGGATTTAGCCGAAGAAAATGAGTTGATGGTCATAGAAGCCGTGGTTTCCCCCAACAGTGAGACAAATTATAATTCCCCGGAAGAATTAAAAAAGCTTACTGATGAAGCCGTCCGGATAGTCAAGCGGGATAAATTACGCAAATGTATTCTTATGTGGGCTATCTGGAACGACGCTCCTTTCCACTGGGAGAAAGGCGGTAACTCGGTTGAGCGTTACGGAATGGAAAAGGTAAACGGGTTTTTAGGGAAAATTTATACGGCGGTTAAGAAAGAAGATAAGAATCACCCGGTCACGGCTTCAAATATGCTTGATTTACCGGGTTCAAATCTGGGATTTGATTTTCTGGATGCTATTGGTATCAACGCTTTTATCGGTATTGCCAAAGAGACCGGCTGGTTTGAAGGTATCTATACTCAGGAAAAAGCCCGTAACGACATAGAAAAACTGAAAGAGATTTCCGAAAAATATAATAAACCCGTCTATATCGCCGAGACCGGTTACAGCACCTTCTGCCGGAGCGAAAGACAGGATAAGATAATCAGAGAACAGATTGTTGCCTGCGGAGATGAGCTTCCCGGCGTGATAATTTTTGAGTGGGCCGATGAATGGTGGAAAGCCGGAAACCCCGCGGTTCAGGATAATAACATTGAAGAACACTGGGGGATAACCGATGCCTATCGCAAACCCAAACCCGGCTATGAGGCCGTTTCGGAAATGTTTAAATCCATCAGGACCGAATCAAAGGGATATGTAAGATAAAAGTAGTTAGTAGACAGTAGATAGTAGTCAGTAGACAGTAATTTTTAATCAGCAGGCTCTTTAATGCCTAATTCCTAAATGACTAATGACGAATGAATGACCAAATAACTAATAAGGGTACAGAAACCAGAGCACGGAGTACAAACTCGTCTGTTATCTGTTCCCTGTACTTTTTAGTTTCTTGTTTTTCTCTGTTCTCAGTACTCTGGTATCTGTAATCTTTATTTTTATTTGACTTTTAAATTAACATATGTTATATTTATAGCACTTATATCCTCCTATATTAATGTTGATAACACTCTTAATTTTATTATGTCTGGATTGATAATTCCTCCCCAAGTACATACCGTTTTAATGAAAGGTTAATTCATTTATATGAACAAACCCAAGATTACTATCGGTGTAGATATCGGTTCAAGTTGTATTAAAGTAGTTGAATTGAAAGAAACAAAATCCGGAATAACCCTTAAACGAGCCGGCCTCATAAATACACAGCTTGACCCGGCCAATCCCCCGACTTCAAAAGGTCAATATCTGGCCGCCACCCTGGCGAAGTTATTGGCCGTCCTTAACATAAAGAATGTTTCAATTATTACTTCTGTTCCCGGCCAGTCAGTTCTAATTCGGTTAATCAAACTTCCCCCTATTCCCGAAGATAAGATTGAGGAAGTCATAAAATATGAAGCCCAGCAACAGGTTCCTTTTTCCCTTGACGAGGTGGTTTGGGACTATTATTTGCTTAAGAGAAAAAAAATATTAGAAATGGAAGTGCTGCTGGTAGCGATAAAAATAAATTTAATCGGAGAGATTCAGGATAAACTCGGGCCACACCTTAACGCCAGTATCATTGATGTGGCTCCGCTGGCTCTCTATAATTGTGTGCGGTATAACAAGGATTACGAGAACGATAAAAAAGGCGTGGTCGTCATAGATATCGGAGCTGAATCCACCGATATTATTTTTTTTAAAGAAGAAGATGTCTGGATAAGAAGTTTTCCTCTGGGGGGGAATAGTTTTACCCAGGTTCTCCAGAAGGAATTCGGCCTTTCTTACGCTGAAGCGGAACGCATTAAAAAAGGAGGGCTTAAGGACTATCCGGATGAAGAAGTTAAAAGGGTTACCAAGCCGATTATTGAAGACTTGATAGTAGAGGTTCAGCACGCTATCGGCTATTATCGAAGCCAGGTTGAAGGATTAACTATTGGAGAGGTGATTTTAACCGGCGGTAACAGCCGGCTCCCGAATCTGGACCATTTTTTTAGCGAGAGTTTAGGTTTGGAAGTAAAGCATATTGACTGTTTTAAACGAATAAAAAGGGAACCAAATACGAAAATTTTTGTCGAAGATAAATGGGATGAAATTGAACCTTACCAGCATCTCTTCGGAGTAGCGGCCGGTCTGGCCCTGAGAGATAAAACCAAATGTGCGGTAGAAATTAACCTTCTCTCCCAGGAACTGGTAAAAAAGAAGACCAGTAAGCGTAAAAAAGAGTCTATAGCCGTTACGTTAATCATTTTTTTTATTATTCTGGGAAGTGGTTTTTTTATGCTGCGCCGTAGTTTCTCACACTGGCAGGCGAAACTTACTGAAACCCAGAGGCTTTATAATAAAGAATATAGTGTTTACCGGCCGGAAATAGAAACTTTAAAAAAAGAAAAAAGCCTTCTGGAAGGCCAGGTCGAAGTGATGTATCAACTTCTAGGCAAGAAAATGATGTGTTTAGAGTTATGTAGAGCTATAGGGAAGAATCTGACCGAAGAAATCTGGATAGACAGTTTGTCTTTTCCCAGAGATTCTGAGAGGGCGGAAGAAAAGGATAAGGAATTTCTTTTTTTAAAGGGTAAAGCGATGTCATTTGACGTAATTAATGAATTTATGCAGAAGTTAAAAGCGGATACCGCCTATATATCCAAAATAGAACCTTTGGCATCTAATTCCATAAAAATAGATGATAAAGAATTTATTGAGTTTTTTTTAGAAGGAAAACTTGCTTTGAAAGTAGACAGTAGATAGTAAACAGTAGTTAGTAGTCAGTAGTAAATAGTCGGTTACCGAGCGACTAGATACGAGATGCGGAGTGTGAATGGCAAAAAATAAATTTGATAGTTCTCTTTTAATAGTCATCGCCATAATGATAGTGGTTATGACGGTTTATTTTTTAGGCTTGGTGCGTCCTTATTTATCAAAACGTAAAAAGATAGTTAAAGAGATTAATCAAAAAATTGATGAACTGGAATTATTCAGGAAGGAAAAAGGCGGAGTTACTTCTCAGGAATTAATTGATTCCCTTAGGGCAGACCAGGATGATTACCGCAAAAAAATAGAATTTTTAAAGAAATATCTTGGGGATTTCAAGGTTGCTTTCCCTTCGGGGGTTACCCAGAAAGGTTTATTTTTTAAAGAGCAGGCGTATCAAAGTGAACGCCGTTTAAGAGAAAATGCCGAGAATAAAGGGATGGTCTTGCCTGATTTTCTGGGTTTTGATAAAGGGGTTCCTAAGGAGGAAAACGCAGAATTGCTGCTCTGGGAATTAATGGCCGTTGAGAAGATTGTCGGGACTTTAATTGAAAGCGGAATAGCGTCTTTATCTTCGCTGAACATAAGAACAGTAGAGGAACGCACGCAGTCAGAGGTGATTTATGATGTTATTCCTGTTGAAATTAAATGCCAGGGACGCACGCAGCCTTTACTTAAATTTGTTTATGATTTAAGCCGCGCTGATTATCCCCTCATAATAGAGAAAGCGGATATTCAGAAGGCCATGTCGACCGGAAAAGATAATTTAGAGATAAATTTAACCATAGATGGTATCCGTTTAAAAAAATCTGATGGAGATAAAGAGAAAAACATATAGGGTGGCGGTATCTTTAATTCTGGCCGGGATTATGGGCGCTAAAATCGTTCAGGCCGAAGAGATCGGTTTTCAACCCAAAATTTTTGACTTACCCCGGCTGGAAAAGATTAAAAATGAATCCTTTGATAATTTTTGGCAGGATATTAACGAAAGGGATATTTTTTCTTCTCCAAAATTAGATAAGGTGTCTCAGGAAGTAGTTGCTCCGCCTCAAGAAAAGGTTAAGATACCGGAAACGAATTTAATCTATCGGGGAAGCCTCGTGGTGGGAGAAGAACAATTGGCTATGATTGAAGTAGTCAAAGACGGTATGAATAAAAGTTACTTTTTGAGGAAAGGAGAATATATAGAAGGGTTTAGAATAGTTGACATCAATAGGGAATTTGTGTTAATCTATAGTCAGAAGAAAGGCGAACAAAAGCTTTTTCTTCTGGAGGATAATTAAAAACGACGGAGGTTAGAGGATGAAGAAAGCAACGGTTCTTTTGGTAGTTGTGGGGCTAATGCTGCTGGGGGGGGCTTTAGGCTGGAGTGTATCCAGCAATGAGGTTATAAGTATAGGAGTTGAGAAACTCCCTGACAAAGACTTAGTAACCATCAGAACTGGGACGGAGGTTCATTATACTTATTTTAAATTAAAAAGCAGTAATCTGGAAGAGCCGGACCGGATCGTAATTGATGTATTAGAAACCGGCCGGACCCGGACGCCGAAGGTCATCCCGGTCGGGACAGAAGTAATTGAGCAGATTCGCACCGGTGTTTACGAAGACAAACAGATACGGGTGGTAATTGACTTAAAAGGCGATTATTCTTATAAAGTAGGGAAAAAAGGTAATGATATTATGGTTTATGTGGATAATCCGGTCAGAGCCGCCGTTCCCGCCCGGGATATACAAAAGGGAACCTTAGCTGAAGACGTTTCCAGTCCTCTTTCGCAGGAAGAAATGGTTCGCCGGTATTATCTGAAAGGTAAAGAGCTTTATATTGAAGGAAAACAGTACGAAGCTAAAAAAGAATTTGAAAAGGTTTTGACCCTTGACCCTGCACATGTCTGGGCGAAGAGGTATCTGGCGGAGATTAAAGAAGAAGAAGGCGCTTTAAAAACACAAGCTAAAGAATTATTGTCTGAACAGATAGGAGAGCTGCAAACATCCCAGGAAAGGGAGTTTATGCAGCATTATGGCGCCGGTAAAGCTTATTACGACGAGAAAAGATATTTTGAAGCTATGGAAGAATTTAAAAAAGCTAATGAGCTATTGCCCGACCATAGATTCAGCGAAGAAGTTAATGCTTATATTTTAAAGTCACAGAAAAATTTACAAAAGACCCGAAGCGATGAAAAATCGGCACGGATTCAATATTTAATCGATGCCGGCCGAAGCGCCTATATGGCTAATGATTATTCCCGGGCTAAAGAATTATGGAGCAAGATTTTAGAGGTGGACCCGTATAATACACAGGCCTCGGCTTTGATTGCCAGGGCTGAAAAAGCAATGCTTGACAAAGAAGGGAAAAACGTTGAGGCTCAAAAAAGAATGGAGGAAAAAGCCCGGATTTTAGATGTAGAAAAGAATTTTTTACGAAAGCCTTATAAAGTTGGACCGGAAAAACCTGAATTAGATATATTGACGGCCAAGGTTGCCGGTGTCGGCAGAAAAGAAAAGGTTTCACGTTTTCTGGGAGAAAAAGCGACCCAGAAAGTTACTTTAGATTTTAAAGAAGCCAATATCAGGGATGTGATTCAGCAGCTTCATCAATGGACCGGGGTGAATATTATTTTAGATGAAGCGGTTTTTAGCGATATAGAACCCACTTTAACCATTTATCTTACTGACGTAACCTTGATTGAAGCTTTGGAGTATATTATAAAAGCCAAAGGGCTTGATTACCAGTTAACGGAGGGGGTTATTTTTGTGACCACCCCGGAAAGACTCCAGGCCGAAGAAAAAATGGAGACCAGGATTTATCATTTACGCAAGGGTTTAGCTACCCACACTGTATTTAGTGAGCAGGCGATGGAGCCCAGAAAAGCGGTGGAAAAGGAGGTTTATGCGGAACAAGCCACCGTTCAAAAAGAAATCACTCTTAAGGACATTCTGGAAAAGAGTATTTCCTGGCCCGAAGGAAGCAAAATTACTCTCATTGAAAGGACCGGTTCTTTAATTGTCACCAACACTACTTCTAATTTAATGATTATAGAGGATATTTTAAAAGAATTTGATGCTTCCCCCATCCAGATAATGATTGAGGCCCGTTTTGTTGAAGTCGGCGAAGGCGGTTTAAAAGAATTAGGGATGGAATGGAAACTGGATACAGACTGGGGTTTTGACCGTGTTTCCGGCAAGGGTAATAAAATTCAGGTTAACAAAGGACAAGTCAGCGAATTTCCTAAATTAGGCAGCCACAGATTTATTAAAGATATAGATGGTTCAACAATTGATAGTCTTGGTTCAATTGATTTGACCGTCGCCGGCATACTTACCACTCCCCAGTTTGAAGCCGTTCTTCATGCGATTGAACAGGACGAAAAGACGAATCTTCTTTCTTCACCCAAGGTTACTACCATTAATGGGCAGGGAGCGGTTATAAAGGTCGTCCGGGAATATATCTATCCCACTGCTTATAAAACGACTGCTGCTGAATACAATTCAGCCGGCGTCAAGGTAAAAGATGCCACCTCCACCCCGGAAAAATTCGTTACCCGTGATGCCGGGATACTGCTTAAGGTTGTACCCCGGGTAGGTATGGATAAAAAAATGATTAATCTAACGATTGTCCCGGAAGTCAGCGAATTAGGGGAATGGTATGATTACGGCACCGTAGAAACGCCGTATAAACAGCCGTTCTTTGATTCCAGGAAATGTATCACCAGTATTGTCGTTAACGATGGAGACACCGTAGTTCTGGGAGGATTAATCAAGGAGACGGTTGAGCATATTCGGGACAAAGTTCCTATTTTAGGAGACATTCCTCTTCTGGGTACGGCGTTCCGCCGCGATTACGACCGGGTAACCAAAAACAATTTAATCGTTTTTGTTACGGCGCGTATTATTGAACCGACCGGGGAAAATTACCGTTAAAAATATTTTCCCGGTTGATTTTGTTAAATGTTTAACTGCCGTTAGCCGACTTAGTTAGATAGTTAGATTTGAAACGTTCGTAATTTTTTGATTTATTTGATTTGTCATGCCGTAGATTTATCTCTGGCGAAAAGTTTCCAAAACCTACAGCTCTTCAAATTACTCGGTTTATTCATTAATAAGAACCATGCCGAAAGAAATATATCTGATTGATGGTAATTCTTATGCCTATAGAGCTTTTTACGCTCTGGGAAAACTTACCACTTCTCAAGGAAAGCCAATTGGAGCAGTTTATGGTTTTTATAACATGCTTTTCAGCTTAATCAGCGAAAAGAGACCGGAATACCTGTCTATTGTCTTTGACCATCCGTCGCCGACTTTCAGGCATAAGAAATTTGAGGAATATAAAATTCACCGCCGGCCAATGCCTGAAGACTTAAAAGGACAAATTGCTTTAATTAAAGATATTGCTGTAACCATGGATATCTCGGTAATGGAACAAGCCGGCTTTGAGGCCGATGATATTTTAGCTACCCTGGCAAAAAAATTCGAAAAAGATTTTATGATATTTGTTGTCACCGGGGATAAAGATATTTTACAGCTGATTAATTCAAAAATAAAAGTTATTGACACCCATAAGGATAATCTGGTTTATGATGAGGAAAAGGTGAAAGAGCGATACGGCTTTAAGCCGGTCCAAATTGTGGATTTCATTGCTCTTGCCGGAGATGCTACCGACAATATTCCGGGAGTCCGGGGGATAGGCAGTAAAACAGCCGTGGAGCTCCTTCAGGAATTTGGAACCCTTGAAAATATTTACCGGAATCTGGATAAAGTTAAAGGGGAAGCAAAACAAAAAATTCTCCGCGAAAATTATGACCAGGCTAATATCAGCCGGGAATTAGCTCTTTTAAATTGCCGGGTGCCCATGGAAGTTAACCCGGAGGATTTACGCTGGGTAAAATTTGACAGAGAAAAAATAAAAGCAATTTTTAGAGACCTGGAATTTAACCGTTTGATTAAACGGCTGGACGAATTACCTTTAGTTTGTACTTAACTGATTATTATCAATATAAATCCGGGGTTGTCTTGGTGGGGAAAAAAGAATTAAATGATTTTATCAAGGCTGTTACAATCGGAAAGAAAGTAGCCTTGGAAATCAAAGCTGAAGATAAAGAAAAAAATTTTTTTGATGCCGGCCAGGCCGTTACCATCTATCTGGCTGGTGTCAACGGAAACTCTTATTCCGTATCTTTAGATAAGAATTCTCCTGAAGACAATTTAAAGAATATCCTGATTGACGAAACGATAGATAAATACGGGTTTGATTTAAAAAATCAATCTCTGATTCTTTGTAATTTTAACCTGGATTTAAAAGCCGTAAAATTTGACCTTCAGATTGCCGCTCATCTCCTTGATTTTAATCTAGAAAAAGTTTCTTTAGAGAAAGTATTTAGTGAAGCAGAAATTTTAGAAAAAAAATTAAAAAAGGAGCTTTTGATTTCTCTGTTTCAGGATGTGGAAATGCCTTTAATAGAAGTTTTAGCTTCTATGGAGAAAAAAGGCGTAAAACTCAAAAAGGAGATTTTAGAGCGTCTTTCCGAAGAGATGGAAGGTCAGAAAAAAACGTTAAGAGAGGAAATCTATAAAATAGCCGGTGAAGAATTTAATATTGATTCACCGAAACAACTCGGCCTCGTTTTATTCGGTAAATTGGGCTTACCGCCGGTAAAAAAGAAAAAAACAGGATTTTCCACAGATGGGGAAGTTCTTGAAGTTCTGGCAAAAATCCATATTCTCCCCAAGAAAATTTTGGAGTACCGTGAAATTTCCAAACTTAAATCAACGTATATTGATGTTTTACCCGAACTTATTAGTTCCCGAGACGGGCGTCTTCATACCTGTTATAATCAGACGGTTACCGCTACCGGCCGTCTTTCAAGCAGTAATCCCAACCTGCAAAATATTCCCATCAGGAGTGATTGGGGTAAACGTTTACGGGAGGCTTTTGTTTCTCCTGATAAGTATTTTCTGCTGGGAGCCGATTATTCGCAGATTGAACTACGCCTTTTAGCCCATTTCTGTAAAGATGCTTTGCTATGTGAATCTTTTAAGAATGACGAAGATATCCATACGCAGACCGCACAGGAAATTTTTGAAGTCAAAGAAGGCAATATAAACGAAGATTTAAGAAGGATGGCTAAAACTATAAATTTTGGAATAATTTACGGGATGAGTGCTTACGGTTTATCCCGCAGTCTACAGATTGAAGTTAATCAGGCCCAGGATTTTATTGAACGTTATTTTAAGAAATACCAGGGGGTTAAGCAGTATATTAACCGGGTAATAGAAGAAGCTAAAAACAAAGGTTACGTTACCACGATGTTCGGACGGAAACGCTATATTCCCGAGATTAAAAGCTTTATCCGTTCAAAAAAAGAATTCGCCTATCGCATAGCCATTAATACGCCCATTCAGGGCACAGCAGCGGAAATTATAAAATTGGCGATGATCGGGATATACAGGGAACTTAAAAATAATAGATTAAAGACAGAAATGATTCTTCAGGTTCATGACGAATTAATTCTGGAAGTTCATAAAGATGAGATATCGTTAGTTAAAGAAATAGTAAAAAAAGAAATGGAAAGTGTAGTTAATATTTCAGTGCCGCTTAAGGTAAAGTTATCCCTGGGGAGGTCCTGGGCGGAAATTTAAGAAGGTAGGTTCTCCGGTTTACCAGTTAGCCGGTTGATTGGTTAAATGATTAACTGGTGAGCGGTGAATGGTAAGATAGTGAAAGATTAAAAGCCATAATCTAAAATGCCGAATGACTAAATCCGAATGCCGAATAAAAGATCTAATGCTCAAATGACTCAAAATGTTTTTTTCTGTTCTCTTATTAGGTCATTTAGGAATTAGGCATTAAAGGGTCTACTGATTAAAAATTACTGACTACTAACTACTGACTACTGTCTACTATTTACTGAAATGAGAAAGAATGTTAATCATCGGTTTAACCGGTAATATCGGTTCGGGAAAAAGCACCGTGGCCAAAATGTTTCATCGTTTAGGGGCAGCGGTAATTGACGTTGATAAGCTCGCTCATAAACTTCTTTCCCCGGGAAGTTTAGCATGGAAAGAGGTTGTCACTATTTTCGGAAGAAGAATTCTTAACGCCGACCAAAAAATTAACCGGCAGAGATTAGGAAGAATCGTCTTTGATAACCAGCAGAGGCTGAAAAAACTCAATAAGGTTATCCATCCGCATCTGGTTCATCAGGTAGAAAATGAGGTTAGCCGGCTAAAAAGAAATAAAAAGGAAATTATAATTATAGAAGCAGCTTTAGTTATAGAAATAGAGCCTTTATTTAAGATGATTGATTATCTGATTATGATTAAGATTGACAGAAAAAATCAGATTTCCCGACTTAAAAAAAATAAGAAGCATCTTACCAGAGATGAAATTGTAAAAAGAATTAAGTCTCAAATGCCTCAACAGGAGAAAATTAAATTAGCCGATTTTGTTATCAATAATACGGGGAGTTTACAATCAACGCAAAAACAAGTCAAAAAAATTTGGGATGAGGATATTAAATTATTAAGGAGGAAATCTTATGGATATTGTTGATTTAAAAGGTAAAACAATCAATGAATTACATAAAATTGCCCAGGATTTAAATGTGACGGGATTAAGAGGAATGAAAAAAACCGACCTTATTTTTCGAATCCTCCAGGCAAAAACGGAAAAGAACGGTTTAACTTTTGGCGAGGGGGTGTTAGAAATTTTACCTGACGGTTTTGGTTTCCTCCGTTCTCCCAATTACAATTATTTACCCTGTCCCGATGATATCTATGTTTCTCCTTCCCAGATTAGACGTTTCAGTTTATTGACCGGGGATACGGTTTCCGGGCAAATCAGGCCGCCCAAAGAAGGGGAACGGTATTTTGCTTTACTGAAAGTAGAAGCCGTAAATTTTGAAAATCCCGAAGGGATAAAAAACCGGATACTTTTTGACGATTTAACGCCTATCTATCCTCAGGAAAAGTTTATCCTGGAAACCAAGCCGGAAGAGATTTCTATGAGGATAATAGACCTTTTAGCGCCGATTGGTAAAGGTCAGCGGGGTCTAATTGTTTCCCCCCCCCGGGCCGGTAAGACTATCCTGCTTCAAAAAATTGCTAATTCTATTACCACCAATACCCCGGAAGCGACCTTAATAGTTCTATTGATTGACGAGCGGCCAGAGGAAGTAACCGATATGCAGCATTCGGTAAAAGGAGAGGTAATCAGTTCTACTTTTGACGAACCGGCTGAGCGTCACGTTCAGGTAGCGGAAATGGTTATTGAAAAAGCCAAGCGTTTAGTGGAACAAAAGAAAGATGTAATTATCCTTCTGGACAGCATTACCCGGTTAGGCCGGGCTTATAATGCCGTTGTCCCCCATAGCGGAAAGATTCTTTCCGGAGGTGTTGATTCCAATGCTTTACAGAAACCGAAGAGATTCTTCGGTGCGGCCAGAGCGATTGAAGGAGGAGGCAGTATCACCATTATCGCTACCGCTCTAATTGATACGGGAAGCCGTATGGATGAGGTAATTTTTGAAGAGTTTAAAGGCACCGGCAATATGGAACTTCAGCTTGATAGAAAGTTAGTGGATAAAAGAGTTTTTCCGGCAATTGATATCAACCGTTCAGGAACGCGCCGGGAAGAATTACTTTTAGATAAAAATGAACTCAATAAACTATGGGTGCTCCGCAAGGTTCTTAATTCCTTAAATCCTGTTGAGGCGATGGAATTATTGGTTGAGAAGATTCAAAAAACTAAAACCAACAAAGAGTTTCTATCAATTATTAATAATCAGAAGGAGTAAAAAGTTAAATTTTAAAATGATTTTCATTATAAAAATGTAATTTTTTATCGGCGACTTAACATTTTTAAAAATAGACGGTAAAGCACTTTAAATCTCCAGAAGTAATATCGACTGGAGATTTTTCTGTTTTTTAACTTAAAAATTCTATGTTATAATAACGAAGAGATAAATCACTTGCCCAGCTTAAAAAGAGGATTTTAAAGATGCGAAACAACACAATTTCCCGGGTTCAATTAATTTTGCCCGAGATAAAAGAATTAATTGACCAGCAGAATCTCCAGGACTTAAAAGGCCTATGGGATGAATTTGAACCCGTGGAGATTGCTGAAATAGTAAAAAATCTTAAGTCTAAAGAGCGTCAGTTTTTATTTAATAACTGGAATGATAATTTTGCCGCTGATGTTTTTGAAAATCTGATTCGGTCTGTCCAGATTTCTCTTCTTAAATCTTTAAATCGTAACGAAAGCGCGAAAATTCTTAATAGACTTTCCTCGGATGAACGGGCCGACCTCTTCTCCACCTTACCTGAAGATATGGTCAAGGAATTCTTAAGCCTTATGGAGCAGGAAGAGGCGCGCGATGTCAGGGAATTGATTACCTACGACAGTAATACTGCCGGCGGCCGGATGACTACGGAATTTGCCCGTTTATCTCCTGACGATACGGTTAGAGAATCTTTAGAAAAAATCCGGGCTCTGGCTAAAGATTTAGAGACCATCTATTATCTATATGTGCTGGATAAGGAAGAAAAAGTCATCGGTGTTCTCTCGTTAAAAGAGCTGGTAACAGCCGATCCGGATTCACCCGTATCTAAAATAATGCACCGGCACGTTATTTCTGTTCCGGTTTATATGGATCAAGAACAAGTCGCTCATAAAATTTCCTGGTATGATTTTTTGGCTCTTCCGGTGGTAGATGATATGAGACGGATGAGAGGAATTATTACCGTGGATGACATACTTGATGTTATGGAAGATGAATCTACCGAAGATATGTATCATTTAGGAGCGGTGACCAAACCGGTTGAAAATTATCTCCAGACCAATGTACTTTCTATCGCGCGTCACCGGATTAACTGGCTTTTATTTTTGGTGGTAGCCAGCTTATTCTCCGGTTTAATAATGGAAAAGAATGCTGCTCTTCTCGGGACAACCGTGACTTTAGCTTTTTTTATTCCTTTGCTTATGAATTCGGGAGGCGGTGCCGGCACACAGGCAGCCACTGTTATTGTTAGAGGCTTAGCGACGGGAGACCTTAAACTTAGCGATATCTGGCGAATTATTCGTAAAGAATTATTAATCGGCGTATTAATAGGTACTATTATAGGGATTTTTGCGGCTCTCAGGGCTTTAATTTTTCAGCAGGACCCGTTGCTTGGTTTAACGGTGGCTTTAACTATGGTTATTATAATCTCCGTAGCGACTACAATCGGTTCTCTCCTGCCTTTATTTTTCAAGCGAATCGGGATTGACCCGGCTATTAGTTCCGGCCCCTTGATTAGTACGATTATTGATATTACCACTCTATTCATTTATTTTCATATTGCCGTATGGATTTTTAAACTGGGTTAAATATGAAAAATCAAAAGCTATCTCCCGCTAAAATAATCGCTTTAACGGTAATTATTCTGGTTTTAATTTTATATTTCTCGCGACTCTTTTTAGAACCGAAGGTGATTAAAAAAAGCCGGGTTCTAATGGGAACAATAGTTAATATCATTATATTTGATAGAGATTTAAAAAAAGGAGAGGTAGCTTCTGAACTGGCCTTCCAGGAAATGAAACGGGTAGAGCGGATGCTCTCTATAAAAGATGAATATAGTGAACTTTCAAGATTAAACCAGAATGAAGATTTAAAGTTTCACCGGGTAAATCCGGAGATTATTTTTTTACTGAAAGAAAGCCGGAGAATCTCGCGTTTAAGTAAAGGGAAATTCAGTATTTGCGTCGGGCCGCTGGTTAATTTATGGGAAGAAAAACTGGGCGAGGGGCAGATCCCTACGGAAAAAGAAATAAAAAAAATTTTACCCCTGGTAGATTATAGGAACATAGAGATAAATGAACGGAACAATATGGTCAGGTTCAGGAAAAAAGGAGTAAAGATTAACCTGGCCGCTATTGCCAAAGGTTATGCCGTTGACCAGGCGGCAAAAACACTGAGGAAAAGCGGTATTAAAAATTATCTGGTGGAAGCCGGAGGGGATTTATTTGCCTCGGGTAAAGGAAGTAATGGAAAAGACTGGCTGATTGGTGTAAAAAATCCCAGAGCAGCAAATATTCTTTTTGAATTTAGATGTACGGATAAAGGCGTAGCCACTTCAGGAGATTACGAACGTTTTAAAATAGTAAATGAAAAACGTTATCACCATTTGTTTGATCCATGGTCTGGTTTTCCGGCGGAAAAAGTTATCAGCGTGACGATTATCGCTCCCAGTGCCATGACGGCTGACGCTTTAGCTACGGCGGTTTTTATTTCAGGAGAAAAAGACGGCCTGAAATTAATTGAAAAAACTAAAGGTGTCCACGGTATGATTATTGCGGAAAAAGACGAAAAAATAAAAATTTCCATGTCCAAAGGTTTCAAAAAATATTTTAAAATTAAAACCCGCCAAAAATTTTTTAAAAATGTTATTTTTTCCCGTCGGTGATTAAAACAGCCGTTAATTTAAAATAAAAAAACAAAAAAATTTTCCAAAAATCACATTTTCTTCTTGACAAGGAAACTTGTTTCGTTATATATTTAATTAAGATGTTGTTTAATAACGAAGGAGGGGATAAAATGGCGAAGAAAAAGAAAGCGAAAAAAGCCGCAAAGAAAAAGAAAAAATAAATTTTAAATTTTAGATTGTTAGTTCTAAATGGTTAAAAGCAGGAGCGTAAGCTCCTGCTTTTGCTATGATGTCGCATCTTGCGGTAAAAGGGGGATTAAATGTATAATAAGAAATTTTTGATTTTCGCAATTATTTTATTTTTTCTGGCTGGAATTAATTACGGGTGTTCAAAAAAAGAGAAAGGGCAGGAAGAAGAAAAAACAACTTATGATTTCGTCATCTGGGGAGAGAAGTAACCCCAAGTTATTAATAAAAGATATTTAAGCTATATCAATTTGCATAACTTGTAAGTGAGGATACAATGCCAAAACCGAGAAGAAAAGGGAAATTGCGCTGGCGTTCTAAAAAAGCCAATAAGAGGCGCAGTCCAACCCGGGGCCGGTAGTTTTAGAGTGCTAACGGGAAAGACTGATTCCTGATAAAAATTTTGTTGACAATATAGCGCATTTGAGGATATATTATTATATATAATATATAGGACTCATTCCCATATTATATGTGGATACATGCTTATATAGTATGTACCGGTTAATATAGGAGGAGAAAAGATGATCAGGAACAGGGAAGAGGAAAAAGTACCGGTTACTGCTCCGCTTAAGATTTTAGAATATCGGACTTTAAGTAAAGGTTTTGGCTGGTGGTCAGCGGTTGTTTTACTTGAATCATGGGGAAGAAAACAACTTTGTTTTTATCTCTGGCAAAAAAAAGGTAATAAATGGGCCAGGAAACAAAAGTTCACCATCCAGAATCAGGAGCAATGGGAATATTTATCTGATTGCGTGGAAGAGTTAATTCCCAAACTCAGTGCTGAATAAAAAAATTTAAAAAAATTAAATTTAATACTTGACATAAAGAGCAATATTTTGTATAAATATACAAACCTAAATTTTTAGGGGGTGAAAAGAAAACCCATAGGAGGTAGATGGTTGAAAAGTCTGGGGAGACATGTGTTGCTGGAACTTTTTGACTGTGACGGTAAAATACTTAATAGTGAGAGTAAGGTGAGAGTTATTCTCCGGCGGTCGGCTGAAATTGCCAAGGCGAACATTGTCGGAGATTTTTTTCATCAATTCAATCCTTACGGAATAAGCGGGATAATAGTCATATCTGAATCTCATTTCTCAATTCACACCTGGCCGGAGTATAATTACGCGGCCGTTGATTTATTCAGCTGTGACGACTCATTAAAGATAAAAAGCGCTATTGATTATATCAAAGAAAGTTTTAAAGCGCAGAAGACCACAATTTTAGAATTAAAAAGGGGCGTATTGAATTTGCCCCCTGACAAAATAGAGTATAAACCTAAGTTTATTACGCAGCCTTACCGTTTGGAAGAAGTTAAGATACTCTGAATTTAAATAGAATAAGGAAATTAAAGAGAGGAGCAAGCCGTAGCGGCTCCTCTTTTTTTTTAATATGGGGTTGACTCCAATTTTTTTTGGCGTATAATATATTTGTTATTATGGACGATTAGCTCAGCTGGATAGAGCACTGTCTTCACACGGCAGGGGTCGCTGGTTCGAGCCCAGCATCGTCCACCAACCTGGCAGATAGCAAAGGGCAAATAGCTAATGGTTTATAATTAATAATTCTGGCGATTAGCCGTGTGCCACTTGTTCAAAAAGGCGGTTACTTATTGAGGTATTTTTTGATTTGTTCCAGGCTGTTCCGGGCGTCAAGGGCTTCCGGGGAAGAAGGATTAATCTCTATTACTTTCTTCCAGAGCGGGATAGCTCGTTCTAAATCGCCTTTATTGGCGTAAAGCATCCCGAGATTAAGATACCCTTTTAAATATTGAGGGTCAATTTTTATAGATTCCTGGTATTCTGCTTCAGCTTCTTTCCATTTTCCTTCCTGAGCATAAAAAAGCCCTAAAAGACAATAAGCCTCGGTAAGACCCGGGTCAGATATCTTGGCCCGGCGGGCACATTCTTCCCCTTCTTTTAATCTTCCTTTCACCCAGTAGACCGCTCCCAGATTAACCAGGGCTTTAGCGTGGTCAGGTTGTAACTTAAGAAGGTTTCTAAAAGCTTTTTCTGCTTCTTCGTAGCTTCCTTCTCTTAAATAAATAGTGCCTAAATTATACCAGACCAGGACTACCTCAGGATTATATTTCAAAATTTTTTGATACAGTTTAACCTCATTTTGCCATTGAAGGTTTTGTGTTACGGTGAGAGAGGCATAGTAGATAAAAAAAGGCATAAAGACAAAAATTAAAAATTTTTTCCGGTTGACCGCTTTTTCAATTATCCGGCCCAGGAGGGCCAGGAAGCCGATTGAAGGAATATATAACCAGTGCTCTGCTATCAAAGCATTAAGGCGCAATATATTCAAGAAAGGAAGGAGAAAGATAAAAAACCAGAAAGAGAAGAAGAAAGTAAATCGAGATTTATGATAGCTCTTAATTGCCGCCCAGATAATTATAACCAGTAGGAAAGAAAAAATAATAAAGGCCGGGTCAAGAAACGATTTAACCAGATGATATCCTCTGGCCATTTTAAGTTCCTGGGGGAATATGAGCAGGCCTAAATAAGAGAATAATATCTTTATTGAAGTAGCCAGTCTCAAGAAATAATCGCGGTTAAAATGGAAAGCCAGGTTAGTTTCGGTAAATTTAAGAAAATGAAAACGGAAATAAATGTATCCTAAAGCGGTGATAAAAAAAGGGGCCGGTTTTATTAAATTCCCCCCCTTTGAGGATTTTTCTCTAACGACGGGATTTATTTCCGTCTTCTCTTTGGCGAAACTTAATTCATACAGCAGCAGGATGAAAGGGAAAATCAAGGCCAATTCTTTAGAGAGCAGGGCACCCGTAAAGAATAACACGGAGCAGATGTAGCTAGAATTTGAATTTTTGCGGTAAGCAAGCAAAGAGAGCAGGATAAAAATAGTTACCAGGCTATCGGCTCTCCCGGCAATATAACTGACCGCTTCGGTATGTATCGGATGGATAGCAAAGAGTAACCCCGCCCAAAGCGCCGTCAGGTGTTTTTCTCCTATTTCAAGAACAAGAAAATAAACCAGGATAGAGGCCAGTAAATGAAGTATGAGATTGGTCAGGTGGTATCCCGCCGCCTTAAAATGCCAGATGTGATAATCCAGAAGCAGGGTCAGCGTCTGCAAGGGGCGGTAGAAAGTACTTGCCTCTCCGGTAGTGTAAAAAAGATGATGAGTGAAAATATCCGGAATGAATTTCCAGTTTTGAATGAGCAGGTTTTTTTCTATTAATAAATGGTCATCCCACACAAATGGATTTTTTAGGGTATTAGAATATAAGGCGATACAGGAGACGCTGATTAAGAATAACGCCAGGATAGTATTTTTATTCATTGGCTGTTTCACTGAGCATCTTTTCCAGGTTATACTTAGCCTGTTCGTTTAGGGGATCTATGGATAAAACTTTATTCCATGTCTCTTCGGCTAAGGCTTTTTTACCTGTTTTTTCGTAATATATCCCCAGGTTATTTAATGTTCCCAGATGCAAAGGATTAACCGCCAGGGCTTTTTGGAAATATTGGTGGGCTAAATCACGCTCCCCGCTTAAAAAATAGAAAAGGCCCAGGTTATTCCAGGCGTCAAAATTAAGAGGGTCTAATTCGGTAGCTCGGCTAAAGCATTTTCTGGCTTCTTCTAATTGTTGATTACGGATATAAGCCACTCCAAGGCTATTATATGAATCGCTGTCATTGGGTCTTAAAGCCAGCACTTTTTGAAACTGTACGGCGGCCTGAGAGTTTAAACCTTCATCAAGTAAAATCTGCCCCAGAAGATAATTGGCCCGGAAAGAATTCGGAGCGGCATCCAGGGTATGCCGGCAGAATTTGACTTTATCTCCCCACTCAATGTTTCTTTTAATGGTGAAGCTGCTGTAGAATATAAGCAGTAAAAACAGGATGGAATAGAACGAAACTTCGCTTTTAGTCAGATTTTTTAATCCGGAAATTACCAGGACAAAAAACCCGATAGAGGCAAGATATACCCAGTGTTCGGCAATCAGGGTATCCAGTTTTATGATATTTAGCATTGGAAGCAGAAGAACGAAAAACCAGCCGGTAAAGAAAAAAGTTATTCTGGAACGTTTATAAGTGAGAAACATTAAATAGATAATAACGGCTAACCCCAGAAGAGGTAAAATAAAGGAATAATCCAGGAAAGATTGAGGCGGCATTAAACGGCGCTCTACATGGAGATTAACCGGGTAAAGAAGGAGTTGCAGGTAAATAAAGATAACCTTGCCGATACTGAAGAGGCGCGGTAAAAAATTATATACTGAATATTCTAAAACTTTATAGCCGGAAAATTCTAAAAGGTAAGCACGTAAGTAGATATAAAGGGCATCTGTAGCTATAAAGGGGAGGTATCTTGTAAGCCGGAAAACGTCTTTGAATTTATCCCTCCGGAAAGTAAAATCATAAAAAATCAGTAATAACGGGAAAATAAGGGCGTATTCTTTACAAAAAAGAGAAGGGATGAAAGAGATTATAGAAAGAAGGTAGAAAGACCTAATGTAGCACAGAAAGGCTAAAAGCAGAAAGACACCGACTAATAAATCTGCCCGTCCGGAGATATAAGTGACGGCCTGGGTATGAACAGCGTGAATTACAAAAAGGAGACTGCTGGCTAAAGATACGGCGTAATTTTTAGTAATGGTTTTAATTATAAGAAACATTAATACGGCGTTAGCAACGTGCAGGAAAACATTGGTCAAATGGTAACCCAAAGTGTCCAGTGTCCAGAACTGAAAATCCAGAAGATAAGTTAGTTCCTGTAAAGGGCGGTAAAAAAATGTATTGGAGCGGTAAAAACGAAACAAAGGAGTAGTAAATATATTCACTAAATTCTGCCAGCTCCTGATATATGGATTCCTTACTATCAGTATTTCATCATCCCATATGAAAGGATTGGGAAAACTATAGGAGTAGACGGCAATCCCTAGCCCCAGAATGAGTAATACAGCTTTAAGGTTTCTGGCTTTCTCAGTCTGTGAGTTCATCAGTATCCCCTTCTAATTCAGATGTATCTTTTTTTAATTTTTCTAAATTATATTTTGCTTCCTGGTAATGCGGGTCAAGTTTTAAAGCTTTCATCCATTCTTTTTTGGCTTCATTTAGTTCATTCATTTCCGCATAGCATATCCCCAGGTTATTATGCAGTTCGGGAAAATTATTGTCAATAGATAACCCGGCCTTAAAGATATCCCTGGCTTCTTCAATCTTTCCTTTCTGATAATAGAAGTTGCCTAATTTGTAGTAAGTATAAGCAAAACCCGGGTTTGTTTCCATCATTTTACGGTATATCTGGACAGCTTTTTCATCTTCTCCTTTTTTGGAATATAGGTCGGCAAGGCTGAGATGAGCCTCTATATTCTCCGGGTCCGACTTTAATAAAATCTTCAGTTCTTCTTCAGCCTCATCTAATTTTCCGGTTTCAATTAGAACGGAAGCAAGGTTATGCCGGGCTTTAAAATATTGCGGGACCTTTTTTATAACTTTTTTTAAAAGAGCGGTTGCTTCAGGATATCTTTTTTGCTCGGAATATATCGAGGCAAGACAGATATCCATCCGGCTGGAATAAGGGGCTTTACGGGCGGTATATTCATAGAAAGTCAGAGGGTCTCTCCAGATTTGAATTTGTTTTATAGTCATATAAGAATAGATTACCAGAAGAAGGGTTAGAAAAAGCGGAATAAAGTTTTCTCCGATTTTTAGCTTTTCCATTGCCGGATGATTTTTTATTTTAAAAGCCAGCCAGGCCATAATAGCCAGAAAACCGGTTGAAGGCAGATAAAGCCAGTGTTCAGCCATCTGGGCGTTTAAGGGGATAATATTTAAAAAAGGGGAAAGCGTAATGACAAACAGTAAAGCAAAAAACCCCACGGCTTTATCTTTTCTGGAAAGTTTCAGGCAAAGATAAATAATAATTAGAATAAATATTAATGAAAAAATTACGCCAGAATCTAAAAAGCTTTCACTCCACGGGACGAATCTTTCCATATGGAGATTATAAGGAAATAAAAGAAGCAGGATATACTGGCTGATTATTTTTAGCTCGGTAATCATCCTTATCCCCCAGGACATATTCCACTGGTAGAAGTTTAAAGAATCGGCGGCGGTTAACTTAAGCCGGATAAACGCATATAAGAAGCCGATCATTAAGAACCATAAGAAAGGAAATAATTTTTGATTCAAACTTTCTTTTTTTAGAAAAATCAAGTTGTAAGCGAGGATTACAAAAGGAAAGACTAAATTTGACTCTCTGGAAAATAACGCCAGCAGGAATGAAAAAAGGGAAAGCGGGAATAAAAATTTGTTTCCTTTCTTCGCCTCAATATAAGTACTCAGTGCCAGTAAAATAAAAAGTGTCCCCAGAGGGTCGGCCCGCCCGGAAATATAGACGACCGCCTCCGTCTGGACAGGGTGGACGAGGAAGAAAACCCCTCCCCATAAACTTATAAATAAATTTTTAAAAATTTGATAAAGAATTAAAGAAAACATAACCCCACAGGAAATATGAATGAAACTATTAGACAGGTGATAACCGAAAGGATTTAGTCCCCAGAGGCGGTAATCCAGGGCGTAAGAAATCTCCTGTAGCGGGCGGTAGTATTTACTTTGTCCCTGGAGATGATGAAAAAGAAACCGGCTAAAAGAGAAATACCAGTTATGTAAACTTTTTATAAAATGGTTATCTTTAATTAAGTGGTCATCGTCCCAGACGAAATCGTTAGACCAGCTGAAAGAATAAACCGCTATTCCTATTAAAATTATTATCAGAAAATTTTTAAATAGTTGCGCCCGCATATCTTGTAAAAGACCAATTGTTTTTTGGTGTTTAAAATTGAGCAATATGGTTTATGAATTGGAAGACGAGTTAGGAATAGTTATTTCAACTGAAGTATGCCCATATTGCTGGAATCTATTGGTTTTTATTTTGATATCACAGGGATTGCAGTGGCCGAAATGGTCGCAATCTCTGAATTTCTCTTCAATCTGAAACCCCGGATTTAAAATATTCCCTATTACGTCTATCCCGGCGTAAAGGTCGGAGTGGCAGCGGAAGATATTACCGAGGCTATCCATGAGAAGTTCGGTTGTTTTACATTGCACTTTCTTTTTGAATTTTTTATCGCAGGCGCCGGGATATTTATAGGAACCATATAACTTTCCGTTATGTTCCCCGAGAAATTCTTTGAGGCGGAAATCAATCCCGAGTTTCCGGCATTTAATCTGGGCGTCTTTTATGATTTTTTCATAAGGTGGAAACATTACCGCCCAGATGCCGATGCTGAAATTTGCCTCTAACATCCGGAGTATTTTTTTGATTAATTCATCTAAATCCATTTGTTCCGGATGATAACTTACCCGGATGGAGGCATAAGGGGATTTTCTTTTAATCCTTTCGGGATCCACGGCTTTTATGAAATTTTCCACGTCAAACTGCAAATTAGTTAAAATGTCAAGATTAAGTTCCGGCTTTAAATTATTGATGATATAAATAAAGTCCGGATGAAGACTTGGTTCTCCGCCCTGTAAAGTTACCGGCAGGTCTTCGCGTGAGATAAGCCGGTTAAGGGCTTTTACCCATTCCTGGCCTGAAATCATTTTTCTCCTGATTACGCTCTGTTCAAAATTATTAATGCAAAAACTGCACTTTAGATTACAGGCAAAAGTTAAAAAAGCGGCAATGTAGTTATAATGAGACGGTATTTTGATTGGTTTCATAATTTTCTGTTTCATAGGGTCCTCTTTTAAAAAAATTATTCAAATTCAGATTTTTTCCCCAGAAGGATAATTTTTAAGAAGATTAAAAATCTGGCCATTATTAAAACGAGGGGTTTCCCGATAAAAAGTTTATTATTATCCAGTTTGACCTGTCCGGTTTGTATTAATCTGGAAATCCTTCGTTCAATGATTTCCTTGGCGTTATAACGGCTTAAAATTTCATTTAAGGTTAGCCCGCCGGCAGATTCTTTTAATTCTCTTAAGATTCTCGTCCGCCGGGCGGTTTCACCCAGATTAATAAAATGGAAATAGCAGTATCCTAAAGCCGAATAGGCAATGAAATCCGCCAAGAAATTACCGGCCACGTCTTTTAAAGCCGTTTTTTCTCCGGTAATTTCAAGTAAAGATAAAGCCGATAAACCGGCAATAAATCCCCAAAATATAGATTTAAGGAGCCCTGATTGCGGACGAATCCTGTAATGTAAAATCTGGCTGATGACGTTTACCGCCAGGGCAATTAAAGGGATAGAAACGTTTAAACAATCTTTCCAGGTCAAATTCAGCCGCCTTTAGGAGCGTTTAATAGGTTTCGAAAAACAATGAATATCCCGGCTATAAAACTTCCCGCGGGATTCAATTTATATTTCTCCCCCTCTTTATACGCCAGTCCGTCGTTTACTAAATTGTTTATCCGCGGTTTAACCAGATATTCGTCATTCAGAAGGTTATACAGTTTATCTCTTTCCAGTCCACCGGGATGGGTTTTAGCGATATTTAAGACCATAATTAAAGAAGGACTGTCTACTTCCACCGCAGAATATGTGGTGATATAGGCGAGAGTCAGAGAAATATATAGAAGAGAAAGTTTTAAGAAATCAGGCAAGCTCTGAGGCGGAGTAATGCCGCCCAAGGCCAGGGATGGATTTATTTTTAATATAAATAGACTGACAGCCAATACACCCAGAAAAATCTCCAGGAGAATGACGACGTGTTTTTTCCCGGGGAGGTGCACCCGCCAGATAATAAGGTGGAGCAAAAAAGATATTATGAATATTAAAATTCCGTAAAGGAGGATACTCATCGTGATTCTTTCCCGGATAAATTTTTAAATAAATTTAGATAAAATTAATGTGTTCCGGCGGAGGCCCCTCGGGCTTTTCCAGCTTAACCCGCCCGGCTTTTAAATCAGAAAGAAATTCGTTAACTTTATGCTGGAGGCATAAAGTGCCGCACATGGTTCTGGCGTCAAATTTATCGGAAGAGAGAAGCCGTAAAACTTCCCAGTAACGTTCACTTTTCCAGATTTCCTTAAATGATTTTTCGGCGATATTACCGATATGATATTTGGAATATCCAGTGTTAAAAAGCATACCGCAAGGAGCGACTAAACCCGAACCGGAAAACTGCATGATAAAAGCCGGGCCGTAACAGCGGATATATTTACGTTTTCCCTCACTCATGATTTTAGACCATTTAACCGCGACCTGATATTTATCCGTTGAATGCTTCTCGGCCTCCTTTAAAATATCGACACATTCTGAATATTGAGAATAGTTTACCCCCAGACTTCCTTTCTCATCGTCACTGCAATGTTTAAAAATTACGTAGTCAACCCCCATTTCTTTACCCAGTTTTGTCAGAGGGATAACCTGATCAGAGAAGGCCGGGAGAAAAACCATCTGCAGCCCGATAGTGACTTTTAAGTTCTTCTCCTTTTTAATCTTTACGCATTCGCGGATAATCCGGCAGACCTTATGATAACATTCTTCGGTGCAGCCGTGAATCTGGGCGTATCTCTTCGGTTCGGCGGCGGAAATATTAAAGCGGATATAAGTTAAAGCCGGCAGAATTTCTTCTAAACGCTCAAGGTTAAGTAAATATCCGTTAGTGCCGAGAGCCATATCCAGACCGTTAGCTTTCCCGCGGCGGATGGCTTCATAGATATGAGGGGAACAGGTGCTTTCGCCGTCGCTGACAAAGCTTACCGCTTTAACCCCTATTTCGGCGGCATCGTCAAGAAACCTGAAGATAACGTCTCTGGTCATTTTTTTCTCGTCGTTTGCCTGTAGCTGCCCGTAGCAGTAAATGCAGCGGTAGGTGCATCTTCTGGTTAAAGAACAGTCAATGGTGATAGGCGCAATTCTTTCACCCTTAAGCCACGCTTCAAGCCGGTCTTTATGCCAGAGTAATTTATGACTGTCAAGAATCAGTTTTGCCATATTGTATTTTGTATTTAATCTTTTGGATTTTCTCTTCTTAGCGCTGTTAGTGAATCTTTGGAATAGACGGTTTTCTTTTCTCTTCTGGTTTTAAAATAAAAATCCCTGACTAATTTAAAATAACCTTTGATAACCTTAAGGAGAGAAGGGAAGGTAACGGCTTTAGAAACGCCTGATTTTCTCAAGCCCAGCTTATAGGGAACCTCAGCAAAAAGATATCCTTTTTTGACTGACCGGATCAGGATATCGGTTTGAAAAAAGAAACTGTCCGAATGCCAGTTTAATTCTTCCAGGATTGACTTTCGGTAAAGGACCGTGCCGTTGGTGTAATTGAAATTGACTAAAAAAGTAGTGTTGATGATAAAACGATAGATAAAAGAAAGGATGTTTCTAAATGATGTTCTGGCTTCTCTGTTAAAAATGAAAGGAATAACGATGTCTACCTGTTCAAGAAGCTTATAATAACGAAGGGTTTCTTTCGGGTCATTTTCATTATCTCCCGGAAGCATAACGATGCTATCTCCCTTTGAATAATCAACCCCCTCCCAGAAAGAGGCGCCTATCCCCTTTGGCTTATCGTGTTTAATGACGTAAATCCGGGCCGGATTTTCTTTTATTTTCTCTTCAACCAGCTCTTGAGTCCGGTCGGTACTCCCGTCATTAATAACAACGATTTCGCCGTTTATATTAAAAAAATCAAGAGCTTCCAGTGTTTCGGTAATGGCCGCAGAAATATTTTTTTCTTCATTCAGAGCCGGCATAATTATGCTTAATTTGTTTTTATCTTTTTCCATAATGTTCTCTTCACGGCTTTTATAATGTCTTTTGAATCTTTATAAAAGGCCTTTTCTAATTCGTAACTGCCGGGTGTGGGGGTATCCGGCAGGGCGACAATTTCAACCGCTGATTTTAGATACGGTTTTATTTTATTGTGGAGGCGTCCCAGAATAATTTCGGCGGCACCGCCTTTTTGCCAGCCCGGGTCAGCCATAACCAGCCGGCCGGTTTTTTTGACCGAATCAATAATTATCTTTTCATCCAGAGGATTAAGAGACCGGGGGTCAATAATTTCCATGCTAATACCGTCCCGGTTTAATTTTTCCGAGGCTTTAATGGCTTCGGCAACCATCAGGGATATGGCCAGAACCGTAACGTCTTTTCCGGTTTTTCTGATTAAACCCTTTCCAAGGGGAATTAAATACTCTCTTTCAGGCACATATCCTTTGATATCATAGAGCCAGCGGTGTTCAATAAACACCACCGGGTTATTATCGGCAATACTGGAAAGTAAAAGTCCCTTGGCGTCATAAGCTGAAGACGGTATCACCACTTTAACACCGGGCATATGAATAAATAAGGCGTGCAGGGCCTGAGAATGCTGGGCGGCTGAACCCCAACCCCGGCCGATAATGGCCCGGATAACCAGAGGAACGCAGGATTTACCACCGGACATATAAGAGATTTTCGCCGCGTGGTTAAGTATCTGGTCAAAAGATAGGAGTAAGAAATCCACTCTCATATGGACTAAGACCGGTCTCATCCCGGTTAAAGCCGCGCCGACGGCAAATCCGGTGAGGGCGTTCTCGGCTATGGGCGTATCAAAAACTTTATTTCCGAATTCCCGGTGAAGGTTAAGGGTTGAGCCAAAGATACCGCCCGGGTCGTCAATTCCTTCTCCCATTATAAAGACGCCGGGGTCTCTTTTAAGAGCCTGAAGGAGCGCTTCTCTTAAGGCTTCCCTATAGCTTAAGAGTCTTTTATTCTTAATGTTTTTTTCAGACGGTAAATATTTAACGGCTTTATCTACGGCTACCTTGGTCCAGGGCATTATATTTTCTCCCGGTAAACGTCTTTGTAGAGTTCTTTCCTCTCCGGGAAAGAACTCTTTTGGGCAAAGTTTTCAGCTTCTCTTATTTCTTTGGTAATTTGCAAACGGAGATTTTTAATTTTTTCTTTATTTAGCCTTCCGGTTTCCAAAAGATATTCTTCTAATTTTTGGACCGGACATTTTTTTATCCAGTGTTCAAGCTCGCCCTTCGGCCGGCAGCCTTTTTCAAAATCACAGTCCGGACCGACGTGACCTTTCCAGCGGTAAGTCCGGCATTCAAGAAGAAAGGGGCCTCCTTCTTCTCTAATTTTTTTAATGAGGTCGCCGGCAATTCCCATTATTTCTAAGGCGTTATTTCCATCGCAGCGGAAACCTTTAATACCGAAGATTTCCCCTTTTTGAAAGATGTTGTCTTTTGACTGTCTCACCCGCTGAGGCGAGTTGGTGGCGTAGAAGTTATTTTCGCAGACGAATAACACCGCCAGTTTCTTCAAGGCGGCAAAATTGAGGCTTTCGTAGAAGACCCCCTGGTCCACGGCTCCATCCCCGAAAAAAGTAACGGCGATGTTTTTGCTTTTTTGGAATTTAAGGCTTAAAGCGGCGCCTACGGCCAGAGGTATGTCGCCGCCGACGATAGCCGAGGTGGCAAAAATCCCGTAAGCCGGGTCTGACAGATGCATGGAGCCACCTTTGCCTTTACAGCAGCCCGTCTCTTTTCCATAAAGTTCAGCCATAATAGAGGAAAGACTCATGCCTTTGGCAATACAATGGCCGTGACAGCGATGATTGGTAAAGAGATAATCTTCTTTTTTTAAATAGTGAATAACTCCGGCAGCGATAGCTTCCTCGCCGATATATAAATGGACCGGCGTTTTCATTTCCTGTTCGGGATATAGCTCAATTATCCTTTCTTCAAACAGGCGGATTTTAAGCATCACGGTATAGACCCGGAGTAAATCATTAATTGAGATTTGCGTTTTTATTATCATAATTTACAATTAAATAAAATTAACGTGTGGACCGGGATGTTCCAGCTCCCAGAGATAGCTGTTTATTTTATCCAGTCGGCAAACCTCCCGGCATTTAGTTGTATCTAATTTCCGGGCGGCTCTTTTTAAAATGTCTTTCCGGCGTTTACTTTCCATTATGGTTTTAAAGCTATGCTGATAAATGTTGCCGTAACAAAATTCTTTTTTCCCGAGAAAAGCACTGCAGGCGTAAATGTCGCCTCCGGCGGTGATATATGTCCAGAAAGGTAAACCCAGGCAATGTTTATAGTCACGGCCGGAACTTAATCTTCTTATAGTTTCGCTTCTAAAAATAATTTTAAATTTATTGTTCTGTATGTTCTCTAATTTTTTGCTCAGGTAGGTATAATTTTCGTATTTAAATGCCGGATTGATATGCGACCGGCTTAGAGGATGTTGTGAGTATGGCTTTATAGTTAAATAGTCCACACCGATATTTTTTAACAA
This sequence comes from uncultured bacterium, assembly GCA_964506075.1. Classification (GTDB taxonomy): domain Bacteria; phylum CAZDME01; class JAYEMH01; order JAYEMH01; family JAYEMH01; genus CAZDKO01. The sequence continues at coordinate 58,384 of CAZDKO010000001.1, forward strand.
TTGAGCCAGGATGCATACCTCTTTTACGTTTTCGGGAATGAGTAATAACTGTACGCCGATTACTGTTTTCAATTTATTTTTATTTTTGATTTTAACGGCATCCTCAAGATTTTTCAGGACCTTATTAAAATCCTCTTTTAGGGTTCGGTGGACCAGGGCGTAAGTTTTATCTTTCCCCGCATTTAAACTGATTCTTATCCAGCTGAGGAAATCCAGCATCTCTTTTGCTTTATCTTCGGTAAAGAGAACACCGTTAGTAGTTATTGAAACATCAATTCCGGAATTTTTTGTATAGCGGACAATTTCAGAGATATCTTTATGAAGCAGGGGTTCTCCTTCACCGGCGTACATAACACTTTTAACGCCTGAGTTAGAAGCTTGCTTTAAGGTGTTTTTTAAAACATTTAAGTCCAGGAATACCGGCTTATATTTCAGATAGTCAAGAGCGCAGAAGATACACCGGTGGTTGCAACCTCCCGAAGGGGTAATTTCCATATAAAGAGGATAGATGGTTTTACCCTTCAGCCAGTCGCTTACTCTTTCGGGGTGAAACATCAGTTTATGGCTATCTATTCTAAAGTTATCCTGCATGGCTATTTCTCTTTCAATAATAAGTTTGCAATTTCGTTTTTGATTTTTTCCGGTTTAATAAATTCCATACAATTTATTTTCTGGATGCATTTAGAATCATGACAGGGAATACATTTATAAGAAGTTTCAGGTAAAATTTTAACCCCTCTCCCGTATAGAAAGACTTCTTTGGAAGAGGTGGGTCCAAAAAGAGCGATAATCTTTTTCTTTAAGGCAATGGCTAAATGCATTCCTAAACTGTCATTGGTAACAATTAACCGGCAGGAGTTAATCCAGTTGATATATTCATGGAGCTCGTTTAAGCCCTTCTGCCATGATATTTTATATCTCTTTTTTAAAAGACTTTCCAGCTTATTCCAGTGTTTTTCGGGCCAGCTCTTATTCGGCCATTTATTGCCGGCAATCCAGTTAAACCCAACGTCATATTTTACCAGAGAAGCCGGATTATAGCCAAGAATATATTCTTTTTTTTCAGTCCACTTTTCTCCGACCATTGAAGCCAGGGCATCCTGCCAGAATTTTAAATTTTCTTTCTTTTTTTCTAAATCAAGACAGAGACTTAAAACCTTTTCCGCTCCGTCATAAGCCTGCGCCACGCCGCGGTTAACGTCAAATCTGAACCCGAATCTTCTCCAGGCATTAATGGAATCAGAAAAAGCACAGATGCCGGGGCCCTTTTCCAGATTAATGACCGTATCAAAACGTTCCCGCTGAAGCTGTAGAACCGATTCAAGGTTAAAAATTAATATCCGGTTGATAAAAGGGTTATTTTCCAGGAGCGGATAAGCTTTTTCGTCAACCAACCAGGTAACATCATCGTCTTTTAAATAGTTTAAAATTACCGTGGTTCTTAATACGTCCCCGAGGCTGGTGGTAGTGCTTATTTCCTTATCCAGTGTTTCCGAATATCCCAATTTGATGATTAAAACTTTTTTTGCCGTCATAACGCCTCCACTAAAAGTTTAATTTTAAATAGTTTTATTAATTAATCCAGAGTGTTCCTAAATTTATCTCTCCGGAGGGGTCGTTTTCATTACCTCTGGAGGAGACGGGTAAAATTTCTTTATTGGCTAAATTAAAGACCGTGGCTTTAACTTGATAGCTTTCCGGTTTTACCCACGAAGGGATTAACAGGAAATGGTGCTCTTTAACGATTTTCTCCTCAGGCCAGGTATCGGGCTGGTATGTTCGGTAACCTAAAACATGGTATTTATTAAACGGGGTATCTTTAGAATCAAATCGGATAAAAAGACCTAATTCTTTCGGTGTTTCTCCTGTTCGTTTCCAATAATAGATAAAGTGCATAATCTTCAGATTGCTTTTATTTTCCTGAATAATGTCATACCCCAGAAAGATTAACCGGTTATCTATGTTGACGTTACTGAGATTTTTTATTTCCGAAGCCCGTACAAACTCGCATAGATCATGCCCTTCTCTATAGTTCTTCTTGAATAAGACAATGTCGTCAACCGCTTCCAGAACCTTCCAGTTACCATTTTTTAGAAAATTCTCTATGTTAGCCGGGGCCTGAGGCGGGAAAAAGGAACTAATCAACAGGGGTTCATTAAAATCTATTAAGGCGTATTCTAAATTGTCCGGCGGATTATATTTCACCTGAGTGTGCATTTGGACCCCGGTGGCCACAAAATGCATTGAGTAAAGATTATGCCGATGGGCTAATTTCGGTAAAAACTGAAAGGTGGCTATAACTGAAGCATCTTCGGGAATCATTTTGAGTATCTGATTTTTAGCTTCTACCAGGGTATCAATTTTACAGTTATTTATATACTTCATAAAATAAAATTGCGGGGCTCTTAAATAAAAACCGGCGGCAATTGAAACGATTACAAATCCGGAAAGCAGTTTATAACGGTAATTGTAAATTTCTCTATAAGCCAATAATTTTTTAAAAGCAAATATAACCGAAGAAAATATAAAAGGGATAAGAAAAGCGACGTATTGATAGTGAATGTCAGCGTGAGTGCCTGCCGTTGATAAAAGGTTTTGGGCGAAAACCGGTAAAGTCATTAATAATATCCCGGGACTCAATAATCCGATAAAAGAGACGGGAACAAACAATTGATATAGATATAGAATTTTCCTGGGGGTAAAAATGAATTTGAAGATATATAGAGGATGGGTGAGGACATTCCATAGTATCTCCCCCCAGCTTCTGCCTAAATGTTTGTAAAATATACTGAAAATAAAGCCTTCCTGATATAATTTGGCCGCCTTAGCAAAGTAAGGAATAATGAATTTTAATGACAGGATAAACCAGGCAACCCCTAAAAGAAAAGGCGTTAAAATCCATTTTTTAGACCTTTTTCTTAAAAGAGCGTATAATCCGAACATCGTCACGACTAAGCTGACATTTTCTTTGCAGGATAAAGCTAACAAAATAAAAACCATGAATTTGCCGAACTTTTCCTTATGGAAGTAATATATGGCAAAAGCAAGAAAAAATACCGTAAAAGAGTCAAAATGGGTTTCAAAGAGATTAACAAAACCCAAAGGGGGATACATTAAATACACCAGCCCGATGATTAAAGCGAAGGTTTTATTGATTTCTGATTTCCCCAATAAATACAAAGGATACGCCGCCAGGCCCAAAAAAAGACTTTGTAAAAATAAGATGGTTACGGGATGCTGAAAAAGAGCGTAGACAGGCAGAATCAAAAGAACAATTAGATAAAAATGTGCTCCAAAAATTGATTCTTCCAGAAAGGGAAAATAGAGAAATTTACCATGCAAACTATTCCAGTAGACAATAATGTCACTGGCAAAGTCTATATCGTAATAATTAAAAGAATGATATTTCAGGAAGCAGATATAACTGAAAAGAAAAATATAGATGAATATCAAAATCCATATGGCTTTATCAGAAAATTTATCGAAAAATTTATTGATTGGTTTTCTCATTGATGTATCTCTTTAATCCTGAATAATTATAGAGAAGCATTACTGAGATGATTGAAAGCCCCAGAAAATAACAGAATAAAGTGAACACATATAATTTAGGCTTGTATATAAATCTCAGTGTATGCTCGCCTTTATCAATAATAACAGACTTAAAAGCTAAATTAGCTTCATATATTACGCCCTGTTTTCCGTTGATAAAGACTTTCCATGATTTGTCAAAAGCGTCACCGTAATAAAGTAAACTGTCTCTCTCCGCATTAATGTCCAGAATAATTTCATTAGGGCCGAATTTTTTTACCGTGATTTCTCCGCAAGTTTCGTTGTTTACGTTATCCGGTGATTTCTCTAAATGAGAATAAGCGGAGGGTAAATTTTTCTCGATAAAAATTACCTGCCGGGCAGTATCGGGGTCTATTTTACTTAAGGCTTCGATTATTTTATCCCGCGGTAAAACGATGACGTTAGAAACAAGCCGAAGTTTAGGAGCGGATATGCCCGCCAGGATGCTTTTAATTTCATTGGGAATTTGCTGGTGATTGGCAAATTCAAAAAAATCCTTCATTTCATAAATGTGGGTGGTGACGTCGCGGGCTTTAGTGCTGTAAGCGGTAAATATTTTAAGCGTTGCCGGCACAAAAGCATAAAAAGGATATTTAGGACCGATTACTGGAATCCGGTAGTTTTCTTCAGGCGGTTTAACCGAATACAATAAAGGGGGGGTAATTCTCGGCAAAGTTACGAAATTGTAAACATTGCTGTTAAACAGAGCCAAATCAACGATTATAAAAAATAATATCAGGGTATATTTAGTTTTTATATTTATCTTTTTAAAGTTTAATAAAATGAAAATAAGAGGTATGCCGATAACGAAAAAGATTAAATTGGAATCAGATAAAGAAAGTGAATCTTGAAGCGTGGCTTTTAAGGCGTCGTTCATATACGCTAAATAGCCCAATAAAATGTGATATTTTAAAGTTAAAAAATTACTGAGACTGATGGTATTGGCATTGATTAACCAGGCGAAAAAGCATATCAGCACGCCTAAAAAGAAATAAGGTATTTTATAAAACTTGAGTCTGGATTTAAAGGCGGCTTCAAAAATTACATCCGAGCCGATACAGGTGAAATAAACTAAACAAAAGATGAAAAAGGGGCCAAAAGTATGGGTGTTTCTAATTATTGAGAAAAAAGGGAAAAATTTATTAAAAAATAAGTAGAGGGGGCTTCTGTACCCCAACATCAAACTCATGGTCAGTAAAATAGTTATTATGAATCCCCATTTATATTTATGACGGGAAAAACCCATTCCGAATATAGCCAGAAAAAGAGGAATTAACCCAATATACAGAAAAGATTCAGATACATAATACCAGTTAAAGAAATGCAATATGAAAGAGTAAGGAGTAAGAAGATTTAAAAAATCAGCCGGAAAAGAATGGGCGGCGAAAGGGGCTTCGAACATTTTTACCGTGGGAACCACATCATAGGTATAAGCTAAATAAATAGGCAGAATTTTTATTGTTAGAAGAAATAATATGGATAAGGCCAAAAAACTGACGGCTTTATGGTTTTTTAAGAACATGCCTAATTTCGGCCAGCGGATGCTTTTGGATAAAAGTAAAGACAATAAAAGAATAGTTACCGAACTTATTATGAACATTGAATGGTAGGAGGGCAGTGTTATCCCTAAAAAAAGTACCGTTAATAAAAGGAATTTAGGTTTCTGCTCCTCCAGGAATCTTACGGACGAATATACGATCCAGGGTAGTAAATAAAAGGCTAAAAGGAAAGCGTGCTGTCTTAAATAAGAGGTAGAGAAAGACGAAAAAGAGATGGCGACAAAAGCAAGGAAAGCACTGATTTCATATCTGGCTACATGCCGGTAAAAAAAGTATGCCCCGCAGATAAAGATCAAATAGCGTAAGAATAAATCCCAGTGGTAAAGGGTGAGTAAATTAATATGTAACAGCTTGCCGGTCAAAATTAACAGCAGCGTTGAAGGATCAGATAGATGAAGGATATTTATGTTTAGAAAAAAGATTTCCCCGCAGTTCATATAGGGATTCCAGAAGGACCAGACGCCGTGCTGGAGATTATCGGCAAAGTAATGGAATATTCCATACCAGATGATACTGTCATGTGAAACCATTAATTTATTGGAAATTAATAGTTGCCATTGTAGAATTATCAAGCCCGAAACAACAAAAGCGATGGCTAAGAAAATTTTTAAAATTTTGTGCTTTAACATAGCTAAATATTTAATAGTTAGAAACAAATGTTATACGTATATTTTAATTAACGCTTCTAAAAGCTTAAAGCTAAGTTTAATCAGCCCGCCCCACTCCTTTGGTTTTAAATACCACTTTGGGGGAAGATAAAACCAGCCGGCCGGCCCTATTCTTTTTATCAATAGTTCCATAACCCTGTTTAATCTTAAAGAGAAAAGAAGGTTGGCTTTGATTATGTCTTTTCTTAATGTCTCTTCATCGGTTGTTATCGGAACGTAAGGCAATTTCGCCTGGGTTTTGGAATCCTGGACCAGTGAGCCGCAGGCATTAAGATTACCCCAGTCTTTTTCGATAAAAAGCCTGCCTTCGGCTTTGGCGATTTCATATAATTTGGTTCCCGGATAGGGAGTAGCGTTATTAAAGCGGACATAATCCAGATTCAATTTTTTAGCTAATTTATAATCCTGCCATCTTTCTTCTCTGGTTTCGGTGGGGAGACCAAATATAAATGTTCCGGAAACCTCGAAGCCGTGTTGCTTAGCCATTTTTACCGCTTCAATATTGGCCTGCACGGTTTCTCTTTTATTCAATATGACCATTAATCGTTCCGAAGCAGTTTCCAATCCAAAATTAATCAATCTAAAGCCCGCTTGTTTCAAAATATCAAGCATATTGTCATTAACCGCATCGGCTCTCGTCTGACAATCAAAAGTTATTTTTTTATGAAATTGTTTTTTTATTATACCTTCGCATAGTTCAATGACTCTTTTAGGGTTAGCCGTAAAATTATCGTCAAGGAAATTAATGTGGGTTTGTTTATATTTGTTGACCAGAAGGTCTATTTCATCAAGGACAATCGCCGTAGGCACATAACGAAATTTCTGCCCGGAAATTAATCGCTGGCTGCAAAATATACAGTCGTAAGGGCATCCCCGGGAACTGGCGATAAAACTAAAATTATATCTGCCGATGTCTTTCTCAAAGAGATAATAGGGAAAGGGGGAGAGCTGACTTAGCTCGGGTAAATCAGTATCGGGGTTATGAATGACTTCTCCGTTCTTTTTAAAAGACAGTCCTTTTATATTTGAATAGTCGCCTCTATTTTTAATCGCCTCGTAAAGAGTCACTAAAGTTTCTTCTGCTTCGCCGCGAAGGACAAAATCAATGTCGGCATTTTCTAAAACTTCTTCAGGGAGGACAGTCGGATGAATTCCCCCCGAAATAATTTTTGAATCCGGATATAAAGTTTTGATTAAACGGGCAATTTCTTTACTTCTTCCCACGCAGGCGGTTAAAGTGGATAGACCAAAGATATATGGCGGGGAGGTAGTTTTGACGGATTCTTTAAGTAAATCTCTGGATATGGGTTGGATATGTTCATTGACTATGGTTATTTTTTTACCGTGAGAAAGTAAGCTTGAGGCTAAATAACCGATGCCGATAGGAACACTCAAAGGGACATATTTATCAAAAATACCGAATTTGGTTGATTTTGGATTTATTAAAATCATTAATTTTAAGGGATATAGGGCTTTATGAAATTTTGGCTTTCCGTATTATAGCAGTAATTTAATACTAATGCCAGATTTATTTAGTCATATTGTGATATATAGCGAAAAGGGAGAATATCCACAAAAATTACCTTTCCGATTGTAAAACGACAGAATATTTTAAGGTTTTAGACTGATAATACTCTTGCCCCCATAAACTATATATGGTAATATTAAAAACAATAAACTCCGAAAGAAAGTTTCTTGCCGGTTTAGGCGAGACTGAATACGAAGAAAAAGGAGAAAATAGCTATGTTTAACGACATAAAGGCCTGTTTTGAGCGGGACCCGGCGGCTAAAAATATTCTGGAAGTACTTTTTTGCTATTCGGGTCTGCACGCTATAATTGGTTATAGGACCTGTCATTTTCTCTATCGGCTGCATATCCCTTTTTTTCCCCGGTTTTTTTCTCAGATAGTCAGGTTTTTTACCGGAACGGAAATCCATCCGGCTGCCCAGATCGGCCGGGGCTTTTTTATTGACCACGGTATGGGAGTGGTCATAGGGGAGACCACGGTGATTGGTGATAACGTTACTCTTTTTCAGGGGGTAACTCTGGGCGGAACCGGAAAAGAGAAGGGTAAAAGGCACCCGACTTTAGGTAATAACGTCGTCGTTGGCGCCGGAGCAAAAATACTGGGTAATATTACCATCGGTGATAATGTCCAGGTGGGAGCTAATGCAGTGGTCGTCCGTTCGGTTCCGACTAATTCAACGGTGGTCGGAGTTCCGGGACGGATTGCCAGACGTGAGGGCGTGCCGATTCCGGGAATTAATCTTGACCATACCAGTCTTCCTGACCCGCTGGCCGAAAAATTGGAAAATGTTCAGCATGAAATTGACCTGATTGAGAAACATCTTAAGGAGTGGAGAGAAAATAAAACTAAAAATAACCCAACAGGATAAAATTTACAATAAACAAATTCCAAATTACCCGTCTGCCCTGTCTGCCGAGAGGGAGGTGCCCCGCTTCGCCAAGCGAGGCGAGCAGGCAGGCGACAAACAGATAAACAATATACAAATTCCAAAACCGAAATTCCCAATAGCATATTGTCTATGGTATATTGTAGTTTGTTTGTAATTTGTATATTGGTAATTGGAATTTACTGGACTATAAGGTAAATAATGGTTTTAAAAGTTTATAACACACTCAAGCGAAAGAAAGAAGAATTTATTCCTCTTAAAAAAGGCAGGGTAAATATGTATGTCTGCGGGGTCACGGTTTACGATGACTGCCACCTGGGACACGCCCGGGCGTACGTTGCTTTTGACGTTATCCGCCGGTATCTGGAGGATAAAGGATATAAAGTTAACTATATCCAGAATTTTACCGATATAGACGATAAGATTATTAACCGGGCGAGGGAGGAAGTGGCCTCCTCCGGCGATAAAAAGGCCGATTTAAAGGAAAAAGTGAAAGAAATAAGCGAGCGCTACATCAAATCTTACTTTGAGGTAATGGATAAGCTGAACATCAAAAGGGCGGATAAATATCCTAAAGCGACCGAAAATATCCCGGAAATGATTCAGATGATTAAAATTCTTATTGACAGGGGGTTTGCTTATGAGGTGGACGGCAATGTTTACTTTGCGGTGGAGAACTTTAAAAACTACGGTAAACTTTCCCGTCGGCCGCGCGACGAAATGGCTAATATCAGCCGGATTGAAAAGGATGAAAATAAAAAAAGCCCGCTTGATTTTGCTCTATGGAAAAAGTCAAAGCCGGATGAACCGGCCTGGCCTGACCCCTGGGGAGAAGGCCGCCCGGGCTGGCACATAGAGTGCTCGGTGATGTCTCAGAAAAATCTGGGGGAGACCCTTGATATTCACGGGGGAGGGAGTGATTTAATTTTCCCTCACCACGAAAACGAAATTGCCCAGTCAGAGGCTTATACGGGAAAACCCTTTGTCCGCTACTGGCTTCATAACGGCTTTATTACCATTAATAAAGAGAAAATGTCTAAATCGTTAGGTAATATCTTTGCTTTAAAAGACCTTTTTGGAAAATATCCACCCGAAGTGGTTCGTCTTTTTCTTATTTCCACTCACTACCGCAGTCCCATTGATTTCAGCCCGGATAAAATTGAGGAAGCCCGGAAAAAATGGGAAAGAATCAGTATTTGTTTAGAAAAAAAACCGGCGGTGATTCCGGAAAAGAGAGTAAATTATCTAGATACAGAAAAACTTTTTACCCGTTTTGAAGAATTTATGGATGATGATTTTAATACTGCCGGGGCAATCGGAATCGTTTTTGAACTGGTGGGGATGATTAATAAAGAGTTGGAGAAAGATAGGCCTGAAGAAAAATTAATTAACGCCGGTTATCAGGTTTTAGAGAAGATGCTTAAAGTTTTAGGGTTGCCGGATAGAATCGTGAAAAAATCCGAACAGGAAATTGAGGACTTAATCAGGCAAAGAGAAGAAGCGCGTGCTTCTAAAAACTGGGCTTTGTCCGATAAAATCCGCGACGAATTAAAATCGCGCGGCGTCGTCCTTGAAGATACCAAAGACGGGACGAAGTGGAGGAGAATATAGGTTTTCCGGTTTATAACTGGTCAACCGGCTAACTGAAAGCAAGGAGGGAAAAAATGGACTGGGGAATGAAAAATCGTTTAAATACACTGATGCCGAACGGGCGTTGTTTTTTTATGCCCATTGACCACGGTTATTTTCAGGGGCCGACGAGGGGATTGGAAAAACCGGGCGAAACGATAAAGCTACTCCTTCCTTATGTTGACGCTCTTTTTTGCACCAGAGGCGTTCTTCGTTCATCAATTGACCCTCTGAAAAGTAAACCGATTGTTTTAAGAGTCTCGGGATGCACCAGTATGGTCGGGGGAGACCTGGCTAATGAAGAAGTTACCACCTCAATCGAAGAGATTATTCGCCTCAACGCCTCGGCCGTGGGAGTATCTGTTTTTATCGGTAGTAATTATGAACGACAGACGTTACTTAATCTTTCCAAAATGGTTAATGACTGCGAAAATTACGGTATCCCGGTCATGGCCGTAACCGCCGTAGGCAAGGAACTGGAAAAACGGGACGCGCGGTATCTCTCTTTATGCTGCCGGATTGCGGCCGAACTGGGAGCGCGCGTGGTCAAAACTTACTGGTGTGAAAATTTTGAGAAAGTCGTTCAGGGCTGTCCGGTTCCGGTGATTATGGCCGGCGGACCAAAATGCGAAACAGAAAAAGAGGTTTTTGAATTTGTTTACGACGGGATGCAGAAAGGCGCGGTCGGCATCAATCTGGGACGGAATGTCTGGCAGAATCCTGCTCCGGTTTCCATAGCTAAAGCCTTAAGAGCGATCGTTCATAAAAAAGCAACGGTTAGAGAAGCAGTCGAGATATTTAAAGAAAATAAAAAGGAATAATAAATCATAAATTCCAAATTACAATAGACAAATTACAAACAATACACAATATCCAATATCCAATATTAAATAATGTCTATAACTCGAACCAAACCATATGATTTAGAAGAAAGAACTTTAGAATTTGCTAAGGGAATAATTAAACTATGTAAAAAGATGAACAGGGATACAATTAATATAAAACTAATTGGACAATTAATAGCTTCTTCAACCTCTGTGGGAGCAAATTATAGAGAGGCAAATGAAAAACTAAGCAAGAAAGATTTTCTGCACAGGATGAGGATTTCTAGAAAAGAATGTAAGGAAACAAGTTTTTGGTTAGAGCTTATTAAAGAGACAAATGGCCAATTTGAAAACGAATTAAACAGTTTTATTAGAGAATCTCAAGAGTTAAGAAATATATTTACCTCTATTATCGATAAATCTAAATAATTTTTAGCTTTTGTGTATTAAAGTTTTGTATATTGTTTGCCCTGTGAAATTTAAAGAATTTCCAGGATTAAGTTCCCGCAATTTTTCAAATTACAGGGGATAATTTGTAATTTATGTATTGTAATTTTAACTATTTTGGTAATGTAAAATGCGTGTAGCTGTTTATTATAACAATCACGATATCCGCCTGGAAGAAAGGCCGGTGCCTGAAATTTCAACCGGTGAAATTCTGGTTAAAATGATGGCCAGCGGTATCTGCGGAACCGACGTGATGGAATGGTACCGAATTCAAAAAGCCCCGCGGGTTCTGGGGCATGAGATAGCCGGTATCATTGCTGAGTCTAAGTCAAAAAAATATAAAGCGGGGGAGAGGGTATTTGTCAGCCATCACGTGCCCTGTAATACCTGTAAATATTGTCTGGATGGTAATCATACGGCTTGCGAGACACTTCATAAAGGTAACTACGAACCGGGTGGATATAGTGAATTTATCCGGGTGTCCAGAGAAAATGTCAGTCTCGGCACTTATGTTTTACCGAAAAGTGTTTCTTATGAAGAAGGAACGATGATTGAGCCTTTAGCCTGTGCCGTCAGAGGCCAGAGAATAATTACCGTTAAGAAAGGGCAGATAGTTTTAGTTCTGGGAAGCGGTGTTTCGGGTCTTTTAAATATTCGTCTGGCGAAATTAAAAGGAGCCAGAGTTATTGCGACCGACATCAATGATTACCGGTTAAATAAGGCCAGAGAGTTTGGCGCCGATGAAGTTTTAAAACCGGATGAGGTCTTAAGTCTTAAAGCAGACCGGATTATCATTTGTACCGGTGCGTACCAGGCCGTCAAGCAGGCCTTTGACTGTATAGACAGAAAAGGCATCATCTTACTTTTTGCCATTCCTGACCGAAACATAGAAGTACCGGTTACGGATTTCTGGAGAAACGAAATCACCATTACCTCTTCTTACGGCGCCGCCCCGTCTGATTTAAAAGAAGCCCTGGATTTAATCAAAGATAAAAAGGTGGACGTTAAGGCCACAATTACCCACCGGCTGCCGTTAGAGGAAATTCTGGAAGCTTTCCGGATAGTTTCTGAAGCGGGAGAATCTTTAAAGGTAGTTTTGACCCCTTAATAATACATACTAAAAATAATGAATTGTAGATTTTTCAAAATCGTCAGATTACTCCTCGGAAAATTTTTATTATTTTTAATTTTAGCCGGGTTTATTTTTTCACCTTTCGCCTTTGCCTCTAATGATGACTATAGTCCTTATGGAGTTATGACTCACTTTGAAAGGCCGGATTTCTATAAGATTGATGACCTTAGAAAAAGCTGTAAATTAATTAGAGAGGCCGGAATACAGTGGGTGCTTACCTGTTTTAACTGGAAAGATGTTGAACCGCATCAAGGCCATTTTGATTTTTCCCAGACGGATAGAATTGTATATATCACTTCTTCCCATAATTTAAAGTTGATGCCTTTAATCTGGCTCTGTCCTGAATGGGCGGAAGATTCTTCGGGAGGCGGCAAAGAAAAAGAATCTTATCTTTATCCCCCCCGGGATAAAGAGGAATTCGCCAATTTTGTTTATCAGCTGGTAAAAAGGTATAAAAATAAAATTAAATACTGGCAGATTTGGGGGGAAGAAAATACCCCCGGCCGGTGGCTACCCGAATCAGACCCGGCGGCATACCTTGATTTACTCAAAGCTTCCTACCAGAAAATAAAAGAAGCCGACCCGGAGGCCAAAGTTGTTCTGGGAGGTTTGGCTTTGCATGATTTAGACAAATTTTTAGAAAAACTCTATCAGCTTGGCGGTAAAGATTATTTTGATATTCTGGCGATCAATCCTTACGTTCACCCCACGCTTAATTATGACCCTTATCTGGATAAAAAAGGGGAAGCCCTTGAACTTTTAAAAGATTATATTTTCAGCGTCCGCCAGATTATGGCCAAGCACGGAGATTCTTTAAAACCGTTATGGATAACCGAAATAGGTTCTCCCGGACAGGACCAACCGGGAGATTGGTGGTTACTGGGAGAAACTCCGACCGAACAGGAACAGGCCGAATGGGTGACGAAAATCTACACCGAACTTCTAAAAGAAGACCTGGTTGATAAAATATTCTGGTATAATTTCAGAACCCCGCCCGACCAGCTAAAGGCCCGCGCTGGTTTGGTGGAAACAGATTACCGGATAAAACCGGCTTATCAGGCTTATAAAAAACTGCCCAAACTCAAAAAACGCCAGGGCTTTAATGTTTTTCTTATTTCCGTCGATTGTCTGCGGCCCGACCACTTAAGCTGTTACGGTTACTGGCGGCCGACGACTCCGACCATTGATAAACTGGCTGGAGACGGAGTGAGATTTGCCCGGGTAATCTCGGTGGCCCCCTGGACATCGCCTTCTTTAATTTCTTTACTTACCTCTTTATACCCGCCGGTGCACGGGGTGGACGGACGAACCAGATCTTTACCGGAGGGAGCGCCGACGCCGATTAAGATATTGAAAAATCTGGGTTACCTGGTTCCCGGAATATCTTATATTCACACCGTCTGGAATTATCAGAATTTAGGGTTTGACGTCGTTAAAGAACCCACCCGTTTTGAAGAAAAAAATGAAGAGGTCCGAATTAACGAATGGCTGGATAAGAACTACCGAAAAAAGTTCTTTTTCTGGCATCATTTTTATACGCCTCATATACCGTATAATCCCCTGCCTGAGTACGAGAAACTCTTTTTACAAGATGAAAAGGAGCTCCCCCGGGAGATTAGAAAAAAACTGCGTTTTGTCCGGACTCAGCCGGCCATTCGAGAAGGGGAGTTAAGTTTTACGGAAGAGGAACTTTTCTATATTATATCTCTTTATGATGCGGAGATAAGACAGTTAGATGACCAGATAGCTTCGGTGGTGAATAAACTTGAAGAGCTGGGTATACTTTATAAGACTATTCTGGTTATTACGGCCGACCACGGGGAAGAATTTCTTGAACACGGTAATATCGGACACGCCTCAACCACTTTAGCGGCCAGTTTGTATGATGAGTGTCTGCGCATTCCGCTTATTATGTGGAATCCCCGCCTTTTACCCCGGTCTGAAATAATCAGCCAGCAAATCCAGAATATAGATATTATGCCGACCATATTTGAGCTTTTAGGTATTGATTTAAATATACCGGTAGACGGTAGTTCTCTTATCCCTTTAATTCAGCAGAAAACCGATAAACCCCCCAGGGAATATGCTTTTAGTGATACCACCCCCGGCGGTTTTCAATCTACCGAGGAACAGGAAAAAAGAAGAATTAATTCCATAAGAACAGAGGATTGGAAATTAATTTATAATTACAGTTCAGAAAAGGAAAATTATCTTTTATTTAATTTAAGAGAAGACCCGAAGGAAGAAAAAAATATAATTGAAGATTATCCGCAGATAGTCCGGCAGTTGACTTTTCAGCTTCGCAGATGGGTTTTTAACTGTCTGGTTAAAAGGAAATGGTTTCTGGCTCAAGGTAAAAAAAAGGAGGAGAAACTCCTTCCCCCTGATTTAGCGGGTAAGATCAGCTCTCCGGAAGTTATTTATCCCGGCGATAATTCAAATTTAACATACGAAGAAAACAGCGGGAAAGTTATTCTTGAATGGACCGGTGACCCCCGGCTTTCATATATCGTTGAATACGACGTCGGTCTTGGTAATTTTAATATGAAAGGTGATTTCCCGTCCGAAGGTACCCGTCAGGAATTTGGTCCTATCCCTAAGGACGTCTGGAAGCTTTTACCCGCTTATAATCCCTGGAAATTCAGGGTTAAGGTTAAAGGCCAGGAAAATTTACGTAGCCGATGGATTCGTTTTAATTTTTCCCTCCCCGAAGAATAAAATAACCGTTATTACCCAAATATTATTTTAACTATAAAATTATAATATATAAAAGTGTTTTATGTTGATTAGAGGCAATACATATGTTAGTTTAATATTAATCCGGCTCTCTCTAAAGTATCAGACGGATAGAAAAGAGGAGCTTTTAACTAATTAAAGGAGATAAAGATGAAAAACTTATTAAAATTTCTCTCTGAGTTCTCGCCGGTAGCGGTTATGGTTGCTTCTTTAATGTTAACTTTAACCGTGGTTAGCCTGGTCATTTTAACCGGTTACTATGCCTGGGAAACAAGAGCCTTAAGGAAAATCGCTTCCAAAGCCGTTTTTGCCGAACTTTCTCCCCAGGTTTTTCTGGAAATTTCCGATTCTATAACCGAGGTAAATAGAGATGAAAAAGATAAAGGTCTCTATATAGCGGTCACGGTTGATATAAAAAACGCCGGGAAAACAGCCGCCAGTCAGATTCAAGGCGGGTATGAGATATTTTTTAAAGAGGAGAAAAAAGAAGAGGGAATACTCCCGCTTTTACCGGTTTTATTTCCTTCCCAGAATTTACCCGTGCTTTTTAAAACGATTTTTATTCCTCTGGATGATAAACAACTGGATAGTTTTACCGAATTGATAAATAACAGGAGAAACCCACAAAACCCAACGGTTAAAGACAGCGATAAGATTATTACGCCGGTGATGTTAAACGTTCATTTTAAATATATTGACCCGGCCGGGCAAAGTCAGAATTACGGGAGCAGGTTTATATATATCCCCGTTACCCAAAAATGGATGTATACACATGAGCAGTAGATTAAGAAAAGAGCTGGCTGGATTCGGCCGGAAGCTCTTTGAAAAAGGATTAATTCATGGTTCGGGCGGGAATATAAGCGCGCGGGAAGGGAAATTTGTTTATCTTTCCCCGAGCGGGTTTTATCTTAATAATATTAAGCCTTCCCAGCACATTAAGCTGAATTTAAGAACCGGTAAAAAAGAAAATTCTGTTTTAAAGCCCACCTGCGAAACCCCTATGCATCTGGCCTGTTATCGAGCCAGAAGTGATATTCAGGCGGTCATCCATGTCCACCCTCCTTTTGCCATTGCTTCAAGCTGTGCCGGAATAACCCTCAGAGCTTTATTTCCGGATTTTGTCGTTTTAATCGGGGATAAGGTGCCTTTAGTTCCTTATTTTATTCCCGGCTCTCAAATTATCGGGGAAAGATTTAAAAAGATTTTTAAAAAATATTCAGCCGTCTTGATTCAGAATCACGGACTGGTTACCGTGGGTAAAAATCTTTCCGAGGCCTTTCTCCGGGCAGAAATTATTGAGGAAGCGGCTAAGATTTATTACCTGGCTCGCTCACTGGGCCGGGTGAGGTTTCTATCCAAAAAAGAAATAGTGGAGATTGAAAAGAAATATAAAGGGAAATAGATAACAGAGTACAGATTACAGAGAACAGAGTGACGAAAAAGTAAATAAAGAATTAAGGATTAAGACGCTCACTTTGTTCGCTCTAAGAATTAAGGAATATAAGTAAAATAAATACTTAATTCTTAATCCTTAGTTCTTAATTCTGGATTATCTGTCATTTAACAGTTAAGGTCACACAGCTATGTTTACCCAAATGTTAAGCCAGATCAGTATTCTTTTATTAATGGTTTTTATCGGGGTTTTAGCCCGGTTCACCAAAATTTTAACCGAGCCGGTTACCCGGGACCTGAATAAATTAATTATTGGTCTGACCCTGCCTATTTTATATTTCTACGTTCTGATTGAACAAACCTCCCGGGAGATTCTGTTTTCCAGCTGGTATCTGCCTTTTCTGGCCGTCGGTATTGTTCTGGGCGGTTTTTTCCTGGCGCGTCTATATACCAAATTGGTTTCTATTCCGCCCGAACAAGAAAAATCTTTCTTATATCTTTCTTCGTTCACTAACTGCGGATTTTTATCCATTCCTTTAGCTCTTTTTCTTCTGGGAGAAGAGGGGATGGTCAGGGTGGTTATTTTTAATCTGGGTTTTTCGGTTCTTATCTGGACCCTGGGAGTAAGTATTCTGGGTGGGAAAAAAAAGGTGAAGTTGATTTTTAAAAATCTGTTTAATGCCGGGACCGTCGCTTTAGTATTAGGTTTTATCGGTGTAATTGCCGGCTTGAAATTACCTTATGTGGTCAGCGGCGCTTTGGGCCCTATTGGTAAACTGACCATTCCTTTAGCGATGCTTCTTATCGGCGGGATACTGGCCGGCCGGGAGATTCATAAAAAAATTGAATTCAAACTGATTGTCCCCTTGATTTTAATCCGTTTAGTAATTATTCCTTTTTTAGCTCTGGTTATCGGTAAGCTTCTGGTTTTTCCTCCTTTTATTCAAAGTGTCTTTGTCCTTCAGGCGGCGATGCCTTCAGCTTCAACCACCCCCATCTTCGTTCAGCGTTATGGCGGTGAAGCAGAGTTGGCCGGTTCAGGTGTATTCTTTACCCATATTATTTCCATCGTCACCGTTCCTTTCTGGATAAGTCTGATATAAAATTCTCACCCAATTCCTATTTTCCTAACCCTACCAAAATGCATAAAAATACATAAGCGATAAGTGTGTGAGTAAATCTTTAATTTTATATAAAATTAGATCAAATTTAACAGAAAATTCGACTTTTTAAAAGAGATTGTGGTATACTTATTATAATTAGGGTACCTACCTAAAAAACGCAGGAAATTACCAACCTGAATAATCACAGAAATAAAAAAGGAGAGAAAATGCAAAAAATATTAATTGGTTTGTTTTTAACCATTATCCTGGTTTTGTCTTCATCCTCTGTTTCTCAGGCGCTTACCTGGGAGATAAATGAGATTTCAACCACGGCCAACAATTTCTCCCCCCAGATAGACGGAAGCAAAGTGGTCTGGGCGGGAGCCGACGATTATACTGCCGACATATATCTCTACGATATCAATACCGGAACGGCCGCCAACATTTCAAATAATTCTGAGACAGATAGTTCTCCTCAGATAAGCGGGAATAATGTCACCTGGTATGGTAGTAACGATTATGATATATCCTTTTATAATGGCACAGAGGTAACGAATATTACCAACAGCCCGGGTTTTTATGACCTATACCCCGAGATAGATGGAAGCAAGGTGGTCTGGGGAGGAAGAGTTATAGGCACTAGCGTGGCTGAAATATATCTTTACGATTACAGCACCGGAGGGACAACTAATCTTTCCAACACCCCAGATTACGGTGATGTGGATCCCCGGATAAGCGGGAATTATGTGGTTTGGAACGGGGGCTCTTCCTCCGGACAAAGCCAGATATACGGTTATAACGGGACGGCGAAAATCCAAATTACAAACAACCTTTATTCAAATACAGCTCCCCAGATAAGCGGAAATTACGTGACCTGGAAGGGTTATTACAGCGGTAATTACCTCATAGGGCTTTACGATTTTAGTACCGGTGAGACAACTAATATTTATAGTGGTACCACTTGGCACGCTTCACCTCAGATAGGCGGGCATTATGTAACCTGGCTTCAAAGTGACGGCGTATACCTTTACGATATTGAGACCACGAATATGATTCAGCTTTCCACCAATTATTATTCCAGCGGGTATAACATAAGCGGGAATAATGTGGTCTGGTGTGAATATGAGAGTATCAACCCCGATCCTTTCGATCCCTTTGGTTCAACAATGTATAAGTATGAGATATTCTTTTATGATGGGTCAAATGTAACTCAGATTACCGATAACGGCGAGACCCTGTTTGAGTCTTATTCTGCTCCGGTAATAGACGGGAATAACGTGGTTTGGACGGCGGATAGGGCCGTATTTCTGGCCAAAGGGTTAGGGGATGAAGAAGAAGAGGAAGAAGAATTAATCCCCGAACCGGCCTCACTTTTGCTTTTGGGGATGGGGGTATTGGGAATAGGGTTGTTCAGGAGGAGAAGGTTGTTGGGATGAGTCTGATATAAAATTTCAACTTATTTTCTATTTTTTCTCCGGACATTTCACCCTATTACCGCAATTTGATTTCTGATAAAAAAATATGCTATAATTAACCTGTACAAAAACCTACAGAGATTAATTACCAGAATTACCACCTTATTATAATAATAGAATGAAAAAATCAGTGATTTACTTATTTTCTTTCCTTAGCGCCGCGATTATTCTCGGTATTTTCCCTTCTTCAGGTTTTACCCAAACGCACACCATTACCCAGCTTACGGCGCCAGACATAACAGAGGCAGATGAACCTAGAATAAATAACAATGGAGAAGTAGTCTGGTCTGGAGTCGATGAGAACGGTAATTATCAGGTACTCTTTTACGATGGTACCACCACATATCAACTTACAGATGATGATAATGATAATTATATGCCTCAGATAAATAACAATGGTCAGGTAGTTTGGTTGGGAGCTGGCGATATATATTTCTGGGATGGAATACATCCGGCCGGTCCTACCATAACCCGGGTTACCACCACTGACTATTGGGAGAACTCCTACCATATCAACGATAACGGAGAAATTGTCTGGTATGGTGGTCCGGGCGGCGTGAGCATGAATTATGAAATATATTTCTGGGACGGAAATGATTCCTACCAGATTACGGATAATACTTTAGGAGACCATGAACCTAAAATCAACAATAATGGTCGGGTAGTCTGGAATAAGTTTGATGGTCATGACCTGGAAATATATTTCTGGGATGGGATAAATCCGGCCAGTCCTACCACAATCCAGATTACCAATAATACTTTGAGTGCTCAATATCAACAGATAAACAACAATGGACAGGTAGTCTGGTGTGAAGGTTATCATAATGGCGGTAATGAAGACCTATATTTCTGGGACGGAATGGACCCTCTGAACCCCAACATCATCTCGCTGGGCATGGAAGGCAATGGCAGGTCCTATTATCCCCAGATAAACAATAACGGAGCAGTAGTCTGGTATATGCATGAGTATGATCTTGACCCGGAGAGTGAAGAAGATGATTATGAAATCTATTTATGGGACGGAACTAGCATTATCCAGATTACCGATAATGACTTTGATGACGGGGTAGACGGGGTACAGATAAACGATAATGGAGACATAGTGTGGGTGGGCGGAGTTTTTTGGGGTGCAGGAATAAATACTGAATTATACTTTTATGATGGTTCTACCGGACTTATTACCCAGCTTACCGAGGATACGGCAACCCACTATTCTCCCCAAATAAATAATAATGGGGATATAGTCTGGTACAGTTACAATGAAGATGAGGAAATGGTCGTCTTGTTTGCCAGCAGAGACCAGGGTGAAGACGTCATTCCCGAACCGGCCTCACTTTTGCTTTTGGGGATAGGGGTGGTGGGTATAGGGTTGTTCAGGAAAAAGAAAAATTAGTTAAAAACGACCGCCCGCCTTTATCGGGTAAAAGAAGGCAAAAAATAGTATCCGATATTTAATTCCGGAAGACGTAACTATTCTAAAATGGTTACGTCTTTTTTTATTCCGATAGCCAGGGAAATATGCTAAGCTTAGGCAATAAAACAATTGCGTTCCGCCGGGGAAAATTTTAAATAATTAGAAAAAATGAATTTCGAAGAATTTTTAAATACATTAGAAGATTATCCTCAATTTAAAGAATGTCTAAAGGAATTATCTTTAAATAAAAACATAGAGGTTACCGGTTTAGTTCCCGGGGCCAAAGCCTTTTTATTGGCCGGACTGGGAAAATCTTTAGCCAGGCGGATTTTATTGGTTGCGCCGGGTATAGCTGAAGCCGAGCAGATTTCTCAGGATATTAACTCTTTTGGCCATAAGGTTTATAATTTTCCCGCCTGGGAAATTTTACCCAAGGAAGAGCTTCTGCCGCACAGTGATATTGTCGGAGAGCAGCTCAGGATTTTAAAAATTTTAAAAGACGAGAAAAATTATCCACCCGCCTTTTTTGTCGCCTCAGCCAAAGCATTTTATCATAATATTTTATCTCCCTCCCGCTTTGACCATTTGAGTTTTGAACTGGTTGAAGGTCACGAATGTAATCTGGACGGGCTCATTAAGAAACTGGATAAAGGCGGCTACAGCCGTTTACCCCTGGTTGAAGAAAAAGGAAATTTTTCTCTCCGGGGAGGCATCCTTGACATTTTCCCTTTAAATGAAGAAAATCCGGTCCGGATAGAATTTTTTGGCGATGAGGTTGAGTCCATCCGCTATTTTGACCCCCTTACCCAGCGGTCTTTAAAAAAGGTAAAAAGGATTTTTATCCCGCCGGCCCTGATCCAGGGAGAGAGCAGTTTACTGGAATATCTATCTTCTGTAGATTCAATAATTCTGGATGAACCGGTTTTAATTAAAGAACAATTAACCGAGACCGTCTGGCAGAGATTTATTTCTTTTTTAAAAAAGAAGAGTAACCTTTATCTTTCAAGCCTGGCTCAATCTTTACCCGATTTACCGGTTCCTTTAAATATCCGGTTTACCTCCGGAGCAGTCGACGTTTTATGGGAGGATTTTTCCGCTTTTATTTTCCGGCTTAAAAAATGGCAGGCAGATGATTTTAAAATTGCCCTGGTTTCTCAAAACGAAGGGGAAGCGACGAGACTTAAAGAACTGCTTCAGGAAAATAAGATTGAGGCGACGGAGAATATATTTTTTACCATAGCGGAATTAAATCACGGATTTATTTTACCTGATTTAAAAATAATTTTAATTACCGACCGGGAAATTTTTCATCGCTATTCTGAAAAAAGGCCGCGGCAGCGTTTTAAAGGTGGACTGCCTATTTCTACTTACCGGGAGCTGGAAAAAGGTGATTTAGTGGTTCATCTGAATTACGGTATCGGTAAATATCAAGGGATAAAAAAATTAAAAATTCAAGAGGGGAAAAAAGATTTTCTGGCCATTGAATATCAAAATAACGATATTCTTTATGTCCCTATAGAACAGGTAAAGCTGGTTCAAAAATATGTCGGGATTGAAGGTAGTGTCCCGAGATTATATAAGCTGGGTGGAAATGCCTGGTTTAAGGTTTTAAAAAGAACTAAAAAAGCTTTAAGAGACATGGCTTCCGAACTTTTAGCCCTCTACGCTAAAAGGCAGATGAAATCCGGCTATGCTTTTCCGGCAGACAGCCAATGGCAGCAAGAGTTTGACAGTGCTTTTATCTACGAAGAGACTCCTGACCAGAAAGAAGCGATTCTGGAAGTAAAAAGAGACCTGGAGAGGTCCCGCCCGATGGACCGTTTGATTTGTGGTGACGTCGGTTACGGGAAAACCGAAGTCGCCATGCGGGCGGCTTTTAAGGTGGCTACCGAAGGAAAACAGGTAGCCGTACTTGTCCCCACGACTATTTTAGCCCAGCAGCATTTCTATACCTTTCGCGACCGGATGGCCGATTATCCCATCCGGATTGAAATGTTAAGCCGCTTTAAAACGCCTGAAGAACAAAAAGAAATTGTTAAAGCCCTGGCGAGTGGAAAAGTAGATATAGTTATCGGTACGCATCGTCTCCTTCAATCCGATATAAACTTTTATAATCTGGGTTTACTGGTAATTGATGAAGAGCAGCGTTTTGGGGTTGCCCATAAAGAGAAGATAAAAAAAATTAAAGAACTGGTCGATGTTTTAACCCTGACGGCGACTCCTATACCGCGCACTCTTTATATGTCTCTTACCGGCATGCGTGATTTAAGCGTTATTGAAACCCCCCCGCGGGATAGATTGCCTATTGAAACCTTCGTTCTGGAATATGACGAAAAAATCGTGGTGGAAGCCATCAGAAGAGAAAGAGAGAGAGAAGGGCAGGTGTTCTTTGTTTATAACCGGATAAAACATATTTATAAAGTCGCCGGGAAACTTGGTGAAGTTATGCCCCATTTAAGAATTGGTGTTGCCCACGGAAGGATGAATGAAAGAGAGCTGGAAAAAGTGATGTTGCGCTTTATTAACCGTGAAATCGACATTTTGGTTTCTACCACTATTATTGAGTCGGGGCTGGATATTCCCAATGTTAACACCATTATTTTAACTAACGCCCATCAGTATGGCTTAGCCGACCTTTATCAACTTAGAGGCCGGGTCGGCCGATATAAACACCGGGCTTACGCTTATCTTTTTATTCCCAAAGGAGAGATAATTACCGGGGAAGCCATTAAACGTTTAAAGACCATGGAAGAGTTTACTGAACTGGGGGCAGGAATCCGTATCGCCATGCGTGATTTAGAAATTAGAGGGGCAGGTAACGTTCTTGGCCCCCAGCAGCATGGATTTATTACGGCCGTGGGCTTTGATTTATACTGCCGCTTGCTCCAGGAATCTGTAGCTGAATTAAAGGGGGAGTTTCTGCCTGGACCGAAGCTGGAGACTAAAATTAATCTGGATGTTCCGGAATACATTCCTGACGAGTATATCCCGGAGGCCAGACAGAAGGTGGAAATTTACGCCAAAATATCTTCCCTGAATTCTTTAGAGGATTTAGAGGACCTGAGGAGAGAACTCATTGACCGGTTTGGCTCCCCTGATGAAGAAATGCAGATCCTTCTGGATGTGGCGGAGGTGAGAATGCGGGCTAATTCCCTGGGGATTGAAAGAATATACCGGGAAAAATCTAACCGAAGAATTAATCTCCAATTTAATCCTGAACATACGCCCGATATTTCAAAAATTGAGGGTTTGGTTAAAAATAGCGAAGTTCAACTTTATTTTTACCAGGATAAAGAGAACCGGGTAAGTCTAAAGCTGAATTGGGATGGAGAGGATAGAGTCGGCCTCTCTCTTTTGAAAAAGATATTGCAGAAGCAGTAATGATGTGTTAGTATTGCATTTATTCATAAATGATTAAATCCGGACCTTAAAAAAGGCAGATGGTAAGCGGAATTAATCGTTTTTTTATTTAAGAGAGGCCACTTAGAGATTCGAAGTCTCAATTTATTTAAAGACAGGAATATATGTTTGAAGGAAAGCCGCGAGTCGCTATTACCATGGGAGATGCCGCTGGTATTGGTCCGGAAGTAACTCTCAAAGCGCTGTTTGACCCGCAAATTCAAAATTTAGCCCGGTATGTGGTTTTTGGTAATAGCCGCTATTTAAAATTTATAGCTCAAAAAGTTTTATATAAAAAAGCTAATGTATATTCTTTAAAAGATATTAAGGATTTAGAGAGACCCGGGAAAGGCATAGCCGTTTTAGATTTTGAGAGTCTCCCCGGTAAATTTATCTGGGGAAAAATAAATCCTGAAATAGCCCGGGCGGCTTTAATTTATATTAAAGAGGCGGCCAATTTATGCCTGAAAGGAAAATTTGCGGCTTTAGTTACGGCCCCGGTAAATAAAGAGGCGATAAATCAAGCCGGATTTAAATTTTCCGGCCATACGGAATTTTTAGCTCAATTTTCCAGGGTTAAAAGTTTTATGATGATGCTTATCGGTGGCGGCTGGCGGGTTATCCTGGTGACCCGGCACCAGCCTTTAAAAAAAGTAAGCCGGCTTCTTAGTGTTGATAAGATTGTTGAAGCCGTTGAATTGGGGGTAGAGGGTTTAAAGAAACTGGGGATTAAAAAACCGCGGATAGCGGTGGCCGCTTTTAATCCGCACGCCGGTGAGGGCGGTGTTCTGGGGGATGAAGAAGAGAAAATTATTACCCCGGCAGTCAAAAAGATGAAGAAAAAGGGGATAATAGTTTACGGCCCCCTGGCTAGTGACACTTTGTTCCTACCCAGGAATAGAGAAAAATATGATGCCCAGGTTGTTATGTATCATGACCAGGGGTTAATCCCGCTTAAAATGAGTGGTTTTGGAAAAGCAGTTAATGTAACCTGGGGGTTACCTTTTATCCGGACCTCTCCCGGTCATGGCACGGCTTACGAATTGGCCGGAAAAGGGGAAGCCGACCCCGACAGTATGAAAGAAGCGATTAAACTGGCCGTGAAACTGGCTAAAGCATGAATTGGTGAGTGGTTAACTGATTTATCAGTTGGCCGGTTTACCAGTTATCAGTAATCAATTTTCAGAATACGGATGACGGTATACGGGTAACGGAATACGGTATACCTGCCTGCAGCCCGCCTGTCGGCGGACAGGGCGGACAGGCGGCCGAGAGAAGACAAATTTAGTTATAGGTTTCACGTTTAGATTAACTAACTACTGGTGGATGATTTCGCCAAAGGATTATGTCAATGATCAGACAAGTTTCAGATAAATACATTATGCCGACTTATCGCCGGGAGGTTTCTTTAGTTAAAGGCAAAGGAACCGTGGTCTATGACGATAAAGGAAAATCGTATCTTGATTTTATCTCCGGCATTTCAGTTAATAACCTTGGATACGGCAATAAAAAAATTGTTGACGCCATCAGGGCTCAGAGTAAGTTGCTTATCCATTGCTCAAATTTATATTATAATGAGCCACAGGCAAAATTAGCCGAGTGGCTGGTTAAGCATTCTTTTGGCGATCGGGTTTTTTTCGGTAATAGCGGCGCGGAAGCCATAGAAGGAGCGATCAAACTGGCCAGGAAATGTGCCAAGCAGAACGGGCCGCGAAAATTTAAGATTATCTCCATGCAGAATTCTTTCCACGGTCGCACCTTTGGCGCTTTAAGTGCTACGGGACAGACTAAATATCAAAAGGGTTTTGAACCGATGTTAGAAGGATTTAATTACATCCCTTTTAATGATTTAAAAGCGGCAGAAGAAACGATTGACAGGGATTGCTGTGCCGTGCTTGTCGAGCCAGTCCAGGGTGAGGGCGGGGTTAATTTAGCGACGAAGGATTTCCTGGCGGGTCTCAAAAACCTTTGTCAAAAAAATAAAGCCCTTCTTATTTTTGACGAGATTCAATGCGGAATGGGAAGAACCGGGAAACTCTTTGCTTACGAACATTACGGAGTCACTCCTGATATCATGGTTTTAGCTAAAAGTCTGGGGGGGGGATTGCCTTTGGGAGCAATAGTTGCTGAAGAAAATATCAGCCGCGAATTTTCTCCTTCAACCCACGCCTCCACTTTTGGAGGCAACCCGGTCAGCTGCGCCGCCGGTTTAGCTTTTTGTAAACAACTGGAAGCGAAAGGATTTTTAGATAAAGTAACTGAAAAAGGAGATTATTTTAAAAATAAACTGGAAAATTTGAAGAAGGATTTTAAGTATATTAAGGAAATACGCGGCCAGGGTTTAATGATCGGTATGGAGCTGAACTTAAACGGCAGATTTTTAGCGACTAAATGTCTTTATGCGGGTTTATTGATTAATTGCACCGGCGATACAGTTTTAAGATTTCTGCCTCCGCTGACGGTTAAACGGACAGAGATTGATAAGGCAATTCAAATAATGAAGACAGCCTTTAAGGAGTATTTTGAGAAGGTTGAAGGTAAACGTTAGAAAAGGAGACTTTTCTAACGGTAAATCTTAGAGGTGAAAATGTTAAAGAAAGATTTGATTTCCATTACCGAGCTTTCCCGTGAGGATATAAAACTCATATTCGATTGGACGGTGAAGATTAAACGCAGTAAAAATGGAGGGAAGGGTTTACTGTCGGGGAAAAGTCTGGGCTTAATTTTTGAAAAACCTTCCAGCCGGACGCGTATCTCCTTTGAAGTGGCGATGTATCAGTTAGGAGGCCAGGCAATCTACCTCGGGGAGGAGCAGATTCAGTTAGGGAAACGGGAAAGTGTGGCTGATGTGGCCAGGACGGTTTCCCGTTATATTGATGGGGTGGTCTTACGGACTTTTTCTCACGAGACAATTCTTGAATTTGCCCGTTTTGCTTCCATCGCGGTTATCAACGGTCTTTCTGATTTATACCATCCCTGTCAG
Source organism: uncultured bacterium (assembly GCA_964506075.1). Lineage (GTDB taxonomy): Bacteria > CAZDME01 > JAYEMH01 > JAYEMH01 > JAYEMH01 > CAZDKO01. Next base: position 85,130 of record CAZDKO010000001.1, read on the forward strand.
GTTTTAGCCGACATTTTCACTTTTAATGAACTTAAGGGAAAAATAAAAGGCAAAACGGTTGCTTTTATTGGCGATGGTAACAACGTTGCTCGTTCCTGGATCTGGGGAGCAGCTAAGACGGGGATAAACCTGGTTCTTTCTTCGCCTTTACAATATAAGATTGAAGAGACCCTGATTAAAGAAGCAGATAAAATAGCCAGAAAAAATGGCGGTAGTATTCAATTTGAAATGGAACCGCATCAAGCAGTAAAAAATGCCGATCTTATTTATACGGATGTCTGGGTGAGTATGGGACAGGAAGAAGAGAGAGAAAAACGGGAAAAAAGTTTTGCTGCCTACCAGGTGAATGATGAACTTTTGTCTTTAGCTAATCCAGACTGTCTGGTGATGCACTGTTTACCGGCGCATCGTGGGGAAGAAATAACCAATAGCGTCCTTGACGGTAAACACTCAGTCGTCTGGGATGAAGCGGAAAACCGTCTCCACGTGCAAAAAGCCATTCTTTATTTACTATTGGGAAAAAAATTAGTTAATTTTTAGGAAATAGTATCCAGTGTTTAGCAGACGTTAATCACTAACGACTGATGAATGGAAGGGGGATAAAATGGCAAAAGAAAGTATGGGATTTTGGAAAAGCGTGATTAATAGTTTTAATCCGAATAGCTACGTAAAAATTACCGGACAAAAATTCGGCCGGAGCTTTTTGTATCTCTTCCTTTTAATCATCACCATCTCTCTTTTTCTTTCGGTAAGGTTAAGTTCAACTATAGTTCACTTAACGAGTGAATTCGTAGGTAAAGTTGGTGAAAAAATCCCTGAAATCAGGATTACCGAAGGGGTAGTTTCAGTTCCAATTGCCCAGCCGTATGTTTACGTGGTAGAAAACTATGCTTTTATCATCGATACTACCGGACAGGTTAGTTCTCTGGATGATTATGATTCAGGGATGCTTCTGACCAGGGATAAACTTATTTATAAAGATAAAGCCAGGATGAAAACCGAAAGTTACGATTTGTCAAAAATAAATTCACTTTATCTGACTCCGGAAACATTAAATAATTGGCTGAGGAAGGGAAGCAAGGTATTAATTCCTATATTGTTTATTATTCTGGTAATTTATTATCTGGTGGCAAAGAACATACAGCTTTTTCTATTCAGTTTAGCCGCCCTTCTGGCTAACCAGATTAAGAACAAAAAATTGAGTTATCACGAACTTTTAAATATCGGGGTTTACGCGTTGACTCCGCCGACTCTTCTGGCGTCTGTTATGATTCTTTTTAATCTTAGGTTTCCTCTTTTTGGCTTAATCTATAGTTTGCTTTATATACTCATTATAGTCTTAGCGGTCGGAAGAATTCCACAGCAGGGAGAAGTTAAATGAATAAAAAGAAAATTGTTTTAGCCTATTCCGGCGGATTAGATACATCGGTGGCCATATCCTGGCTTAAAAAAGAACGAGGGCTGGAAGTAATTGCTCTTTTAGTTGACCTCGGTCAGCCCAAGGATCTTACCCGGGTGAAAGATAAAGCTTTAAAAATTGGGGCGAGTTCTGCTTATTTAATTGACGCCAAAGAGGAATTTTTAAAGGAATATGTTTATCCGGCGCTTAAGGCCGGGGCAGTTTATGAAGGTAAGTATTTCCTGGCTACGGCCCTGGGGCGGCCTTTAATCGCTAAAAAACTTGTTGAAGTCGCCCGTCGGGAAAAGGCGGATTTCGTTGCCCATGGCTGCACCGGCAAAGGCAACGATCAGGTTCGGTTTGAAGTGTCCATCATGGCTTTAAATCCCCGGTTAAAAGTCATCGCTCCTATCCGGGAGTGGACTTTAAAAACCCGGGAAGAATCGATGATTTATGCTAAAAAAAATAACATCCCGATTGACCAGACTAAAAAATCACCTTATAGTCTTGACGAAAATCTCTGGGGAGTAAGCATTGAATGCGGGGTGCTGGAGGACCCGACTAATGTTCCGCCGGATGATGCTTATCATTATACACAGTCTTTAAAAAAAGCGCCTGATAAAGCTCAAACGGTAGAAATAGAGTTTAAAGAGGGAATTCCGCTTAAGCTCAACAATAAAAGTTTAAGCCCGGTAGAACTGGTTTTAGAACTGAGTAAAATTGGGGGGGAGCATGGGATTGGACGGACCGATTTAGTGGAAAACCGGCTGGTCGGTATTAAATCACGTGAAATTTATGAGGCCCCGGCGGCAAAAATTCTTCATACCGCTCACCGCGCCTTAGAAGAATTAACCCTGGACCGGGAGACATTTCATTTTAAAGAAGGCGTGGCTTTAAAGTATGCCGAACTTGTATATTACGGTTATTGGTTTTCTCCTTTAAGGGAGGCGCTCGATGCTTTTATTGATGTCTCCCAGAAAAATGTTACTGGCCAGATTCAAATGAGTCTTTATAAAGGAAACTGTGAAGTGCTAAGTCGTAAATCACCTTATAGTCTATACCAGAAGAATTTAGCTACTTATGAAAAGGGAGATATATTTGACCAGAGTTTAGCCGAGGGTTTTATTAAACTCTGGGGGCTGCCGCTTAAGGTTCAAGCGGAATTGAAGAAGAAAGATTGAATTATACTATAAAACGTTCACTGCGTTCACTAGTGATTAGTTAAATGGTTAATTAGTTAACTGGTTGAAAGGTATGTAGTCGTTAGTGAATAGTATTTAGAAGGGTTTACTAAATACTAACGACTATTCACCAATGACTGGTCAACTTATACAACCGGGAGGACATCATGAAACTTTGGGGAGGACGGTTCAGGAAAAAAACCCATCCAAAGGCAGAAGAATTTCTTTCATCCATTTCCTTCGACCAGCGGCTTTACCGTGAAGATATTGAGGGAAGTATCGCCCACGCCAAGATGCTGGGTGCTTCTGGTATTATTACTGAAAAAGAAGCCGAATCAATGGTCAAAGGTTTAGAAGAGATAAAAGGAGAAATAGAGAAAGGACAAATCCATTTTCTTGAAGAAGAAGATATCCATATGGCCATAGAAGAATACCTGGCTAAAAAAATCGGTGAGACGGCCGGGAAGCTTCATACCGCCCGCAGCCGTAATGACCAGGTGGCGCTGGATATGCGTCTTTTTTTACGCCGGGAAATCAAGGCAATTTCTAATTTGATTGAGACGTTAGAAAGGGTTATCCTGGATAAAGCTTCGGAAAATATCAAAGTGATTATGCCCGGGTTTACCCATCTCCAGCACGCTCAGCCCGTTCTTTTTTCGCATCACCTTTTGACCTATTTTTATATGCTTAACCGCGATAAAAGCCGTCTGGATGATTGTTTAAAAAGGGTCAACGTTTTACCTCTGGGTTCGGCGGCAATAGCCGGGACTTCTTTACCCATTGACCGCGAATACGTCGCCAAGCTTTTGGATTTCCCGGAAATTTCTCCTCATTCAATTGATGCGGTAAGCGACCGGGATTTTATCGTTGAATTCGTGGCGACGAGCGCCATCATCGCCATGCATCTTTCCCGTTTCAGTGAAGAGTTGATTTTATGGGTCACGACGGAGTTCGGTTTTATTTCCATCGGTGATGATTTCTGTACCGGTAGCAGCCTTATGCCGCAGAAAAAAAATCCTGACGTGGCCGAATTGGTGCGGGCCAAAACCGGACGGGTATACGGGAATTTAATTCAGATTCTAACTATCTTGAAAGGTCTCCCGCTGGCTTATAACCGGGACATGCAGGAGGATAAAATTTCTCTTTTTGATACGGTGGACACTATAAAAGAAATCCTTTCTGTTTTTTCCGATATGCTTAAGACAGTGGAAATAAATAAAGAAAAAATGGAGAAAGAAGCCCAACAAGGATATCTCCTGGCAACTGACTTAGCCGAATATCTGGTTAAAAAAGGGGTTCCTTTTCGTGAGGCGCACATATCGGTGGGGAAACTGGTAAAATATGCGGAGGAGCACGAGAAAAAATTAGAAAACCTGACCCTGGATGAATTTAAAGCTTTTTCTTATCAGTTTGAAAAAGATGTTTACCAGATAATGAACCTGGATGTATCGGTTAACTCTAAAAAATCATCAGGAGGAACCTCTCCGGATAATGTAGAGAAGATGATTTCCGAAGCGAGAAAACAAATAGGGAATGGTTAATTGGTGATTAGCAATTTAAATCACGGTTTTATTAATTAACCAGTAACCAATTAACCATTTAACCAAATAAAAGTATGGATTACTTTAATTACAAAAATGACAGGTTGTACGCCGAAGATGTAGATATAGAGATGTTGGCTAAAAAATTCGGTACGCCTCTTTATGTTTACAGTAAACGGACTATTCTGGAACATTTCCACAAACTTTCTAAAGCTCTATCGCCGATAAACCCGTTAATCTGTTATTCCGTTAAAGCGAACGGGAATCTTAGTATAGGAAGGATTCTGGTTAAAGCGGGGGCGGGATTAGATATTGTTTCGGGGGGCGAGTTATTTAGAGCGATAAAGATGGGTTGCCCACCTGAAAAAATAGTTTACGCGGGCGTGGGAAAAACGATTGAAGAGATAAATCTTGCCCTGGATAAAAAAATTTTTATTTTTAACGTGGAATCAATCGGGGAATTAGAACTGATTAATAAATTAGCCGGGAAAAAAGGAAGAAGACCAAGGGTTGCCTTAAGAATAAAAGTCGGGGTAGCCCCGCATACCCACCGCTACCTGCAGACCGCTAAATATGAATCCAAATTTGGTCTGGAGATTTTTGAGGCTTTAGAGATATTTAAGATAAGGCGTCAATTTTCATTTTTAAATATTGAAGGAATACACATCCATCTGGGCTCTCAGATTACTGAGGTGACTCCTTACGTTAAAGCTTTAGATAAAATTTTTCCGTTTGTTAATGAGCTGAGAAATCGAGGAATAGCCCTTCAATGGTTAGACTTAGGCGGCGGGTTAGCGGCCAGCTACAGATGCGGAGAAAAACTTTCGGATGCTGAGACTTTTGCCCGGGCGATTATACCGCCGGTAAAAAAAGCCGGGCTTAAATTGATTATTGAACCCGGACGTTTTATTATGGGTAATGCCGGAATTTTAGTGACCACGGTCTTATTTTCTAAAACTGCCAAGACCAAAAACTTTTTAATCGTTGATGCCGGAATGAATGATTTAATCCGTCCGGCCCTCTACGAATCTTATCATCAGATAATCCCTTTAAGAAAAAAGAAAACCAGGGGTAAAAAGTTTGATGTCGTCGGTCCTGTTTGTGAGTCAGGTGATTTTCTGGGTAAAGAAGTGTTTTTACCCGACCTTTCCAGCGGTGAAAGGCTGGCTGTTCGCAGTGCCGGTGCCTATGGGTTTAGCATGTCGTCAAACTATAATGCTCGTCCGCGGGCAGCCGAGGTTCTGGTTTCAGGTAAAAAAGCCACACTTATTAGAAAAAGAGAAACCTATCAGGACCTTATCAGGGGGGAGATTTAAAGATAGAGTACAGAACTGAGAATTAAGGATTAAGACGCTCACTACGTTCGCTCTAAGAATTCAGTATAATCCTTAATTCAACTGCACGAGATACGAAATACGAGATACGGACGACGTTATATAAAATAATTTGAGGTATCAGCGTGGAAATTAATTTTACCAAAGCAGTCGGCAGTGGCAATGATTTCGTCATTATTGACAATCGCAATAAGGTTGTAGCCGGTAAAGAAAGCGAAACAGCTAAAAAAATCTGCCAGAGAAAATTTTCTGTCGGCGCCGATGGCCTTTTACTGATTGAAAATTCAAACCGGGCTGATTTCCGGATGCGTATCTTTAATCCTGACGGGAGTGAAGCAGAAATGTGTGGTAACGGTGCCCGTTGTACGGCTCTTTACGCCTGCCATAATCATATTGCTCCCGCGACGATGAACTTTGAGACATTAGCCGGAATAATATTTACCGAGGTGAAGGAAGATAGAATTAAATTAAAGATGGGACCGGTAAAAGAAATAGAACTTGACTTAAATATAACCCTGAACGGGGAGAAGAAAAAAGTCCATTATCTTGTCGTGGGAGTTCCTCATACAGTTTTAATAGAAGATTCTGTGGAGAAAATCCCGGTAGATAAATGGGGACAATTAATACGTTTTCACCGCCAGTTTTCTCCCCGGGGGACTAATGTTGATTTTATTTCCGTTAAAGGTAAAAATAAAATAAATATGAGAACTTACGAGCGTGGAGTGGAAAAAGAAACCCTCGCTTGCGGGACCGGAGCTGTAGCTTCGGCGATTATCGCTTACGTGGTTAAAAAGATTAATGCGCCTATCCAGGTTCTCACGCAAAGCGGAGAGATATTAACGGTTTATCTGGGTAAAAAGGAAGGGGTATTTGAATCCTATCTGGAAGGGAAGGCCGCTTTAGTTTATAAAGGTAACATTGAATTATAAAGGGGGGTAATATGTTTAAAGGTTCGATTGTTGCTTTAGTGACGCCATTTAAAAACGGTAAGATTGATGAGAAAAGGTTAAAAGATTTAGTTGAATTTCACATTAAAGAAGGGACTGACGCTATTCTACCCTGCGGCTGCACGGGGGAAGCCGCTACCCTTAATCATGAAGAGCAAATAGGAATGATTAAGAGGGTAGTAGAAATGGTTAATAAGAGGGTTAAAGTTATCGGAGGGACGGGGTCTAACAGCACCGAAGAAGCTTTAAAATTGACCCGGGGAGCGAAAGAAGCGGGTGTAGACGGAGCTTTAATGATTACGCCTTATTATAATAAACCCACACCCAAGGGACTGTACGAGCACTATAGTTTAATTGCCGGAAAAGTTAATATTCCGATTATTCTTTATAATGTGCCTTCGCGGACCGGTATAAGCATTTTACCTGAAACGGTAGCCGAGCTTTCTAAAATTGACAATATCGTCGGCATTAAAGAAGCCAGCGGCAGCCTTGACCAGGTTAGTCAGATTTTATCTCTCTGTGACATTACCGTTCTTTCCGGAGACGATTCTTTAACTTTACCGATGATGGGGTTAGGGGCTAAAGGGGTAATTTCAGTGGCCGCTAACGTTATGCCCGGGAAAGTTAGCCAGATGGTTCATGCTTATCTGGACGGGAAGATAGAAGAGGCCAGGAAGATTCATTTCGAACTTCTTCCTCTTTTTAAAGCAATGTTTATTGAAGTTAACCCCCAGCCGGTAAAGACTTCGCTGGCTTTAATGGGAATGATTGAATTGGAATGGCGTCTGCCTCTTACCAGTATGAAAGAGGAAAACGTTCAAAAGTTAAAGAAGGTGTTAAAGGAGTATCGAGTTATATAATCAGCCTTCGGCTGGAGAAACCAGAAGACAGAGAACAGGTTACGGAAAATAGAAACTGGTCAACCCCGTTAGAGGTAGGTTGCCAGAGGCAACCGGCAGACGTTTATAACGTCTTATCTCTAACGGGGTAAACCGGTTAACTAAAAGAGCAGGGAGTGATGAAATGATTAAATTAATTATCAGTGGTGTCGCCGGAAGAATGGGAGGTTGTATTACCAATTTAGCTTTTGCCGACCCGGAAATTGAAATAATCGCCGGGTTAGAAATTCCGGGGCATCCCTCAATAGGTGAAGATTTGGGAAATTTTTTACGCCTGGGAGAAAAAAACATAAAAATCGTTGATAATTTAGAACAAATTATTAAACAGGGAGAGGTGATAGTTGAATTTTCCGCTTCTCCGGCGACCCTTGAACATATCAAGGTTGCCAGGACCCATAAAAAAGCCATGGTTATCGGTACCACCGGCCTTACTGAAAAAGAAAAGGATGTTATCCGGGAAGCTTCAAAGGAAATCCCGATAGTTTTATCTCCCAATATGAGCGTTGGGGTTAATCTCCTTTTTAAAATTACCGATGAGCTGGCTAAAGCGGTCGGTAAAGATTATGATTTAGAAATAATTGAAGCTCACCACCGGAAGAAAAAAGATGCACCGAGCGGTACCGCACTTAAGTTAGCGGCTATACTGGCTAAGGGAACCGGCCGGTCGTTAGAGAAAGTGGTTACTTTTGGCCGGAAAGGGATGTCCGGAGAAAGGCCGGGAGAAACCATCGGTATTCACGCGGTGCGGGGAGGAGACATTATCGGTGAACATACCGTGCTTTTTGCCGGACCCGGAGAAAGAATTGAGCTTGTTCACCGGGCTTCCAGCCGGGATACTTTTGCCTTGGGGGCGCTTAAAGCCGTTAAATTTATAAAAAAACAATCCCCTGGATTATACGAGATGGGGGATGTGTTGGGTTTAAAGTAATAAATAAGTGTTTTAAAATAACAAATTTCAATAAACAAATTACCTGTCTGACCTGTCCGCCTTGTCTACCGACAGGCAGGCAAACAACTTCAATAGTCTAAAAATTTTAGCCGTAATTTTGTAAACATAAGGGATTTAATTTCTTCTCTACTGGAAGGCGAAAAAACATGGCTGATTTTCAATTTGCGGAACGATTAAGAAAACTACCTCCTTATCTTTTTGCCGAGAT
>CAZDKO010000001.1:93687-132672 GCA_964506075.1 uncultured bacterium
ATTTTCAATTTGCGGAACGATTAAGAAAACTACCTCCTTATCTTTTTGCCGAGATTGACCGGATGAAACAGGAGGTTAAGAAAAAGGGGATGGATATAATTGATTTAGGGATAGGAGACCCCGATTTACCCACTCCGGATTTTATCATTAAGAAACTCCAGGAAACGGCAGCTGATCCGGCTAACCATCGTTATCCCAGTTATGCCGGTTTACTCCAATTCAGGGAGTCGGTAGCCAGATGGTATAAAAAGAGATTTAACGTGGATTTAGACCCGGAAGAAGAGGTAATCTCTTTAATTGGTTCCAAAGAAGGAATCGCTCACATTCCGTTAGCGTTTGTAAATAACGGCGAAGGGGTTTTAGTCCCCAGTCCGGGGTATCCCGTCTATCAGGCTTCAACCATCTTTGCCGGTGGAGAGCCGATAGAAATGCCTTTGATGGAGGAAAATAATTTCTTGCCGGATTTGAAATCTATAGATAAAAATAAACTTCCCGGACTCAAACTTATGTTTATAAATTATCCCAATAATCCTACCGCTGCGGTAGCCGGTAAGGATTTTTTTAAAGAAGTGGTTGAATTTGCCAGGATTAATAATATTATTGTCTGCCACGATGCGGCTTATAGTGAAATTACTTATGATGGCTATGTAGCTCCCAGTTTTTTAGAAATTGAAGGTGCCAAGGATGTCGGCGTTGAATTCCACTCTTTATCTAAAACTTTTAACATGACCGGCTGGAGAATAGGTTTTGCCGTCGGGAACAGAGAAATTATTAAAGGTCTGGCGGCTTTAAAGACTAACATTGACTCAGGTATTTTTCAGGCCATACAACTTTCCGCTATCGAAGCCTTAAACGATTCTTCCGATGTTTTAAATAAAACGATGAAGATATACCATGAAAGAAGAGATATTCTTCTTGAGGGATTAGCTTCAATAGGGTGGAAAGTTCAAAAGCCGCAGGCTACTTTTTATGTCTGGGCCGGAATACCGGAAGGTGAAAAAAGTTCAATTGAAGTAGCTAAAAAGCTTCTTCAGGAAAAAGGAATTGTCGTTACTCCCGGAGTCGGCTTCGGCCGATTCGGCGAGGGTTATTTACGTTTTGCCCTGACGGTCAGGAAGGAAAGATTGAAAGAAGCGGTGGAAAGATTAAAAGAGTAGATAATAATGAATACTGCTTACATCTCCCTGGGTTCAAATCTCGGGGATAGGGCTGAAAACATAAAGAAAGCGATTGAAATCCTTAAAGCCGAAGAAAAGATTAAAGTTAAAAAAGAATCTTCAATTTATGAGACAGAACCAATCGGAGGCCCTTTACAGGGTTTTTTTCTGAATAAGGTGATTGAAATAGAAACAAGTTTCACCCCCCTTCATTTAATTAATTTTTTAAAAGAAACCGAAAAAAAATTAGGGAGGGAAAAGCGGGAAAAGTGGGGTCCTCGTTTTATTGACCTGGATATTTTGTTTTTTAACGATTTGATTTTAAAGGATGTTGACTTAGAGATTCCGCATCCGCGGCTTACCGAGAGAAAATTTGTTTTAGTACCGTTGGCTGAAATTAGCCCGGAACTTTGTTATCCGGGGTCAGGAAAGAAAATAAAAAAAATATTAGAAGAGAGGAAAGATAACCAGACGGTTACTCTGTATGTTCACAGAGAAAATTAATGGGATGGATAAAGAAAATCGTTATATCGTGGTTGAAGGGCCGATTGGCATCGGTAAAACCAGTTTAGCCAAAATTTTAAGTGAAGAACTTGATTTGAAACTGGTACTGGAGGAAGTGGAAGACAACCCTTTCCTTAAGAAATTTTATGCCGAGCCAAGAAGGTATGCATTTGAAAATCAGATATTTTTTCTTCTTTCCCGTTTCCGGCAGCAACTGGAGCTTTCCCAGGGGGAACTTTTTAACCAGGGGGTAGTGGCTGACTATTTTTTTCAGAAGGACCGTATTTTTGCTTATTTGACCCTGGATGAAGACGAATTAAAACTTTATGAACGATTGCAGCCGATGCTGGCTACCCGGCTGGCTCAGCCGGATCTGGTTATTTATTTACAGGCAGACACAGGCGTTTTAATGGAGAGAATTAGAGAGCGGAAGCTGGATTGTGAAAAAGGAATTGAACGTTCTTACGTTGACGAGGTCAGCCGGGCCTATAGCCGGTTTTTCTTTAATTACCAGGATTCTCCGCTTCTTATTATTAACACCAATGAAATTGATTTTATTCATAATAAGAAGGACCTGGATGATTTAATCACCCAGATTAGCAAAATGAAATCCGGAGTGAGATTTTACAGCCGGACGAAGTAAGAATTAAGGAGTAAGAATTAAGGATTAAGAAGTAAGTAAAAGAATTACTTAATTCTTAGAGTGAGCGGAGCGAAACGAAACGTCTTAACTCTTAATCCTGTAAGAAACTTAATCCTTAGAGCGAACGCAGTGAGCGTCTTAATCCTTAATTCTAAAGTTTATTATGAGGTATGGGATGGAGCAGAAAAAAATAACCACGGTCAGTCTCCGAGATAAAAAAGAAAAGGGAGAAAAAATTGTCGCCCTCACTGCTTATGACTATGTGACGGCTAAAATTCTGAATACCGTCGGAGTGGATTTGATTTTAGTCGGTGATACTTTAGGAATGGTTGTTTTAGGTTATGAGAATACTATCCCCGTATCTATGGAAGAAATGATACATCATACCAAAGCGGTTAAAAGAGGAAATAAGTTTGCCCTGCTTGTTGGCGATATGCCTTTTATGAGCTATCAGGAGAGTATCCCGGTGGCGATACGAAATGCGGGCCGGTTCATCAAGGAGGGTGGTGCCGAAGCGGTAAAATTAGAAGGGGGAAAAGAAGTTGCCGATAAAGTTAAAGCCCTGGTTGATATAGGGATTCCGGTTCTGGGACATATCGGATTAACTCCACAGTCTGTTTATAAAATGGGCGGGTATAAAGTTCAGGGGAAAGAAACCGGCCAGGCTAAAAAAATATTGGAGGATGCAAAAATTATCCAGGAGGCCGGTGCTTTTGCGGTTGTCCTTGAATGTGTGCCTAAAGAACTGGCCAAAAAGATTACGGAAAAACTTTCTATCCCCACTATAGGTATTGGTGCCGGTCCTTTTTGCGACGGACAAATTTTAGTTTCCCACGATTTATTGGGCTTATTTGGCGAATTTAAGCCGAGATTTGTCAGGCAATACGCCAATTTAAGCGAAACTATGTTTCAGGCTTTTAAGGGATTTTGCCAGGACGTTAAAGAAAAGAATTTTCCTAAAGAAGGAGAAAGTTTTTAAATTTTACGGGTGGGTATTCTAATTGTTTGTGGAACCATAAACAATAAAATAAATATGGGCAGTAACCATAAAAGGAGGAAAAATGGAAAATAAGAATAACGCCGTATTATGTTCGGCAGCAAAATCTCCTTTTGTTCATACTCTTGCCTGGGCAGCTATATTTATAACCGGTTTCACTACTTTTCTATCTTTGGTGCAGAATGTTATCGTTTCTTTTTTATCTCCGGTAATTGAAATGCAGAGAGTTTTCATCATCGCTCCGGAGATGCAAAAATTTATGCCGTCACTGGTCAGGTTCATCTTTATCAACATAAGACTTATATTCTTTGGCTATCTGGTTTTTTCCACGCTGATGTTTATTTTTTCCATCGGCTTATTGAAGCGTAAAAACTGGGCCCGGATACTTTTTATCTGCGGATTATTTATATCAATTTTCTCCAGTATATTTTGCGTATTTTTCCAGGGAGCGATAATGAATACTTTGGTACCGATATTCCCGCTCGGATATACAGAGCTGGTGGAATTATCCAGCTTTTCTTTAATATTCGTGTTTCTTCGAATTGTTTCCGCTCTCCTGGTGATTTTTTTAGTTATCCTTTATGGGTGGATAATTAAAAAATTAGTTTCAGCAGACGTTAAACGAGAATTTATCCATAAAGACGTTCCCCGATAAAATTGATAAATAAATCCCAAGGGCATATTTATCAGGAGAAACAAAGATGAAAACAATGAAAAATTGCGTTTTAATGATAACTATATTTCTATTATTCGTTTTTCCGGTTTTTGCTGAAGAAGGAGTTTTAGAAGATTTAAATGCCGCTTTTACCAAACTTTACGAGCAAGGCAAATACTCTGCGGCGGTCAAGGTAGGAAATATTATTCTGGAATTAACCGAAGAAACGTTTGGCCCGGAGGATCTGAAAGTTATTTCACCGCTTACTAACCTGGCCATGGCTTACAAACTGCAGGGTGAATATGAGGAAGCAGAAAAGCTTGTTAATCGGGTTTTATTGATACAGGAGAAAAATTTAGGGGCGGCTCATCCGGAAGTAGCGAGTTCTCTTAATAGTCTGGCAGAGATATACCGCTCTCAGGGGCGATACGCTGAAGTTGGCCCGCTTTACGAAAAGGCGCTGGCCATTGTTAAGAAAACCCTGGGCAAAGACAATTCTTATGTAGCGACTCTTTTAGAAAATACGGCCAGTTTTTATAATGAAATTGGAGAATCCAAAAAGGCAGAAGTGCTGATAAAACAGGCCGAAAAAATCCGGTCTAAAAAGAGATAGACTGATAGATATATGAAAATTGTAAAAAAAATAAAAGAGGTAAGGGAAATAATTACCTCGGTAAAAAAAAAGGGTAAAATAATCGGTTTCGTTCCTACTATGGGGGCACTGCACCAGGGGCATCTTTCCTTGATGCGGGCGGCCAGAAAAAAATGTGGTTATGTAGTAATCAGTATTTTTGTTAACCCTACTCAATTCGGTCCCCGGGAAGATTACCGCCGTTATCCCCGTAATTTAGCGCGTGATTTAAAGTTAATCCGGGAGGCGCAGGTTGATTTGGTTTTTACCCCGGCAGTTTCAGAGATGTATCCGGACGAACAGCTTACCTGGGTGGAAGTAAAAAAAATGCAGGACGGTCTTTGCGGTCGTTCTCGACCGGGTCATTTTCAGGGTGTAGCTACGGTGGTGGCAAAGCTCTTTAATATAGTCCAGCCGGATACGGCTTTTTTGGGAGAAAAGGATTTTCAACAGGCACAGATTATCAAAAGGATGGTCAAAGATTTAAATATGAATATAAAAATAGAAGCTCTTCCGACCATCCGGGAAAAAGATGGGCTGGCGATGAGTTCAAGAAATAATTATCTAAATCCCAAAGAAAGAGAAGCGGCCGCCGTTCTTCATAAATCATTAAAAATGGCTGTGGGTTTAGTTGAAGACGGAGAGAAAAAGTCCGGTAAAATCATTCAAAAAATGCGGGGCGTAATTAACCAAGAACCTTTAGCTAAAATTGATTACATTCAAATAGTAGAGCCGGAAAATTTAAGGCCGGTTAAAACAATTCAAAAAGAAGCTTTAATTGCTTTAGCGGTGTGGATTGGTAAAACCAGGTTGATAGATAATATAAGAATATAATAGAATTAAGGATTAAGACGCTCACTGCGTTCGTTCTAAGAATTAAGTTTCTTACAGGATTAAGAATTAAGACGTTTCGCTCCGCTCACTCTAATAATTAAGTAATTCTTTTACTTACTTCTTAATCCTGAATTCTTACTACTTAGTTCTTAATTCGTTAAATTAAACGGTTTATCTTAGAGGAGATAATTCATGCAAAGAATAATGTGTAAGTCTAAAATTCACCGGGTTACGGTTACCGAATCTAATTTAAATTATACCGGGAGCATCACTATTGACAGGACCCTGATGGCTGCTGCTAACATCCTGCCTTACGAAAAAGTTCAGGTGGTTAATGTAAATAATGGGTTTCGTTTTGAAACCTATGTTATCCCGGGAGAGGAAGATTCGGGCGCCGTTTGTTTAAACGGCGGTGCCGCCCGTTGGGGTATAGTGGGAGACCAATTGATAATTATTTCCTATTGTATCCTTGAAGAAAAGGATATACCGGGTTTTTCTCCCAGGTTAATCTTTGTGGATAAAAACAATAAAATGAAGGGCAAGAAATGATCACTCAGAAAGAAAATAAAAAAATTAAGCTTATTGAAGAGTTAAAGAAACAAAAAAAAGCGGTAATTATTGCGCACAATTACCAGCCGGATATAATTCAGGAGATTGCCGATATTACCGGGGATTCTCTGGAATTGAGCCGTAAAGCTTCGGCCACTAAAGCCGAAACGATTGTTTTTTGCGGGGTAAGATTTATGGCTGAGACAGCCGCTATTCTTTCCCCGGATAAAATGGTTCTGCTCCCCGTATTAGAGGCAGATTGTCCTCTGGCCCAGATGATTACAGTTGATAAATTAAAGGATTTAAAGAGAGAACACCCTCAGGCCGGGGTGGTCGCTTACGTAAATTCGGCGGCTGAGATAAAAGCCGAGAGTGATATCTGCTGCACCTCCTCAAATGCGGTCAAGGTGGTCAATGCTCTTCCGCAAAAAGAAATAATTTTTGTTCCTGATAAAAATTTAGGGCGGTATGTTTCGGCTTATACACCTAAAAAGGTTATCCTCTGGAAAGGATTTTGCCCCACGCATGCATTGGTAAAAGCCGAAGAAATTTTAAAAGTGAAAAAAGAACATCCTCAGGCAGAGTTTATCGCTCATCCTGAATGTGTGCCCGAAGTTCTGGCTTTGGCCGATTATGTTTGTAGTACCGCGGGAATGTTTAAATATGCGCGCGAGACAAAAGTCAAAGAGTTAATAATCGGAACTGAAGAAGGAATGCTTTACCGCCTGCGGAAAGAAAATCCGGGGAAGAAATTTTATCTGGCTTCCCCGACCCTGGTCTGCCCTAACATGAAACTGATTACCCTGGATAAAATTATAGAATCAATGCAGAAAAATAAACACCGGATAAAGGTTAAAGAATCGGTTCGTAAACCGGCCTATAGAGCCATTCAACGGATGCTGGAGGTAACTTAAAATGATTAAGGCGGGTCTGGTCGGCTGCGGTACTATCGGAACGGTAATTGCCGGGGCAATTGATAAAAGGGAAATTGAATTAGAATTGACTGCTGTTTACGATTTAGATAAAAATAAAAGCCGGAAATTAATCGCCTCCTTAAAAAATAAACCGGCGGCGGTTTCTCTGGAAGAATTGATTGACCGGGCGGATTTAGTGATTGAAGCGGCTTCGGTAAAAGCGGTTAAAGAAATAGCCGATTCTGTTTTTCGGAAAAATAAAGACCTTTTTCTGATGAGTACGGGAGGATTATTAATATATCCGGAAGTGGTTGATTTAGCCCGGAAAAGTAAGTCAAAACTTTATCTTCCTTCCGGGGCAATTGCCGGTCTTGACGGCGTAAAAGCGGCTTCTGTCGCCGGGATAGATTCGGTAACTTTAACGACCAGAAAGCCGCCGGCATCTTTACGCGGGGCTGACTATCTTGTAGAAAAAAACATTGATGTGGATAAAATAAATAAAGAAACCGTTATCTTTGAAGGAACGGCTAAGGAAGCGGTCAGGGCGTTTCCCCAGAATATCAACGTGGCGGCCACGCTAAGTTTTAGCGGGATTGGACCGGAGAAAACCCGGGTACGGATTATTACCAGCCCGGAGTTTAAAGTTAACAGCCACGAGATTATTATCGAAGGTGCATTCGGAAAGATGGTTAGCCGCACGGATAATTTCCCTTCCCCGGATAATCCTAAAACGAGTTTTCTCGCTTCCCTTTCAGCCATCGCCGCTTTAAAAAATATCGTTGAGAATATAAAGATAGGAACGTGAATCGGCTGATAGCCGATGGCTTATGGACAATAGATAATAATAATATTAATGAGGATAAAATGAAAACCGTCGGTGTCATCGGAGGCCACCGGGCTTCGGAGAAGCATTTAAAAATGGCTGAGGCAATCGGTGAAGAAATTGCTAAACTGGGGTTTGTTTTGGTTTCCGGGGGTCTTAGCGGGGTGATGGAAGCGGCCTGCCGGGGAGCGAAAAAAGCCGGAGGGCTGACTTTAGGAATTCTCCCGGGCCGGGATAGGACCGAAGCGAATAAATGCGTGGATATCCCGGTAGTAACCGGACTCGGATACGTCCGCAATGTTTTAGTGGTCATTAATTCCAATGTCATCATCGCTATTGACGGTGAATACGGGACTCTTTCGGAAATAAGTTACGCCTTAAATTATAAAGTCCCGGTTATCGGCCTGGATACCTGGGATATCAGGGGGATAATTAAAGCTAAAGACGTGCCGGACTGTTTGAGTAAATTGAAGAAAATTATCAAAAATCAGGATTAAGAACTAAGGATTAAGTAGTAAGAATTAAGAAATAAGCCAGATAAATACTTAATTCTTAGAGTGAACGCGGTGAACGTCTTAGTCCTTAATTCTAATTATAATTTTATTTAAAGGAGTCTCCATATGCCCGAATTACCAGAGGTAGAAACTATCAGCCGTGAATTAGATAAAAAGGTAACCGGTGAAAAAATAAAAGAGGTCGTTATTAACCTTCCCAAGATTATAAAAACACCTGCCCCGCCTGTATTTAAAAAAGAATTGACCGGGAAAAAAATTAAAGGCGTAAGCCGCCGGGCAAAATTTGTTATTTTAGAAATAGAAGGCGGCCTTTATTTAGTTATTCATCTTAAACTTACCGGCCAGCTTATTGTCGAAAAAAGTGAATCACCGATAGAAAAGCACGCCCACGTTATCTTTAAGTTTGCCTCGGGTAAGGATTTGCGTTTTATAGACCTGCGCCGTTTCGGGACGATGAACCTGGTGGATAAATTAGAAAAAATAAAAGCTTATAGCGAGCTGGGGGATGAACCTCTGGCCTCAAGTTTTACGCCGGAAAGACTTAAAGAGATTCTGGATAAACGGCTGACTAAAATTAAACAACTTTTAATGGACCAGACCCGTATCGCCGGTATCGGTAACATCTATGCCGCCGAAGCGCTCTTCCGGGCAAAAATCAATCCTTTAAGACCGGCCGGGACTCTGAACGATTCGGAAGTTAAAAAATTACATCGGGAGATACAGGAAGTTCTAAAAGAAGCCATAAAATATAAAGGCAGCTCGGTGGATGATTACGTCACCACCGACGGCACTGAAGGCGGTTACGAGAAAAAACTATTAATCTACGGCCGGGATAAAAAGAAATGCCCGGTTTGTAATGGAGAAATAAAGACCATTAAATTAGGCGGCCGGGGAACGAACTACTGCCCGAAGTGTCAGAAGTAAAACTTAAGAGAACAGATTACACCCGCCTGTCGGCGAGGCAGGCCCGCCAAAAAGCGCGGCGGGCAGGGAGTACAGAGAACAGAAGACAGAGAACAAGAAAATAAGCGAGTAGACATAAAGCACTTCACAAAACATGATAATTTGCCCACCACGATTTATGGCGGAAGAATATAAACAGATTAGTTTAGTTCTTTTGGTTAAATGTCATTGTATTAAATTCATGGAGGATTAAAATGGGATATAAAAGTTTTTTGAGAAGTGCCGGTTCTGCTATGCGTCAAATAGAAAGAGATAGTATTAGAAGACAAAAGGAATATGAAAGAAGGAGAAAAGAGTATTCTAAGCTAAAAGAAGTTGAACAGGCAAAATTAGAGGTTGAAGAATATGAAAATTATTTAGAATTAATCCAGTCATTACATAAAGATTGTAACGAGTGTATAGAATGGGAAGAGATAACAAAAACAACAAAACCTACACAACTAACAGTTTTTAATGAAAACGAAAAGAAGTCAACCGATGCTTATAATAATTATAGACCGTCGTTTATAGATAATATTTTCAAATTGCTTGAGAAAAAGAAACAAAAATTATTGAAAAATATAGAAAAGGCGAAGCAGAAAGATAAAGAAATAAATGAGAGGAATATTGACGAGTATAATAATAAACTGAATGAATGGGAGAAATCAGTTAATATTGCTACAAATGTTTTAAAGGGTAATTCGGAAATATACATGGAAGTTGTTAAAGAAATGTCTCCGTTTGAAGAAATTGAAAACATCGGCTCAAAAATAAATTTTAATGTTATAAAAAATGATTTTATGGAAATTGATTTCAATGTATTAGAAGACAAGGTAATTCCGAAAGAAATAAAAGGTTTATTGAAATCTGGTAAATTAACAGTAAAACAAATGCCTGTTGGTAAATTTAATGAAATTTATCAAGATTATGTTTGTAGCGCGGTTCTGAGAATATCAAGAGAAATATTTGCTTTGCTGCCGATCGAGAAGGTATTGATTAATGCTATAAGCAATATGTTAAATACTAAAACAGGACATAAAGAGGATATGGTGATCATATCTGTTCTTATCCCGCGAAAAACTCTTACTACTATAAATTTTGAAAATATAGACCCTTCCGATTCTATGAAAAATTTTGTTCATAATGGAAATTTCAATAAATCAAAAGGCTTCTCTTCTGTTGATAAAATAGATTCAAATAAATATTTATAAAAATAATCGCTATATAATCCCTAATAGATTATCATCCAATAACCGGAAAAACTGGTCAACCCGCTAACCGGCCAACCGGCAAACCGTTAAAGTAGTTAAATAGTTAGAAACTATATAGCCGTTAGGATTTATACTAGATACGAGATACGAACAACGAGATACGAAAGACGAGATACCGCTCACTAAAAGATGAAAACAATCAAATTCTTAGGTACGGCCGGGGCGCGGTTTGTGGTGATGAAGCAGCTTCGCTCTTCCGGCGGCTTATGGTTAAACTGGGAGGGGACCGAGGTTTTAATTGACCCCGGTCCCGGCACCCTGGTGAAGGCGCTAAATTCACGGCCCAAATTAAATCCGGAAAATCTTTCCGGGATTATCCTTACCCACCGCCATCTGGACCATTCTTCGGATATAAACGTTATGATTGAAGCGATGACTGAAGGCGGATATAAGAAAAAAGGAATAGTTTTTGCCCCGCGGGATGCTTTAGAGGGGGACCCGGTCATTCTTAAATACCTGCGTGATTTTGTTGAAGAAATTATTCCTTTAAAAGAAGGCGGGAAGTATGAGCTTAACGGTTTAAAATTTGAAACGCCGCTAAAGCATACGCATGATAGTGAAACCTATGGCCTGAATTTTTACGATAAAAAAGAAATTTTACTTTCTTTAATCGCTGATAGCCAGTTTACTCCCGAGCTTTCCAAGGTCTATAAAGGTAAATATTTAATCATTAATACGGTCAGGTTTATTCCCAAAGAAGGTTTAAAGCATTTAAATATCGCTGATGTGGAGAAAATGTTAAAGGAAATAAAACCTAAGGCGGCCATCCTCACCCACTTCGGGATGACCATGCTTAAAGCCAAGCCCCGGGAAGTCGCCGACGACCTTTCCCGCAAAACGGGGATTAAAGTCATCGCGGCGTATGATGGGATGAGTTTTGAGATTGATTAATTAGTGAGTGGTAAATTAAAGATTACAGAGAACAGAGTACAGATAACAGAAAACAAAGAATTAAGGATTAAGACGCTCACTACGTGAGCTCTAAGGATTAAGAATTAAGACGTTCATTTCGCTCACTCTAAGAATTAAGTAATTTTTTTACTTATTTCTTAATCCTTACTACTTAATCCTGAATTCTTAAACTTAAAAATTTATTATGCAGACAGACAAAATAATCATCAAAGGTGCCAAAGAGCATAATCTTAAAAATATTGACGTTGCGATTCCGCGCAATAAACTAACCGTAGTGACCGGTTTAAGCGGTTCGGGGAAGTCGTCTCTGGCTTTTGACACCATTTACGCCGAAGGGCAGAGGCGGTATGTGGAGAGTCTCTCGGCCTACGCCCGCCAGTTTTTGGAGCAGATGAAAAAGCCGGAGGTGGATTCCATCGAGGGGCTTTCGCCGGCCATTTCCATTGAGCAGCGTAAAGCCGGAGCCAATCCGCGTTCTACCGTCGGAACAGTGACTGAAATCTACGATTACCTCCGCCTTCTTTTTGCCCGTATCGGCAAACCTCATTGCTACCGCTGCGGTCGTCCGGTTACTCCCCAGACGGTCCAGCAGATAGTTGACCGGTTACTCGGCTTTCCGGAAAATTCTAAGATTATGATTTTAGCCCCGCTCATCCGCGGGAGAAAAGGAGAATACCGGGAAATCTTTGGAACGGCTCGCCGGGAAGGGTTTCTCCGCCTGCGCGTTGACGGGAAAATCGTGGAAATAGAATCAGCTCTTCCTCAATTAGATAAAAAAAGAAAACACACCATAGAAATAGTCGTGGACCGTCTCGTTATCAGTCCCAAAATAAAAGGGCGGCTGGCTGAATCAATAGAGATGGCTCTGAGGTTAGGTTCGGGTATAGTTATTGTCGGTGTGGAAAAAATCAAAGGAAAAGGCGAAGAGCATCTTTTTAGCGAAAAATTTGCCTGCGCTAAATGCGGCATCAGTTTTGAAGAATTAAGTCCCCGGATGTTTTCTTTTAACAGCCCTTATGGAGCCTGTTCTCGCTGCGGCGGGTTAGGGACGCGTTTGGAGGTAGACCCGGATTTAGTTATCCCTGATAAGAAAAAAAGTTTAGCCGAAGGAGCGGTTGAAGGCTGGAGGCGGGGAGGGAGAAACCTGATTATTTATTACCGCCGGATTTTAAAGGCCCTGGCCAGCCACTATGATTTCAGTATGGATACCCCTTTTGAAAAACTGCCCAAAGACATTCAAAAAATAATTCTCTACGGGTCAGGCGGGGAAGAGATGGCTTTCCGTCACTGGAAAGGCGGCCGTTCTTATTATTACGAAAGTGATTTTGAAGGGGTGGTCCCTAATTTAGAAAGAAGGTTTCACGAAACGGAAAGCGAATACATAAAGACTGAAATTTTGAAATTTATGAGTGAGCTTCCCTGTCCGCTATGTAAAGGGGCGAGGCTCCGTAAAGAAAGTTTAGCCGTGACCATTACCGGGAAAAACATCCATGAGCTGGTCCAGATGTCGGTGAAGGAAGCTTATAAATTTTTTTCTGAATTAAAACTTAACCAGCGTGATTTTCAAATCGGGCAGGAAGTTATCAAGGAAATAAAGGAAAGATTAACCTTTATGGTTAATGTGGGTCTGGACTATTTAACTTTAGACCGGCAATCCGGCACTCTTTCCGGCGGAGAGTCGCAGCGGATCCGTCTGGCGACCCAGATTGGTTCGCGTTTAGTCGGGGTTGTTTATATCCTTGATGAGCCGAGCATCGGTCTTCACCAGCGGGATAATTTTCGTTTGCTTAACACTTTAAAACAACTGCGCGATTTAGGTAATACCCTGATAGTCGTTGAGCATGATGAAGCCACTATCAGAGCGGCCGATTACATAATTGATTTAGGTCCGGGTGCCGGAGAGTTAGGAGGTAAAGTAGTTGTTCAGGGAACGCTCCAGGATGTTCTAAAAACACCGGCTTCTCTTACCGGTAAATATCTAAACAGGGAGTTAGGCATCCCGGTACCGGAAAAACGAAGAAAAGGACAGGGGAAAAAAATTAAAATCCGGGGAGCAGAGGAAAACAATCTTAAAAACATTGACGTTCAAATTCCTTTAGGGGTTTTTCTCTGTATTACCGGTGTTTCCGGTTCGGGGAAAAGCACCCTGGTTGATGACATCCTTTATAAAGGTCTGGCGCAGAAATTTTATCATTCCAAGGTTAAAGCCGGTAAACACCGGGATATTTTAGGCAGTGAAAACATTGAAGGGGTCGTGGTTATTGACCAGTCTCCCATCGGGCGTACCCCCCGGTCTAACCCGGCTACCTACACCGGCGCTTTTAGTCCTGTTAGAGAGATATTTGCCAGGGTACCGGAGGCGCGCGTGCGGGGATATAAACCGGGCCGGTTTAGTTTTAACGTTAAGGGCGGACGGTGCGAGGCCTGTCAGGGGGACGGAATCATTAAAATTGAAATGCATTTTCTCCCGGACATTTATGTTCCCTGTGACGTTTGTAAGGGATTACGTTTTAACCGGGAGACTCTTGAAGTCAGATATAAAGGTAAAAATATCGCCGAGGTGCTGGAGATGACGGTTAAAGAATCTCTGGGATTCTTTGAAGCCATCCCCCGGCTTAAAGTGAAACTCCAGACTCTTCATGATGTGGGGTTAGGTTATATCAAACTGGGACAGCCGGCGACCACTCTTTCCGGAGGCGAAGCCCAGCGGATAAAACTGGCCACCGAATTAAGTAAATACGGCGGGTATGTTTTTACCGGTATCAGCCGGAAAAGCGGGAAGACCCTTTATCTTCTGGATGAACCGACTACCGGCCTGCATTTTGCCGATGTAGAGAAATTACTTGGGGTCTTAAATCGTCTGGTAGAAGTGGGGAATACGGTTTTAGTCATTGAGCATAATCTGGAAGTTTTAAAATCGGCCGATTACATAATTGATTTAGGTCCGGAAGGCGGCGATTTAGGAGGGGAAGTAGTGGCCTCCGGTACCCCGGAAGAAATAGCCAGATGCCCCGGGTCTTATACGGGGAAGTTTCTAAAAAAGGGCTTTAAAAATTTAGTTGATTTTTAGTTTTATTTAAGCTATATTGTAGGGACAAATAGGTAGAATTTTTAAAATCTGTTTTATAAGAGAGCTCTTAGCCGGAGCTCTTTTTAACTTTAATTGACATTTAATATTTTAGGAGTTATAATGACTCTCATTATATAATGTATATTAAGGAGAAAAAAATGTTAAAGGTAGCGGTGGTGGGAGCCACGGGATATACGGGTGAAGAGCTGGTTAAACTTTTAATCGCTCATCCGGAAGTTAAACTAACTTCTCTTTCGGCTAAAATTGATAAGCCGGTCGCGATTGCTGAACTTTTTCCTTCACTTAAAGGTAAGTCAGATTTGATTTGTGAAGAATACGATTTTGATAAGGTGGTAAAAAACGCCGAATTGATATTTCTGGCTGTTCCTCACGGCGTGGCGATGGAATTGACCCCGGCGCTTTTGAAAAAAGGAAAAGTAATTATAGATTTAAGCGCCGATTTCCGTCTAAAAGAACCGTCTTTATATCCCGAACATTATAATTTTACCCATCGGGAACCGGAGCTCTTGGCGGAAGCGGTTTACGGGCTTCCGGAATTTTACCGGGCTGAAATAAAAAAGACCAATCTAATTGCCAATCCGGGTTGTTTCCCGACTTCAGTTATCCTGGGGATTCTTCCGTTGGCTCGCAGTCACTGGCTTGATGAATCAGCGTCAATATTTATTGACGCCAAAACCGGGGTTACCGGAGGCGGACGAAAGGCGGTATTGAATTTTCTGTTTCCTGAAGTAAGTGAAAACGTCAAGGCTTATAAAGTGGCCTGTCATCAGCATCAGATAGAAATGGAGCAGATATTAGAAGAGGCGGCCGGAAGTAAACTGGACCTTACCTTTGTTCCCCATTTAATTCCTATCCAGAGAGGGATTCTATCCACTATATATTTAAAACTTAAAGAAAAGAAAGAGGAAAATGACCTCTGGCAGCTCTTTAATAAGTTTTATAAAGATGAACCTTTTGTTCAGGTTTTAGAGTTAAACCATTTCCCGGAAACAAAATTTGTCCGGATGGGAAACTACTGTCATATCGGCGTGCGGGCTAAAGAAAAAATAGCGATAGTTATTTCGGCCATTGATAATTTACAGAAAGGAGCCGCCGGACAGGCAGTTCAGAATATGAACATTCGTTTTGGTTTTCCTGAAAACATGGGGTTAATTTAGGAGGATAAATGTCATTTGTAAATGGCGGGATTACTGCTCCGCTGGGTTTTAAAGGAGCGGGAATTCATTGCGGCATCAAAAAAAGGAAAAAGGATTTAGCCCTTATTTACTCTGAGGTTCCGGCGGTAGCGGCCGGGGTTTTCACTACTAATAGAGTTCCGGCTGCTCCGGTTAGATATAATCGTGAAAAAATAAACGAAAAAGCATTCAGGGCCATCATCATAAATTCCGGTAACGCCAATGCCTGCACGGGGCAGAAAGGATTGGAAGATGCCAGAGATATGGCCAGATTTACCGCTGCCGGTTTAGGTATTAAGGAGAAAGAAGTTCTGGTTGCTTCCACGGGTTTAATCGGGGAAAAGCTTCCCATGGAACACATTAAAACAGGAATTAAAAATTTAGTCCCCAGATTATCCGATGCAGATAGCCTGACAGTGGCTGAGGCAATTATGACCACGGATAAATCCCCGAAAGAAATTGCCTGGCAATTTTCTATTAACGGTCGTACCGTCAAAATCGGAGCGGTGGCCAAAGGGGCAGGAATGATTTTCCCTAATATGGCCACGATGCTCTGTTTTGTTACCACTGATGTGAATATAGGTAAAACGTTGCTCAGAAAAGCGTTATTAGAGTCGGTAGAACAATCTTTTAACTCTATCAGTGTTGATGGTGACCAGAGCACCAATGATATGGTTATTGTTCTGGCAAACGGGTTAGCCGGTAATAATAAAATTACCAGAGAGGATAAAGATTTTTTAAAATTTAAAGAAGGATTAGGAAAGGTAACGCAGCTTTTAGCACAAAAGATAATAGAGGATGCCGAAGGGGCGACCAAGTTTATTGAAATTGTAGTCAAAGGTGCCTGTAATACACAGGAAGCGGAAAAAGCAGCCCAGTCTATTGCCAATTCTTTACTGGTTAAAACTTCATTATACGGCGCCGACCCGAACTGGGGAAGAATTATGGCTTCATTAGGTTCGGCCGGGATAAAATTGAAAGAAGAAAAAATTGATATTGCCTATGGAGATTATCCGGTGGTCAAGAACGGTCAGGCCCTTAATTTTTCGGTCAGCGCTCTTCACCAGAAGTTAAAAGAGAAAAAAGTAAAAATATTGGTTAATCTGGGAATAGGTAAAGGTGAAAAGAGGATTTTAACCGCCGACCTTTCTCCGGAGTATATAAAGATTAATGCCGGTTATTTTTACCTGCGGTCATAATTAAGGAAAGAAAATGCAAAAATATATTGAAAAAGTCGAAATATTGATTGAAGCCTTGCCTTATATACGGCAATTCCGGGGTAAAAGGGTGGTGGTTAAATATGGAGGGAGTACCCTCTCACTGGAAGGAATAAAGAAAAGCATTATGCAGGACCTTTGTTTTATGCATACAGTAGGGATTTTACCCGTTCTGGTTCATGGCGGGGGACCTTTTATTACCGAGAGGATTAAACAGATGGGAATGAAAGTAGAGTTTGTTGATGGTATGCGGACTACCGACGAGAAATCACTTGAAGTGGTAGAAAAGGTCCTTTTTAAGGAGATAAATAAAGAACTGGCAGATTTAATAGAGGAATTGGGAGGCAAGGCCGAAAGCATCAACGGTAAAGATTTTATTCAGGCTTCTATTCACAGTGAAAAATTAGGTCTGGTTGGAAAAATTGAGAAGATTAATCCGGGGGTAATCAGGAGGAAGAAAAATTTAATTCCGGTTGTTTCTCCCCTGGCAAAATTTAAAAATCAGACTTTAAACGTTAATGCCGATATGGTTGCCGGGGAGTTAGCCGTTGCCCTTAAAGCCGAGAAACTGGTATTGCTGACCGATGTTAAAGGGATAATGCGCAATCAGGATGATGAAACTTCTCTCCTTTCCACTTTAAAATCAGACGAAGTGGATGATTTGATTAAAGAGAATGTTATTGCCCGGGGGATGATTCCTAAAGTAAAAGCCTGTATGTCTGCTATTAAAGGCGGAGTAAAAAAAGCTCATATCGTTGATGGACGCTTGCCTCATTCCATCCTTTTGGAAATTTTTACTGATAAGGGGATTGGAACCGAGATTGTCCACTAGAAATTTAACCAGTCCGAATGTCATCAAAGAAATTTTGACGGCCAGGCACCTGAGATTAAAAAAACGTCTGGGGCAGAATTTTTTAGTTGATAGAAATATCCTGAATAAAATCCTGGAAGCAGCCGGGCTGAATAGTTGTGATTTAGTGATTGAAATAGGCGCGGGTGTAGGAACTTTAACGCAGTTTATCGCCCCGCGGGTCAAAAAAGTATGGGCTATAGAAATAGACCGGGGGTTAGTAGAAGTTTTAAGAGAGAACCTGGCAGAATTTCCCAATGTAGAAGTTATTCATGGTGACGCTTTAAAGATTAATTTCAGTGAACTTTTCGTCAAAGAATTTAAACATCTGTCCCCGGATTTAATAGAACGGGCCAAGATTATCGGGAATATCCCTTATTCCATAACGACTTCTCTGGTAATAAAGATACTGGAAGAGGAGCCGGGCTTTAAAAAAATATGGTTGCTTTTACCAGAGGACGTAGTTAACCGGATAGTCGCTTTACCGGGCGAAAAAGCTTACGGGTCCTTTTCAATTCTGGTTTCATTTTATACGAATGTTAAGGTGCTCAGGAAAATTAATCCCCGGGCATTTTTCCCTGTTCCCGGGGTAGCGTCTATGCTCGTTAAAATGGAAAGACGCCAGAATAATACCGGTCAACCCCGAAACAAAGAAATTTTCTTTGCTTTAATGCGTAGTTCTTTTAAGGAACGCCGGAAAAAATTATCCAATACCTTAAAGCCGTATTTAATAAAGAGCCAGACCGATATTTTAGAGATTAAAAAAGATATCAACATAGATTTAAACCGCCGGGGCGAAACTTTAAGCCTGGAGGAGTTTATCAAACTTTCCGATTATATTAATGAGAGGGGAAATTATGGGGAAAATCAGTAAAGAAGAGGTGGAGTATGTAGCTAAACTGGCCAGACTTCATTTGACGGATGAAGAGAAAGAGATATTCAGCCGCCAGTTAGACGATATATTAAAGTTTATGGATAAATTAAATGAGATAGAAACCCGGGAGGTTAAACCGCTTGCCCATATTCTGCCGTTAAAAAATATCTGGCGCGAGGACAAAAAAGAAAAGTCCTTACCCCGGGAGAAATTATTAGCGAATGCGCCACAGACGGATAAGAATAAGAAATTCTTTAAAGTTCCGAAAATAATTGAGTGATTAGACTCTTGTGTATTTTGAAGAAAGGTTTATATAGACGATGACGAGTGAAAATAAAACCGTGCTTCCAGAAGAAGTTAAAAGATTTAAAGAAGGATTAGAAAATATTCGCCGGGAGGAATCTTTAGCTTTAGAGATGCTCTCTAAAGCAGAACTTGAAGCTAAAGAGATTATTAAACAGGGTAATAAAAAAAAGGAAGAATTAATTGAAAAAAAGAAAATAGAGGCGCAAAAAGAAGGGCAGCTTTTCCTCCAGAAGGTTAACGAAGAATCTTTGGGTAAGGCGGAGGGAATAAAAAATAAAGGGCAGGAGGAGATCGGGAAACTTGCCCGAAGAGCAAAAGCTAATACGAAAGAGGCGGTAGAATTTATAGTTAAGAAGATTATGGAGTAGTCATAATGGCCATTGAGGCAATGAAAAAAATTCATTTAGTCGGTCACCACTCCATTCAAAACCGGGTGGTTCAGGTTCTTCAACACCTTGGCGTAACCCAGATTGTTAATATCAGGGGAGAAAAAGAAGAAGCCGTTTCCCTGGAAGAATGCAAAAAACTTGAAGACCGGCTTTCTCAGATTAAAATAATCCTTAAATTTTTAAACCAATACGAGAAAATTGGTTTTTTAAAAGGCCTCTGGGATAGTTTTTTCCCTCCCAAGGCTTACTTTACAAAGGAAGAAGTCCGCCATGTTATCCGCAGTTTTTCCGAAGAAGAATCTTTCCAACAATATAAGAAGATAGAAGATTCGATAGACTCAATGGAAATAAGGCGCGACCAGCTAAAACAGGAAAAATTCTGTATTTCTAATTATATCCGTTTCCCTTTAGGAAAGG
The DNA here is from genome assembly GCA_964506075.1 of uncultured bacterium. Taxonomy (GTDB): domain Bacteria; phylum CAZDME01; class JAYEMH01; order JAYEMH01; family JAYEMH01; genus CAZDKO01. Next base: position 113,354 of record CAZDKO010000001.1, read on the forward strand.
AAGATTTGACCCCGGGGGAGAAGATAGAAATATTCTGGGGGGTAACTAACCAGAAAATTGCCTCTAAATTTCTACCGGTGCTGATTAAAAAATTTAATAATATATGGATGAAACAGTTCAAGAAAGATAAACGGGATTTATTTCTGGTGATAGTTTGTTTTAAAGAAGAGGCGTCAGAGGTAGTCAAATTTTTGAAAAATCATAATTTTGAATTCGGCGTTTTTATGAAGGAACAAAAAGGAACATTTAAAGAGCATCTGGAAAAGGTTATGGCCGAAGAAAAAATTCTCGAAGAAGAAGAAAAGGCTTTACAGGAAAGCATACAGAAGTTCATTCTGGAGAAGCCTAAATTACTTTTACTGCATGACACTATTTCAAATTTGCTGAAACAGAGGTATATAACCAGAAATTTTTCTAAAACCCGGTCTACTTTTATTCTTGAAGGCTGGATAAAGGAAAGCGAAACAAAAATACTGGAAGATAAATTAATCGGGATTTATCCTGAACTGGAAGTGGCCGTTAGTCCCATACCGTCTAACGCTAAACCACCGATTGCTTTTATAAACCATTCTTTTTTTAAGCCGTTTGAATTTATTACCCGGCTTTATGGTGCTCCGAATTATTTTGAGTTTGACCCCACGCCATTTTTGACGCCTTTTTTCATTATTTTTTTCAGCCTCTGTATTACTGATGCCGGGTATGGTTTGATTTTATTGGTTTTAGGCCTATGGCTGTATAAAAAGATGAAGCTGGCTCCGAACCAAAAACTGATTTTTAAAGTTTTAATTTTCTGTGGATTTTTAACGGTAATTTTCGGAATGCTTATGGGGAGTTTCTTCTCAATCGATTTTACTACCCTGTCTCCGGCTTTTGACTTCCTTAAAAATTTTCGGCAGAAAATCATGCTTTTTGATCCTTTAGAAGATATCATGCTTTTTTTAGGTATATGCCTGGGGCTCGGGCTAATCCAGATTTATTTCGGAATTATCTTAAAGGTGATTATGTTACTTAAAAGAAAGAAAAAAGTTGAAGCCTTCCTTCAGGAACTCCCCTGGATTTTTTTAATTACGGGTTTAATTCTTCTCCTGGGTGTACATATGGCGGGATTGACAAAATCTCTTTTACCTTTAGCCAAAGTCTTCAGTCTGGGTGGAGCCGTGGTGATATTACTTTTTGCCGGACGGGGCACAAAAAATCTTTTATTGAGATTGGCTAAAGGTTTATACGCCCTTTACGGCACGGTGGGTATGCTGGGGGATATTCTTTCTTATAGCCGGCTTTTAGCTTTAGGGTTAGCCACCACAGTTATCGGTTTAGCCGTAAATATAATTGCCGGTTTATTTTCTCAAGTACCTTTCCTGGGATTTATTCTGGGTTTTTCAGTATTGATATTGGGGCACGGGTTTAATTTATTTATAAACAGTCTGGGTGGTTTTGCTCATACCCTGCGTCTTCAATTCGTTGAATTTTTTACCAAATTTTATGAAGGCGGGGGAGATTTTTTTGAACCGTTCAAGTTAGAAAATGATTTTACGGAAGTCAGTAATTAAGAAAGAAGGAGGTAAAAAATGGTTGAAATGATAGGAATCGCCTTAGCTATTCTGGGTGCGGCTTTATCTGTTGCTTTGTGCGGCATTGGTTCCAGTATTGGAGTCGGTTTGGCGGCTCAGGTATCAAGCGGGGTGATGAGTGAGGACCCCAAGGCTTTCGGACGTTTGCTTCTTTTAAACGTTCTACCGGCCACCCAGGGTGTGTATGGAGCGATTGTCGCTTTTCTGGTGATGCTGCAAATTGGTTTTCTGGGGGGGGAAATCGTAGAGATTAGCTGGGTACAGGGGTTACAGATTCTTCTGTCCTGTTTGCCTATTACCCTGGCCGGGCTTTTTTCGGCTATTTATCAGGGTAAGGTCTGTGCCGCCGGAGTAAGAATGGTTTCCAAACAGCCGCAGGAAGTAGGAAAGGCGCTGGTCCTCGGCGTGCTGGTTGAATTTTACGCTATTTTAGGATTATTAGTTTCTATTTTATTCCTTCTTAATATGCAAATTTAAACGGAGACTCAATGGCTCTAGAAAATATTGTTCAGAAACTCAGGTTTGACCGGGACCAGAAAATTAAAGAAATTAAGGAAGCGGCCTTATCAGTTGCCAGGCGTTCGGAAGAGGAAGGTAACCAAAAAGGGGAATTATTAAAGAAAGAAATTTTATCCGAAATAAGAGGAGAAGCAGAGAAAAACAGAGAAAGGGTTATTGTTAATGCCCAGATTCAAAGCCGGAAAGAAATCCTCTCTTTTAAACAGCAGGGTATAGATAAAATTTTCATAAAGGCTTTTGATGACATCAGAAAATCAGAGAAGTTGTACCGGCAGTTGATAGAGAAAATTATTATAAAAGCGGTTAAAAAAGATGAAGAGATTATTATTTGTTCCCGGGATAAAAAAATTTTTTCCGAAAGGTGGCTTAAAAACCTTAATAAAAAAAATAATTTAAGTTTAAAAATCTCAAAGGAAACCGGGAGATTCTCCGGGGGTGTTATAATTCGTGCCGGGAAAAAAGAGTTTAATGCCAGCTTTAAGACTTTAATGAAAGAGTCTCAAGAAAAATATGAAGTGGAAATAACCAGGATTCTTTTCCAGGAGTAATAATGTTTTATAGTTTCAGGGAAGATTTACGTTATGCTTATAGCGTCGGGAAACTTAAGGTCTGGGAAAAGAAGCTTCTCACCCAGCATGCTTTTGAGCGGTTGCTTTCAAGTGCCAGCACGGAAGAAATTTTTATTGTTTTAACCGAAGCCGGATATGTGCTTCCGGAAAGGGCGCAGAAAGATTATTTTGATGTTGAGAAATTCCTCACCTTTAACTTAAAACTTCTTTACGAGATGGTGAAAAAATTATCCTATCATCCCGACCTTATTGATCTTTTTATAGTCCGGTATGATTTAAAGAATCTGGAGATTATGCTTAAGGGAAAATTAGCCGGAGGAAGTTTTGAGGATAAGGGTATTAAAATTGAAGAAACATTTGTTAACCTGGGATTATACGGGTTGGATAATTTAAAAGAGGCTTTCCGGAAAAATAATTATGAGCTTTATCCGGAGAAAATCAGAGAAATTTTTCTAAGCGGCATAAAAGAGATAGACGAAAAAAACACCGGCAATATCAGCCATATTTTAGAAAAAAAATATTACGCAGTTGCTCTGGAAATAAGCAGCTTAAATCCTTTTTGTTATTATCTTTTCAAAATTTTTATAGATTTATCCAATCTGGATAAAGCGCTGCGTTTTAAAAAATTAAATAAGGAGGAAATATCTTCTCTGGAGTCTTTTTTTGTAGAAGGAGGAAGAATCAATAAATCAGATTTCAGGGATTTTCTAAATAACCGTTTGAATTTAATTGATTTTCTTCCCCAGTATTCTTACGAAAAAATATTATTTGCCGGAGATGAAAGAGATGATGGAATTTTAACAGAAAAAAGATTGGATGATTTTCTTATGGAAGTTTTAAAAGAAAGTAAATTTTCTTTTATCGGATTGGAATCGTTGGTTACTTTCTTGCTGGTGAAAGAAATGGAAATTAAAAATATCCGTCTTGTTCTACAGGGAAAATCCGCCGCCTTAACGGACAAAGAACAGCTTCCTTATTTGAGGAGCACCTATGTATAAAATAGCCGTTATCGGTGAACCATGGGTAGTCTGGGGCTTTGCCGGACTTGGCCTTTCAGTTTATCCCGTTGATAAGGATGAAGAAGTTAAGGAGCTTTTGGAATCTATCAATAAGGATTACGCGATAATTTTTGTTACCGAGACATACGAGGATATAGTCCAGGATAAATTAAAGCTCGATTTCAAAGGGGACTTTCCTCTCTTATGCTTGATTCCTAATAATAAAGAAAGGAAACGCCTGGGACATGAAGCTATCCGTGAACTAATAAGGCGAGCGGTTGGTTTTGAGATTGGTTGATTTTAACTGATAAAAAAAGAGAGATAAAAATGGCCAAAAATGATAAAAATAAAAAAGGTAAGATTATAAAAGTATCCGGCCCGTTGGTTTTAGCGGAACAGATGTATCAAGCAAAAATGAATAACATGGTCTGGGTAAGTGAAAAAAATTTAGTCGGGGAAATTGTCGAGTTAAAAGGCGATGTTGCTTCTATTCAGGTATATGAAGAGACCTCCGGTATCGGCCCGGGAGAATCAGTCAGAGATTTAGGTGAACCTTTAAGTGTTGAATTGGGGCCGGGTCTAATCGGACAGATTTTTGACGGGATACAGCGGCCTTTAGAGGTTATAAAGGAAAAAGCCGGTAACAGCATACCGAGGGGTTTACTTATACCCAGTTTAGACCGCCAGAAAAAATGGGCTTTTTCACCGCGGGTAAAAAAAGGACAGAAAATTGAAGCCGGCGATATAATCGGGGTGGTTCAGGAGACTTCTCTTATTGAACACCGGATTTTAGTTCCTCCGGAAATACGGGGAGAAATTATTGAAATAAAAGAGGGGGAATTTACGGTTGAGGAGACGGTCGCAAAAATAAAAACGTCAAAAGAAACAGTTGAGTTAAAAATGATGCAGAAATGGCCGGTAAGAAAAGAACGGCCTTACCGGGAAAAACTGGTTCCGGAAATTCCTTTAATTACCGGACAGAGAATAATTGATACCCTTTTTTCACTGGGGAAAGGCGGGACAGCTTGTGTCCCCGGACCGTTTGGTTCCGGGAAAACCGTTATCCAGCACGCTTTAGCCAAATGGGTCAACGCCGAAATTATTGTTTATGTCGGTTGCGGCGAACGGGGAAACGAGATGACTGACGTTCTTCTGGAATTCCCCCAGCTTAAGGACCCGCAGTCCGGGGAACCTTTAATGAAAAGGACTATATTAATTGCCAATACTTCCAATATGCCGGTGGCCGCCCGGGAAGCTTCTGTTTATACAGGCGTTACTATTGCCGAATATTTCCGGGATATGGGGTATAATGTCGCTTTAATGGCTGATTCCACTTCACGCTGGGCTGAGGCGATGCGGGAAATTTCAGGAAGACTGGAAGAAATGCCCGGCGATGAAGGTTATCCGGCTTATTTAGGGACCAGAATTGCCGATTTTTATGAACGGGCCGGACTGATTAAGTGTCTGGGAGAAAAAGAACGCTTCGGTTCATTAAGTATTATCGGGGCCGTATCCCCTCCGGGAGGAGATTTAACCGATCCGGTAGTTCAAGGAACCTTGCGGGTGGTTAAAGTTTTCTGGAGTTTAGAAGCGAAGCTTGCTTACGAAAGGCATTTTCCGGCTATAAACTGGTTAAACAGTTATTCTCTTTATCAAAATGTAGCTGACCGGTATTTTGCTAAAAAGATTCACCCTGAGTTTGTTCAGTTAAGAAAGGAAACAATGCAGATACTTCAGAAAGAAGCCGAACTTCAGGAAATTGTTAAGTTAATTGGAGTTGATGCCCTTTCACCGGAAGATAGATTAATTTTAGATTTAGCCAAGTCAATTCGTGAAGATTTCCTGCATCAAAATGCGTTTCATGAAATAGATACATACACCTCCCTGGAAAAACAATATAAAATGCTGAAGGCAATTCTGTTTATGGGAAAACTTTGCCGGGAGGCGCTTTCTAAAGGCGTCCCATTAGAAAAACTGCTTGATTTAAATGTAAAGGAAGATATCGCCCGGATGAAACTTATTCCCGAGAGTGAATTGAATAAAATAGATTCCATTATCCAAAAGATTAATACGGAAGTGGAAGGATTGATTTCTAAATCTGGTTAATGGGTGAGCGGTTAATTGGTTAAAAAGTATATAGTCGTTAGTATTTAGTCGTTGGTCGTTAGTGAATAGTATTTATTTTTAAATATTTACTAAACACTAACGACTAGCGACTAACGACTATTTACTGCTCACCACTCACCATTTAACCAGTTAACCGATTAAGGAGATAAAAGTGCTTAAAGAATATTTAACTATTCAGGAAATTGTCGGCCCGTTAATTCTTGTTGATGAGGTTGAAAACGTAAAATATGAGGAATTGGTGGATATAGAACTTCCAAACAACGAAATCCGGAAGGGAAAAGTTCTTGAGGTTAACCGGGATAAAGCCCTGGTAGAAGTTTTTGGGGGCACTACGGGTATCGATATTAAAAATACCCGTTTAAAATTTTTGGGGCGGGGGATGGAACTGGCGGTTTCCCTGGATATGTTGGGTAGAATTTTTAATGGTCTGGGTGAGCCGGTTGACGGTGGACCTTCTATCCTTTCGGCCACTAAAATGGACGTTAACGGAACGCCGATTAATCCGGCGGCCAGAGACTATCCGCAGGAATTTATTCAAACGGGTATTTCGGCTATTGATGGACTGAATACCCTGGTACGGGGACAGAAGCTGCCCATATTTTCCGTTTCCGGTCTTCCCCATATTCACCTTTCGGCGCAGATTGCCCGGCAGGCCAAGGTTTTGGGAAAGGAAGAAAAATTTGCCGTCGTCTTTGCGGCCATGGGAATTACTTTTGAAGAGGCTAATTTTTTTATCCGTGATTTTAAAGAGAGCGGGGCTATCGGTAACGTAGCTCTTTTTATCAATCTGGCTGATGACCCGGCCATTGAAAGAATTGCTACCCCCAGAGTGGCTTTAACCGCGGCGGAATATTTAGCTTTCAGTCAGGGTATGCATGTTCTGGTTATTTTGATTGACATGACTAATTATTGTGAAGCCCTCCGGCAGATATCTGCCGCTCGAAGAGAGGTGCCGGGAAGAAGGGGTTATCCCGGTTATTTATATACGGATTTAGCCACCATTTATGAACGGGCCGGAAGAATCAAGGATAACCCGGGTTCAATAACCCAGATTCCGGTTTTAACCATGCCTGAAGATGATAAAACCCATCCCATACCGGATTTAACCGGATATATTACCGAGGGACAGATAATTTTAAGCCGTGAACTCAGTCGTAAAGGGATTTATCCTCCCGTTGATATTTTACCTTCTCTATCCCGCCTGAAGGATAAAGGTATTGGCGAAGGGAAAACAAGAGAAGACCACGCCGATCTTTTTAATCAGCTTTTTGCCGCTTATGCCCGGGGTAAAGAAGCCTATGAACTGGAAAAAATTCTGGGGAAAGCCGCTTTAACAGAGATGGATTTAAAATATTTAAAATTTTCTAATTTATTTGAAGTAGAGTATATCCAGCAAAGAGAAAACGAAGTCAGAACTATTTCTGAAACCCTGGATTTAGGCTGGAAACTGCTCTCACAATTTCCCAAGGCCGAGCTTAAGCGTATCAGACCTGAATATATTAATAAATATCTCGGCAAAAAATAGGAGCTTTGGGGACGATGCGGTTGAATGTAAATCCAACCCGGATGGAATTATCAAAATTAAAAGAAAGATATGCTTTTGCCAAACGCGGCCACCGGCTGCTTAAGAATAAAGAAGACGAGTTAATAAGGCAGTTTCTTGATTTTATTGACCGGGATAAAACTTTAAGAGAGGAGATGGAAGAGAAACTTTTTAAGGCTTTAAAGGATTTTGCCAAAGCGGCCGTTACCATTCCTCTGGCTGATTTAAAGGAAGCTCTTTTTTTTGCGGAGAGGAAGAATTTGTTAAATGTTGTTTCCTCCCGGATTCTTAATTTAGAAACATATGATTTTTCTTTTGAGATTAAGGGAAGCCTTCATAAGTATAATTTCAGCCGCACCACCGCCCAGTATGACCGGGCTTTAATTTTACTGGAAGAGGTTTTGCCTTTAATGGTGCGGGTGGCTGGCTTGGAACAGAAAATTATTATCGTCGCGCAGGAGATTGAACGGACGCGGCGCCGGGTGAATGCCCTGGAATATCGTCTTATCCCTGATTTAGAAGAAACCATTAAATATATCAGTATGAAACTCAGCGAAATGGAACGGGGAAACTTAAGCCGGCTGATGAGACTTAAAGAATTTTAGTTGAGAAATTAGCTATGGGTGAACTTTTTATCGTCGCCACACCAATTGGAAATTTAGAGGATATGAGCTTCAGAGCAGTCAGAATCCTTAAAGAAGTTGATTTAGTGGCGGCTGAGGATACCAGAAAAGCCAGAATTTTATTTGACCGGTATGATATCCATACTCCTTTTACGAGTTTCCATGACCATAATAAAATTTCTAAATCCAGAGAGTTAATTAATCAACTCAAGATAAATAAGAAAATAGCTTTAATATCTGAAGCGGGAACACCCGGTATTTCTGACCCCGGTTTCTATCTGGTCCGATTAGCTATCCAGGAGAATATCAGGGTGACCCCCATACCCGGGCCGAGTGCCTTTATTTCTTGTCTGGTTGTCTCGGGTTTACCCACGGACAGCTTCTCTTTTTACGGCTTTATCCCCCGGAAGGGAAAAAAGCGTAAAGAGTGGTTTAAACAAATCAGGGAGGAAAAGAAAACGGTAGTTTTCTATGAATCCCCCTACCGCTTATTAAAAATATTGGACGAATTAGCTCCGGTTACAGAAGACAGAATTATAGTCATTGGCCGGGAATTAACGAAAAAATACGAAGAAATTAAAAGAGGGACCGCTAAAGAACTTAAAGAGTATTTTGAAATAAATAATCCTCGCGGAGAGTTTGTTTTGGTTCTCTCCGGAGTAGAAAAAAAGGAGCCGGCAAACTAAATTATTGACAGCGTTGAGACGGTTTGGTATAGTTATAAGACTTCTTTGGGGAATATCAGTTTGTCATTTTAAGTAACAAAAGGTAAGAAAGGAGTGTAACAAGTTGAATACGAAAATTTCTAATATAAAGGCGAGAGAAATTTTTGATTCCCGGGGTAACCCCACTGTAGAGGTGGATGTTATTCTTGAAGAGGGGATAATAGGGAGAGCGGCTGTTCCATCCGGCGCATCTACCGGGGAACATGAAGCTTTAGAATTACGCGATGGCGATAAAAAAAGGCTTTCAGGCAAAGGGGTGCTTAAAGCCGTTAATAATGTTAATGACGTTATTTCCCGGAAACTCCAGGGTATGGATGTTACCCGCCAGGGGGAAATAGACCGTTTAATGATTGATTTAGACGGGACCGAAAACAAAGAAACATTGGGGGCTAACGCTATTTTAGGTGTATCTCTGGCGGCAGCTAAAGCAGCGAGTCTGGCTGAACAAATATCCTTATATCAGTATCTGGGCGGTGAAGAAGCTAATCTCCTTCCTTTTCCTTTGATGAATATACTTAATGGCGGCAAACATGCCGACAATAACGTTGATATCCAGGAGTTTATGATTGTTCCGGTCGGCGGTGAAACTTTTAAAGATAATTTCCGGATAGGGGTTGAGGTTTTCCACTCCTTAAAAAAGGTTTTAAATGAAAAAGGACTTAATACTTCGGTCGGAGACGAAGGAGGATTTGCCCCCGATTTAAAATCTAATGAGGAAGCCCTTGAGGTAATTATGCGGGCTATCGATTTAGCCGGGTATAAAGCCGGTAAAGACGTCTCTTTAGCTTTGGATCCGGCGGCCAGTGAATTCTATAAGAACGGGAAATATATACTCTCAGCCGAAAAAGATAAAGAGAAAAGTTCAGAAGGAATGATAGATTTTTACGAGCGCCTTATTAATAAATTTCCAATTGCTTCCATTGAAGATGGTTTATCAGAAGATGATTGGGACGGCTGGAAAAAAATGACTGAACGGCTTGGAGATAAAATTCAAATCGTAGGAGATGATTTATTCGTCACCAACACCCAGCGTCTCCAGAGAGGAATCAAAGAAAATATCGCTAACGCCATTTTAATAAAAGTTAACCAAATTGGAACCTTGACAGAAACCTTAGAAGCAATTAAAATGGCTAAAGAAGCCGGATACGGTACGGTGATTTCCCATCGTTCCGGAGAGACGGAAGACACGGCTATTGCCGATTTAGCGGTAGCGACCAGAGCGGGACAGATAAAGAGCGGCTCTGCTTCCCGGACTGACCGGGTAGCTAAATATAATCAACTTATTAGAATAGAAGAAGAATTGGGTAAACGGGCCCAACTACCAGATAGAAAAAGGTGGCAGAAAACAGATATAAGAAGATAAGTAAAAATAAATTTCTGCTTATCTTTATTTTTATTATTATTTTTTTGGTTTATTGCTATTTACCCTTGGTGGTGAAGATAAAAAAGTTAAATGCCCTGATCGTAAAAATAGAGAGGGATATTGTTAATTTAAAGGAAGAAAACCGTCTTCTTGAAGAAGAGAAAGAAAAATTAAAATCTAACTGGGATTACATCGGCAGACTCGCCAGAGAAAAACTGGATTTAATATTGCCGGGAGAGATAATTTATAAAATTGTAGAAGAGTGATCGCGGGGTGGAGCAGCCAGGTAGCTCGCAGGGCTCATAACCCTGAGGCCGGTCGTTCAAATCGACCCCCCGCCACCATAATTATTATTTAAAGAAGGGGGAGAATTCCCCCTTTTTTAACCTGTTGTAACTTCAAATTAAGATTTATAAAACTGCAAATTACGGGCTAGAAATTGGTTTATGGCGGTGTAGCTCAGTTGGTCAGAGCATGCGGCTCATACCCGCAGTGTCGCCCGTTCGAGTCGGGCCGCCGCCACCATCTTACTTCTCGCGTTTTAAATCTCAGAATACTTCCTGTGTTTAGTTTAAATAATTTCAGGAATTGTTTAAGCTATACTAATGATTAATAAAATTAAAGAAACAATCAGAGAATACAAGATGTTCCAGAAGGGTGACAGGATTTTAGTCGCTGTTTCCGGCGGGCCGGATTCTGTTTGTTTATTATCCGTGCTTTACGAACTTAAAAAAGAATTTGGCTACAGGTTATATCTGGCTCATCTTAATCACGGTATCCGTAAAGAGGAAGCTGGCGCCGACGTAAATTATGTCAAACGTTTATCACGCCGCTTTAATCTTCCTGTTTACATCTCTAAAATGGACGTTCCCCGGATAGCTAAGGAGAAGGGTGACTCAATTGAAACGGCAGCCAGAGAAGCTCGTTATCACTTTTTAACGGGAATAGCCAGTAAGAAGGGAATCAATAAAATTGCCCTGGGACATAACCGGGATGATCTGGTGGAGACGTTTTTAATTAATTTTTTGCGCGGTGCCGGAATGGCCGGTTTAAGCGGTATCCCGGCCAAAAGAAAAATTTATTTAGCCAACGATAAGAAAAACATTGAGATAGTCAGGCCCCTGATCAGGATTAGAAGAGATGAAATTACCAGGTATCTTAACGAGAGGAAATTCCGGCCCCGTCTTGATTCTTCTAATCTGGAGGTTTTTTACCGAAGAAATAAAATAAGATGGAAACTCCTGCCCTTCTTAGAGAAAGAGTACAACGCTAACATTAAGGATGTTATTACCCGGACCGCCCGCATTTTTGAGAAAGAGAATCTCTTCTGGAAGAATTATTTAAGCGGCATTTTAAAAGAAATAGTTACAAAAAAGAATTCAAAGACGATTCACCTGGATGTAAAAAAATTATTATCTCAGGAAGAAGCAGTTCAAAACCGGGCTATCCAGGAAGTTTTAAAACAATTTGCCGGCGACTTAAAGGGTTTTAATTATGAACATATAATGGCGATAAGAGAATTATGCCGTAAAGAAAAAGGAAGAAAATTTTTAGTTTTACCTCGTGAGATTCAGGTAGTTAAAGATTACAGGAAATTAATTTTAGAAAAGTATAGATTGAACTCGGATAGTTCTTATGAATATCCGGTTAAAATCGCCGGGACTAATTTTTTGTTCCACCGCTCAGTCAGGCTAAAAGCCGATATAAAGACACATGATAAAGATTTATTTAAAAAACATGTTAATAATTTAAAATTAATCCCTCCCGGGGAAAAATTTGAATCCATGTTTGACCGGGATAAATTAGATTTACCTTTGACGGTGAGAAACAGGCGGCCGGGAGACAAATTCCAGCCGCTGGGTTTTAACAGTTACATAAAACTTAAAGATTATTTTATCAATAAAAAAATCAGCCGTCTTGATAGAAACTCCATCCCTCTTTTAGTGGATACCCGAAAAAGAATTATCTGGGTAATGGGTTATGAAATTGCCGATTGGGCTAAAGTAACAGAGAATACCGGAAATATTTTGCGCGTTAAATACAGTCTATAGAAGTTGTATATATTAGTTATATGTTGAAATCCATTTTCCAGTATGATACTATAACACTCTAAGGCGTTTTAGATTTCTAAAATAATTAAAGGTGAAAAATGAGTAAGCAGGTGAAACCTAACCAATCTAATAAAACGAGCCGGGGATTGATTCTGGGCATTATGTTTTTTCTCGGGCTTTTGATTGTTTTTAATAATCTTCCGCAATTGATTAAACCCCCCAAGGATATTATTTTCAGCGAATTTATAAACGCCATAGAGGAAGGTAAAATAAAAAAGGTGGTGGTAACGGATAATAATATTACCGGAGAATTCATTGATGGAAGTGCTTTTAAAACTTATGCTTTAGAGTATCCGGAACTGGTTAAAACGCTTACTTCTAAAGGCGTGGCCATCAAGGTAGAACCGCAGAGTGTCTGGAAATCTATTTTTCTTTCCCTGTTTCCTTTTTTGCTTTTCATTTTGTTTTTCTGGCTTTTGATTAATCGTCAGTTTCAAAGCGGAGGGAAAGTTTTTAGCTTTGGGAAAAGTTCGGCTAAACTGCATTCGGAAAGCGCTACCAAAGTAAGTTTTGCTGATGTAGCCGGGGTAGAAGAAGCTAAAGAAGAATTACAGGAGGTAATTGCCTTCCTCCGGGACCCGAAAAAGTTCCAGAAATTAGGCGGAAGGATTCCCAAAGGAGTTCTTCTAATGGGTCCTCCCGGTACGGGAAAAACCCTCCTGGCTAAAGCAGTTGCCGGGGAAGCGAAGGTGCCGTTTTTTAGTATTAGCGGTTCTGACTTTGTAGAGATGTTTGTTGGAGTGGGGGCTTCCCGTGTCAGAGACCTTTTTGAAATCGGCCGGAAGAATGCCCCTTGTATCCTTTTTATAGATGAGATTGACGCCGTAGGACGTCTGCGTTTTGCCGGTTTAGGCGGGGGACATGACGAAAGGGAGCAAACTTTAAATCAGTTGCTGGCAGAAATGGACGGATTCAACACTCAGGAAGGGGTAATCCTTCTGGCTTCGACCAATCGTCCCGATGTATTGGACCCGGCCCTGTTAAGACCGGGCCGGTTTGACCGGCAGATTGTAGTCGGACAACCTGATTTAATCGGCCGGGAAGCCATTTTAAAAGTTCATACAAAAAATGTAGTCTTGGCTAAAACCGTGGATTTAAAAACCATAGCCAAGCAGACATCCGGTTTTTCAGGCGCCGATTTAGCTAATTTAGTCAATGAAGCGGCTCTTCTGGCCGCCAGAAGAGATAAAAAGTCAATTGAAATGAAGGAAATGGAAGAAGCTATTGAAAGAGTCATGGCCGGGCCAGAAAGAAAAAGCCGGGTTCTCAGTCAGAGGGAAAGAGAAATAGTTGCCTACCATGAATCCGGACACGCACTTTTATCTCTTTTAATTCCGGAAGTAGATCCCCTGCACAAAGTTTCAATTATTCCCCGGGGGGTAGCGGCTCTAGGATATACTATGCAGCTGGCTTCAGAAGATAGATATATTTATACCAAACGGGAACTGTTAGGGAAACTGACCGTTCTTTTAGGTGGAAGAGCAGCCGAAATTATTATATTTAAAGAAACAAGCACCGGGGCTCAGAATGATTTAAATGTTGTTACCGAGGCGGCTCATCGAATGGTTTGTGAGTTTGGTATGAGTGAAAAACTTGGTAATCTTACTCTGGGACGGAAGGAAACCCAGATATTTTTAGGCCGGGATATTGTTAAAGAGAAGAATTACAGTGAAGAAACAGCGCAGAAAATTGACTCTGAAGTAAGACGAATCATTGACGAGTGTTATGAGAGGGCTATAAAGTTGCTTGAAGAGAATAAAGAAAAATTAGAAAAGTTAGCCAGGGCGCTTTTAGATAAAGAGGTTTTACAGACTGAAGAAGTTAAACAAATTATTGGTCATGAATCAGAAGAAAATAGAAAAACTAATTCGTGAATTTTTAGAAGCTATCGGAGAAAACCCGAACCGGAAAGGTTTAGTTAATACCCCTCGTCGCGTAGCCGAGATGTGTACGGAAATTTTTGCCGGGATAAAGAAAAATCCCCGCACCGTTTTATCGGTTATTCACGCTGAAAAACACGATGAGATGGTCCTGCTTAAAAATATCCCTTTCTATTCCGTTTGTGAACATCACCTTCTTCCTGTCCTGGGTAAGGTTCATATTGCTTATATTCCCGCCGGAGGCCGGGTCACCGGTTTAAGTAAATTAGCCAGAGTAGTTGATATTATTTCCCAGAGACTCCAGCTCCAAGAGCGGATGACTAAAGAGATCGCTGATACCGTAATGGAGGTTTTAAAACCATCCGGCGTCGGTGTAATTATTGAAGCGAGACATCTTTGTTTAGAAATGCGGGGGATAAAAAAACCAGAGACGGTAGCCGTAACTTCAGCCGTCAGGGGGATTTTCCGTAAAGACGTCCGGACGCGGGAGGAATTTTTAAAACTGGTACAGGTATCTTAATGAATGTTCGAATTTTAGATTTCGACAGCCCCCGATGTTTAACGAAAGAGATGCAGAAAATCAAGGTATCTCCTTACGGAATAAAGTTAATGTTACCTAAAGCGGTCCCTTTTTTAATTAGCCTGAAAGATATTGATTACAGGGCCGGCAATATTTTAAAACAGGAAATGCTTTCTCTGGGAGGAGAAGCGGCTATACCGCAGGGAGCGATAGATGGGTCTCAGAAAAGAGTTTCGGCAATTCTCATTGGTAATCAAAAGATTTTTTCGAATCTTAAAAATAAACTTCTCCCCCAGCCTTTTGGTTTAAGTAAAATAGCCGAAGAAATAGAATCAGTAATCAAAAATTATTTCCGGGAAGAATTTATTATCCGGGGGGCAAATTTCAAATTGAAGCTGGGAAAAAAAACTCGTATAATGGGTATTTTAAATTTAACGCCTGATTCGTTTTCTGACGGCGGGGAATACGCCGGTATAGATAAAGCGGTAAGTAGAGCCGAAGAAATGGTAAATGAAGGGGCTGATATCATTGATTTAGGCGGAGAATCGACTCGTCCCGGAGCCAGAGCCGTATCAGTTAAAGAAGAGCTGAAGCGGGTTATGCCAGTTTTGAGACGCCTGAGGAAAAAAATAAAAAACCCGATTTCTATTGATACTTATAAAGCCGAGGTAGCCAGGCAGACGTTAGATGCCGGAGCTGACATTATCAATGATATTACCGCCCTTAAAGGTGATAAAAAAATGGGTCGGCTTCTGGCCGGAAGAGGCGCACCGGTAATCTTAATGCATATGCAGGGTTACCCGCGGACGATGCAGAAAAATCCGGTTTACCGGTCTGTGGTTGATGAAATAATTAGCTTTTTAGAATTCAAGATTAAAAAAGCGGTTGAAACCGGCATTGATTTTAATAACATAATTATTGACCCGGGAATAGGTTTTGGGAAAACAGTTCTTCATAATCTGGAAATTTTTAAACACCTGAAAGAATTTAAAATTCTGGGAAGGCCGATTCTTACCGGTCCTTCCCGTAAAGCGATTATTGGAAAAATTCTTAATGTCCCGATTGAAGACCGACTCATAGGAACGGCTGCTTTGGTGGCTTATTCAATATTAAAAGGAGCGCAGATTGTCCGGGTTCATGATGTCAAGGATATGCGGCGTTTATGCCGGATGATTGATGCCATTAAAGCTATTAACTAAATAAATAAAAAAATGGTTCAGTTTTTACATGATTTAAGTTGGACTTTAGCCAAATTTCGCTGGCAAGATGCCGTTGATATTATCATTGTGGCTTTTGTAATTTACCAGTTGATTATTTTTATCCAGGGAACAAAGGTAGTTCAGGCGCTTAGAGGTCTTTTGGTTCTCATGGTGGTTTTCTTCATTGCTCAATTGATGGGTTTTGAAACAATTACCTGGGTTCTCAAAGGTATTGTTCCGATAGGGGTTATTGCTTTTTTAGTGGTATTTCATCCCGAAATTAGACGGGCGTTGGTGCATTTCGGGGGCAAAAGATTTTTTAATGCTTATCAGCAGGAGGAGAAGGTCATAGAAGAGATTGTCAAGGCGACCGCTATTTTTTCTGAAAAAAGAATCGGGGCTTTAATTGTTCTGGAACGAGAAGTAGGGCTTAAAAATTATATTGAAACCGGTATAGAAATTGATAGTCTGGTGAGCGCAGAGATATTGAGCAATATTTTTTCTCCCAGGACTCCTCTGCATGATGGAGCGGTAATAATTCAGCACGGTCGTATTGCCGCGGCTGTTTGTCTTCTGCCTTTGGCCGCGGAGACAGCTCTTCCCAAGAATTTTGGAACGAGGCATTTAGCGGCTGTCGGTTTAACTCAGGAAACCGATGCCGTGGTAGTGGTCGTTTCGGAAGAAACCGGGGCGACTTCTATAGCGCTGGATGGGAAACTCACCCGCGATTTAGATTCGACTAATCTTAGGAAAACCCTGCGTAATCTCTATGCTTCATCAACCCAGCGTCGGCTAACGTTTCCTTTTAAGAAACGGTAAATAAACGAGAGATTGAATGAAAGAAAAAGTTAAGAGAATATTAACCGTTAATTTTGGCTATAAGGTTCTGTCAGTTTTTATCGCTTTTTTTCTCTGGTTTTACGTTATTGGAGAAAAAGTTGCTGAAAGAAGTTATCGGCTGGCGGTGGTTTTTCAGAATGTCTCTTCAGGATTGAGTGTAGTTCCCGGTATCCCCCGGGTTCATATTACTCTTAAAGGTCCTCGGAGTTTAGTGATGAATTACAATCCGGAGGATTTTTTTATTTTCAAAGATTTAAAAAATTATACGCCGGGTAAATATTCTCTGCCGGTTACCGTAGAAGACATACCGATACAGGAAAAAGAAATAGAGCTTGTTGACATTGAACCGTCTGAGTTAGATATAGAGATTAAAGTTAAAGGGGACAAAATCGTTCGTTTTAAAGATGTACCGGTGAAAATTTTAGAATCGACATCCAATTTTTTCCGGGTGACTCTGGACATAAACGAGGTATATGTAGAGTTAATGAAGACCGAAGAATATGTATCTAAATTGGATATAAATGATATAGTCATTTTTTTAGATGTTTCCGAATTGAAAGAAGGTATATATCAGCTGCCGCTTCAGGCTAAAGTTCCGCCAGGGATAAAATTAGTCAAGATTGAACCGAATATAGTTAAGGCCACTTTAGAAAGTTACCGTTTTTAATAGTCAGGGAAGTTCATGCCTAAATTATGTGTTAATATTGACCACATCGCCACTTTACGTGAAGCCAGAAAAGAAAAAAACCCCGATCCTGTCGAGGGAGCGATGATTTGCAAAAGGCTCGGCGTAGACGGTATTACTTTTCATTTACGTGAGGACCGGCGGCATATTCAGGATAAAGATTTAGTTCGTCTGCGTAAATGTATCAAGATTAAATTAAATATGGAGATGGCGGCTATTTCGGAAATGGTTAAGATTGCTAAAAAAACGCGGGTTGACCAGGTAACTTTAGTTCCGGAAAAAAGAAAAGAAATAACCACAGAAGGCGGATTGGATGTTTTCGGTCATAGAAACAGAATGAAAAAAGTAATCAGAGATCTTAAATCTGCCAGGATTTTTGTCAGCCTTTTTATTGAGCCGGCGTTAAATCAGGTAAAGAGTAGTGCTGAAGCCGGTGCTGACGCTGTAGAGTTACATACCGGTGAGTATTGTCAGGCTAAAGCCGGAAAGAAAAAGCGGGCGCTGGGGAAAATTAAAAAAGCGGCAGCATTTGCTTATTCTCTAGGGCTTAAAGTTTTTGCCGGGCACGGCCTGGATTATAATAATGTAAATGATATAGCTTCAATTTCCGAAATTGAAGAATTAAATATCGGTCACAGTATCATTGCCAGGGCTGTTTTTAGCGGGTTAGAAGTTGCCGTAAGAGAGATGTTAGAGGCGATAAAATGATTGTCGGTTGTGGAATTGATATTATAGAAATCAAACGCGTTGAAGATTTACGGAAGCGTTATCAGGGAAAATTTTTAAATCGTATTTTTAGCCCCGGAGAGAAAGAATATTGCTGCCGGAAAGTTCGTATGGATATGCATCTGGCGGCCAGGTTCGCCGCTAAAGAAGCTTTAATAAAAGCCCTGGGTGATAATATAAAAGTCAGACTACCCTGGAGTGATTTAGAAGTTATTAATACCGATGGAGGTAAACCGGAAATATTTATTCTGGGAAAATCCAGGGATGTAATAGAGAATTTGGGAATAAACAGTATTTTCTTAAGCATTTCTCATAGTTATAAATACGCTGTAGCCCAGGTGATTTTAGAAAAATGAAGAAAATACCCGTAAGTATAAAGGAATTACTTCCTTCCCGCCCGGATGAAGCCCATAAAGGAATGATGGGTCATGTTTTTATTTTAGCCGGTTCTCTGGGTTTTTCCGGTGCGGCTGTGTTGACGGCGTGGGGCGCTCTACGTAGTGGAGCAGGATTGGTAACCCTGGGAATCCCCAGGAGTCTTAATTCAATTATAGCGGTTAAACTTACTGAAGCGATGACTTACCCCTTGCCAGAGACGCGGAATCAAAGTTTATCTATTAAAGCGGAAAATAGAATACTTGATTTTTGTCGTCAGGTCAATGTTGTTGCTCTGGGGCCGGGTTTATCAAAAAATAAAGAGACCGTTAGTCTGGTTCAACGGTTGATTGGTAAAATTACGCGGCCTCTCGTACTTGATGCTGACGGAATAAATGCCCTCCAGGGTAAAGCAGAAATTCTTTTAAAGAGAAAGGCAGCGACGATTATTACTCCTCATCCCGGAGAAATGAGTCGTCTGTTAAATATCCCGGTTAAAGAAATACAAAATAACCGAAAACAGGTTACCCGGGAGACGGCTTCTAAATTAAAAACGGTAGTTATTCTTAAAGGACATAATACTGTGGTGGCGGCTCCTAGCGGGGAGGTTTTTGTTAATTCTACCGGCGGACCGGCTATGGCTACCGGCGGAATGGGTGATGTTTTGACCGGGGTAGTGGCGGCGTTAATGAGCCAGGGTCTTTCTCCTTTTAGCGCCAGTAAACTGGCCGTATATATTCACGGTTTAGCGGCTGATTGGGTTGTTAAGGAAAAAGGTTCACGGGGTATAATTGCTTCCGATGTTATCGATAAATTACCTCTGGCGCTAAAAAGTGATTGAAAAGTCAACTCAACTTTGATATACTACGCTGGCGTAGCTCAGTTGGTAGAGCACCTCACTTGTAATGAGGATGTCGGGGGTTCGACTCCCTCCGCCAGCTCCAT
>CAZDKO010000002.1:0-64028 GCA_964506075.1 uncultured bacterium
GGAAACAAATTCAGTCACTGCCAATTTTTGTTTCCTTACATCAGAAGAAGGTTTAACGACTTGTCTCCGCAGTCAAACTAAGTACGGGGAAGAAAGCCCCCGCAGTTTTCTTCCTTCCCTTTCAAAAGAATAAAACCAGCGCGGGGGTTAGAGGGGAAATAAAATGACCAGACAAGAGATTATTGAATTTATTAACGCTAATCTTTGCTGTTATCTGGCTACGGCCGTAGACAACCAGCCGTACGTCCGGGGAATGATGGTTTATAAGGCGGATGAAAACGGCGTTATTTTTCACACCGGCAGTAACAAAGAATTATATCAGCAAATACTGAAAAATCCGGCCGTGGAAATTTGTTTCTTTAACCCTGAAAAGAATATTCAAGTCAGAGTCAGAGGGAAAATTGTCATCAAAAAGGATATGGAATTAAAAAAAGAAATCGTCCAGGCCCGGCCTTTTTTAAAACCCTGGGTTGAAAAGATGGGCTATGATCTGTTAATAGTGTTTCAACTGGTTGATTGCGTGGCCCATTTATGGACCTTTGAAACGAACTTCTCGCCGAAAGAATATGTTAAGCTGACCGTTTAATAATTTTTTGCCGGCGATTTAAACCGGAAGAGGAAAGATGAATAATAAAATAACCGGCGGTAAATTGGTTCTTGTTCACTTTTTTAGTCTAATAATCTTTGTGTTCATCGTTGTTTTATCGGTTGAGGCCGGAGCGGTGAAATGTGTTTTCAAAGACCCGCAGTATTCGTTTCAATGCCTGCGCACTATCGGTTATACTGCTTCCGGCGGCGCGGACATAGGCGAGTGTCTCAATACCGCTTACCGGATAAAAGAAGGGGATGACGAAAGCTGGTATAACGAATGGTTTAAAACAGCCGACCGGGTTGAAACCACGGCGAATCTCTTTTTCAATCGGGGGCATAAGAGGAGCGCTAAAGAGGCATATTTCCGGGCCTCCAATTATTACCGGAACGCCGGTTTCTTTCTGGTTTCCGACCCGTTTGACCCGCGGATAATGAAGACCTGGAATAAAAGCCGGAGCTGTTTTTTAAAAGCGGCCAAATTATCCGACACCCCGATTAAGTTTATCAGGATTCCGTTTGAAAAGACGACTCTACCTGGATATTTGTGTCTGGTGGATAATTCCGGGAAGAAAAGGCCCCTGTTAATTATCCACAGTGGTTTTGACGGTACGGCGGAGGAACTTTATTTCGGCGTCGCTTTCGCCGCCGTTAAGCGCGGTTATAATTGCCTTCTTTTTGAAGGACCGGGACAGGGAGAAATTATCAGGAAAGAAAAGATTCCTTTTCGTCCTGATTGGGAAACGGTGGTAAAGCCCGTTGTTGATTTTGCTCTTCTTCAGCCGGAAGTTGACCCGCATAAAATCGCTCTTATGGGAATCAGCTTCGGGGGATACCTTGCTCCGCGCGCCGCTGCTTTTGAGCCTCGTCTTAAAGCGTGCATTGCTAACGGCGGGGTTTATGATTTTTATGACAGTGTTATCAAAAAAAATCCGCCGGACACCGAAGAGATTATCAATAACAAGGAGGCATCAAAGGAATTTGACCGGGGAGTCCTTGAGGAAATGAAAAAGAATGCGGATTTAAGATGGGTTTTTGGTAACGGGATGTGGACCTTTGGTGCCGCCTCACCCAGTGAGTGGCTGAAAATGCTTAAACCTTATAATATGAAAGATACCGCCGGTAAAATTAACTGCGCTATGCTGGTACTTGATTCCGAAGGGGATAAAGACCTTCCCGGACAGGCCAGGCAGTTATATGACGCCCTGGAGTGTCATAAAGAATACATGGTTTTTTCAGCGGCGGAGGGAGCCGAGGAACACTGTCAGATGGGAGCGATTATGATTTCCAACGAGCGTATCTTAAACTGGCTGGATAATTTTTTTGCCTCTCACCGTTAAAATTAAACTGTATTATATCGCTTGATAAAAATTTTAAAGGTAGTAAAATATAAAAGCTCGAATGAGGGTGAAATTAGGAATATTTTAAAAATTTAAACATAACTGCGGGGAATAATTTAAAACATGGCTAATCTTGATATTTACGGAAGTTTTAAGTTTGTTGATAAAAAGGTGATTATTAAATTAAGAGACAAGGTCTGTGAAGACTCCGAAGAATTGCTCTCCAGCATATTATTTCGCGAGGTCGTGGAGAGATTAATGAAAAAACTTGTCAGGGAAAGTTCTCCTCTTTTACAGGTGTTCGGGAAAAAAGAAGATGACCCCGTCAATCAAAACGATATTGAAGTTAT
This sequence comes from uncultured bacterium, assembly GCA_964506075.1. Taxonomy (GTDB): domain Bacteria; phylum CAZDME01; class JAYEMH01; order JAYEMH01; family JAYEMH01; genus CAZDKO01. The sequence continues at coordinate 2,279 of CAZDKO010000002.1, forward strand.
GATTAAAGTTTTACAGGTGCTGGGGAAAATGCCTCTAAAAGCCGTTCCTAAATTGATTGAAGGCTCCGGGCCGTTTATCCGGGACCCGGCTCTTTTAAATACTCTGGTGGAAAGATTATATAATTACTGGAGGGAATTTGAACGGTTTATCGTCTGTGATTCCAAAAGGGACGCTCTGGATAAGCGTCCGTACCGGACGTTCAATTCAACGATTGAATCTCTGACTGATTTGGTGAGAAAGGTATACCGTGACATTCAGGAGAACATTACCGGAAAACACCCCATAATTTACCGGCAGGTGGGGGCCGGGGCAGAGATTGCGGCCATTGCCGTGCCGAAAGAAATTGAGCTTCCGGAAGGTTCTTATCAGAAATTAGCCGGTATTTCTTTAATCCGGCAGATACTGTTATATCCGCCTCTCCTGCTTAACCCGCCGATGAATAAAAGAGCGGGTAAATTTGAACGGATAATTAAGAACCCTCTGGAAGAACTTGAAATTGATAAGAATGAATGGTTGTGTTACCCGGCTAAAGTAGGCCCGCTTTTAATTCTTATCTATTTTCACGAAATCTTTTTTGAACTGGGTTTTTCCTTATGTAATTTATTTGAGCTGGCGGATGACGAATTTTTAGCCCGGAAGCCCGACGCCGTGTATCTATTCGGTGTGCCGGGAACGGTGCTTGACCGGATGGAAGGACTTTCACCGACGGTTTTTTATGATGATACCGAGAGGGGAATATTAACCGCGGCTATCCCCGGGAGAAAAGAATTCGGCTATTTCGGATATCTTAAAAAGATGGCTCTGACCCTTCATAATGTCAGGGTGATGAAAGACGGAAAGATGCCTTTTCACGGAGCAATGGTCAGGATTTTTATTAAGGGTGGTAAGGTGGTAACCATGCTGATTATCGGTGATACCGGAGCCGGTAAATCAGAAACCCTTGAGGCCTTCAGGACAATAGGCGAAGAACAGATTGAAGAAATGATTATTATTGCCGACGATATGGGCTCGTTAAGTTTTAATCAGGAAGGGAAAATTATCGGATATGGAACAGAGGTCGGGGCGTTTATCAGACTGGACGACCTCAAGCCCGGCTATGCCCTGGGACAGCTTGACCGCTCAATCATTATGAATCCCAGCCAGATTAACGCGCGGGTGGTATTACCGGTTACGACCTATGAAGAGGTAATCAAAGGATATCCCGTTGATATGATTTTTTATGCCAATAATTATGAAGAAGTTGACGAGGACCACCCGGTGATTGAACGTCTCTTAACTCCCGAAAAAGCGCTTAATGTTTTCCGGGAGGGGACGGCGATGAGTAAAGGGACGACGACAACAACCGGCCTCGTCCATACTTATTTTGTCAATATCTTTGGAGCCATCCAGTATAAACCGCTTCACGATGAAATCGCCAGAAAATATTTTGACGAATTCTTCAGCCAGGGGATTTTCGTCGGGCAGCTCCGGACCCGGCTGGGCATTGCCGGATACGAAAGGAAAGGGCCGGAAGAAGCAGCTCGGGAATTATTGAAGATGTGCGTTATGCCTCCGGAACTGATATAGAAAGATATTGATACTCAGGGAAGAAAAGATGTTTGACGTTGAAATTGACAAATCAAAAAATTTATTAAAATTAAAATTCGCTTTAAATTTTACCGCAGAAGAAGCCAAACAGTGGCTTGAAAAAACCAGGGTTTATTTATCCCGGTTAAAACCAGGGTTTTTTATTTTAACCGATATCAGTACCCTGGATAATATGGATTATGCCGCAGGAAAATATATAGATTCCATTATGGATGCTTGTAATAAAAAAGGAGTTTCTAAGGTGGTAAGAATTATTCCCGACAAGAGAAAAGATATCGGGTTTAATATTATGTCTATTTTTCATTATAAAAGCAACGTGCAAATTGTAAATTGTGAAACTGTGGATGAAGCCTTAAAACATCTACCCTGAACGATTATCACCCGCCTCACGCCTTTCATTAGAAAGTATCCAGCCTAAGAAAGTTTCATAAAAGAGCCCGATGTTTTTAGTTAAATTTCTTACTATTTTTAAATGATGATGTTATAATTGTAAAAAACAACCGGAGTTGAAACGGGAGGTAAAATGAAAGTTAAATTTTTAGGGGCGGCACAGAATGTTACCGGCTCAAAATTCCTGCTTGAGACCGAAAAATCCCGTCTTTTAATAGACTGCGGTTTATACCAGGAAAGAGAGTTTCGTTACCGTGACTGGGAAGATTTACCGGTTTCTCCCGCCAGTATTGATGAGGTAGTTTTAACTCATGCTCATATTGACCATTGCGGCTATTTGCCTAAATTAGTAAAGAATGGCTTCAAGGGTAGAATTTTCTGCACTCACCCGACGGCAGAGATTGCTGAAATTGCCCTTTTAGATTCGGCGAAACTGCAGGAAGATGATGCCGAATTCAAAAGGAAGCGGCATGAACACGAGGGAAAAAAAGGTCCTTATCCGGAAGTACCGCTTTATACTATTGCCGACGCCAGAAAGGTTTTTCCTCTTTTTGAAACTATTTCTTATCACGAGGAATTTCAGGTGATGCCGGACGTAAAGGCAGTTTTTTATGATGCCGGCCACATCCTGGGAGCGACCATGCTTGAGTTAAAAATAAATGAAAACGGAAAAGAAAAAATATGCGTTTTTTCCGGCGATCTGGGAAGATGGAATAACCCCATTTTACCGGACCCGGAGATTATCAATAAAGCCGACTATGTTTTTATGGAATCAACGTATGGGAATAGACTGCATGAAGACCAGGAAACGGCCATAGAAAAACTCTGCCGGATAATAACGGATACCCAGGAAGCCGGAGGGAACGTGATAATACCGAGTTTTGCCATTGAAAGGGCACAGGAACTTCTTTATTATCTTTATAAACTTATACAAGCGGACCGGATTCCGCATCTTATGATTTTTCTGGACAGCCCCATGGCCATTGACGTTACCGAAGTATTTAAAAAGTATTCTGATTATTTCAGCCCTGAAACCAGAAATTTGATAGAGGACGGGCAATCTCCTTTTGATTTCCCGTTATTAAAAATAACCCGTTTAACCGAAGAATCCAAAGCCATAAATCACCTGAAGGGTACTTCCATCATAATTGCCGGTTCAGGTATGTGCACCGGCGGAAGAATCAAACATCATTTAGCCAATAACATCACCAGAGCCGAAAATACAATTCTTTTTATCGGTTATCAGGCCGAGGGAACTCTGGGCAGGGAGATACTGGAGCGGCCTAAAAAGGTGAGAATATTCGGGAAGATACATCCGGTGCAGGCCAGGATAGAGAAAATAAACGGTTTTTCCGCCCATGCGGATAAAAATGAACTTTTAAAGTGGGTTTCTAATTTTACCGGGACCCCCGAAAAAATATTCGTTATTCATGGTGAAAAAAAAGTAGTGGCTGATTTTGCTTCTTTTTTAAGTGAAAGGTTAAAAAGCGAAATAATTATTCCGGAATACTTAAACGAATATAATCTTTAATTAAAATGCCTGGTAAAAAATTCTGGTTAATTGTATTTTTAATCGTCGTTATAATCATATTGATATATATGAAAGAAAAACAGGTTATTACCGAATCGGGATGGGAGCGGATAGAATTTAACCGCTCTGACCGTATTCTGGTTCTGGCTCCTCATCCTGATGATGAAGTTCTGGGCTGCGGCGGTATTATCCAGAAAGCCGTAGCGATGAAATTACCTTTGCGAATAGTTTTTCTTACCTATGGCGATAATAATCAGTGGTCGTTCTGGCTTTACCGGAAGCATCCCGTCGTAAGGCCGGAATCCGTCCGGGAGATGGGTCTGGTCCGTCACGACGAAGCCATAGCGGCGGATAAAACGCTGGGGGTTCCACCGGAACAATTGATATTCCTGGGTTATCCTGATTTTAGAACTTTAAGAATCTGGTATGCCCACTGGGGAGAGAGTCCGCCCGGACGCAGTATGCTTACCGATGTAAAAGCCGTTCCGTATGCCAATGCCTTTCGTCCGGGCGCCCCGTATAAGGGAGAAGAAATATTAAAAGATTTAAAAACGATAATTCAGGAATTTAAACCGACCAGGATATTTCTTTCACATCCGGGCGACCATAATCCCGACCACCGCTCGTTTTATCTTTTTAGCCGCATTGCCCTCTGGGACCTGGAAAAAGAGATAGACCCGGAGGTTTATCCTTACCTGATACATTATAAAAAATGGCCTTTACCCAAAGGATATCATCCCGGAAGTTTATTATATCCTCCCGGTCTGTTTGCCAAACAAATTAAATGGGGCATTAATAAGTTAAATACAGATGAAATTAATGTTAAACACGGGGCGATAGAAAAACACTATTCACAATATAAATCTAACGCCGCCTATCTTCTTTCTTTTATCCGTTCACCGGAATTATTCGGGGATTTCCCGGTCATCACTTTACAAACAAATGCCCCGGCGGTCTATCTTAATTCGGGACGTGAAGAAGAGTTTGAAGAATTACCGGAAGAACTGACCGAACAGGAAAACGCTTATTTCGTCGGTTTAGAAGAGCAGGCTGTCCGTTTAGAAAATAATGATTTGGTGCTTTCGGTTAAGTTATCACGCCCTCTGGCTGAAACGGTAGGAATTTCAATTTATGTTTTTGGTTATAGAGAGGATAAATCTTTTCAGGATATGCCCAAAATCCATATCCGCTTTGGCGCCTTTAAGCACGAGGTTTTAAACCAGGATAATTTGCTTCCTATGGAGGCGGTAAAGATACTTCGCCAGCCGAAAGAAATAGCCGTCCGCGTGCCGCTTGAATTACTGGGAGAGCCGGAACGTATTCTGACCAGCGCCGATACTTATTTAGGGGGAGTACCTTTAGACTGGGCTTCCTGGCGGGTTCTGGATTTAAGAATTAAGCAGTAAGAATTCAGGATTAAGAAGTAAGTAATTCGTATACCGTTGTCCGCCTGCCTGCTGCCCGCCTGTCACCCGCCTGTCGGCAGACAGGGCGGACAGGGCAGGCAGGTATACCGTAGAATTAAGTGGTAAGGATTAAGTAACTAAAAACTTAATTCTTAGAGTTTCCGTAGGAAACGTCTTAATTCTTAATCCTGTAAGAAGCTTAATTCTGTGAGAAACTTAATCCTTAATTTTTACTCCTTAATTATGGTGCCGAAGGTGGGAGTTGAACCCACATGGACCGAAATCCATACGGCCCTGAACCGTACGCGTCTGCCAATTCCGCCACTTCGGCATTTTTCACGGATAAAATTAACCGCCGGTTTTATAATCATATAAAAAAAAGAAGAGAAAGTCAATTAAATGTTGCGGACTTTCTAAATTTCACTTGCCTGCATTATATACATATGGTATACTCCACCTATGGTTTCTGAGAAAATAATCACGGTTAATCGTCAGGCGAGATATGAGTATTATATTCTGGAAACCTATGAAGCCGGTATCAGTCTTAAGGGCAATGAGGTTAAATCCTTAAGAGACGGCCGGGCAAATTTAAAAGACAGTTTCGCCCGGGTAAATAAAGGCGAGCTTTTTTTATTTAATGCCCAGATTAGCGCCTATAGTTATGACCACGAAAAAGGTTATGACCCCCGGCGGACGCGTAAGCTTTTAATGCATCGCTCGGAGATTAACGGCCTTACAGGGAGAGTCGGGGAAAAGGGGTTGACTTTAGTTCCCCTTAAGATGTATTTTAAGCATGGTAAAGCGAAAGTGGAAATTGCTCTGGCGAAGGGTAAAAAACTTTATGATAAGCGGGAAACCCTTAAGCGCCGGGCGGCGGAAAGAGAAATTAAACGTTCAATGAAAGGATAGATGTTTTCCCCCGTGCCTGCCCCTGTGTTTCGTTTTACAAGCTAAAGCGAAGTAAAACGACAGAGGGCCAGTTTTATTCTTTCTCGAAGAGAACGAATAAAACTACGGGGGGAGTGTGCCAAACATAACGGGGGCGAATCAGGCTCGACCGAGGCAATGTTAGCCAAAGTAGCATGCCGAGTTTGTCAGGGAGCTCGTCAAAAACTTGACAAAAAATTAACAGCTGACTTTGCGAAAGCTGCTTAAGATTACCCACGGGTAATCTCGTCCTCCCCGGTATCGTCTGTGTGCCGGGAAAGGGCGTCGACTCAGCAGACTGGTTACTGTCCCTGCCTGAGGGGTGGTAACGAGATTTTACCAGGATAGTCTCTTCTAAATCATGCTTATGGGAGTTAGGAGAGGCGAAGTTCAAATTATAAGCTAAGCATGTAGAATCTTTGACGGCAACCTTTGGGACCCGGGTGCAATTCCCGGCGCCTCCACCATAAACAAAAAAATAAAGGAGTGGCCAGTTTGAAAAAAATTTTTGCCGTGATGTTGGTTTTTTCAATTTTTTTTATTTGGGCCGGTTTTGCTTCAGCGAAAGAAAGCAGCGTTTATTTTGACGGACAAAGGCACGGTGATGATTTACCTCTCTATAACATTGAAGGGGTAGATTATGCTTCTCTGGTTGATTTAAAAGAGATTTTAGACCTTTCTGTAGAATGGGAGCCCGTCTCCCGGCGGATAGTATTTAAAACGGAAAGGGGAGATATATCTCTTCTTATTGATAACCCGAGAATAATCGTTAATGAAAGGATTGCTTATTTAAACAATCCGTCTCGTTTTTTAAACAGCGGGGTGGTCATTCCCATGCAATTTTTAACGGATTTTCTTCCGGAAATATTAGGATATAAAATTTCCTGGAGTCCGGAAGAATCGCGCCTGGATATTGAAAAAAAACAGAAAGTTATTATCGGGGAGAAAGAGGATTTCTCTCCGGTGGAATTATCTTCCCTGGAGGAAAAAGAACCGGTTTCTCCGAGGGGTGCGGCGGCTTCCGGTAAAAAGAAAAGCTCCGTACCCGGGAATTACCGGATTGATTTAGTCGTTATTGACCCCGGACACGGCGGGCGCGATCCCGGAGCCATAGGCAGAAAAGGACTTAAAGAGAAAGACGTCGTTTTAGATATTGCCCATCGGGTAAGCAGCCGGCTCAAAGAAAAAGGAATCCGGATTATTATGACCCGTGACCGAGACCAGTTTGTCTCTTTAGACGAAAGAGCGGCCATTGCCAATCGTAACCGGGCTGATTTATTTTTAAGCATTCACGCTAACGCTGCTTTTTCCCGCCGGGCTAACGGCTTTGAAACTTTTTACGTTTCGGAAGCGGTTGATGATCACGCGCGGGCCATAGCGGCGATAGAAAATTCCGTATTAGAACTGGAAAATAATAATTCCCGGAAAAAATTAGATAACACTCTCCACGCTATTCTCTGGGACCTGGCTTATACTGAGTTCAGGGTGGAAAGTATTGAATGGGGAGAACTCTTACAGAGGGAGTTATGTAAAATAGCCCGGGGTGAGAACCGGGGGGTAAAACCCGGTCCTTTTTATGTTTTAAAGGGAGCGCAAATGCCTTCTATTTTAGTGGAAGTAGGGTTTATCAGTAACGTGGTAGAAGAGAGTTCTCTAAGAAAAAGTTCTTACCGGGATAAAATTGCCGACGCCATAGCTAACAGTGTTCTTTATTATAAAAAAGTATACGAGAAGAAGGCCGGTTTTACCAGATAGAAAGATAACCAAAATGGCAAGGAAAGCAAAAATGAGAAAACCCAGAAAATATAGTAAGAAGGTTAGTGTTTTTTGGCCGGTGTTTATTGTTATTGTCGGTTTTCTATTAATCGCCGGAGGGTTCTGGCTTTATGATGTTTTTTCCAAAAAAGAAAAAATAGAATTTTCTAAAGTAGGTGTTAAAGGCGAAAAAACAACCAGAGAAGTTAACCTTTATTTTGCCAGTCCGGATGCCGATAAATTAGCGGTGGAAAAAAGGGAAATCCTCAAACAGTCCAATCAAATAGAAGAAATGAAAATGGTTGTAGACGAATTAATACGCGGACCGAGAAATAAGAATATGACTCAAACCCTGCCTCCGCAGACAAAACTTCGCTCGCTCTTCGTTGATTTTAATGAAGCGGTTGCTTATCTTGATTTTACGGAAAGCCTGGTTGAATATTCAGCCGGAGGAAGCACCGGAGAAATCCTTTCGGTCTATTCCCTCAGTAACACCATTATTGATAATTTTCCCGAAGTCAAACAGATAAAAATCCTGATTAGCGGGGAAGAAAAGCAGACTTTAGATGGGCATATTGATCTGACTCGTCCTATTGGTTTTAGCGAAGGAATTGTTGAGACAAGATGAAGAATGCGCCCATTGGTATATTTGATTCCGGTGTGGGAGGATTAACGGTTTTCCGCGAGATTTGCCGCTTTTTCCCTCATGAAGACATAGTTTACTTCGGTGATACGGCTCGTGTTCCTTACGGAAGCAAATCATCGGAAACTATTACCCGGTTTGCCTTTGAAAATATTGATTTTTTAAAAACTTTCAATACAAAGGTAATCGTTGTTGCCTGTAATACCGCTTCGGCCGTTCTTTCTAACCTGAAGAAAAATTTTAACCTGCCTTTAATTACCGTGATTGAACCCGGGGTAAAAGAAGCACTTTTTTCTTCCCGTAATAAAAGGGTCGGGGTTATCGGCACGGAAAGCACCATAAGAAGCGGGGCATACCAGAAAATTTTCGGTGAATATGATTCTTCGGTGAAAGTGTTTTCTCAAGCCTGTCCTCTTTTTGTTCCGTTGATTGAAGAAGATTGGATAAAAAGACCGGAAACCGTTTTAATCGTCCGGAGGTATTTATCGACGTTTAAAAATAAAAACATTGATACTTTAATTCTGGGTTGTACTCATTATCCTTTACTTAAGCCGGTTATCCGGGAAGAAACAGGTCCGCACGTTAAACTGATAGATTCGGCTTATGCCGTGGCTAAGGAACTGAAGAATTTGTTAAACCAGAGAAAAATAGAGATTAAGGATAAAGGGAAGCCGGAGTATAAATTTTTTGTCAGTGACCTGCCGCCTAAGTTTAAAAAAATCGGCGAGAGGTTTATAAAACAAAAAATAGATAAAATTTACATTCACCGTATTTAATCAAGGAATTATTATGTTTGAAATAATGGTTGAAGATTATTTTAGCGCAGCTCACCGCCTGCGGGAATATAAGGGCAAATGTGAAGAGTTGCACGGACATAACTGGAAAGTTGAGGTGAGCGTGGAAGGGCGAAGCCTCAATCCAACCGGTATGGTTCTGGATTTTAAGGAGCTTAAGGATAAGCTTAAAAATGTTTTACAAAAATTAGACCACCGGTATTTAAATGAGGTGGCTCCTTTTGATAAAATAAACCCGACCTCAGAAAACGTTGCCTGTTATATTTATGGGGAATTAAAGAAAAATCTTAATGATGCCGGGATTAAACTTTCTAAAGTTACCGTCTGGGAAGCGGAAAAATCCGGTGCTACTTATATGGAAGGTTAAAATAAAATTAGATGAAAAAGGCGGTAATTTTACTTTCCGGAGGGCTGGATTCTACCGTAACTTTATATCTGGCTAAAGAGGCCGGATATAAAGTTTACGGCCTTACTTTTAATTACGGACAAAGGCATAAAAAGGAGATAGAGGCGGCTAAAAAAATATCCCGCCGTATAAAAGTGCCTCTGGAAATAGTCAAAATAAAACTTCCCTGGCTTAAAGATGCTTTGACTGATAAAAGAAAACATCTGCCAATGAGAAATTTAGAAGAAATTCCCCGGCAGATACCCTCAACTTACGTGGCGGCACGCAACACCATATTTTTAAGTTTTGCCGTTTCTTTTGCCGAATCAATCGGCGCCGGAACCATATTTATCGGGGCTAACGCTCTGGACTGGAGCGGTTACCCGGACTGCACCCCGGAATATTTCCGGGCCTGGGAGAAAGTCATAGAGCGGGGAACAAAGACAGGGATAAAGGGGAAGCGGATAAAAATAAAGGTTCCTTTAGTTCGTAAAACTAAAGCGGATATTGTCAAACTCGGGGAAAAAACAGGCGTACCTTTTGAACTGACCTGGTCCTGCTACGAAGGGGGAAAATTTCCCTGCGGTAAATGTGACACCTGTTTATTAAGAGCTAAAGGTTTTAAAATGGCCGGGATTAAAGACCCGGCGGTAAAACAAATTTTTAAAAATGAAACAGAACGCAAAAATTCTTGAGATTTTTCCCAGTATTCAGGGAGAGGGACCTTATTTAGGAGAGAGGCAGATTTTTATCCGTTTCGCCGGATGTAATTTAAGCTGTATTTTTTGTGACGTGGCCGCTGAAATATTTCCGGAAGTCCAATATTTTAGTCCGGAAGAATTATCTAACGCCGTTAAGAATTTAGAAGCTAAATCCGGGCCTTTTCATTCTTTGAGTTTGACCGGAGGAGAACCGTTACTTCAGGTTGAATTCCTGAAAGAGTTTTTAGACGGGGTTAAAAAAAATAAAATATATCTGGAAACCAACGGGACGTTGCCGGATAAATTAGAAGAGGTTATTGAGCGGATTGATTTTATCAGTCTGGATTTTAAACTGCCTTCTTCAGCCGGGATGAAAAGTTGCTGGGAACTCCATCGTCGCTTTTTAAAGATTGCCAGAGTGAAAAAAACCTTTGTCAAACTGATACTGACCGATAAAACGACCCCGGAAGATTTTAAAAAAGCCGTAGAGATAATAAATGATATTGATAAAACTATCCCTCTGGTTCTTCAGCCGGTAACGGCTGTAAACGGGTTCAGGGATGAAATCTCTCCGCAGAAATTACTTTTTTTCCAGAGGGAGGCTTTAAAATTTCTTGGTGAAGTCAAAATTATTCCTCAACTCCATAAGGTGCTGGGAGTGAGGTAATTTAAGGATTGTAAGTTGACAGTGACATATATATATGATATTATAAAAAGCCGCAATTAAAGAAAGGAAGGTTAAATCGGATGTACGCTATAGTTGAAGTAATGTCAAAACAGTATAAAGTGATACCGGGAGAAATGATAACGGTGGATAATCTCCCTGTCCGGAAGAAAAAAGAAATAGAATTTAAAAATGTTCTTTTAATAGCTGATAATAAAGATGTTTCTATCGGCACGCCTTTTATCAAAGGAGCCAGGGTAGCCGGAGAGATAATTCAGCAGAAAAAGGGGCGGAAAATCAGAGTGTTCAAGTATCTCAAACGTAAAGATTTTCACCGGACGATTGGCCATCGCCAATTAGAAACGCAGATAAAAATTATAGAAGTTAAACAAGGAGAGTAACAAATGGCACATAAAAAAGGAATGGGAAGCTCCTCCAACGGCCGTGACAGTGCCGGCCAGCGGTTAGGAGTTAAAAGGTATGCCGGACAGTTTATCCAGGCCGGCAGTATTATCGTCAGACAGCGCGGAACCCGTTTTAAGCCGGGGGATTATGTAGGCATCGGGAAAGACGATACCCTTTTTGCCAAAGCCAGCGGTTTAGTTTCTTTTAGGAAACTGGGCAAAGGTAAAAACATTGTCAGTATCATAGCCAGAACTTAATTTTTAGACTTTCTTAGCGTGTTTATTGACGTTGCTGAAATATATGTGAAAGCGGGTAATGGGGGAGCCGGGTGCGTGAGTTTCCACCGGGAGAAGTACATCTCCCGCGGCGGGCCTGACGGAGGAAATGGAGGTAAAGGAGGCGATGTAACCATTGAAGCCGACCGACATTTAGCCACCTTGATGGATTTCCATTATAAAAAACGTTGGTGCGCGGAGAACGGTGAAAGAGGAAAAGGAAACCGGAGAACCGGTGCCAATGGAAAAAGTTTAGTCATAAAAGTTCCTACGGGAACCGTCATTAAAGAGAAAGAAACCGATAGAGAATTTGATTTAATTGAAGACAAAGAAAAAATAATAATTGCTTATGGAGGAAAAGGCGGCAGAGGAAATGCCGCTTTTGCTACATCTACGGAAAGAGCGCCCCGTTTTGCCCAGAAAGGCATTCCCGGGCAGGAAAAGATTATCAGGTTAGAACTTAAATTGATTGCCGACGTCGGTTTGGTCGGCTGTCCCAACGCGGGAAAATCCACTTTTTTAGGCAAAGTGACCGGGGCAAAACCAAAAGTAGCCTCTTATCCTTTTACTACTTTAAGGCCGTATCTGGGGCTGGTAGAAATTGATTCAGCGACGCGTTTTGTTTTAGCCGATATCCCCGGTTTACTGGAGGGGGCTCATAAAGGCGTGGGGCTGGGAGATGATTTTCTCCGTCATATTGAAAGAACCAGGATTATTATTTATGTTATAGACCTGGCCGGAACCGACGGGCGTGACCCGGTCAATGATTTTTACGTTTTAGAAAAGGAACTCAAATCTTATAAAGCGGATTTAAGCCAGAGACCTTTTTTTATCGCTTTAAACAAAATTGATTTACCCGAAGCCAAAAAGAACCTCGACAGATTTAAAAAAGAAGTAAAAGGTAAAATTTATCCTCTTTCGGCTTTGACCGGCGAGGGGGTAGACAGTTTAATTAAAGCCGTCGCTAAAGAACAACAAAAGGTAAACTGATTAAACCAATGAAACGCCATCAATTTTTCAGTCAGGCCAGAAGAATAGTAATCAAGATAGGCACCAATGTCCTTACTAATAAAAACAATACCTTAAATCTGCAACGTATTGAAAATATCGTCAAGGATATAGCTGCTTTAAAAAAAGAAAACCGGGAAATTGTCATTGTTACTTCGGGGGCAATAGGAGCGGGTATGGGGCGGCTTAAACTTAAGGAAAAGCCGCGGACTATCCCTTTAAAACAGGCGGCGGCTTCGGTGGGACAGAGCCAGCTTATGTTTATCTATGATAAGTTTTTCAGCCGTTTTAAAAGAATAGTCGGACAGGTCCTTCTTACCCAGGAAGACCTGAACGATAGAAGTCGCTACCTTAACGCGCGTAATACCTTAAGAAGTTTGCTCGGTGCCGGTGTTATTCCGATTATTAACGAGAATGATACCGTAGCCGTAGAGGAGATTAAAGTCGGAGATAATGATATTCTTTCGGCTCTGGTTACCAATCTCATTGAAGCCGATTTATTGATTATTTTATCCGATATTGACGGTTTTCATACCGGGGATCCCAAGAAAAATAAAAAAGCTAAATTAATTTTACAGGTAGAAAAAATTACCAGCCAGATTGAAGAAATGGCTGAAGGGACAATTGTTCATACGGCTACCGGCGGAATGAAAACCAAAATTCAAGCGGCTAAAATAGTGACTAAATCCGGAGAGGCAATGATTATTGCCAACGGGACCAAAAAAAGTATTTTGTCCAGACTTTTTGCCGGTGAGGAAACCGGCACTTTATTTATTCCGGAATTCCAGGATAAGATGGCCAGCCGCAAACGCTGGATTGCTTTTCGGCTTAGCGTCAAAGGAGTGATACTTTTAGACGAAGGGGCCAAGGAAGCTCTGATTTCCAAAGGTAAAAGTTTACTCCCTTCCGGTATAATCGGCTATAAAGGTAAATTTCAGCCCGGAGACATAGTCAGTCTTCAGGATATCAAAGGCCGGGAGATAGCCCGGGGGATGGTGAATTATTCTCATGAAGAGCTGGATAAAATAAAAGGGAAGAAAACAACCGAAATTGAAAAAATTCTCGGTTATAAATATTACGACGAAATAATTCACCGTAATAACATGGCGGTGATATAAATAGAAATAAGGATTAAGACGTTCGCTGCGCTCACTTTAAGGATTAAGCTTCTTACAGGATTAAGAATTAAGACGTTTCCTACGGAAACTCTAAGAATTAAGTTTTTAGTTACTTAATCCTTACCACTTAATTCTACGGAATACGGACGACGAAATGGTAATTCAGATGGAAAAGACAATCAAACAAATTGCCGAGGCGACCAGGAAAGCCGGTTTTTTCCTTGCCCAGGTAAGCGAGGAAGGAAAAAACAAAGCCCTTAATAAAATGGCTTATTTTATTGAAAGAGATGCCAGATTAATAAAAACGGCCAATCAAAAAGATATTCGTTACAGTCAGGAGCATAAACTCTCCTCGGCTTTAATTGACCGTCTGGCTCTTAACGATAAACGCATTAAGAGTATGGCTGAAGGTTTAAGGGAGGTGGCCCTTTTAAAAGACCCGGTGGGGGAGATAATCAAGCAGTGGAAGAGGCCTAACGGTTTGGAGATTACCAAAATCAGAGTTCCTATCGGCGTCATCGGGATAATTTATGAATCCCGCCCCAACGTCACGGCCGACGTTGCCGGTCTTTGTTTAAAATCAGGTAATGCCGTCATTCTCCGGGGCGGTTCGGAGGCGGTAAATTCAAACCGGGCCATCGTTAATATTTTAAAGCGGGCACTTAATGACGTCGGTTTTCCCGAAACAATTCTGGGTTATATTGATTTCACCCGCCATGAAGCGGTGAAAATTTTGTTAAAGATGGATAAATATATTGATTTGATTATCCCCAGAGGAGGAGCAAATTTAATTAAGACGGTAAAAGAAAACTCGCTTATCCCGGTGGTGGCGCACGATAAAGGCGTCTGCCACGTCTACGTTGATAAAGCGGCTGATCCGGGAAAAGCCGAAGAGGTAGCTTATAATGCCAAGACAAACCGGCCGGGGACGTGTAACGCCATGGAAACTTTACTGGTGCATCAGGCCGTAGCCGAGACATTTCTTCCCGAGATGTTAAAACGTTTTAAAGAGGCAAAGGTAGAAATAAGGGGCTGCCCGAAAACTAAAAGTATTTTCCCCGCTATCAAAGAAGCGGCCGAGGAGGACTGGTCTGCCGAATATTTAGATTTAATTTTAGCGGTGAAAGTTGTAGAAAACGTTGAACAGGCGGTTTCCCATATCAATCAATATGGCTCCGGACATTCCGACGCCATTATCACCGAAGATAAAAAAACGGCTGAATTCTTTTTAGCCAGGGTTGATTCGGCCTGTGTATATGTAAATGCCTCTACCCGTTTTACCGACGGCAATCAGTTTGGTATGGGAGCGGAAATCGGTATCAGTACCAGTAAGATTCACGCCCGCGGTCCAATGGGACTTGAAGAATTAACGACCTACAAATACTTAATTCGTGGTAACGGACAAATCAGGAGTTAAGCAATATTCATCATGGAAAAGAAGGATGCTGTCGGTATATTTGGAGGGACGTTTAATCCGGTTCATAATGCCCATCTCCGTTTAGCCAGGGTAGCGAAAGAGAAGTTTAATTTATCAAAAATTATTTTTGTCCCGTCTGCCCGCCCGCCGCATAAAAAAGTTTATGACGAAGTAACCCCTTACCAGCGTTATCAGATGACCAGGTTAGCGGTTAAGGAGTTTCCCTTTTTTTCGGTCTCTAACGTTGAATTAAAGCGGGGCGGCAAATCTTACAGTGTGGAAACCGTTGAACGATTAAGAAAAAGGTTCAAAAAAGGCAGTGAAATTTTTTTTATTATCGGTTCGGATTCTCTTTCCCAGCTTTCTACCTGGAAAAGAATCGGCAAGCTTTTTAAACTCTGTAAATTCGTGGTTTTTAAAAGGCCCGGATACCCGGTGAAAATTCTTAATAAAGAGTTTAAAGACCGGGTTGAAATCGTTAACATAAAACCGCAGGATATTTCTTCAACGGAAATCAGAAAGAGAATTAAACAGGGTAAAAGCGTTTCCGGGATGGTGCCGGGAAGCGTTTTAGACTATATCAGAAAAAATAAACTTTATCATTAAAGGACAGGTGATTTAATTTGGAGGCTAAAGAGAAAGCTCTTCTGGCCGGAGAATTAGCTTCTCAGAAGAAAGCAGAAGATATTGTTGTTTTAGAAATGAAAAAGGTTACGAACCTGACCGATTATTTTGTCATCTGTTCCGGGACTTCTTCTGTCCATCTTGAAGCGGTTACCGACGGGATTATTGAGGGGTTAGCCAGAGAAAAAATAAAACCCCTGGGGACGGAAGGTTCCAGAGCTTCAAACTGGTTTCTCATTGATTATGGTGATGTAATCATTCATGTTTTCCGTGAAGAAGCCAGAATTTTTTACCGGCTGGAAAATCTGTGGGGGGATACCAAAAAGGTAAGGTTAAAGAAAGCTGAAAAAACAAAGGTGAAGAGTGTATCAAATTAAAGGCGAAATAGAGAAATTGACCGGGGAGGCGCTTAAGGAAACTTTAAAATCCAGAAAGATGAATTTAGAGGAGCTTCCGGAGGTTTCCGTTGAAAGAAGCAAGGAAGATAAATTCGGGGATTATTCAACCAACATAGCGCTTCTTCTGGGAAAAAAGATAAATGATTCTCCCGTAAACGTCGCTTCCGATATCATCCGGCATATTAAGAACAATGATTTTTTTTCAGAAATTAAAGTCGTCCCTCCCGGGTTTATTAATTTTTTTGTAAAGAACGGAAAGCTTCAAGGGGTTTTAAAAGCCATCCTGGACGAGAATAAAAAATTCGGATATTTTAAATCCAGGAATGAAAAAGTACAGGTTGAATTTGTCAGCGCTAACCCGACCGGCCCCTTACACGTCGGGCATGGGCGGGGAGCGGCCATAGGAGATTGTATCGCCAATGTTCTTTCGGCTTATGGTTATGAAGTCTGCCGGGAGTATTATCTGAATGATGCCGGTGCCCAGATTGATACCCTGGGGGTATCCGTTAAATACCGTTATCTTGAGCTTCTGGACCAGAAGGAGAATTTCCCCGATAAATGGAACGAATATCCGACCTATCAGGGAGAATACGTTAAGGAGATTGCCCGGGAAATAAAGAATAAATATGGAGACGGATGGCGCGAAAAGGAAATCGGTGTTTTCAGCCGGTTTGCGGTTGAGGGTATGACCAGAGGCATTAAAGAGGACCTGGAAATTTTCGGTGTTTCTTTTGACCGGTGGTTCAAAGAGAGTGAGCTCCATCAGAAAAAAGAAATAGATAAGATTTTAAAGATACTGGAAAAGAAAGGATATATTGAGCATAAAGACGGAGCGGTCTGGTTTAAATCGTCTCTTTTTGGCGACGCTAAAGACCGGGTTATAATCAGACAGAACAATGCCCCGACTTATCTGGCTTCGGATATCGCTTACCACGCCCAGAAATTTAAACATTATAACCAGGTTGTCAACGTCTGGGGAGCCGACCACCATGGTTATATCCAGCGGATGAAAGCGGCGGCAGAGGCCCTGGGTTATAAACCGGAAGATTTAAGGATTGTGCTGGTTCAGCTGGTTAAACTTTCCCGTGAAGGTGAGATAATTTCAATGTCTACCCGCAGCGGAGAATTTATTACCTTAAGAGAACTTCTTGATGAGGTAGGAAAAGACGCCGCCAGATTTATCTTTATGACCCGGCGAAGTGATGCCCAGCTTGAATTTGACCTGGAACTGGCCAAGAAGAAGTCTCTTGATAATCCGGTTTACTATATTCAATATGCCCACGCGCGTTTATGCAGTATCCTTAGACTGGCCGAAGAGAAAAAAATAAATCTTCAAAAACTCAATACGGCCGGGTTAGAATTACTCCAGCAAAAAGAAGAATTAAACCTGATTAAACTTCTGGTTCAGTTTCCGGATGTAATTGAAGATGCCGCCCGGGCTCTTGAACCGCACCGGTTAACCGTCTATCTGATGGAAATAGCTCAATCTTTCCATAGTTTTTATAATATTCACCGGGTGATTACCGATGAAGCTGATTTGACTTTAGCCAGACTTTCTTTAATAAAGTCTATCCAGATTGTTATTGAAAACGCTCTGGGTCTTTTGGGCGTAGCGGCGCCGGAGAAAATGTAAGTATGGAAATTAAGAAGTATGACCTGATTGTTCTGGGAGCCGGTCCGGGCGGGTATTCAGCGGCCATCAGGGCGGCTCAACTCGGGAAAAAAGTTGCTCTTATTGAAAAAAATGAGCTGGGAGGGATATGCCTTAATGAGGGGTGTATCCCGACAAAAACGTTTTTAGAATACGTTGATAATCTGAATATTTTTAAAAAGGCCGGGACCTGGGGAGTTGACCTGGAAATAAAAAATGTAAATTTCCGGGCGTTTTTAAAGCGCAAAGAAAAAATAGTCAGTATTTTAGTCAACGGGCTTAATAAAACCATTTCATCGTACGGTATTGACGTCTACCGGGGAGAGGGAGTTTTTATCAAACCGGGTTCAATTGAAGTCCGGGATAGAGAAGATAATCATTACCATTTAGAAGCGCCGAAAATAATTATTGCTTCCGGGTCATTTCCCAGAAAATTTTCTCCTTTTGATTTACCTGATGAGGGTTTAATTGACAGTAGTGCGGCTTTAAAATTAGAAATAATTCCTCAAAGCCTGGTTATTGTCGGTGGGGGGGTAATCGGGTGTGAATTCGCCAGTATTTTTTCCGGATTAGGCACAAAGGTTATTTTGGTAGAAATAGAAAAGAATATATTGCCTGAGGAAGACAGAGAAATCTCCCGGCGCCTGGAATTTGCTTTTCGTGCTTCTAACATAAAAGTGTATAAAGAAACAAAGGTGGAAAAAATTGAAAGAAGGAACGATTCCTTATATCTTAAATTGTCCGGCGGGGCTGAAATTTCGGGTGAAAAAATATTAATTGCCCTGGGCCGGACCCCGAATACAAAAATAAAAGGAATAGAAAAACTCGGTTCAAAAGACTGGAGAAACGGCATAAAGGTGAACGAACACTTTGAAACCGACGTAAAAGGCATTTATGCCGTCGGTGACGTTACCGGCGGCCCTTTTCTGGCTCACCGGGCTTATCAGGAAGGGGTGATGGCGGCTGAAAACGCTTTCGGGGGGAATAATTTTATTGACCGGGAAGCCATACCGTATTGTGTTTATACCCTGCCGGAAATAGCCAGGGCAGGCTTGACCGAGGAGGAAGCGGCCGGAAGAGGAATTAAAATTAAAGTGGGGCGCTATCCTTTCGGAGGTTTAAGCCGGGCGGTAATTTCCAACGAACAGGAAGGAATTTTTAAAATCATCAGCCGGGAAGATAACGATAAAATTCTGGGCATTCACATTATGGGTAAAAGAGCCACGGATTTAATAGGAGAAGGGGTACTGGCTTTGAAATTAGGGCTCACCGCTAAAGATTTAATAAAGATTATTCATGCCCATCCGACTTTTTATGAAGGAATCCACAGCGCCGCTGAAGACGTGCTTGATGAGGCCATTCATCTGCCTTTAAAAATTTTGAAAAAGAATAACCGGCCATTAAATTAATAAGTATTATAAATTAAAAACTGATGAAAATTGAAATAAGATTGGAAGCTCCGGGATTCGGGACAAGGGAAGCCGTTATAGTACAATGGTTGGCTGATATCGGCGATACAGTTACCGAAGAGCAGCCCATTATAGAGCTTATGAGTGAACAGGAAATGTTTTCTGTTTTTGCTCCGGCTGATGGAATCATTCAGGATACGTTTTTTCGCGCCGGAGAGACGGTAACGGTTAATGACGTCTTAGGTATCATTGAAACCGATATAGAACTTTTTGATAAAACCATAAGGAGATAAACGTGGAGAGCTATTTATCCTCAAGAATTAATTCAATAACCCCATCTTCTACCCTGGCCATCAGCGCTCAAGCTAAAGCCATGCAGAGTCAGGGGATTAACGTGATTAGCCTGGCGGCCGGAGAACCGGATTTTGACACGCCCGAGTATATTAAAGAGGCGGCCATTGAAGCTTTAAAAGGTGGTTTTACCAGATATACACCGGCTTCAGGCACGGCTGAACTTAAAGAAGCGGTTGCCCATAAATTTAAAAAGGATAACCAGCTTGATTATAAAGCCGATGAAATTATTATTTCCTGCGGGGCAAAACATTCTCTTTACAACGTCATCCAGGTGCTTTGTGATAAAGGGGATGAAGTTATTATTCCGTCGCCATACTGGCTGACTTATCCGGCTCAGGTTAAATTAGCCGGCGCCACTGCGGTAATCATTCCTACTTTAGAGGAAAGAAATTTCAAGTTATCCTTAAGCCTTCTTAAAAGAGCGATAACCAGGAACAGTAAAGTTTTGATTATAAATTCACCGTCTAACCCCACCGGTGCCGTTTATAAACAAAGTGAACTTGAAGAGATAAAAGAGGTTTGTCTGGAACATAATATCTGGGTTATTTCCGATGAGATATACGAAAAGATTATTTATGATGATTGCCGGCACGTCAGCATTGCTTCTCTCGGAGAGGACATAAAGAATAAAACCCTGGTGGTGAACGGAGTCTCCAAAACTTACGCCATGACCGGATGGCGGATAGGGTACGCCGCGGGCCCCAGAGAGGTTATTGCGGCCATGTCTAAACTTCAGAGCCACAGCACTTCCAACCCGACTTCTTTTGCCCAGAAAGGGGCTATGGCGGCTTTAAAAGATCCCCAGGGGGAAAAGATAATTTCAAAAATGGTAAACGCTTTTTACGAACGTCGGAATTTCTTAGTCAGCGAATTAAACCGATGGGAAAAAGTCCGTTTTGTGAATCCTTCCGGTGCTTTTTATTTATTCCTTGACGTTTCTGAATATTTCGGTACTGTTTGTAACAACGTGGAAATTAAGTCTTCAATCCAATTCAGTCAATCTTTACTTGAAGGTGCCCGGGTAGCGGTTGTTCCCGGTGCCGCTTTTGGAGGAGATGAATTTATCCGCCTTTCATTCGCTACCTCCATAGAGAACATAAAAGAAGCTTTAGCCAGAATCAAGAAGTTTTTAAAAACATTATCTTAATTATTTTTATAAATTTCAGTCCCCAGAAAGATATACCGGTCTTTCTTGGGGCTTTTTATGTTGATAAGGTCTTTTCTTTATGATATAAATATATCACTATAAGCTACAAGGGGATAAAAATGGCGGTAAAACGCATATTATTGCTGTACATTTCAGTCGGTTCCGGCCATCAGCAGGCGGCCGATTCCATCGTTAACGGAATCACCCAGCTAAACCCTCAGATTCAAGCTCTCAGTGTTAATTCTTTTAATTACATTAACCCTCTTTTAGAAAGAGTAGTCAACAGTATTTATATGGGCATCATAAAGGCTACTCCCGAGGTGTGGGACTATCTTTATGATAATCCTAAAATTGTCGGTAAAACGGCCGAAGTTCGTAAATTCGTCAATAAAGTAAATTCCCCCGGTTTAATCAAACTGGTAGAAGATTTTAAACCGGACGTAATTGTTTGCACCCAGGCCTTTCCCTGCGGAATCATCGCGGCTTACAAAGAGAAAAATAACGTTAATATCCCTCTGATAGCCGTAGCTACGGACTATATCGTTCATTCTTACTGGATTCATAATAAGGTTGACATTTACATTGTCCCTTCAGAAGATACCAAAAAGATTTTAATCAAAAGTACCGTCCCGGAAGATAAAATCCTGCCTTACGGCATACCGATTAACCCTCTTTTTAGATTAAAATACGATAAAGAAAGGATTTTCCGCGAGCTTAATTTAAATCCGGAACTTCCGATAGTATTAATTATGGGCGGGAGCCAGGGGTTGGGAAATCTGTACCGGATAACGATGCATCTGGAAAAAGTGAATTTTCCTTTTCAGATAATTATCATCACCGGCACAAACGGTTTCCTGCGGAAAAAATTAGAAAGGAAACAAAGACGTTTTAAAAAACCGACCAAGGTACTCAGTTTTGTCAATAACATTTACGAATTTATGGAAGTGGCTTCTTTAATCATTACCAAAGCCGGCGGGTTGACCGTAGCTGAATCTTTATCCAAAGGATTACCGCTGCTTATCATTAACCCTATCCCCGGGCAGGAAGAGAAAAACACCCAGTTCCTGCTGAAAGAAGGCGTGGCTTTAAGAGCGAATAATGAAAGACATCTTTGCCATATTATCAAGGATTTGTTTGAAGATTCAGGAAAACTGGCGGAAATGCGGACGAAGGCGGCCGCTCTGGGTAAGCCGAATTCTTCAATAAACATTGCCAACTTATTAATTAATATAAAGTAATGGGTGCTTTTTTTTATAAATCAGCGTCTTTTTTAGTTAATCATCTGCCTTTAGAATTTTGTTATCGGTTAGCGGTGCGAATAGGCGATATATACTGCCTTTTTGCCCGTTCTAACCGCCGGGCAATCAAAAGCAACCTGACGCATATTTTTAACGGCAACATAGATAAAAAGAAACTCAATTTTTATATAAGACAGACTTTCAGGGAATTCAGTAAATATTTAGTGGAATTTTTATTTTTCCCTCAGTTATCCGTAGAAAATATCGACCGGTTTATTAAAATAGAAAACGCTGATTATATAGAGGAGGCCTTAAAAAACGGCAATGGAGTGATTATTTTAACCGCCCATTTCGGCAACTGGGAATTAGGCGGCATAACTATGGGGTTAAAGGGCTATCCGATCAGTGCCGTTGCCTTAGACCACAGAGACAGTGAGGTTAACCGGTTTTTTTTGAACCAGCGTAAAAGTAAAGGTGAAAATATAATCCGATTAGGTTTTGGTATGCGCCAGTGTTTTGATATCCTTCGGGAAAATAAAATACTGGCTTTGGTCGGCGACCGGGATTTTAATCATTCGGAAACGGGTTTAAAGGTAAATTTTTGCGGCCAGGAAACGCTCAGCTGTATCCCGATGGGTGCGGCTAAGTTAGCACTTAAGACCGGAGCAGCAATTGTTCCCGGCTTTGTGGTGAGAGATGAAAAAAATATGTGCCGGCTAACCTTCAGCCCCTCTTTAAAAATAACAGAAACCGGTAATAAAGAAAAAGATATCAAATCAATAATGGAAGATTTTTTTAACGTTTTTAAAAAACATATACTACAGTATCCCTATCTATGGTTTTTGTTTAGACCTTTGTGGGAAGAAATTAAATAAATGAAAAATATCTGCGCTTTAATTCCCGCTTATAATGAAGAAGAAACAATCGGCGATTTAGTCAGCGGGTTACGTTTGAAAGTGGAAAACGTATTTGTCGTTAATGACGGTTCTCTAGATAATACCGCTCAGGTGGCTGAAAGGGCCGGGGCAGTTGTTTTACAGCATGACCGGTGTCTGGGTAAAGGAGCCTCTTTAAGGACCGGTTATGATTATTGTTTATCCAGAGAGTTTACCGCTGTATTAAATCTCGATTCTGACGGCCAGCATGACTGGCAGGATGCGGATAATTTCTTTAAGGCTTTTGAGGAGACGCACGCCGGAATTATTATTGGCGACAGGATGAATGACGTTAAGGATATGCCCTGGTTGAGATATATGACTAACCGCCTCACTTCAAGGATTATATCTTCTTTGATAAAGCAGGAGGTAAACGATACTCAGTGCGGGTATAGATTAATTCAAAGTGAAGTTTTGAAAAAAATAAAATTAACCACGGCGCATTTTGACACCGAATCGGAATTGTTAATTAAGGCCGGCCGGCTGGGATGCAAGATTTTTTCCGTGCCGATTAAAACTATTTATAGAAGAGAGAAAAGTAAGATTAATCGTCTCGTTGATACCTGCCGGTTTATCAGGCTCATCTGGCGAAGTTTTTTATGGGCGCATAAATAAAGTGTTTAAAAATGGATAAAATTAAGGATGCCCGTTTAAATATGCTGCGGGAACAGATAGTGGGAAGGGGAATCACCAATCTTCTGGTCATATCGGCGATGCAGAAGGTTCCTCGCCATAAATTTATTGAGGAAAAATTTCTTAACGAGGCTTATGAAGATTATCCCTTACCGATTGAAAATGGACAGACTATTTCCCAGCCTTATATGGTCGCTTTAATGACCCAGGCCCTGGAGCTTAAAGGCGGGGAAAAGGTTTTAGAAATCGGTTCAGGTTCAGGATACCAGGCGGCGGTGCTGGCCGAGATTGCCGGGGGAGTTTACAGCGTGGAAAGATTTGCCGATTTAGCTGAAAAGGCGAAAAGAGTTCTCGGTGAGCTGGGGTATAACAATATCAGGATTAAATCCGGTGACGGAACGTTAGGCTGGGAGGAATTTTCTCCTTACGACGGAATTATTGTTACCGCCGGAGCCCCTGACTTGCCGCAGCCGTTGGTTCAGCAGTTAGCCGAGGGCGGAAGGTTGGTAATTCCCATCGGCGGGAGATTTATGCAGACTCTATACGCATATAAAAAAAAGAATGATAGATTAGAAGAAGAAAGCCTCTGTGGCTGTCAGTTTGTTCCCCTGGTCGGTGAAGAAGGCTGGAGAGACTGATATAATGGAAAAATTAATCAGCTGTTTTCAAGGGTGCCCGAAAGAATTATTGACCGTATTGATAGCGGCGCTTCCTATTTCTGAATTGAGAGGGGCTATCCCGTTTGCTTTAGGGATGAATATCCCTGTTTTTAAAGCTTATCTTTTGGCCGTATTCGGTAATTTAATCCCGATAGTTCCGCTGTTGCTTTTTTTTGGCGAGGTGGTTCGCGTGCTGGAAAGATTTAAATTAGGAAAAAAATTTTTAAACTGGCTGTTTACCAGGACGCGGAGCCGGAGCCAGCTGATGCAAAAATTTGAGTTTTTCGGCTTGATTATATTTGTCGCCATTCCTTTGCCGGTGACCGGAGCCTGGACAGGGACGGTAGCGGCTTTTCTTTTCGGGATGAGGTTCCGCTATGCTTTCTTAGCCATCAGTCTGGGAGTGATGATTGCCGGTGTTATCGTGACGGTAATAAGTGTGGGTGGTTTTCAGTTTTTAAAATTTATAAGGTAAAGTCGGGGTGTAGCGCAGCCCGGTTTAGCGCGCACGGTTCGGGACCGTGAGGCCGGGAGTTCAAATCTCCCCACCCCGACCATTAAAAATTTGTAATCTGGTTTACCACAAATTTCTATTATTTCCTCTGAAGGATATATCAAAAACCTCTTAATCTATGTTTTTTAAAAAATTAAAATGACCGATAACGTTCGTTTACATGTTTATTTTAGAGGGACCGTCCAGGGGGTAGGATTCAGGTTCTATACCGAACGGGTCGCCCGGAATTTTTCTTTAAGCGGGTTCGTCAGAAATTTGCCCGACGGCTCGGTAGAGGTTACGGCCGAAGGAGAAAAAAAGGTTTTAGAAAGATTTTTAGATAATTTGATTTCAGGGAGTCTGGGTCCATACATCAGCTCTAAAGACGTTTCCTGGGACCACCCGACCGGTGAATTTAAAGATTTTACCATCAGTTACTGGTAAGGTTTTTAATTTAAGAACGGAAAGCCGAAAATGAAATACGGTTTAATGGCTGATATCCATGGAAATTTAGAAGCTCTTGAAGTTATCCTGGATAATTTTAAAAAACAAGCCGTAGATAAAATCCTTTGCGTCGGTGACCTGGTGGGGTACGGTGCCAGTCCGGATGCCTGTATAGATAAGGTGAGGGACCTGTCTGTTGTATGCGTAGCCGGTAATCATGACCGGGCGGTGCTGAAAAAAACAGACGTTGATTATTTTAATCCCCAGGCAAAAGAAGCGGTTCTCTGGACGGAAAAAAAACTGGAGAAAAAAAACAAAAAATTTTTAGAAAGCCTGCCTCTTTTAATAGAAGAAAATAATTTCCAGCTTGTTCACGCCAGTTTGGTTAATCCAGCCGAATGGTCTTACGTTTTAAACTTCTATGATGCCAACGGTAATTTTCTGGTGATGAAAAGTCCGCTGCTTTTTATAGGACATTCTCACGTGCCGATTGTCTTTTTATTGAACATAGGGAGAATCGGTTATAGCTTTAGCAGCCGGATTAAGATTGAAAGGGGAATCAAATATATAGTTAACGTGGGAAGCGTGGGCCAGCCCCGCGACGGAGACCCCCGCGCCTGCTCCGTTTTATATGACGACAAAAAAAAGGAAATTATTTTTCAGAGATTTGATTACCCGATAGAAAAGGCCCAGGAGAAAATAAGAGCCGCCGGTTTACCGGAAATAGAAGCGGCCCGTTTATCGGAAGGCATATAGAGTCGGTAAGGAGCCCGGTCCGGTGAAAAGTCACATAGTGGATTTTTTGCAGTTCTTAAAAATTGAGAGAAATTTAGCCGATAATACCGTCAGTGCCTACGGCCGGGACTTAGAGAAATTCCGGCGATATCTTTCCTCGGTAAAGAAAGAGGACGTTTCTCTGGTTGAACGCGACGACATTCAGGATTACACCCGCTTTTTAAAGGGGAAGAATTTTTCTTCCCAGACGATTGCCCGGAATCTGGTCTCCATCAAAATGTTTTTTCGTTTTATGATGCGGGAGGGCAAGATAAAGAACGACCCCAGCCAGGACCTGGAAGCGCCCTTAAGCTGGTCAAAATTACCGGAGGTTTTAGGGATTAACGAGGTAGAAAATTTACTTAATCAGCCGGCCCTGATGAAAAGAAACGGCTGTCGGGACAGGGCAATTCTGGAATTACTTTACGCTACGGGAATGAGAGTTTCTGAACTGGTGAATTTAAAGCTTTCCGATTTAAATTTAAAAATCGGCTACGTCCGTTGTCTGGGAAAAGGAGAGAAGGAAAGAATCGTCCCCGTCGGGAAAATAGCCAGAGAGGTTCTTGAAAATTATCTGGCTAAAGCAAGACCGGTTTTAACCGGCAAAGGAAAAGATTCCCAGTATTTGTTTGTCAATAAGCACGGCTTGCCGTTTTCCCGTCAGGCTATCTGGAAAATGTTAAAAAAATATGTCCGGAAAGCCGGCATCAGAAAAAACGTTACGCCCCATACTTTACGGCACTCGTTTGCCACTCATTTACTTCACGGTGGAGCTGATTTGCGTTCTGTTCAGGAAATGCTGGGGCACGCCAATATTTCCACCACCCAGATTTACACCCACGTAGACAGAGGGCGCCTTAAAGAAGTTCATAAGAAATACCACCCGCGCGGTTAAAGATGCAGATAATCGTTACTCATACTAATTCGGATTTTGACGCTTTAGCTTCTCTGGTAGCGGCGAGGAAATTATATCCCGCGGCCCGGATAGTTATTCCGGGTTCACCCGAAGAAGCGGTCGCTGATTTTATCGTTAAATATGAAAAAGAACTTAACCTTTTAGCGGAGAAGGAGGTTAAATTAGAAGAGGTTAGTTTGCTGGTTATGGTTGACACCCGCCACTCCAGCCGGCTCGGCCGGCTCGGGGAAATAACCCAGAGGAAAAATTTAGAAATTCATATTTATGACCATCATGCCGTTCATCCGCAGGATTTTAAAGGGAAAATTAACGTCGGACGTCTTACGGGGGCGACCGTTACCATCCTTCTTGAAATGATTAGAAAAAAAGATATTCCCCTGTCGGCTTTTGAAGCCTCATTAATGCTCCTGGGTTTATATCAGGATACCGGTTCTTTAACGTATCCCTCAACCACCGAAGAGGATAAAGAAGCGGCCCGGTACCTTTTATCCTGCGGCGCCGATTTGAACTTTATCTCCGGTTATCTAAAAAAGAAAATGACCGGGGACCAGATTGTCTTATACCGGCAGTTAAAAAAGACCAGAGAGGTTTTTTTCTTCGGGGGGGCAAAAATAATTATTCTAAGTGCGGTAGTCAATCACTATATTCCCAACTTAGCCCTTATCACGCAGAAGTTTCTGGATGAAGAAAAAGCGGACGTTGTTTTTACCCTGGTGGTGATGACGCGGCATCTCCATCTGGTCGCCAGAAGCCGGAGTAAAGAAATTGATGTTGAAGAAATCGTGAGCTTTTTCGGCGGAGGGGGACATTCAACCGCTGCCTACGCCCGGATAAAGGAGGGGGAATTAAAAGCGGTTAAGAAAAATATTCTGGCTATATTAAGAAGAAAGATTAAAAAATTAGGCAGGGAGGATTGGAATAAAGTTATCCCTGTCCCGGAAATATCGCCGGCCCCCGCGGCTCTTAAAAAAGGGAAAAACCTGAAAGGATTAATGGATGACAGGCTTCCGGTAAAGATTATAAAATTTCTTAAGAGAATCGGCGGCTTAGGCGATAAAGAGAAAAAATCCGTTTTTGTCGTCGGTGGTTTTGTCAGGGATTTAATTCTGGGGGTTCCTAATTATGATATAGATATTGTCGTGGAAGGCGACGGGATATCCTTTGCGGATAAATTGGCGCAGGGTTTAAAAGCCAAGGTGAGAAAGCATAAAAAATTCGGAACGGCGGTAATTTATCTGTCGGACGGTTTCAAAATTGACGTCGCTACCGCCCGGACAGAATATTACCATTATCCGGCGGCCCTTCCGCAGGTCACAGGAAGTTCCATTGAAGCCGATTTATACCGCCGGGATTTTACGATTAATGCCCTGGCTATTTGTTTAAATAAAGACAGGTTCGGCCGATTAATTGATTTTTTTGGAGGGGAGCGCGACCTGAAAAAGGGGATAATAAGAGCCCTGCATGATTTAAGTTTTGTGGAAGACCCGACCAGGATTTTCCGGGCCGTCAGATTTGAACAGCGCTACGGCTTCCGGATAGACCGGCCTACCCGGCACTTAATCCGAACAGCGGTCAATCTGGAAATGTTTGACTGGCTGACCAACCAGCGTCTTCTGGAGGAGTTAATCCTTATTTTAAGCGAGAAAGAGCCGGTCAAAGCGATAAAGAGAATGTCGGAATTTAACGAGTTAAGGTTTATTCATCCCCGGATAGAGTTAACCAGGGATTTAAAGCAGTTGTTTAAAAGTTTAAAAGTGGCGATTGAATGGGTAAGAAAAAAACTGCCTCACGAAAAAATAAACAGCTGGCTCATTTATTTTCTGGCTCTGCTGGATAATTTAGATAAAAATGAAACGCAGCAGGTAATTAATAAATTTATCTTTTCAAGGCGGAACGGAAATCTTATTCTGTTGTCTAAAGAAAAGGGGCCGCAATTAAGCAATAACCTGCGGACTAAAGGGCTTAAGAACAGTGAAATTTTCTGCCAGCTGATGGGACTGCCGCTGGAAGTACTCGTTTATTTATTGGCTAAAGCCGGTTCTTCCCGCGAAGAAGAAAGAATAAAGAAATTTATTAGTGAGCTTCGAAAAATTCATCCTTTGATTCAGGGAAAGGATTTAGCCGGATTGGGAATTAAAGAAGGTCCGGTCTATAAAGAGATTTTCCGTAATATTTTATGGAATAAACTTGACGGGAAAATTAAGACTAAAAAAGATGAAATCGTTTTTGTCAGGGAAAGATGGGCTAAACCCATTTAAATAGCAGAAATTTATATGGAAAATATAGCTTAAATCGTATAAAATAAATAGGGGACATTAAAACTCCGGAAACACTGAAATAAGCGAATAACCATGAAAAAATTAAGGAAAATTAATAATTTTTGCGCCGCCTCAATGAAAGGTTTTACTTTTATTGAGACAATAGTGGTTATTTTTATTCTGGGGCTGGCGGCAGCGATTACCATCCCGGCGATTGAAAAAAGCCAGGAAACAGTCGGCATTGTCAGGGAAGCGGTAGATTTAAAAAATATCCAGGGTGCTTTAGAGCAATACCATAATAGCCGGGGATATTATCCTCAAGGGAGTAATGCCGAGCTGGTTATTGGCCTTAGGCCCTATATTCTTTTTGAAGAAAAGTATATCCGGGATGGTTTATTTATAGATTCCTGGGGAAACCCTTATGTTTATCGTTGTCCGGGATTTCTTCATCCGGAAAGTTATGACCTTTTTTCCTGGGGACCGACCGGTGTCCCGCCCGGTGAGTTAATTTATGGCCGGGGAGGAGAGGGATTTAAGACGGTTATCTGCGGCGTTCCGCAGAGCGTTGGGATTCAGGGAACCGGCAGTGTCTCGCCCGTCGGTGACGGCGAAGTAAATATTCCTTTACCTCCCAAAACGAGCACTTCTGGTTCAGGGGGTGGCAGCGGCGGAAGTTCTGCTTCATCCGGCGGCGGCCCGGGGACGACCGTGCAAATTGATATCCCCTGGGATTTAACGGTGGTGCCGAACGACTCCATGGTTTATCTTTCCTGGAAAACCCCTACTTATAGCGCCACCGGTAACGCCCCTGATTTTTTCCGGGTTTACCGCAGCTGGATTCCCGGCGATGACTATGAGTTAATTGCGACCGTGCCTTATGTCTTATATCCCGACCGGCAAGGTTTTTTCCCTGATGCCGATGTCTCCAATAATTATACGTATTACTACCGGGTCACGGCGGTTTGGGAAGGCGATAATGCCACGGAAAGTGAATTTTCCCAGACGGTCAAAGTTACTCCGTCTGCAAACAGTATCTATGCCGAGCAGATAGCCGATAGTTTAGAAATTCTGGGTGAAACCCAGGCCGGTAACGCTCTGGCGTCTCTTATAGACTCTCAAGAAGTAACGTTGGGTTTTGGACAGATTAGTTCTTTAGCCATAGCCTGGTTTGAACCGCTTAATGAAGCCATAATTATAAATCTGGGTTATTTTTCCAAAGATTCTAAAGTGGGCGCGGCTCTTTTAGCCCATGAAGCGACTCATGCCCAGTGGTTTTATGACCCGGCTCAGGGGACGCCGGTTCCGGATGGGGGAGACCGTTCTTCAAACTCAATTGACCAGGAATACCATGCTTTTCTGAATGCCGCTCTGGTCTGGGAAGAACTGGATGCCGCCGGTTTAGACTTTAATCTGGATGTATGGTCGGCAGTGACTTTACAGGGGGAAGAAGAAGCAAAGTCTTTAATCAGGGCGGTTTACTGGGGTTTACCTGAATATTAAAAAAAGGATTTACTATGAATAGAAAATTTAAAATACGTTTATCCTGTCTTGGTTTTTTGGGCTGTCTTATTTTAATCCTGCTGGTTTCGGCCTGCAGCCGCGAGAAAATATCCGAAAAAGAAAAAAGCTCAAAACAGGCAGATTTTCTTGATTTTAAAAGTGATTTAATTAATGTAACCTTTCAATATCCTTCCGACTGGGAGATGAAGGAGATAGACAATCCCAGGGCTAATTATCACCAGATTCATCTGGTGGGGCCGCGCCGTGACGATATTATTTTTCCCGTGTCTTTAACGGTTACGACTTTCTCCCGGAGCAAATCTTTAGACGAAGAGTTAGCTCAATACTTATCTCAAAAAAAGAAACTGAAGGATTTTAATTTATTAAATCGTTCAGAAGACAGTTTAAACGATAAGGCGTTTAAAAACGTTGAATTCAGTTACAATATCAGTCTGCCTCTTTACGCGGTGAAGGCGAAAGAGGTAAAAATCAAAGAAAGAACAGCTTTCCTGAAAAATGACGATACGCTTTATAAAATCAGTTTTTTTGTTGATGAAGAAAGATTTGATGATTTCATAGAAGTTTTTAATAAAGTCAAACAGACGTTTTCTCTGGCCGGTTAAGAAGATAAATTCAGTTTAATTTTGAGCCGTCAAAAGATTGATGGCTTTTTTTATGGATTGAATTATTATTGTCATTGCCGTCCCGGTTATGATGGGGTTTTTTATTGACACTCGTCTTTTTATATGTTATGTTTATCCAGAGGTAACAAGAATCATGGGAATTGAATTAAAACACGGTGAAAAGTTTTCACAGGAAGAAAAGAACCTGGCCGCTTTAGGATATATACCTGTTATATGTCTTATAGTATTGCTTCTTAAAAAAGAGCATCCCTTTATCTGTTTCCACGCCAAACAGGGGCTGATTATGTGTCTTTGCTTCTTTCTTTTTTGGTATATGCCGATCATCGGAACGGTAATGAATTTTTTCCTGGTAGCCATGATGTTTGTCGGTTTGATTAAAGCCAAAGAAGGGGAATACTGGAAAGCCCCCGTATTGGGTAACTTAGCCGAAAAAATTAAAGTGTAGCGTCTCGTGAAGTTTAAAAAAATTTTTTTATTTTTTGTATTATTTTTTTTATCTTTAACCGGGGGGAAAAAAATCAACTCTAACGGTTTTATGCGGACGGAATTAAATAACGGTATGGTAATTCTTACTCAGGAATATGACACTATTCCGGTAGTGGCGGTCAGTGTCTGGGCAAAAGTGGGTTCTTCTTATGAAGGGGAAGGGATTTACGGCATATCTCATTTTCTGGAACACATGCTTTTCAGAAGGAAACCCACGGCTGAAAAAGAGGCCACCATCCAGGCAGAAATTGAAGGGGCCGGGGGATATTTAAACGGCGCTACCGGAAAAGAAATAACCTATTATTTTGCCGTTGTGCCGAAGGATTTTGCCGAAGAGACACTGGAGCTTCTCCTGGACCTTTTTTTAAACCCTGATTTTGATGAGAAGGATTTTCTGGAGGAAAAGAAAGTAATCATTGAAGAAATCTCCCGTAAAGATGATAACCCGGCGGATTTAATGGGGGATTTATTATTTGAAACGATATACGAAAATCATCCTTACGGGCACTCGGTTTTAGGGAATATAAAAACGATTCAAAATATGAAAATTGATTCTCTGATTGAGTATCATAAAAAATACTATAATCCCGGTAACATGATTGTCAGTATTGTCGGTGATTTTAATCAAAAAAATACGGTAAAAAAATTAAAGAAACGTTTTGGTTCTGATGATAAGATGCCGCCGGCGGCGGGGCCTTCGACGGGAAAAATTGAAAAGGGAATAAAACAAAAAGAAATGAAAAAAAACGTTAACCAGGCCTATTTTTCCCTGGCTTTTAGCGGCCCGGCGGTTACTGAGAAAGACCATTTCACCCTGGACCTTCTGGCCACGATTTTAGGCGAAGGCGTCAGTTCCCGGCTCGTTGAACGTTTAAAAGAAAAGGAAAAGCTGGTTAATGATATCAGCTGTCATTTTTTTACGCAGAAGCTCTCCGGACTACTGGCCGTTTCTGCCTACTTTAATCCGGAAAACACGGAAAAAGTGAAAGCCGGCATCTGGGAAGAAATAGAAAAAGTTAAAAACGGCAAAATCGGGCAGGAAGAGATAGAAAAAGCCAAAAGAATGATTGAATCTAACTTTTATTTTCACAACGAACTCTTTAAAGACCAGGCTTTATCCCACGCTTACTGGGAATGTTTAGGGGTCGGCGGGTATGAAAAAGATTATCTTAACAACATAAATTCCGTCAATGCCGAAGAGCTTAAAGAAGCCGCTTCAAAATATTTTGACCCCCGGAATTTTTCCCAGGTTATTATTAAACCGCCTTCTTAATTCCTGTTATTTATGAATAAAAAAAGGATTTTTCTTTTCCTGTTTTTAAATATTTTAATTGTTGTTTCCGGAATGAGCGCCAGGTCTGAACTGAAAAAAGGGAAAGCAGTGGTTAAAAAAAACGTTTTGGGAA
The DNA here is from genome assembly GCA_964506075.1 of uncultured bacterium. Classification (GTDB taxonomy): domain Bacteria; phylum CAZDME01; class JAYEMH01; order JAYEMH01; family JAYEMH01; genus CAZDKO01. The sequence continues at coordinate 35,255 of CAZDKO010000002.1, forward strand.
ACGGCTTAGAGCTTTTAATTAAAAATAATCCTTCTAATGAAATAGTAGCGATAGAAATTTTCTCCAGCGGCGGTTCGGCTTCGGAAAGTCTGGAGGAAGCCGGGCTTTCCTATCTTACTACCCGTCTTTTATTCAAAGGGACAAAGAACAAAGATTTTATCCGGATTGCCCGCGGATTTGATTCTCTGGGGGCTGCTTTCGGGTTTTCCGTAGAAAGAGATTTTTCCGAAATCAATCTGGTCGTGCCCAGAAAATACTGGAAAGAGGCGTTTGGTCTGCTCTCGGAAGTTTTAACCTCCCCGAGTTTTCCCGAAGAAGAAATCGCCAAAGAAAAAGCTTTAATGCTTCAGGAAATAAAAAGTGTTGATGACGATCCTTTTGATTATACCTATCGTCTATTTAACGAAAATATGTACGGCTGTCATCCCTACGCCAAGCCGGCTTACGGATTGCCCGAAACTATATCAAAATTTAACCGTAATGACATAGTTTCCCGTTATAATAAATATTTCTGCGGCCGTAATACCGTGCTGGCTTTGGTCGGCAACGTCAATCCGAAAGAAGCGATGGAAATAATCAACAAAGGTTTAGGGAGTCTTCCTGCAGGCGAACGTTTACGGCTTCAATTTCAGGATTTCCAGATTCCGGCGGAGGGGAAAATTGTTAAAAAAACCGACTTGACGCAGACGATGGTATTACTGGGTTTTAAAGCGCCCTCCATTAATCATCCGGACTATGCGGGGTTAAAACTTGTCAACTCTTTAATGGGCGGCGGGATGAGCTCCAGGATTTTTGAAAACATCCGGGATAAAAAAGGAATCGGTTATGCCCTGGGTACTTTTTATCCCACCCGTCTGGATGAGAGCGTTTTTGTTTTTTTTGTCGGCGTTCAACCGGAGAGGACCGAAGAAGCCGTTACCTCTTTCTGGGGTGAGATTGAAAAAATAAAAAAAGAAACCGTTTCTGAAGAAGAACTGACAAAAACTAGAAATTATTTAATCGGTAATTTTCTTCTTAATAAGCAGAGGAACAAAGACCAGGCCTATTTTTTAAGCTGGTTTGAAACGCTGGGTTTAGGGATGGATTTTGATGCGGTCTATCTGGATGCCGTCGGAAAATTAAAGAGTAAGGAGATAAAAGAAATAGCCAACAAATATTTTCAACCGGAAAACAGTTATCTTTTTATATTACAACCGGAAAATTAACGATTATGAAGAGAAACCCTTGTGTAGCCGGACAGTTTTATCCGGGAGAGCCCGGACGGCTCAGGAAAGAAATTGACGGTTTTTCAGTCTCCGGCGCCGAAAAAAAACCGGTTAAAGGAGTACTTTCTCCCCACGCCGGATACGTCTATTCGGGCAAAGTGGCGGCGGACGTATTTTCACGGATAGAAGCACCCGATACTTTTATTCTTCTCGGACCGAATCACACCGGATTAGGAGAAGATTTTGCTTTGTGGGATAAAGGGACCTGGGGGACTCCGCTGGGTGAAGTGGAAGTTGATGAGAAACTGGCCGAAGAAATTTTAGCCGATTCTTCTTTAATTAAACCCGATTACCGGGCTCATCTGCACGAGCATTCAATAGAAGTTCAGCTTCCTTTTATACAGTATTTTGCCGGTTCGGCTAAGATTGTGCCTTTAGCTTTAATGCGCGGCACGTTTGGCGAGCTGGAAAAAATAAGCCGGACAATTACGGAAGCAATTCAAAAGACCGGGAAAAAAGTTGTCATCGCGGCCAGTTCTGATATGAGCCACTATTTACCTCGTAAAGCCGCGGAGAAACTTGACAAAATAGCTCTGGAGCCGTTACTGAAACTTGAAGCCCGGCGGTTCTTTGATACGGTCGTTAAAAATAATATTTCTATGTGCGGCTTTCTTCCCGCTACGGTTATGATTCTGGTCTGTAAGGCCCTGGGTTCTAAAAAAGGGGAGATGGTAATGTACACCACTTCGGGAGAAACCAGCGGTGATTATTTCCAGGTTGTCGGCTATGCGGGAGCTTTATTTGCATGATTCGTTACTTTCCGTTCGCTAAAAAAAATAAAGTCGCTCTGGTTCTCGGCGGTGGCGTCGCCCGCGGACTGGCCCATATCGGGGTGCTGAAGGTTCTAAACAGGGAAAAAATTATCGTTGATATGGTGGTGGGGACGAGCATCGGCGCTTTAATAGGGGCTGCTTATTGCGCCGGGCATAATCTGAGCTCTCTGGAGAAAAAGGCCCAGAAAATGTCGTGGAAAGATTTATTTGACTTCGGTATACCCCGGCTGGGTTTAATGGAAGGGAAAAAACTGGAGCGGTTAATAAGGGAGGAAATCTCCAACCTCCGTTTTGAAGATTTAAAAATTCCCCTGGCGGTAGTCACGACGGATATAAATAACGGGGTTGAAGTGATTCACACCAAAGGCTTACTCTGGCCGGTAATCAAAGCCAGTTGTTCTATTCCCGGCCTTTTTAATCCGGTTAGAGTGGATAAGAAGCTTTTAGTGGACGGCGGGGTTTTACATAACGTTCCGGCTAAAATTGCCCGTGATTTGGGAGCGGATAAACTGATTGCGGTTGATGTCGGTTATTATATCAAAAAAGGAGAAATGAAAAATATCTGGAGTGTTTTCCTGCAGGCCTGGCATTTGCGGGGAAAAGAACTGGGGCGTTATCAGAATTTACATGCGGAAATTCTGATAAAGGTGAATTTACCGGGTGTCTCTCCGGTTGATTTTCAGCATAGTAAAGAATGCATCCGGCAGGGTGAACTGGCGACCGAGAAAAAAATACCGCAGATTAAAAAACTATTGAGAATAAAATGATAAAAATTTCAAAAAAAGCCGTCATAATTTTTAAAGTTATCCTGACCGTGGCCTTAATTGCTTTTCTGTTAAAAAGAGTAGATATGGGTGAAGTGTTGAGTTTGATTAAGCAGGTCAAGGTGGAATATCTTTTTTTAAGCGGGATATTGTATATTTTTTTCATGCTCGTAGCGGCTTACCGCTGGCAGTGCCTTTTGAATATCCAGAAGATTAAAATCGGCTTAGGGAAAGTTATCCGGTTAACTTTTATGGGCTATTTTTTCAATAATTTTTTGCCGACCACAGTCGGGGGGGACGTGGTCAAAGGGTATCTGGTCTCCCGGGATACGAAAAAAGTCGCCGAATCATACGTATCCATTCTGATGGACCGGGTCACGGGCCTGGGCGGCCTGGTTTTACTGGCGGTATTGGTAATTTTATTTATTCCCACGGTCAGTATCAACCGGAATATAATTTATCTGGTCTGGGGATGCTTTGTCTGTTTTGTGGTCTTACTTATTATTTCAACGGTGGGCGGTAAGTTTTTCGGGAAAAAACTCGGCTGGTTGAAACGCCTTGCCCGGAAACTTAAAATTGAAGATAAAATAACAAAGGTGTATAATATTTTTTATACGCATAAAGAGTATAAAGGGGTGCTTGTAAAGACAATCTTTTTATCGCTGATAATCCAGGTAACTTTTATTTTCATTAACTATTTGCTGGTGAGAGGATTGCCGCTTAACCGGGATATTCCGATCGGTTACTTTTTTATCTATACCCCCACCATCGCTTTAATAAGCAGTTTGCCGGTTACTATTAACGGAATAGGAGTGAGAGAAAATCTTTACGTGGAATTTTTCGGCGGTATTTTAGGTAAGGATGCTGCCGGTTCTCTTTCCATTCTCCTGCTTCTTTTCTTATGGGCGGCCGGTTTAATCGGCGGGGTTTACTATCTTTTTTCTAATTTCCGGTCAACCCCGATTAAAACTTTAGTGGAAAAAGAGGAGCTGAATCTATGATACAGAAAGAACTTTTAAATATCCTGGCGTGTCCTTCCTGTAAGGGCGCGGTAAAAGAGGAAGATAATAAAATAGTCTGCCAGAAATGCGGGTTAAAATATCCGGTCAGAGACGGCATTCCGGTAATGCTGATTGATGAAGCGGAGAAGTAAGCGGCTGATAGCGGATGGCAGATGGCTTATAGCAGATGGCACAAGGCTAATAAATTTAAAATATAAATGACGAATGACTAAATTCCCTGCCTGCCCTGTCCGCCCTGTCTGCCGGCAGGCAGGCGACAGGCGGGCGACAGACAGGCAGGAGACAAGGATAAATGTTTAAATGCTCAAATGAGCAAAATAGAATTTTTTCTGTTCTCTGTACTCTGGTTTCTGTTTTCTTATTAGTCATTTGATTATTCATTCGTCATTAGGCATTTGAGAATTAGACATTTAATTAAACTAGTCAACTGGCTAACCGGTCAACCGGATAACCGGCTAACCGACAAACGGAGGCATCAATGGCTAACATTCTGCTGATTCACGGGCCTAATTTAAATCTTCTCGGTTCCAGAGAACCAGATATATACGGCAAAGTTAACCTGGATGATATTAATAAAAATCTTACTTTAATGGCCCGGAAAGAAAAGGATGAAATTAAAATCATCCAGTCCAATCACGAAGGGGAAATCGTGGAAGAAATCGGCAAAAACAAAAGCTGGGCCGATGTATTAATCATTAATCCGGCGGCTTATACTCATACCAGCGTCGCCATCAGGGACGCTATTTTAGCCACCCGGATACCGGCCATTGAAGTTCACCTGAGCAATATTTACGCCCGGGAAGAGTTCCGTCATCAGTCTTTAATTGCACCGGTATGTGTCGGACAGATAAGCGGCTTTGGCGAGGCGAGTTATTATCTGGCTATGGAAGCGGCCCGTAAGATAATCAGGAAAAGTGAAAATCAAAAACCAAAAACAAAAAAATCTCTTTGAGAAAATAAAAAAAGCCGATTTAGACGCTTTTTTCACCGCTGATAGCCAGAATATAAAATACCTGACCGATTTTGCCAGTCAGGACGGAGTGTTGCTGGTTACCAAAGAGGAAATGTATTTTTTTACCAGCTCCTGCGAGCTGGAAGAGGCAAAAGCGCACCTTGCTTCGGGGAAAGTTCTTCAGCGCCGCCGGGGTGAATGGCTTTTTTTAAAAGAGTTCATGGCGAAGAAAAGAATCAGGCGTCTGGGTTTTGAAGAGCATCATCTATCCCTGGCCGGTTTTAAAACGCTTAAGAAAAATATTACTAAATGCCGCTTGAAAGGGACCGACGGTTTTATTGAAGAATTACGGGTCGTTAAATCCGCGGATGAGGTGGCCCGGATAAAAGAAGCCATTACCATTACCGAAAATATTATTTTAAAAATTAAGCGTTATTTCAAAACCGGTTGCTCGGAAAAAGATATTTTAAAAAGACTTCTGGAATTTATCGCCCGCTCGGGCGTTAAACCGGCTTTTAATCCCATTGTGGCTTTTAATTCACATACGGCAATTCCGCACGCCGAAGCCGGGGAGAGACGTCTTAAGCGGGGAGACCTGGTTCTTATTGATATCGGGGTGGATTTTAAAGGCTATAAATCCGATTTAACCCGGACTTTTGTCTTCGGGAAATTAAATCCGCGGCAGGAAAAAATTTATAACCTGGTTTTAAGGGCCCAGAATCATATGTCTCAATGGATTAAACCGGGAATGTCAATTATGACGGTCGAAAAAGAAGCCCATGATTATTTTAAAGCATCCGGTCTGGCTGACTATTTTTCCCATTCGGTCGGACACGGCATAGGATTAGAAGTGCATGAACGGCCCTTCTTTTCCCTTAAAAATAAGGGTAAATTAATACCCGGGATGGTTTTTGTTCTTGAACCGGCGCTCTATTTACCGGGGTGGGGGGGGATAAGAATTGAAGATGATTTTCAGCTTACGGAAAAAGGATGTCGGAAATTAAGTTCAATATCGGTTAAACCTTTAATCAATTAGAATGGCGAGCGTATAGATATGATTACTCCAAATAGTTTTAAACGCGGGATGGTGATAGAATTAAATAATGAACTTTTTGAAATCCAGGATTTTTCCTGGGTGAAACCGGGTAAAGGCGGCGCTTTTGCGCGGACCAAAATTAAAAATCTCAATACCGGGGCGATTACTGAAAAGATGTTTCGGACCGAAGAGAAAGTAGCCAAGGCCGACTTGAGCACTCTTTCACTGGAGTATCTTTATAAAGTGGATGATTTATACCACTTTATGCATTTTGAAACCAATGATGAGTACGTTTTAACTGAAGAACAGCTGGGAGAAAAAGTTAATTTTATGCTTGAAAATCAGGAGGTGACCGGAAAGATTTATCAGGGCAGAATAATAGACGTGGAACTTCCGGCCTCGGTCATTTTAACCGTCAGCCATACTGAACCGGGAGTAAAAGGCAATACGGTCAGCGGCGCCACCAAGGAAGCTATTCTTGAAACCGGACATAAAGTCCAGGTGCCCCTGTTTGTAAAAAATAACGATAAGATTAAAGTGGATACCCGCACAGGGGAATACTTAAGCCGGGCGTAAGAAATTTTATTTTTCTGCGTTTTAAAAAGTTACAGGAGGGAGGATAAATGGACCCTAAAACCAAAAAAGACATTGAAGATATTATAGAGCTTTTTGAGAGGACCGACCTTAATGAGATTGAAGTGGAAAAAGAAGGGTTGAAAATTCGTTTACGAAAAGACCCTCCGTCGGTTATAACCGCCTCTCCCGGTTATACTAAAATTACCGAAGAAAAAACGGCCGTCAAAGAAGAGAGTAAAGAAAAGAAAAAAGAAGAGGAAAGAAAAACGGAAGAAAATTTGGTTCCGATTAAAACCCCGATGGTAGGCAGTTTCTACCGCTCTCCGGCGCCGGATTCCGAGCCTTTTGTGGAAGTCGGCGATACGGTTGAACCGGAACAGATAGTTTGTATTATTGAAGCGATGAAACTGATGAATGAAATTAAATCCGAGATAAAGGGAAGAATCGTAAAAATTTTAGTAGAAGACGGCCACCCGGTAGAATACGGACAGGTCTTGTTTCTGGTCCAGCCGGAATAAATAAAGGGATAAAAAATGTTTAATAAAATTTTAATCGCTAACCGGGGCGAGATAGCTTTAAGGATTATCCGGGCCTGTAAGGAATTGGGGATAAGCACCGTGGCGGTTTATTCCGAAGCGGACGTTAATTCTCTCCACGTGCGCTATGCGGACGAAAGCATCTGCATCGGGCCTCCCCCCAGCAGCAGCAGTTATCTTTCTATCCCTAATATTATCAGTGCGGCGGAAGTAATGGATGTGGAGGCCATTCATCCCGGTTACGGCTTTCTGGCCGAAAACGCCCATTTTGCCGAAATCTGCGAATCCTGCGGGATAAAATTTATCGGCCCGACGGCGGAGAATATCCGGATGATGGGAAATAAAATAGAAGCCAGGCAAATAATGAAGAAAGCCGGTATCCCGGTCATTCCCGGCAGCGACGGCATAGTTAGGACCAAAGAGGAAGCTTTGATTATCGCCAGGAAAATCGGGTATCCGATAATGATTAAAGCGGCGGCCGGCGGGGGAGGCCGGGGAATGCGAATTGCCCATAACGACGTCAGTTTAGCCAATGCTTTTATGACCGCCCAGGCCGAAGCGGATGCGGCTTTTAATAATACCGACCTTTATATTGAAAAGTGCATTCAGGAAGCCCGCCACATTGAATTTCAGATTTTAGCCGATAATTTCGGCAACATCGTTCATCTGGGAGAAAGAGAGTGCACCATTCAGAGACGTTATCAAAAACTGGTGGAGGAAGCTCCTTCGGTGGCTCTGGATAAGAAACTGAGAAGAAAGATGGGGGAGACGGCTTTACGCGCCGCTAAAGCCATAAAATATTCCACGGCCGGGACGATTGAATTTTTACTGGACGGGGAGGAGCATTTTTATTTTATGGAAATGAATACCCGTATCCAGGTGGAACATCCGGTGACGGAAATGGTGACCGGTCTGGATTTATTAAAAGAACAAATTCAGATTGCGCACGGAGAAAAATTAAAATACCATCAGGACCAGATAAGACTGAACGGCTGGGCCATTGAATGCCGCATTAACGCCGAGGACCCGGAGAATGATTTTATTCCTTCCCCCGGAGAGATTACTTCTTATTATTTCCCGGGGGGGCTCGGTATCCGGATAGACAGCCACATTTATACGGGTTACCGGATTCCGCCTTTTTACGATTCTCTGATTGCCAAACTTATTGCTTATGGTTCCACCCGGGAGGAAGCCATTATGCGGATGCAGAGGGCTTTATCGGAAATTGAAGTTAACGGGGTGAAAACGACGATTCCCTGTCACCAGTCAATTTTAAACAATCCGCTTTTTATCCGCGGAAAAATTTCCGCCGGTTTTATTGATAGAGCCTGGACAGCCAGAGTGAAAACAGAGGAGGTTTAAAAGATGCAGGGTTCTTCAGAACTCGGGAAGGTAAAAATACGGAACGAAGTAGTCGGGGTTATGGCCGGGGTGGCCGCTATGGAAATTAAAGGGGTGGCCGGAATGAGCCGTGATTTTGTTAGCGGTCTGGCAGAATTGCTGGGTAAAAAAGACCTGGATAAAGGCATCAGGGTGCAGATAAGAGGCAATGAAGCGCGCCTGACGCTAAACATCATTATCCAGTACGGTTCAAGGATTCCTGAGGTGTCATATCAGGTTCAGGAGAACGTTAAAAAGACCGTGGAGAGGATGACCGGTTTAAATGTAACGGAGGTGTCCGTGAACATTCAGGGAATTAATATGGGAAAGAAAACCGGGGATTAAGAAAGGAGCGGATAATGAAAAATTTATACCAGTCATTTAAGGTGTTAATTCAGGTGATATTTCTTATCGCTTTCGGGTTCTATGCCCTGGCTTTTTCTTTGAACATTGACAGCGTCTTAAAGCCGATTGATTTTTTATACGGTACCCCTCGCGGGCGGTTGATTGTTATGGTTGTCGGCGCGCTTTCTATCCTGGCGAGCATCATAATGATTCTGGCCCAGTCAAAGGCTTCTTCGGAAAACAGGGCCATTTCTTTTGAGAATCCTTCAGGCAACGTTAAAATCAGTCTTACCGCCATTGAGGATTTTATCCGTAAGGTTGCTCTCCAGATTCCGGGTATCCACGATTTAAAGCCGATGGGTGTGGTCCGGAAAAATAAGATTATAGTCAATACCAAAGTGACCGTCTGGGGGAGCGAAAATCTTTTGAATATAAGCAGTAAAGCCCAGGAGGCGATAAAGTCATACCTGCAGGAAATACTGGGCGGAGACGAAAAGATTGAAATAAATATGCACGTGGTTAAAGTGCTTCAGGATGCCAGTAAATTAAAAGCGGCCGAGCCCGCAGAAACCCCAACGGAGTAAAACACTATGGAGAAAAAAAAGATTATCCTTTCTTCGTTAGAGGAACGGATTAAAACGCTTAACGTAATTTGTCAGGATTCCGAATTAGTGGGGAAAATTGAAAAGGTCGTTGAATTAATCTGCGGGGCTTATCGTTCGGACAGAAAAGTCATTTTTATGGGTAACGGCGGCAGCGCTTCCCAGGCCCAGCATTTTGCCGCCGAACTTATCGGGCGGTTTAAGCTGGAAAGAAAAGCCCTTAAGTCTCTGGCCCTGACCGCCAACACCTCAATTTTAACCGCGGTCGGCAATGATTACGGTTTTGATAAAATTTTCTCGCGCCAGATTGAAGCCCTGGTTGAAGCCGGTGACATCGTTATCGGCCTTTCCACCAGCGGTAATTCACCGAACGTTATTGAAGGAATTAAATTAGCCAAAGAACTCGGGGCCGACGTCATCGGCTTTACCGGCGCCAGAGAAAATAAATTGACCGGACTGGTTGACGTCAATATAGCCGTGCCGTCCGAGCACACGCCGGAAATACAGGAATTCCATCTTATGATTGGCCACCTTATCTGTGAAATGGTGGAAGCCACTCTTTTTTAATGATGAAAAAATTACTGCCTCTAAAAGAATTAGAAAAAAAAATTAAAAGTTTAAAAGCCGGAGGTAAAAAGATAGTTTTTACCAACGGCTGTTTTGATATTATTCACGGCGGCCACGTCAAGTGCCTGGAAAAAGCCAAATCCTTAGGGGATATCCTGGTGGTAGCTTTAAATACCGACCAATCGGTAAAAAAACTTAAAGGGAAAAACCGGCCGCTTTTTCCGTTAAAAGAAAGAGCCCGGGTTTTAGGGGCTTTTGCCGACGTGGATTTTATCACCTGTTTTAATGAGGCCACGCCGATAAAGGTGATTAAGGCTTTAAAGCCGGATATTCTCATCAAAGGTTCTGATTATAAGGATAAGGAAATTGTCGGCGGGCAGTTTATTAAAAGCTACGGCGGTAAGGTCGTCAGGTTCCCCATCTACCGGAATTATTCCACCAGCAAAATTTTAGAGGAGATATTGAAAAATTTTTAATCCAGGCGTTGATTACAGTTTATACGTTATTATAGACCGGCAGTACCTGCCGGAAGACCCCGTCCCTCTCGTTTTAAAAGTTATTGAAGGGGGCGCGACGGTTATTCAGTACCGGGATAAAATTAACCCTTCAAAATATTCTTTTAGCCTGGCGACGAAACTTTTTGAAGCGGCTAAAGAAAAAAAGATTCCTTTTGTGATTAATGACCGCGTTGATATCGCTATGTGCCTGGGAAATTACGCCGTTCACGTCGGCGATAAAGATATGAAGGTGGCTTCGGTCCGTGCTATTTTGCCGCCCTTTGGACTGATTGGCCGGACGGCTCACAACTGGGAAGATGTCTACAGCGCCGAAAGGGAAGGGGCAAATTACGTGGGGCTGGGACCATTTTTCCCCACCCGAACCAAAAAGGATTGTCAGGAGATTGTCTCCAGGGAATTTGTAAAGGACGTGATGGCACACCTTAGAATCCCGGTGGTGGCGGTCGGCGGCATAAGTCTTCAGAACGTTGAGGAAGTGCTGGATATCGGGGTGGAAAACGTCGCCATCTGTTCGGATATTATGTTAGCCGAGGACCCGTATAAACAAACTAAACTGATTAAGGAAAAATTACTTAAAGCTAAAGAAAGAAAAAGACAGAAATGACCCAGCTGGAAAAAGCGAAAAAAAATCAAATTACGAAAGAGATGAAAGAGGTGGCTAAAGATGAGGGCCTCCCGGTCTCTTATATTCTTGAAAACGTTAAAGAGGGGAAAATTGTCATCCCCAGTAATAAATTTAAAAGGCCCAGAAGGGTCTTTGGTATCGGCAAGGGCTTAAGGATTAAGGTTAATACTAATCTGGGGACTTCACCCGAAACTAATAACCCGGCTTCAGAAATAGCTAAACTTAAATTAGCCCTGGCCAGAGGCACCCATACGGTGATGGATTTAAGCACTGGCGGTGACCTGGATAAAATGAGAAGAAAAATTCTGGATAAGTGCTGTGTCCCTTTAGGGACGGTGCCTATCTACCAGACGGTGGTTGAAGCTTTGAGAAAAAAAAGGGACCTCTCCAGTATCAAAAAAGAAGACATTTTTGCCGCTATAGAGAAGCAGGCTAAAGACGGCGTTGATTTTATGACCATTCACGCCGGGGTCAATCTGGAATCGGTTAAGCGCCTTCAAAAACAAAAAAGGTTAACCGCGGTGGTCAGCCGCGGCGGTTCTTTTTTAACTTCCTGGATATTGGCCAATAAAAAAGAAAATCCTCTTTACGAATATTTTGACGAGTTGCTTTCTATCGCTTATAAGTATGACGTCACTTTAAGTCTGGGCGACGGGATGCGGCCGGGGTCTCTGGCTGATGCGACCGACCGGCCCCAGATTCAGGAACTGATAATTTTAGGGGAACTGGCCGAACGGGCGCGGGAAAAAAATGTTCAGGTGATGATTGAAGGCCCGGGTCATATCCCTTTAAACCAGATAGAAGCCAACGTTTTACTGGAAAAATCTTTATGCCGGGAAGCCCCTTTTTACGTTCTTGGTCCTTTAGTTACGGACATTGCGCCCGGATACGACCATTTAACTTCAGCCATCGGCGGAGCCATTGCCGGGGCGGCCGGGGCGGATTTTTTGTGTTACGTGACTCCTTCGGAACATTTACGCCTGCCGACGCTTGAAGACGTGGAAGAAGGGGTTATTGCCGCCCGTATCGCCGCTCACGCGGCCGATATCGCCCGGGGAGTAAAAGGGGCGATTGAATGGGACCATAAAATGAGTGTTTTAAGAGCGAAAAGAAAATGGCCGGAACAGATGAAACTGGCGATAAACCCGGATAAGGCCTTAAAATTCCGTAAAAAAAGCCGGCCGAAATTATCCGACGTCTGTACGATGTGCGGCAAATACTGTTCAATGAAAGGACTGGAAAAATGGCTGTCTTAATTGTGGGCTCAATTGCTCTTGATTCGGTAAAAACGCCTTTTGGGGAAGCCGAGGAAGTTTTAGGCGGTTCAGCTACTTATGCTTCTTACGCCGCCAGTTTTTTTACCACGCCGTATCTGGTGGGAGTAGTGGGAAAAGATTTTCCCGAGAAACACATTGAGCTTTTACGGGGAAAATCAATTGATTTAAAAGGGCTGATGGTTGAAGAGGGGAAGACTTTTCGCTGGAAGGGATATTATGATTTTGATTTAAACAGCGCCAAAACCCTTTCCACCTGTTTAAACGTGTTTCAGAATTTTCGTCCAAGGCTACCCGAGGAATACCGTAAAATCAAAAATGTTTTTCTGGGTAATATTGACCCTGATGTCCAGCTTGAGGTTATCGACCAGGTGGAAAGCCCGGAGCTGGTCGTCGGAGACACGATGAATTTCTGGATTAGCAATAAAAAAGAGGCGCTTCTAAAGGTTTTAAAAAAGATAAACGTTTTAGTTATCAATGACGCCGAGGCCAGGCAGTTATCGGAGGAGCCCAATTTAATTAAGGCCGGAAAAAATTTGCTTTCTTTCGGCCCGGAATATATAATTATCAAAAAAGGGGAGCACGGGGCGTTACTTTTTTCCGATTCGGTTTTCTTTTCCCTGCCGGCTTATCCTCTGGAATCTTTGTATGACCCGACCGGAGCCGGGGACAGTTTTGCCGGCGGCTTTATCGGTTATTTATCCGGCATAGATAATTTTAACGGCTCTGAATTTAAAAAAGCCCTGGTTTACGGGAGCGTGGTCGCTTCCTTTGACGTTGAGGATTTCAGTCTTAACCGTCTGGTAAAACTGAATAAAGAAGATATAGACCGGCGGTATAAGGAATTTGTAAATATTTCGCATTTTGAAAATTTCAAGCGGGATTAACTCAGCGGTAGAGTGCAACCTTCCCAAGGTTGAGGCCACGGGTTCGAATCCCGTATCCCGCTCCAGAGTTACGGCTAATAGCGTATGGCGGATAGCCAATAGCACGTGGCAAATAGCGGATAGCACATAGCTGATAGCGAATAGCAGATGGCTTATGGCAGATGGCGTATAGCCAATAGCAGATGGTTAATTGGTAATTTGTTTTTGCCATCAGCTATCTGCTATAAGCTATTCGCCAAAAACCGGAGAGGTGCCAGAGCGGTCGATCGGAGCTGCCTGCTAAGCAGTTGAACCCGAAAGGGTTCCCTGGGTTCGAATCCCAGCCTCTCCGCCACCGCCGCTTTGCTTCGCAAAGCGAAGCAGCGGTGGCAGAGAATCGAAAATCGAAAGTCGAGAATAGATAAAAATAGGTTTTCGATTCGGTCAATTTTCGATTATCGATTTTCAAGCTTTGTATTTCTTTAAGCAAAGGGTAAATTTTCAGCAGCGGTGGCAGAGCAATCGAGAATCGAAAATCGAAATTAGATTTAAGAAGATTCTTGATTGCGGTCAATTCTCGATTTTCTATTTTCGGAAAAATCTAAGAATAACAGAGAATCGAAAATCGAGATTCGAAATTAGATAAAAGGAGATTTTTGATTCGGTCAATTTTCGATTATCGATTTTCAATTTTCAAAATCATGGCATTTATATTCGAGAAATTAGACGTTTACAGAAAGGCCGTTGATTTCGCGGACAAAATCTGCGACTTAACTAAAGATTTTCAAAAGGGAAATTATTATTTGGCTGACCAGTTAAATCGTGCATCATTGTCAATATCCACGAATATAGCAGAAGGCAACGGCAAGTATCATAAAGCAGATAGAGTTAATTTCTTTCGAATAGCGCGCGGTTCGGCATTTGAGTGCGTACCAATTTTAGAAATATGCAAAAGGAAGAAACTCATTGCTGAAGAGTTAAATGCATCTTTAAAGAAGGAAGTGGAAAACATCTGCAAAATGTTATCTGGTCTTATAAACACCTAACCACTTTAACAGGAAACCACACCAATGAAACAATGGTACGAATTATTATTTGAGAATTACGCCCGCAAATACGATAAAGAATGTTATGTCCAGGGAACGACTGGCGAGTGCGACTTTATTGAGCAGGAGATAAATCGCGATAAGTCGATAAAGATCCTGGATATCGGCTGCGGCACGGGACGCCATGCTATTGAACTGACAAAAAGGGGATACAACGTTACCGGCGTTGACCTTTCCGAGAATCAGATAAAAAGGGCAAGGGAAAAGGCCCAAGAGGCAGGGGTGACCATCGATTTCCAAATACAAGATGCGCGCAATCTCTCTTTTGACGGCAAATTTGATCTGGCGATTATGTTGTGTGAAGGCGGATTCCCTCTGATGGAAACAGATGAGATGAATTTTGAGATACTCAAGAACGCCACAAAAGCGCTGAAAGATAAAGGCAAGCTCATTTTCACCACATTAAACGGATTGTTTCCGCTGTTTCATTCGGTCAATGAATTCTATGAGTCGGCGCAGAAAGAAGGCCAATCCCAGTGTAAGGAGTGCTCCTTTGATCTGATGACTTTCCGAGACCATAATACAACAGTTTTTGAAGATGACTCCGGGAATAAAAGAGAACTCAAAAGCAATGAGCGCTACTATGTGCCAAGTGAACTCACATGGCTTTTAAAGACGCTGGGGTATAAGAAAATAGAAATTTTTGGGGCGAAGCTGGGCGCGTATTCAAGAAAAGATAAGCTGACGACTGAAGATTTTGAAATGCTGGTGATCGGACAGCGGTAGTAGAAAATCGAGAATCGAGAATCGAAAATAGATTATAAGAGGACAGGAATTAAATAAAAAATGGCAAACGATAAAAGTCTTATAAAAAATAAAGTATTAGTTCGTCGGTACATCGAGGAAATTATTAATACGGGAAATGTCAAGGAGATAGAAAAGTTTATTTCCCCGGATTACCTTGAGATTGGCGAAGGTAAAAACAACGCTTTCGGAATTAAGGGGGCGAAAGAACATATTTTAGGTGTCCGGCAGACGTATCCTGACTTAAAATTGACGGTTGACCACCAAATTGCCGAAGGTGACTGGGTAGCGACCTACATAACCGCCCGTGGCACCCATAAGGGAACCTGGCTGGGTATAAAGCCAACCGGTAAGGTCGTAACCTATACCGGCGTTAATATAAATAAAATAGTTGATGGCAGAATTGTCGAACATGGCGGAGCCGCCAATCTTCTTTTAGAGTTACTGAAAATTGGAGCGGTTCGGGTGGTAGGGGCAAAAAAATGAGCCGCCCCCGTGCTTGTTTTGTTTATCCCCATGTTTAGTTTTATAAAATAAAACTACGGGGGTAGAAAATCGAGAATCGAAAATCGAAATTAGATAAAAAAGGTTGTTTTTTATGATGATAATAAAAAATACCTTAACGGATTCGTTAATCATGGTGGCGGAAAAATAATTAAAACCTTCGCTGAAAATGGCGGAGGTTTCTATTTATTGTATGGTATGAAAAAGTGGTCTGACCCCTTTTTTATTAGATGTTAAGATTGAAAGGTTGATATTAGATTAAATATACGATATTGAGGAGGAAAATACCATGGCCATAAGAGAAAAAGTAGAGTCACTTGAAAAAGTAAGTGAGGCAACCGATCGCACACTACGTTTATGGCTCAGAGGCAGAAAGCAAGACTTGCGTGTTTACAGGATCCCGATAAAGCACCTCTATTTTAATATTGAGAATGGCCGATACGCAGACAAGATGATACAGCTTAGGGCTGATAATCCAGGCGTAGATATTGACCCAAAATCAGATGTGTGGAGAGATGAAATCTATAAAATGTTAAAAGGTGAATATGTAGGAACAATCGAAGCTGAAGGGACAGAACGTGACGAAGTTGACTTCGATAGATTAAGCGAAGACATAAGAAAAAGAGAGCAACTGAATCCAGGCATAGTTCTTGCAGATGGCGGTGTAATAGATGGAAATAGGCGATTAGCTGTTCTTATGTCTTTAGATGATGAAAGATTTAGCCACTTTGATGGTGTTATTCTTCCAGATGATATTTCTGCAGAAGATAGGTGGAGAATTGAAGTAGGGGTCCAGCTTGGAAAAGACCAACAATTAGATTATTCCCCTATTAATAAATTGTTGAAAATTAGGCAAGGTTTGCTTATGTATAAATCCATGAAATTACCTAGCGGAAAATCTGCAGAAGATATGGTAGCTGAGGCCCTATATGGTGTATCAAAAAAAGAGGTTTCAGAGAGTATAGATCTAATTAACCTGATCGATGAATATCTAGATTTTTTCAAATGCAAAGGTCAATATCATCAGGTAGCAGATAAAAACGAACGGTTTATTGAAGCCCTTGGCAGTTTAAAAGCGGCAGAAGGAAAACTAGCTCCTCACGAGATAGCAAAGCTAAAAGTTCAATTATTCGTTATTGTAAAAGAAGGCATTATGTCCAACTGGGAGATTAGGGACGTAAAACGTGCATTAGGGGGAATTCAAAAAGCTAGGGGACGGAAAAGTACGCTAATCCAAAAAGCAGTAGGGCATTTGATTGCTCATACAACAGATCCTAAAACAGTTCGAGATGCCTATACAGATAATACCCAAGGTAAGATAGTATTAAAATCTAAAACAATATGTCGAGAATTTAAAGATATTTTTGAAGCAGAAAAAGATGCTAATCAACCTCTTACATTAGCGAAAGATGCTCGTGCGAAATTAGATACATTAAAAGAATCTCTAAAAGATTTTAAGAAACCTGAAGATGCACTTGCCATAGTAGAAGAACTATCCATTATGAAAAAGCTTATAAGAGCGTGTCTAAGCACTGTTAAATTGCCGAAGCATAAAGTTAAGGGGTAACCCATAGGTATTAGTGTATGGCAATACGATTGTATTTTACTCAAGAAGGTAATTTAGAGATAAATTCGTTAGAACAAAATAATTTTTCTATAGAAGAGGAAGGAACTGTTTTAGTTCTGCCTTTTAGGACTATTGAAAAAGACCGTCACCATATTATCATAAACCCAGGGGAGAAACTAAATGAGACGATAGAATACATATTATCCGAACTTAAAAATAAAAATTATATAGTTGAACTTGATTCTTATTTAAAAAAGTATTGGGATAATTATATTCTCGAGAAAAATAAAATAAGAGACATAAGAAGGGAAAAAACAAGATTAAGCGTTGACAATAAAGCGATAAGGCCTATTTTTAAATACACACGTCAACCATTTTCTCATCAGCTTAGAGGAATACGTCATGCGTTAAATTTGGAAAATGCAGCTAATTTTTCTGTACCAGGAAGCGGGAAAACGCAAGTTGCTTTAGGTATTTTTATGTATTTGAAAACAAAGAAAGTTGTGGAGAAATGTTTTGTTATAGGACCCGCAAGTTGTTTCGAACCATGGGAAAATGAAGCAAGAGAGTGTCTACAGCGGCCAATTACGGTGTTGCGTTGGTCAGGGAGTGTTACGAAGAGGCGCAGAATAGGCAGTCTTGCCAGAAACAGTGATTTAATACTGATAACATATCAAACAGCTTGTAATGATTTTTTATTATTAGAACAGATACTCAGACGATATAAAACTCTTCTGGTATTAGATGAATCACATCATGTTAAGAATCCAAATGGATCACGCGCAAAAGCTATTTTACGTCTTTCCCCATTTTCTACTAAAAGATTAATTCTTACAGGCACACCGGCTCCACATTCTCTATTTGATGTATGGACACAATTTTCTTTTCTTTGGCCATCTCAACAACTTATAAAGGATTTTTATTCATTTAAAAGAGAATTAGAATCACACAAGAACCCAGCAGTCAAACTGAAACGGGATCTTAATCCATATTTCATTCGAACAACAAAAAAGGAATTAGGACTTCCCGAAATTAAATGGGATATTGATTTTATAAACAAAAAAGATATTCCCTCTGAACAGAGAAAAATTATTGACCTTTTAGAGCTAAAGACATTAACAGAGGCTAGGAAATTTGGTCTTTCAGATGTAGATATGGATGTCTTGTATAAATGGAGAATAGCAAGAATTATTAGATTATTACAAGCTGCATCAAACCCAGCTCTTTTGTTAAAAAGAATAGATTGCTGTAACATTGAGAAGAGCCTGGATGTCGATATGTCAGATCTGGTAAATTATGCGAATGTATTTTTAAGTCTAAAAAAATTACCTATAAAGATAGATATCGTTATAAAAAAGACAAAAGCACTCGTAGAGTCAGGAAAAAAGGTTATAGTCTGGTCATGGTTTGTAGAAAACTTATGTCTTTTGGAAAAGCTGTTAAATAAATATAATCCGCTAATGATATATGGTGAAATTAAACCCTACGAAGAAAAAGAAGATTCAGCATTAGAAGAAAGTAGAGAACGGAATATACGCGATTTTAAAAAGAAAAAGGACAGACCTATATTGTTGGCCAATCCGGCTGCCTGTGCAGAATCAATATCTCTACACAAACAGTGCCAGGATGCAATATATCTTGATAGAAATTTTAATTGCGGACAATTTTTACAATCAATGGACCGTATTCATAGGGTTGGAATGCCGCGCGACACAACAGCTCTATATCACATTCCTATCATTGATTGCGCTATTGAGCGTAGCATAGATAAACGCCTCAAAAAACGCCAGCAAGATCTTTACACAGTTCTTAACGATCCAATGCCAGTTTTAGGTGTTGATGATGACGCCTGGCTTGCAGATTCGACTGGTGAGCTAAACGATGCGTTTGATGATGTAATAAAAGAAATAAAAAATGAGAAAAGAAAACACTCTATATAATTTAATAAAATCCAATGGAAATTTAGGAGAGATAGCGCTTGTTTTAAGACCACTACAGAAGGGGGCGCTTGAAGACTGGGTTCTTAAAGTTTGCATTTATAAGCAAGCTGGGGTGAGCACTAGAATACCTGAGCCAGATACACTAATAAATGCTTCAGCAGTTTTAGGGCTGGTAGAAATCAGAAAAAGGAAGAAAAATAGAGTAGTGTCTCTTTCGAGGCTTGGCAAAAATATTGTTAGATTAAAAACTGTAGAAAAAGATAGACTGACAAAACAACAAGGAAAGATCATTTTTTCTATTGCACTAGAAAAAATGGATATTATAGATGATGTGTTATCTGTAATAAATATGTTTAACATTTATCAAAATGGAGATTTTAGGATTAGTAGTAATGATAACCGAATTAATTATCTTGAGGACCAAATTCTCCGCCTATTCCAGCAGTTAAAAATTGCTACCTATCAAAACGGAAATATAATCGTTGAAAAAAAAGACAAAGAATGGTTAATTGCTTTAATCTCATCCATACGTGAGACTAGCATAGATGAGCTCTTAGACCTACTGACTTTGAAAAGGAAGTATGGAATAATGGCAGAGGATTTTGTATTGCGGAAAGAGAAAGAAAGACTGGTTAAGATTGGGCGCATGGATCTTGCTAGTTTAGTTAAGAAAATAAGTGACCAGAATATTTCTGCGGGATATGACATTTTGTCCTTTGATGGATGCAAATCGTCTCTTATTCCAGATAGATTTATTGAAGTAAAGGGAAGCTCAAATAATCAGTTAGTTTTTTATATATCAAAAAATGAAATACAAATAGCACAAAAAATGCAAGATAAATATTGGATATATTGTGTATTGGGCGTAGGAAATCCAACTAATCAAAAAATAGAAATAATAAATAATCCATATAAAAGAATTTTTCAGGAAAAGCAGTTTAACATAGAACCCATTTTGTGGCGGATAAGCGAAAAAAGATAATGAGCAACCATTAATTATCAGAGAGATGAATATACAAAAGAGTTTTAATAAGATTATATGCGGTGACTGTCTGGATGTTTTAAAAGATTTTCCAAATAGTTGCATAGATTTAATAATAACATCCCCGCCTTATGCAAATAGCCGGAAGGCTGATTATGGAGGTATACAGCCATCCGAATATGTTGCTTGGTTATTACCGCGCACCGAACAATTTATGCGAGTATTAAAGCCGAGCGGTACCTTTATATTAAATATAAAAGAGAAGGTGGTGGATGGCGAAAGGCATACGTATGCAATTGATTTAATTCTTAAAATGCGTGAACAGGGTTGGCGTTGGACAGAAGAATTTATTTGGCACAAAAAGAATTCTTTCCCTGGAAAATGGCCAAATCGTTTCAGAGATGCTTGGGAAAGATGTTTGCAGTTCAATAAACGCAAACAATTTAAAATGTACCAAGATGCAGTAAAAATTCCTATTGGCGAATGGGCAAATTATAGACTTAAGAATTTGAGTGATAGTGATAATATAAGATTGGACTCGCATTCAAAAAGCGGCTTTGGCAGACGCGTCGCTAATTGGGCCGGCAAAAAAAAGGTATATCCAACAAATGTGTTACATATAGCAACAGAATGTGCTAATAGAAGTCATAGTGCCACGTTTCCTATTGGACTACCTACATGGTTTATAAAATTATTTACTAAAAAGGGAGATGTTGTGCTAGATCCTTTTATCGGTTCTGGTACAAGTGCCGTGGCTTCTAGGAAACTTAGCAGAAAGTATATTGGTATTGATATTGAAAAAAAGTTTTGTGAATTAGCTCAAAAAAATATAAATAAAAATTGTTCCAAGGAAAATTACTAATCGCCTTCATCGTAAGAATATGTATCTAAAAGAATCTTAATAATAGTGACAGCTAGCAGTTTTTAAAATAGCCGCTATCCCTGATAAAGCCAGAAAGTAATTGGCATAAGGTTGTTTGGAGACCAAGAGGGAGGACAAGAAAATCACTCTGATCCCATTTCTGCAATATTGTTGGGTGTTCACCAAGAGAATTATTAACGTGCGACAATATTGTGGAAAAACTAGACCATTATTTAGCAGAATATATTCGATGAATATCAAAAACAATGTTTTCGAAAAGGTTATTAATGTATGCGCGCCTCTAAATATATAGCTATAGGGATAGTTTTTTTACTAGCAGCCGTTGTGCAGGGGTCGCTTAGATATATTACGCCGGAATTAATTAGTACATTCCAGAATAATCCTATACTAATAAATGTTTTGGCGGGACTGTCTCATAATAAATTCTATACATCAGTAATAGCCAGCACAATAATGGCGTCTCAATTATTATTGGGGATTATTTTATATCCGCGAGATTATATAAAAAAGCGAAAAACAAAAATTCTGAAACGCATACATTCAAATTTATTTAATGATGATACCAATCACAGGGTAACGTTATTTAAAGAGGTAGGTTATATTCACGCATTGTGGGAATATGTGTGGACATTATTTTATCACTTAAGGCCGAAATATTTCTTTAGGTTTTTGCTTCATTTAAAAAAATTCCCATGCCCGGCAAATTATTTAATCATAGATATCAGAGAGGGACGCTTTAAAAAATCACGGACAATGTTCAAAGTAGAAGAAAACATTTTGGGCAACTGCGAAGGAATTGTCGGAATGATAAGATGCCAAAAAGCTATGAGCCTTTGCGTTTCCGATTTGCCAGATATAACAAATATAGACCTCGATAGTATAGATTTATCAAATATGCGAAAGAACGAAACTAAAACAGTTCGAGAGTATATGGAAAAGGGTTACATAAAAAACATAGAATCGTTAAAAATTCTACATTTAAAATCTCGACATTTTTTAGGTTCGGTAATTTATAAAACCGAAGGCGTGCCATGCGCAATGCTTTTAGTAGATAGTACATCAGAATCTAATCCATTTACAGAAAAGGTGGTGGATAAGTTTACTGTATATAGTGAATTTTTAACTGACTTGATATCATAATAAAGGAGATAGAAATGACCACTATTAACATTGACCAGAATAGATACAAACAAGCTATACCATTTTTTGATTCGAGAGGAATAAAAATAACCATGTATTTACCACCGATTTTTATTCCCCAATCAGTAAACGGTAGCTATATATCAGAGGACGACTCTTTTGAAATAAAATTTAACTATAAAGAAATAGAAGTAGCAATAACGTTATTTGATAATGATCACGCCCGTTTTATGGTAGGAAAACATACAAAAAAACCGTTAGCCCTGCATATAAAAAATGTAAAGAAACAAGGTGTTACATTTATTACTTTAGAACAAATTTTTAATGATGCAATAAGCAAAGTAGATAAACCTATAGAAAAGGGTAATATGGAAGTAGCAAAATCTGTTGTTACAGATAATGTTGAAAGTTTTGCAAGTACAGTCCCTAGTATATAAAATTATTTCGAGGATCAAATGAAAGATGTCACAAGAAGAGCCGTTGCGTTTATTGCAGGGTGCTTAATAAGCGGGGAAAAAGCGTCTGCGATATATGATTATTCTGCGGCAAAATATTTCAATTTTAGTGGTAAAGTATCCGAAAAGGATATATCCCTTTATGATCATGAGCTAAATTGTAACATTATTGCGGGATTCGGAACTGTAAATTCTTATTCACTATACCATTACGGCACTAAGAAACACATTGCCCTTGAAATAAAACAAGCAAATTTTACAGGATACGACTACGATTCGGGGAAACATTTCCAAGGTTCTGTAGCTAATACAGCTATAAATATATATGATTATGAAACAGGACAGTATTATAATTTCTCGATATAGTATCAGGTCCGTCAAAATATTCTTTTTCAGCAAAAAGGTAAAATTTTGGTGCGGGAAAATTTTGCCTTTTTGTGAGGTGTTTTCACGTTGAACAAAAAAGGGTCAGAATCGTTTTTGATTAAGTATTGTCTCCGTAATTTTGTTTATTCCCATAGTTTTATTTTATAAAACTAAACATGGGAATAAACAAAATAAACACGGGGATGGCGCTAAAAAGCGCAAGGGACAGCTACCGGTTTTAAAAATAGCTACCATACCCTGATAAAGCGAGATATGAGAAAAAGAAATAGACTTCTTAATGAAGCAAATATTTTGCCTGACAACCTGGAATTAAATGATGAATTCGTAGACACTTTTAATTTAATAGAAAATACGGATGACAGCATTTTTATTACCGGTAAGGCCGGTACCGGTAAATCAACCCTCCTTAAATATTTCAAAAAGAACACCGCTAAAAATGTCGCTATTTTAGCGCCGACCGGTATTGCGGCCATAAATGTTGGCGGCCAGACAATCCACTCTTTTTTCAGATTTCCGCCTCGTTTAATCCAGAAGGATAATATTCGCAGAAGACGTAACAGTATAATCATTCAAAGACTCGACACAGTAATAATCGATGAAGTTTCTATGGTGCGCGCCGACGTTATGGACGGGATTGACTATGCGCTTAGGATTGGTCGTGATGAGATGAAGCTGCCATTCGGTGGCGTCCAGATGGTATTTTTGGGAGATTTATTTCAGCTTCCCCCGGTGGTAGAGAAGGAAGCGCAAGACATTTTTGACCAGCGCTACGATAGTCCGTATTTTTTTAAAGCCAAAGTTTTCAATAAACTGAACCTGCGATATGTGGAGTTGAATAAAAATTACCGCCAATCAGATACCCGATTTGTTGATTTGTTGAATAAAATCCGGAATAAGACTCAAGGGGATGATGACCTTGAGCTGCTGAATGAGAGAGTGACAAAAATAATCCCGGGAGATTATAATCATCGTGTTTTTTTGACGGCTACCAATAACCGCGCCAATGCGATAAATGAAGAAAAATTAGCCGGTCTACTTGACCAGGAATATAAATATGAAGCCGATATTACCGGCAAATTTGAAGAATCTGCTTATCCAACGGAGGATTGTTTGAGGCTTAAGAAGGGAGCACAGATTATTTTGATAAAAAATGACCCTGATAAAAGATGGGTAAATGGCACCATTGCGGAGATTGCGGCGTTATCCCCGGGCACTATAAAAGTTTCTATAAATGGAAACATTCATGAGGTGGCAAAGGCAACCTGGGAAAAGATTAAATACGAATATAATTTAGACGAAGATAAAATTGAAGAAAAGATAATCGGTACCTTTGAACAATATCCGATAAAACTAGCCTGGGCAATTACCATCCACAAGAGCCAGGGCCAGACTTTTGACAATATTATTATAGATTTAGGAGCCGGCGCTTTTAGTCATGGCCAGGTATACGTTGGTCTTAGTCGCTGCACTTCGCTGGAAGGTATTATTTTAAAAAGGCCGGTAATTGAGAGCGACATTATTTTTGATGAAAGAGTCTACGAGTTTAGAAACAGATTTCTGAATTTAATATAAAAAAATGGCTAAAAATTTATATTGTCTAATGTTATTATTATTCATCTTATTGACTTTGGCGGGATGTACTACACCTTTTAACGCCGATAAACAAACTTTACCTAATGTATCGGAGCCTAATCCGTTACAACCGGATATTTATACCCATCGCCGGTTTTACCGGTAGGTGGGGGAGTAAAAATAATTAACATAACGTTGTTTTGATAAGGAGACCAATACCAATGCCAGAAATACCGGAAAAAGAAATTAAACCGACTATACGCCGGCCCAAACCCGGAGAGCTTAGACGCCGGAGAATAATTTCTGAACATATACTTTCTCCTGAAGAAATTATGCGAGCCAGATTAAAGCGCTGGACACTTTCACTTATTAACACCTGGAGCCTTGCCTTAGAGCCCTACGCTATTGATATTTGTCCGGGAGGTCCTGTTTTAATCTCTGGAGTTGGTAAGGAAATTATGGTTTATTCTTCAGATGGGACCTATCAAACGACGTGGCCAGCAGTACCCGGAGATATATCCGAAGGAATACGGGGGTTGACCGTTGATAATAGAACAACTAATGGTTCCATCTATGTAGCTATGTATGGGAGGGGGTATGTGCATGTTTTAAGCCGGAATGGAGTAGTTCAGAATAGTTGGCTGGGAACTACCAATGGACAAACTCAGATTGGACCTCACGGATTTATTATTCTTCCTGACGGTAATCTTATTATTGCTGATGACCGTAATCATTGCCTCCATGTTTTTAAACCGGACGGCACTTACATTAGAACAATTGGCTCTCAAGGGGGAGGCGAGGGGCAGTTCAGCAATCCGCGACAATTGGCTTACGATGAGCGAAATGATGAAATCTACGTGATGGACCGGAACAATCATCGCGTTCAGGTCATTCATATTACTGGCAGTTACCGGCGCGGCTGGGGGAGTGAAGGTTCTGCTGCCGGTCAATTTAATCAGTCTCACGGTATCGCTCTGGATAAAAATAAAAATGTTATTTACGTTGGTGATACATATAACAACCGTATCCAGGTTTTCACTACGACCGGGACTTTTCTCTGCGAGTGGAAAGACCCCGGTTTTAAGGAGCCCCGATATATGGCCATTGACAGCGCCGGCCAATTATACGTCACCTATTACCGTAATAAAAAAGTAGGGATTTTTCAATTATCAGAGGAATAAAAACAGCGATTGAAACATTGCCTTATTTCATAGATAAAAAAATTAAAAAAGTATGATATAATATTATTATGCAACTAAAAAAATCTATTACTAAACTTAAAAAGATTAACAAAGAAGAAGATTTCTTTGCGAATGCTTCTCCGGGAGAACTTGTTTCTTTTATGTGGGAACTTACGGAGGAAATCTGGTCGCTCAGAGGAGTTAATTATGCTGAACGAAGATTACAAAGAAATGTTACAAATCTTATTGAACAATGAGGTAAAATTTCTCGTTGTCGGGGCTTATGCTATGGGGGCTTACGGTTATCCGCGGGCAACCGGTGATTTTGACATATGGGTAGAGGCATCTCCGGATAATTCCCAAAAAATATATAACTCTCTTTTTGAATTTGGCGCACCTCTTTCCGATATCACTAAAGATACCTTTACTAAAAGGGGAGTTATTTTTCAAATCGGGGTCGCCCCCCGGCGTATTGATATTATCACGCATATTGACGGCGTCAATTTCCAGGATGCTTATAAAACAAGAGAAAATATAGAAATTGAAAACCTGTCCATACCATTCATATCAAAAGAAAACCTCATCAAAAATAAAGTCTCCACCGGCAGAGAAAAAGATAAATTAGACGCTGATTATTTAAAAGATAATAAATAAAAATACCAGTTTTTTTGCAAAGCAAACCGTGTTTAAAGCACAGAGAGTAATAAAGTTCAGTTCAGTTTTCTATGTAAAGCGATGTTTGAAATATAGAGTCTTCTGAATTTAATGTCTTGCTCTTTTATTTTATACGAGTGCCAATCAGCAGAGGTAAAAATATCTTTAGGTTCATTTTTATTTTTACCCTGGACATCTTTTTCCCTGAATGAGCGAAGCGGCCATTCTTTAATTCCTTTACCTATTCCTCCGCTTGATGCATGCATAAACACGATTTTTACTACCCCTCCGTCTTTGTAGTGGACCTCTTTAACTATCCCGACGTGCAATCGGTTTTTACCTCCGCCTTCTCCTTTTACAAAGATAATGCTTCCGGGAAATACCATATTAACAAGTTCCCCGGCGAACCCTTTTTTAGCCTCCATCAGCCCTTTTTCATCATTATTTTCTTTAGCTTTCTCACCTTTAGCTTTCCAGGTATAGAGCTTTTCGTTCATTTCCGAATCTGTCCGGATATTCCGGCAGTAATCAAAAAATGGTTTAACGCCGACAACCTTATTGTCTCCCGCTAATTTCTTCAGGTCAATCCCGAAAGCATCACGGAGCATTTTATCCCTGACAAAACCGTCACACATCCCAACCTTTTCATAAAAGTCTTTCATCGGACGAAGCCCGTAGTATTCCTCATATTCGCTAAAGGAGGTTATTTCTTTTCCTGTTTTAGTTTTTAAGGGCTTTGATTTTAAAATCTTATCAATATCAGACTTTATTTTTTCTATTTCCTTTTCTTTTTTTTGTCTTTCCGCTTCCGTTAAAGGTTTTTTCTTGTCACTCAATTCTTTTTCCAGTTTTGCAATTTGTTCTCTCTTTTCGGCAGCAGGTTTTATCTCGGCTTTATGTAAATCAGAGTCTTTATAGTATTGGTTTGACTTGTCAAAAAATTGGCAGTATTTTTTATATACCTCATTATATATATCGTTTACCGGTTTTTGCGCTATTTCAAAGAGCCTTTTTAAGGCCGGTTTATACGGGTCGAATATTTTACATATGACCTTTTTACTCATCTCATTGAAATATTTATGTACCGGTCCCCATCCGCACGGACACCACGGGTCATGATTGTAAGCGTTACACATAAGCTCTCCTTTCTGAATTTCATAATTGGCAACTCTTTATTTAACCCCTTATCCACCAAGAGCAGCCTGACGTCTGTGTATATTTACCATTATTATACCGCCAAATTGGAAGGATAAATACAATCATTTATGTTTTTTTATCATTATACGCCCTCCTAATTTATCCTCTTCTCCCGTAATAACACGCTTGCAAATGGCTCATATCGGTGTTAAAATTGAGCATAAAACGGGAGGGGATGATGGGAAAAATCGCCTTTATAGCGGCTATTATATTACCCTTATGGAATATACCGCTTATCATTAGAATTATCAAAAGAAAATCCTCTAAAGATATTAGTCTATATTGGGTCTGGGGGGTGTGGATTTGTTTTTTACTTATGGCTCCGGATGGTTTTCGTTCTTCCGACCCGGTCTGGCGGGCGTTTAACATTATGAATCTTATCCTTTTCAGCGCCGTGGCCATTGTGGTTTTAGCTTACCGAAAAATAGAGAAGAAATAGGGGAGGTGAAGATTACTTTGGAATTATATAAGGAGATAAATATTTTTACGAAAGAACTCTTTCACTACGGAGTGCGGATATTAATTTGCGGGGGAGGAGTCAGTTTTCACCCCGGTGAGGCGCTTAGCGTTTTAAGTATGAAATATAAAAAAGATAAACTTTTACAGCTTTCAAAACAAGTCGCTTTTGAAACCTTTTTAAAATGCCCGGAAGGCACCGTAGAAGTGGCCAGGGGTATTATTTATCATTTAGCCGATAAAGAATTGTTAGATGAATTAATCGCCCTGCGCCAGCAGAGACTTAAAGAAATGCCTCCGGCTAATTATAAAGAGGACACTCAGGGTATAGAGGAATTAATTGATGAAATTTGCAGCCGCTTAGAAATTCCCTATCCTGAAGGTGTTGAAACTTCAGACCCGTTAGTTAAGTGTAGAGACGAAATTCAGGGTATGGAAGAATTGATTGCCGGAATCTGCAACCGCTTAAAAATTCCCTGTCCTGAAGGCATTGAACCCTTAGACTCGCAAATGGAAGCCTATTTATTCTGGGGATAAGCAGAACATAATGGAAATTAAAAAAAATATTTACAAAGAATTAGAGTCAAGAATATTGGTGATTGCCGGTCCGATGGGAACCAGCATTCAAAAACGTCATTTGAATGAAGAGGATTTCCGGGGAGAAATGTTTAAAAATCATCCGTCACCGCTTAACGGCAATAACGACCTGCTTACCCTCACCAGGCCCGAAATAGTCAGGGAAATTCACCGGGATTTTCTGGAAGCCGGCGCCGATATTATTGAAACCAATACCTTTAACGCCAATAAGATATCACAGTCGGATTATCACCTGGAGGAAAAAGTTTATGAATTGAATTATAAATCCGCCCGGCTTTTAAAGGAACTGGCTGATGAATATAGCGTTA
>CAZDKO010000002.1:64128-117546 GCA_964506075.1 uncultured bacterium
TTGAATTATAAATCCGCCCGGCTTTTAAAGGAACTGGCTGATGAATATAGCGTTAAAAATCCACGCAAACCGCGTTTTGTAGCCGGGGTTTTAGGGCCGACCAATAAAACGGCCTCTCTTTCACCCGATGTGGATAATCCCGGATTTCGCGCCGTTAGTTTTGACGATTTAGCCGCCGCTTACAAAGAATGTGTAACGGCTTTGATTGAAGGCGGCGTGGACATATTATTGGTAGAAACAATTTTTGACACCTTAAACGGTAAGGCGGCCCTTTACGCCGTCAATGAAGTTTTTAAAGAGAAGGGCGTGAAATTACCCGTGATGGTTTCCGGCACGATTGTGGACGCTTCCGGCCGGACCTTATCCGGGCAGACCGTAGAAGCGTTTTTGTATTCCATGGCAAATTTTAACATCTTAAGCATCGGGTTAAATTGTTCGCTGGGGGCAAAACAATTAAGGCCGTATATTGAAGAACTGGCCAATAAATCATATTTATACGTCAGCGCTCATCCCAACGCGGGATTACCCGACCAGTTTGGTCAATATAGCGAATCCCCGGAACAAATGGCCGGGTATATTAAGGATTTTATTGATAATGGTTTTGTGAACATCGTCGGCGGGTGCTGCGGCACGACCCCGGTTCATATTAAAGAAATATCCAACTTAACTCAATCAGCATCGCCAAGAGTGGTCAATCCAAACGAACATAACCTGCAGCTGAGCGGTTTAGAGCCTTTGCTGGTTTATAAAGGCAGTAATTTTATAAATGTCGGTGAACGCACCAGCGTCAGCGGTTCAAGCAAATTTGCCAACTTAATAAAAGAGAGAAATTACGAGGAAGCGTTGCACGTGGCCCGGGAACAGGTTGAAAACGGAGCCCAGATTATTGACGTTAATATGGATGAGGCCATGCTGGATGCCGAAAAAGAGATGGTTAATTTTTTGCATCTGATTGCTTCTGAACCGGAAATATCAAAAGTCCCGATTATGATTGACTCATCCAGATGGACGGTTATTGAAGCCGGATTAAAATGCCTGCAGGGTAAGGGAATCGTTAATTCCATCAGTTTAAAAAACGGTGAGGAGGAATTTAAATACCAGGCGGAAAAAATAAAAAGTTACGGTGCCGCGGTCATAGTGATGGCTTTTGATGAAAAGGGCCAGGCGGATAGATACGAGAGAAAGATAGAAATATGCCAGAGGGCTTATAAAATCTTAACCGAGAAACTTTTATTTCCTCCCGAAGATATTATTTTAGACCCGAACGTCTTAGCCATTGCGACCGGCCTGGAAGAACACAATAACGCTGCGGTTGACTTTATTAAAGCGGTAAAGTGGATAAAGGAAAATTTACCGCACGCCAGAGTAAGCGGCGGTATCAGCAATCTTTCCTTTTCGTTCCGGGGTAATAACGCGGTGCGTGAAGCGATGCACGCCGTTTTTCTTTATCACGCCATTAAAGCCGGATTGGATATAGGTATTGTCAATCCCGGGATGTTACCGGTCTATAACGAAATCCCGGCGGATTTACTGAAACTCGTTGAGGACGTGGTCTTAAATAAAAGAAAAGACGCCACGGAACGGCTGGTTGAATTTGCCGAAAAAATGAAGGAAGAAAAAACGGCGGAGAAAAAGAAAGAAAACTGGAGGAAATTGAGCGCGGAGGAACGGCTTAATTACGCTTTAATTCAGGGAATTACCAAGTATATTGATGAAGATACGGAAGAGGTGCGTAAAAAATACCCGCGCGCCTTAGACGTCATTGAGGGACCGTTAATGAACGGGATGAATGCGGTCGGCGATTTATTCGGTTCCGGCAAGATGTTTCTGCCCCAGGTCGTTAAAAGCGCCCGGGTGATGAAAAAAGCCGTGGGTTATTTACAGCCGTTTATTACTGAAGAAAAAAGTTCCGCCGGTTTATCCGCGGCCGGAAAAATCCTTTTAGCGACGGTAAAAAGAGATGTTCACGATATCGGGAAAAATATTGTGAGCGTCGTGCTTTCCTGTAATAATTATCAAATCATTGACCTAGGGGTGATGGTTCCTTCCGAAAAGATACTTGAGGCGGCGCAAAAAGAAAACGTGGATATTATCGGCTTAAGCGGTTTAATTACCCCTTCTTTAGATGAAATGATTCACGTGGCTAAAGAACTGGAGCGGAATAAATTTTCCGTCCCTTTGTTAATCGGGGGAGCGACCACTTCCAAAATTCATACGGCCGTTAAAATTGCGCCCCACTACAGCGCACCCGTCATTTACGTTAAAGACGCCTCAAAAAGCGTCGGTATTGTCGGGAGACTCCTTAATAAAAAACTTAAAAATAAATTTATTGAGGAAACCGGGAAAGAATACCGGCGACTGGAAGAAGATTACCAGAGTGCCACTTCAGGCGTTCTTTATGTATCTCTTGATGAAGCCAGGAAAAACAGACTCAAAATCAACTGGGATAACACCATTATAAATAAACCGGAAATGCCGGGAGTACAGATTTTTGACAGTTACCCCATTTGCGAAATCAGGAATTATATCAACTGGACGTTATTTTTTACGGCCTGGCAATTAAAAGGGAAGTTCCCCGGGATTTTAGATGATTCCAGATTCGGTCCTGAAGCCAGGAAATTATATGAAGACGCCAATCAATTATTAGACCGCCTGGAAAAAGAAGAGATACTGCAGACAAAAGCGGTCATCGGGCTTTTTCCGGCTAATGCTCTCGGCGATGATATTGAGGTCTACCGGGACGAAAAGAGAAAGAATTTATTATGTACTTTTTCTAACCTGCGCAGTCAGGTTCTGAAAAATGACGGCAGCCCCAACCTGTGCCTGGCGGATTTTATTGCTCCGAAGACTTCCGGTAAAATTGATTATATCGGGGCGTTTGCCTTAACCACCGGTATAGGCATAGAAGAATATTTAAAAGAATTCAGCCAGAATAACGATGATTATAGCGTTATTATGATAAAGTCCCTGGCCGACCGTCTGGCTGAAGCCCTGGCCGAATTAATGCATAGAAAGGTAAGAAAAGAATACTGGGGATATGTTCCGGATGAAGATTTATCTATGGATGAGCTCTTATCGGGAAAATATCAGGGCATAAGGCCGGCGCCGGGTTATCCGGCCTGCCCGGACCATTCGGAAAAGCTGACCCTTTTTAAATTGCTGAAAGTGACGGAAAATACCGGGATGTCATTAACCGAAAATTTTGCCATGGTCCCGGCGGCTTCTCTTTGCGGCCTGCTTTTTTCCCACCCGGAAGCAAAATATTTTATGGTCGGTAAAATATCAAAGGACCAGGTCGAAGACTACGCCGGGAGAAAAAATCAGAGTCTGGAAACCATCGAAAAATATCTTTCTTTAAACCTTAATTATAAATAATAATCAGCGGGGGAAGCAGATACAAAGCTTATGAAAATCACGGAAATTTTTAAAACTCATAAACAAACTTTTTCTTTTGAGTTTTTCCCGCCGAAAGATGAAATATCAGCCGTTGATTTTGGCATCAATATCGGCAAGTTATTGAGGTTAGCTCCAACCTTTGTTACCGTTACCTACGGCGCCGGGGGATTAACCCGGGACAGCTCTTATAATTTAGTTGATTATATTCAAAATAAAGTGGGCTTAACCTGCATGGCGCATTACACCTGCGTTAACGCCACCCGGGAAAAAATAAAAGCGGACCTGGAGCAGTTGAGTAAAATCGGCATTGAGAACCTGATGCTTTTAAGGGGCGACCCGCTGGCCGGCCAGAGTTTCTTCGGGGTTAATCCCGACGGTTTTAACCACGCCAGCGACCTGATTGCCTTTGCCGCCAAAATGAACCGGTTTTGTATCGGGGCGGCGGCCTATCCGGAAAAACACCCTGAAGCTGCTTCCCTGGAGGAAGACCTGGAATATTTAAAGTTAAAGGTTGAAGCCGGCGCGGATTTTTTAATCACGCAGTTATTTTTTAATAATGACCATTATTTTGATTTTGTCGCTTTAGCCCGAAAAAAAGGCATTACCAAAAGAATAATCCCGGGAATAATCCCGATTACCAACTGGGGCCAGATAAAGAAATTCGCCCGGTTAACCGGCGCCATTCTACCGGCCAAATTAATAGAAGCGATTGAACCCCATAAGAATAATCTTGACAGGATTTACCAGATAGGTTTAGATTATGCTATCCATCAATGTCGTGATTTATTATTAAGGGGGGCACCCGGCTTGCATTTTTACACCCTTAATAAATCAAGGGCGACTATTGAAATATTTGAAAGTTTATTGCTGGATAAAAATAAAAATGGGACGGGTTCATTAAAAAGACCGCGACGGTAAACACCCTGGTCCTGTAAATAGGGAAGACAAATAGATTTTTATGGCTAAGTTTGAAAAAATCATCACCTTTAAAAACGAACTTGAAGCCCGCCGGATGGAACCGGTATTAAAAGAACAACGCATTCCGTATCTTATCATCTCCTACCGCGATACCGCTTATGATGACCTCTGGCAGCCCCAAAAAGGCTGGGGGCACCTGGAAGCACCGGGCGATTTCAGGGAAATAATTGAATCCATATATAAAGATTTGTTTCCTTTATCTTAAATTATTAATTAGAAGACTTGTGTGTTTATTATGGCCGTGATAAAATAAGATTATATGAAAGGGGGTGAAAAAGATGGAGATTAATACTAAATACTCAAAAACTTTCTTACTGGTTCTGGCTTTTGAATTCACTTTATTTTTAGGGGTAGTGCGTTATTTAGTCGGACCGGAATGGTCTTTTGAGGTTTTCTATTTATTGCCTATTTGTGTGGCCACCTGGTACGTCAGTAAACGCTCCGGTATCATAATTTCTATTTGCAGCATCATTGTCTGGTTTATAGCTGACTTAAGCATGAAAAACGGCTTTTCTCATCCTTTAATTCCTTACTTTAATCAGGTTTTCAGATTGGTGGTTTTTATATTCGTGGTTTTTACTCTCTCAAGGATGAAAGAGGGGATTGATAAGGAAAGAGAGCTTTCTTTAACCGACCTTTTAACCGGCATAGCCAACAGGCGTTCGTTTTTTAAATCAGCCAATATTGAAATAAACCGGGCTTCAAGGTTTAACCGCCCTTTTTCCGTAGTTTATATAGACCTGGATAATTTTAAAACCATTAATGACCGTTTCGGGCATGAAACCGGAGACCGCCTTTTAATTTTATTAACGACTACCGTCAAGAGTAATATCAGGGCGTATGATGTTCTGGCGCGTGTCGGAGGGGATGAATTTATCATCATCCTGCCGGAGACAGGAGATGAAATAGCCGGGCTCGTTGTCCGCCGGATTCATGAAAAAATACTGAATCTTCTGCAGGAAAATAAATGGCCCGTCACCTGCAGTATCGGGGTGCTGACGTTTAAAGATGCTCCCCATAACGCTGATGATATTATAAGAAATGCGGACCTCTTGATGTATTCGGTTAAGCAGGACGGCAAGAATATGATTAAACATAAAGTTATGGATAAAGACAGTATGCTTTCCATAGAGGGTACCTGATATTGAATTATGATTTATGCTAAATAAAAAAAAATTCCTTTTTGTGATATTTATCCTGCCTTTTTTTTTGAGTTTTCTAAACGGATGTGCCTCTATGCTGGGTGAGTGCCCCGGCCCTCTTCATATTTTCACCCTTAAAAAAAACGTGCCGGGTGTATATCACCGGATAAAAAAAGGCCAGACTCTGTGGCGAATTTCCAAAATCTACGGTGTCTCCTTAGATGAAATTGTGCGGGTGAACCGTATTTCTGATGCTTATCGTATCAAAACAGGAGAACGTATTTTTATTCCCGAAGCCGCCTCAATAAAAGAAGTTCCCGTTTACCAGCCGTCAACCAAAGTTCCAGCCGGTGCAAAAAAAACAGAGGTATCCTTAAAACCGGCCGAAGAAATTCCTAATTTAGCCAAAGGGGATTTTATCTGGCCGGTTGAAGGAAGAATTTCTTCTTATTACGGACAGAGGAAAGGTGGGTTTCATTACGGAATAGATATATCTACCCGCCAGGGGAGAGAAGTCGCGGCCAGCCGCAAGGGAATTGTTTCTTTTAGCGGGGTCATGCGCGGTTATGGCAACGTAATAATAATTGACCATCAGGATGGGTTTTCTACTGTTTATGCCCATAACCAGACCAATCTGGTTAAAGAAAATCAAACGGTAGAGCAGGGAGAAACGATTGCCAGGGTCGGTTCTACCGGCCGGGCTAAGGGCTGTCATCTTCATTTTGAGATAAGAAAAGGGATAAAAACAATCAACCCTCTATTTTATCTGCCCTAAATTTATAAGTCTTTGATTTTAAAATATTTATAAATCTAAACGAATAAATTACTTTCGGTTGTTTTGGCTGTTTGTGGTTTATTGTGCTCATTTATGCTCATTTAAAAGGGCTGTTTGGCCGGGTAAGAATTCAAAAGCATTCTTGACAAAACCTTTATCTTCGTTTAGTATAGAGTTTTACCTGCAGCAATGAGGGAGGGGTTATGGATATCAAGACTCAATCAATTAAATTTTCTACCCAGGGTCACACCGATATATTAGATATAACCCATAAAGTAGCCGACGTTCTGGAAAAAACCGGTTTTAAAGAAGGGGTGGTTAATTTATTCACTCCAGGTTCAACCGCGGGTATCACTACCATTGAATATGAACCGGGTTTAATCAAAGACCTCAAAGTGTACTGGGATAAATTTGCCCCCGAAAATGCCAACTACGCTCATAACATTCGCTGGGGAGACGGTAACGGCTACGCCCACGTTCGCTCTTCACTTTTAAAATCATCTCTAAGTATTCCTTTTATTCAGTCCAGGCTTTGTCTGGGAACGTGGCAGCAGATTGTCTATATAGACTTTGATAACCGCCTTCGCCAGCGTGAAGTGATAGTTCAGGTAATAGGGAAATGAAAAAATCCGGTTTATTTCTATCATTATTTTTTATTCTGTCGTGCCTTCTTTCCGGCTGCGTGACAATGTATAATCCGGCCACGGGCAGAGAAGAGTTCTATCTTATTTCAAACCAGGAAGAGATTCAACTCGGTCAACAGGTTGCCCTGGAAACGGAAAGACGCTACCCGGTGATTCACGACTATCGTTTAAACCAACGGCTTCATACCGTGGCCCGGAAAATTGTGGCTAAAAGTGACCGCAAAGACATCCCTTATCGTTTTCGAATTATAGAGATTCCCAATCAGGTTAACGCTTTTGCCGCTCCCGGCGGAGTTATTTACGTAACGCGGGAGTTAATGACATTAACCGACGATGATGAACTGGCCTGTGTTATCGGTCATGAAGTAGGACACGTGGCGGCCCGGCACGCGGTCAAAAAAATACAGGCGAATATGGGCATTGCCATTATTGAAAGTTTAATCTTTTCACAGGGAAAAATGGACGACAATTTAAGACGGACCAAAGACATTACCGACACCATGATTAATCTGGTAGTGGCCGGATACAGCCGCGAGGATGAATCTCTCTGTGACCGGCTCGGGGTAAAATACGCTTACCAGGCGGGATTTAATCCCGAAGGAATGATTACCTTTCTTAATAAATTGAAATACAGAGCTCAGAGTGAAACTCCGACTCTGGCGATTTTTTTTCATTCCCACCCGCCTTACGACCAGCGGATAGAAACCGTCCGTTATGAGATAGAAAGATTAAAATCAGGAGAACTAAAATAGATGGACGTCTTTGAAGCCATCGATAAGCGAAGGAGTGTCCGGGGATATTTACCCGAGCCGGTTCCGGATGGAATTTTAAAAGAAATTTTTGAAGCCGTGAAAAAAGCCCCTTCGGCTAAAAATTTTCAGCCGCTTAAGTTTATAGTGATAACCGACAGAGAATTGAAGGAAAAGCTTATCCCGGTCTGCCGGGAACAGAAATTTATTGCCGAAGCCCCGCTGGTGATTGTCGGCTGCGCCAAAGAGAATGAGTGTTATGAAGTGATGGGAAGCTGCATGAAAAGTTACGCCGTTGATTTAGCTATTGCTTTTGACCATCTGACCCTGGCGGCCCGGGCCAAGGGATTAGGGACCTGCTGGATCGGAAATTTTAGCGAAAAAGGCGTTAAAAAAACACTGGGAATTAAAGACAGAAACGTTAGAATTATCGCTTTAACTCCCCTGGGATATCCGAAATCGTGGCCGGAAGCCAAATCTCGTAAAACACTATCTGAACTTATAACTTATAACGTTTATAAATAAATGGCAGAATTTCACTGGAAATTAAAAGATAAAGACGGAAAAATTTACGGCCAGAAAGATTTGTCCTTTTTAACAAAAGCTTACCGGCAGGGAGAAATTGCCGACGGGGATTTATTGTTTCAAAGCGATGAGAGCAAACCCTGGGTTGAGATGTCGGATTTAAACAAGTTTTTCTTAAGCTTTGAGAAACAGGACATAGTTAAAAAGGGTAAATTAATTGACCAGAAGATTCTTGACGCCCGTACTTATCACCTCACTTTTTTACTTTTTGTTTTTATTTTTTTAACCGCGGCGGCCGTTTATCTGGGCATTACCGGCCGGCTTATTTCTGAAGTTTTTATCTACTCCTTCAGTTTACAAATAAGAATTATCGTTATTATCCTGGTCGTTTTTTTGCTGTTTGCCCTTATGTTTATCCCCGTCATATTCTTTTATGCCGCCATCTGGCGCTGGAAGGAAAAAATAAAAACATATTTCCTGCAGCAGGGAGAAGAAGAATCCGAAGAAAAAATTTTTCTCTCCAAGACGGAAACCCTGTCAAAGAATTTAACCGCTTCTTTAGAAAAACAGACTTTAATCAGGAACATTCTTAATTCTGCCATCAAAATATCACAGTTTTCAGCCGGATTTATCCTGACGCATGATTATCATTTTAACCGTTTCCGTTATGAAACGGCTTTAAATATTGACCGGACAATGTTTACTAAATTGGAATTCCAGCTTGATGAACCGATTATCCGGGAAATTATGCGTACTAAAGAAATTAACTGGGTTGAAGATGTAAACAAAAACGGTTATGATTGTTTTGCTCAGTCGGATAAAATCCCGGGACTGGGAAAAATCCATTCTCTGGTATTGATTCCTCTGGTGGTGGAGGAGGAGGTGCTCGGTATTTTAGGATTATACGGGACCAAAAAAAATTACATTACGTTAAAACAAAATCAGTTGCTTTCTTCCATCCTGAAAAATCAGGCTTCTCTGGCCCTGGGAAGCGCCATCCAGTCAGAATTAGCCATTATAGACCGGCTGACCGGTCTTTCCAATCATGAATACTTTATGACCCGTCTCAGGGAAGAAATTGAACGTTCCCGGAGGTTCCATCTGGATATCAGTCTTTTAATGATAGATATTGATTTATTTAAACAGGTAAACGATACTTACGGCCATCAAGCCGGAGATAAAATTTTAAAAACCGTGGCGGCAATCCTTAAAGACAACCTCCGGATAGTTGACTTCTGCGGTCGGTACGGGGGAGAGGAATTTGCCGTTTTACTGGTTGATACCGCGATAGAAGGGGCTAAAACAAAAGCGGAACAATTAAGAAAAGCCGTCAGAGAAAATCCTTTTGTTGTCAATAAGCATAATTTAAAAATAACCATCAGCATCGGTCTGAGTACCTGGCGCTGGCAGGAAGATAATAATATTTCCGATGAAGAATTAATTAAAAGGGCCGATGAAGAGCTTTACCGGGCTAAAGAAGAGGGAAGAGACAGAACCTGTTTTGTCGTAAACGGCAAGCCCCAAACTTTATCTTAAGTTTTATAAAATTTCAAAATGAAATTTTTAAAAAAAATAGAGACCTTAACGACAAGCATTGAAAATTTAGACAGTCCTTTTATTTATTTTATCCTCACCTTTATTTTTGCCGTCGCCCTGAGAAATTTCCTGGAAACAATTTCTGACCCGGACGGATGTATCCTGTTTGTATTTTTCTCCCATTATTATATTTTCTATTCGTCTTTAGTCCTCACCTTTATTGTTTTATTTCATTTTGCCACCCGCGTAGAAATCGGCAAAACGGCACGTCTGGTTTTCGCTTTTTCCCCGCTGATTATTATGGCCCCCTTGTTTGATTTAATCATCTCTTCCGGCCGGGGATTCAATATGGCCTATATGTTTCCGGAGCAATATAACGAGCTTCTATTAAGGTTTCTAAGCTTCGGCGGTTCTTTTACCGACCTGGGGATAACCCCGGGCATAAGAATTGAAGTCGGTTTAATTATTCTGGCGAGTTTCTTTTATTTTCTCGTCAAAAAAGTAAGTCTTTTAAGGAGCCTCTTTTTTGCGTTTTTGACTTATTTAATAATATTTATGTACGGCGCGGCGCCTTTTATTCTCACTTTGTTTTACGGTCTGCCGGCTAAAAACGATTATTTCCTTCACGTTTCTTTAAGCAATCTTTATCTTTTAATAATGTCGTTTCTGTCCCCCTGGATTTTTTATCTCCATAACAAAAAATTCTTTACGGCTATTCTTAAAGATATAAGAATTTTAAGACTGATGCATTTTGAACTGATGTTTATATTCGGCGTGTTTTTAGCCTGGAAGCTTTCCGGGGGAGCCATTATTATCCCGTCCTTTCAGGATATTTTCTTCTACGTGATTTTCGTCTTATTAGCCATCCTTTATGCCTGTTTATTTTCTGCTTTCGGGAACAATTTAGCCGACCGCCAGATTGACCGAATTTCCAACAAAGCCAGGCCGACGGTCTCTATGGAAATTCCGACCGAAAAGTACGAAAAACTTTCCTGGATTTTCTTTTTTATGGCTTTATTTTATTCGTTAGTGGTTAATTTTACCAGCTTCTTTCTTATCCTGCTTTTTATCGGTAATTTTTTTCTGTATTCAATGCCTCCTTTAAGGCTGAAGAGGATTCCGTTTTTTTCCAAAATTTTTATTTCTCTTAATTCACTGGTCCTGGTCATTATGGGTTATTTATTCATGGGCGGGAAGGAAAGAATTCCCGGAAACATCGTTTTGTTTTTCCTGGTGTTTTTTACCGCCGCCCTTAATTTAATTGATATAAAGGATTTTGAAGGTGATAGACACGCCGGTATAAAAACCCTGCCTACCATTCTGGGCCTGGAAAAAAGCAAAAAACTGATCGGTCTTCTGGTTTTTCTGGCTTATCTGAGTATTTATCTTGTTTGCCCGGACATGAATTTGTTCGTATTTTCTGTCATTCTGGGCGCCGTTCAGTTCGTTCTGATAACCAGAAAGAATTATAATGAGAGGCCTATCCTTTTACTTTACCTGTTAACCCTGCTGACCGTTATTTTTTATTTTGCCAGATGAATTAGAGATTACACCCCCGCAGTTTTACTCAGGCAAAACTAGCGCGGGGGCAGGGAGAACAGAGTACAGAAAACAGATAAATAACGAAAAACGCAAAGCGTAAAATTAAGAACTATAAGTCAAAACTTACAACTTTTGAGTTTTAAGCTATGGTTTTGCGCTTTTAGCTTTGAGTTTTACGTTATTTCAAAATTTTATTATTCTTTAATTCCACGATATACGAAATACGTTATACGGTTTACGAAACACGAGATACGTACGGTATACGGACGGCGAAATTAGGGGACAATTAATGCAAATAAGGCTTCAAAGGTTTCTTTCTCAGTCAGGAATTGCCTCCCGCCGGCAGGGAGAAAAACTTATCACCGACGGAAAAATTAAGGTTAACGGTCGGGTTATTAAAGAATTGGGCTTTAAAGTAGACCCGGAAAAAGATAAGGTTGAATTTAAAGGAAAAGCGGCTCTTTTTCAAAAAAAGATTTATCTGGCGTTAAATAAACCGGCCGGTTACCTTTGCACTACCAGTGATAACTTTAACCGGTCCACCGTTATTGACCTGGTTAAGGATAAATCAGTAAAACTTTTTCCGGTCGGCCGGCTTGATCTGGATACTGAAGGGCTTTTAATTCTCACCAATGACGGTGATTTTGCCTTTAAATTGACTCACCCCAGACATCATATCTCCAAGGTTTATATTGCTTCCTTAGACCGGCCTTTAAAAGAAGCCGATAGATTGAAGTTGGAAGAAGGGGTACTTCTGGAAGAGGGTCTTACCCAACCGGCTAAAATCTCCAATTTAGCTAAAAATAAGATAAGAATCACCCTTTATGAAGGAAAAAAAAGGCAGATAAAGCGGATGCTGGCTTTATCTGGATATAAGGTAATACATTTAAAAAGAGCCGCCATCGGCTCATTAAAACTGGGAAACCTTAAAACCGGGACTTTAAGAGAACTGAAGGATTTTGAGGTAAAATCTTTGTTAAATTTGACAAAAGCATAGTTTGTGTGGTATACTTTATCAGTTCACATCTCAACCTGTTATTATACTGCAGGATAACAGGTACAAAAGCCGTCATTTTGATATGACGGCTTTTTTCTTTAGAAACGGGAAAGCGAATCTGGGCAGTTTACATAAGATATATTATCAGACATTGAAAATTAAGCAAAAAGAGAGTAGATAACCAGGATTCCCAACGCTCCAATCGGTAATCCTATTACCCGAAGCAACCCTTCCGGCATTTGACCCCACCATTTAAAAACTTTTTTCAATAAATCAGCCGGAGCAAAAATAAAAAATAATCCTTTTAAAATCCCCAGGACACCCATAATCTTTATTAACCAACCTAAAGAACTTATAACTGAGGTTAAATAAATGATTATTCCCGCTACCAGCGGAATCCAGAACAATTTCCGGGGATTGAACTTTTCTGACAAAAGACCCATAAAATTTCTCAGTTTTTTCGGCATAACCAGCGCCATTATACCCATAATGACCCACATAGCTCCAAGTAAAAATAAGATTAATTTACCTATATAATACATAGCTCCACTCCTGTTTTTTTAAATTCAGCCGGTATCAAATGATTTTTTAAGAGCTAACTTATTTTTGTTTGGATTGTTTTGGTTTTTTCTTTAACATTATAATCCCCAAAACTATCAGGATGACAGAAATAGCTATAGCCGCAATTGATTTAGGCCCGCTGATATCATTAACGGCTTTACGGGTAATGATATCCCAGAAGCAGACTAAAACAACACCCAGAGCACCCAGTATTATCAAGGCATTGGCAATGGTTTTCTTTTTATCCATACCTTCCTCCTTTCAGCTATAAAAGATTTTTACCGTCGACAAAAACTCTAGGACGATAGAATACACCGTCTAAATGGCACGGCGCTTTTACTTTCCCTCCGAAAGATACGTTATCCCCCAGGGCGATATGAGCGGTGTTAATGGTCTTCTCATCTTCTAAAATGTTTCCGGTTACTTTAGCTCTGGGATTAACCCCCAGTCCGAATTCGGCAATATTCAAGGCCGTTTCCCCCATCGGTTTAAGTATTTTTTTTAATCGGGGAGAACTTATTTTTATTGCTTTACCGTTTTTTATGATTATTTCTATGGGTTTTCTTAATTTACCGATACCGGCAAAACTGGCATCCACTATCAGAACGCCGTTAGCCGTTCCTTCTACCGGGCTGATACAAATTTCTCCGGCCGGCAAATTGCCGAAGGCCCCCTTTTTAATATATAAACCATTATCCGCCATTCCGTGGCGATTGGCAATAGAAAATTCTAACTTTGTTCCTTTCTCCGTCTCTATTTTTAAAAAGATGCCTTTGGTTAAAATACGGGCTAATCCAGCGGTTATTTTATTTAATTTATTATAATCAATCATAAGACTGCGTTCAAAAATATCTCTGGTTATTCCCGGTAAACTGGCTATTCTTACCCCGAATTTTTTAGAGGCAATCTGACGGGCCCGGGTGTGTGACAATGATTTTTCCGTAACCAGAAGCGCTAAATCAACTTTTTTAAGAATTTCAGCCACCGGTGAAGGCGGTTCCTCCCCGTTTATTTGCCGGGCTTTGATTTTTACGAGAACAGCGTCTATTTTAAGATTTAAAGCCCCCTGATAGAATAGTTCACCCATCTCGTCGCGATGATTGTCGGTTACGATTAGAAGCCTCTCCCCTTTTTT
This sequence comes from uncultured bacterium, assembly GCA_964506075.1. Taxonomy (GTDB): domain Bacteria; phylum CAZDME01; class JAYEMH01; order JAYEMH01; family JAYEMH01; genus CAZDKO01. Next base: position 78,109 of record CAZDKO010000002.1, read on the forward strand.
ATACCCCAGGCACTCGTTTATAACCGTGGAGACTATTTTTTTATATCTATTTTTCATGAAATTACTTTAAAAGAAACGCCCCGATGACTACGAAAATTACCCCGATACCTTTAAGGATGGTTAATTTTTCTCCCAGTATCAATACACCCAGAATAAAAGCGATTAGCGGATAGGTTCCGGAAATAGGAACCACTCTGGAAACATCGCCAATTTTTAAGGCGTGATAGAAAACAAACTGAGCGATAAAACTGGCTAAAAGACCGCTTAAAACCAGAAGTATAATGGTTTTCGCCGGCATTTTAGCCAATTCTGCCCAGGGAGAGTAGAAAAAAAGTAAACAAATCAGGCCGACCGATACCCCGGCGCTTCTAAGGGCTAAACCAGCTATCGGTGGGGCTTTTTGTAAACCGATTTTTTCCAGAATCGGAACTACCCCCCAGATTAATGAGGTTAATATAGCCAGGAAATAGGCGTTCATTTAGAAAAACCTCTAATATAGATTAACATAATAGCTGAAGTAATGATATTTATTTTTTATTACAGGTTTAAGGTTTCACTTTACCGCCGGGACCTGCTCCCGATTAATTTTTAAAGGATTGATTTACCGATTTCAAATAATTTCTGATACTGCTTTATGGCGTATCGATCCGTCATTCCGGCTATATAATCAGCGATTACTATTTTCTTTATTTTATCTTTTTGAGTAAATTTTACCTCGCCCCCTCCCTTAAATTCCTGTTGAGCTCTTTTTTTAATTTCAATTTGTATCCCGGCAGGTAACATTTCCTGATTCTTATAATAAACCTCAAATAAATTTTCAATAATTCTTTTCCCCTTTTTAGTCATCTGGATAATTTTATAATTATGATAGAAGTATTTCTCTAAATACTGTTTTAGCTCTCTTAGTTTTTTCCCGGTTTCTTTACTAAAAGCCGCCGTCATCCGGGAATTTTGCCGGACATCTTCAGGAGATTTAATTTTTAATTTTTCAATTCTTCCGGCTGTTTCTTTCAGTACGTCTGTAATCAAAAGGTTAATTAACTGACGGGAACGTTGAGCTTTTTGAACCCGGGAATAATCTTCTTTATGTTTTATCTTTTTTAAAACCTCTCGGGTCATTTTACTGATTTCCCGCCAGATAATTAATTTTTCCAGTTCATTTTCCGCCCGGGGGTCTCTTAATATACCCATATTATAACCATCATCTAAATCATGAGAACGGAAAGCTATAATGTCCGCAATAGAAACAATCTGGGCTTCCAGGGAGGAATTCAGGTAATTTTTAAAATACCGAAGGCGGGTTGAAATATTATCATATTCAGTAGCGTGGCGTTGAATACCGTCAAGAACCTCGGTGCTTAAATTCAGGCCGGGAAATTGAGGATAACGCATCTCTAATTGAGTAACAACTTTTAAACTTTGACGATTATGGTCAAAGCCGCCGGAATCTTTCAGCAAGCTGTCAAGAGTTTCTTCCCCGACATGACCAAAAGGTGTGTGCCCCAGGTCATGGGCCAGACCGATCGCCCGGACTAAATCTTCGTTTACCCCTAATCCCCGGGCTATGGAAGTAGCAATCTGTACCACTTCCATCGTATGAGATAAGCGGTCACGGGAAACATCATCCCCTTCTCCAAAAGGGAATACCTGGGTTTTTGAATCGAGCCGCCGGTAAGCTTCCGAATGGGTGATGCGATGCCAGTCGCGCTGAAAATAGGTACGGTTAAGCGGGGGAGACTCCGGATATTGATGCTTGGCGTTTTTACTTAAAACTGCATATGAAGCTAAACTTTCCTCTTCAATCCTTTCCAGCTCCGGTCGAAACCTCAACATTTAGACAGCTTTCTCCCCGTGGACACTTACAAACCGTAGATTTAAAGTATTTTTCAGGCGTTTTTTTGTGCAATATCACCTATGATAGGCAGTTTAAATTCTTCTCCCTGATAGGCTTTAATTAACAGGATTATCCAGAGTATTAAGGCCGCTATGGAAATTAAAAAACCTAAAAGCCAGCCCAGAATAGGAATTAATCCCAGAATAATGTTCAAAACTATTATGGTCACTGAGAATAAAATAGACTGCATCGCGTGAAAACGAACATATTTATTTTTTTTCTCAATCAAGAAAAAGATTAACCCGCTGATAAATCCCAGAACATAAGACAATAACGCGGCTAAATTGGCCTGCATCCCCACATCAGTTGGACCCAAATCTTTTTTTGCCATGTTTTCACCTCCTGTTAGTAAGTGTTTTTTTTATTATAGCTAAAAAGCTTACTTTTGGCAAGAGTTTTTATAATTATTTTATAATTCCATACAGTTATACATCTATGGTTTATTATATAATAAATTATTATAGCCGGAAAAAGATTGACTCTGCGAAAAGTTTACTTTGCATAGTATTTAATATGTTTCTTAATTCGGGTTTTCTTCTTCAACCGGTAAATTTTGTAAAATATTCTTTTTTAATAAATCTTTTTGTTCACCGGTAATGTCTTTTATTTTAATGCCGGAGGGAACCCGAAAACGAGAGGCTGGAATAGTAACGTCCGTTTCTATACTGGTGGCCACCTGGGCGTTTTTCCCCACCATCTCCATCTCTGTTTTTAAAGGGATACCTTCCCATTGCCAGCTTTTTACGCCGAATATTTCATATATTTCACAGGGTTTACCTAAAATTTCTTCAGTTCCAATAGGTATATTATCGGTTTTACCGGTTATTCCTTTAATTAGAACTTTACCGGTTTCTTCCATTTTTTTTCTCTCCCCGGGAGTTAAATCTTCCAACATCTTCCTGGGACTTAACATTTTGGTGCCCGTTTTTTTATTCAAATCTATATAATAAACGTTTATTCCGTCATCAATAACCAGAAGGTCTTGTTTTTCCGTGCGGTTCAGGGCATTGACAATGATATGTTTTTCCCGTCGGGTCTTTATCCCCTGGATATAAAGATCTTCAGTTCCATTCTGTGTCTGTCCCTTAATTTCGTAATGGATTACGGCTGATTTAAAAGGATATTTATTCTGAAGAGGTTCATCGGGCAAAACTTCTCCCTCTAAAACAAAAAAGGTAATTAAAAATAGCAGGATGTAATTTATTTTCTTCATATCCACTGAATTTTAACACGGGAAAAATTCATTGTCAAACGTCTATTTAGAAAGGCTGCCTTTCGTTAAATAATCTTTGAATTTTTCCTGCCATTCTCTGGCTATTTCTACCGTAATGTTAACATTGTTTTCCGAATAGATTTCTTTTGTAACCCTTCCGTTTTGATGAAGCCAGGCAATGAGTTTTCCCTCGTTTAAAGGAAGCGTTAAATCAAGCCGGCAATAGCGGGTTTGAAGTGACTGCATGATTTTATCCAGCAGTTTATCCAGCCCTTCTTTTTTTAGGGCCGAGACAGGTACTGAATCAGGAAATGAATCTTCCGTTCTTTTTAGAAGACGGGGGCTATCGACTAAATCAATCTTATTTAACACACAAATTATTTTTTTCTCCTTTGCTACGCCGATATCTTCTAAAATATTGCGAACTGTCATTTCCTGTTCTGCTATCTGGGGATGACTTATATCCAGAATATGTAATAAAAGGTCTGCCTCCGTTATTTCTTCCAGGGTAGCTTTAAAAGAAGCTATTAAGTGATAAGGTAATTTCCGGATAAAACCAACCGTATCAGTCATGATTATTGACTGGTTATTGGGCAGCAGAATTTGTTTGTTAATCGGGTCCAGGGTTGAGAAAAGTTTGTCTTCAACAATAGTCGCCTCAGTCGAACTTAGACTGTTCAGAAGAGTAGATTTTCCCGTATTGGTATAACCGACCAGAGCTACCAGAGGGATAGCGTTTTTTTCTCTTTGTTTCCGCTGGAGAGAACGGTGGTTTCTTATCTTTTCTATATTTTTTTTGAGGTGGCTGATTCTGTCTCTTATCCTTCGGCGGTCTATTTCCAACTTGGTTTCGCCCGGTCCTCTGGTACCGATTCCTCCGCCTAATCTGGAAAGGATTATCCCCTTCCCTACCAGACGGGGTAAAAGATAGTTTAACTGGGCTAATTCTACCTGAAGTTTACCTTCGCTGCTGCGGGCGTGTTTGGCAAAGATGTCTAAAATCAGCTGAGTCCGGTCTATAATTTTCAAGCCGATTTTTTCTTCCAGATTTCTTTGCTGGGCCGGAGATAAATCTTCATTAAAAATAATTAAATCAATTTCTTTTTCCCCGGCGGTTAAAGCCAAAGATTCTACTTTTCCCTTACCGATTAAATAGGCGGGGTTAAACTCATCCTGCGAGAAAATAACCGTATCGACAACTTCAGCCCCGGCGGTTCTGGCTAATTCTCTTAATTCGGAAAGATATTCTTCTGTCTCCCAGATACTGCTGCGTCTATTCCTTATCCCTACCAGAAGGGCTTTTTCCTGATTTCTCATATTTCAGTCAACCTGTATTCCTTCCCGGGCTAAAATCTTTTTTATCTCTGATAAAACTTCATTTTTGCTTTGTTTTTCATTTATAAATACCCAATGGATGTCTTTTTCTTTTTTAAACCAGGTTATCTGCCGTTTGATGAAACGGCGGGTGTTGCGTTTTATTAAATCCCGGGTTCTGTTTAAAGTCGCTTTGCCGGCAAGAAACTGGATGATTTCCCGATATCCCAGACTGTGCATGGCGGGTAGCTCCGGATGGTATCCCTTTTGAATTAAAGTTTTTACCTCCTCTATCCAGCCGTTTTGAAACATTTTCTCTATTCTTTCTTCTGCTCTTTTATACAATTCTTTACGCGGCCGCATCAGGCCGATTTTAATAAAATTAAATTTTGATTCGGGGTTTTTTGTTTGAGTTTGCAAAGAACTTAACGGGAATCCCGTTTGTTCATATACTTCCAGAGCCCGGATAATACGCCGTAAATCATTAGAATGGATTCGACCGGCGGATTCCGGATCTATTTTTTGAAGTTGCTGATAAAGAAAAGATTTTCCTTTAGTTTCGGCCAGTTCCTCCAGTTTTTTACGGATTTTTTTATCTTTGGAAGGAGTCTGACAGAGTCCCCGGCTGAGGGCTTTTATGTAAAGGCCCGTTCCTCCAGACACTAAAGGTATTTTTCCTTTTTGAAGGATTTCTTCAATTTTTGTTTCAGCCATTTTTTTAAACTTAGCGACATCAAAATCTTCATCCGGCTCGGCTACGTCAAGGCAGTAGTGTTTGATTTGCTGTAGATAATTTTGAGGGGGTTTAGCTGTTCCTACGTCCATTCCTTTATAGATTTGCATAGAGTCAGAAGATATAATTTCCGTCTTTAATTTTTCAGCCAAAGAAAAAATTATATCTGTTTTTCCAACTGCACTTGGACCTAAGATTATAATGACTTCCGGCTTTTTTGCTGGCACTTTAAAAAAGAAAAGATTTTGACTGAATATTAAGAAGAACCCCGACAGAAAACAGGTTAATTAAAAGTGAAGAACCCCCGTAACTTAAAAAAGGCAGCGGGATTCCCGTTGCCGGCATAATACCCAGGGTTACGCCCAGGTTGATGAATATCTGGGTAACAAGCATAACGACTATTCCCCCGGCTAAAAGAGAACCCAGCGAATCCCGGGCGTTAAAACATATCCTCAAAGCTTGCTTTATAATGATTATATAAAGGATAAGCACCATACCGGTACCTAAAAAACCCCACTCTTCCCCCAGAACAGAAAAGATAAAATCAGTGTGGTGTTCAGGGAGAAAATGTAACTGGGTTTGGGTTCCTGTTAACCAGCCTTTTCCCCATAATCCTCCTGAGCCGATGGCAATTTTTGACTGGATGATACTATAGCCGGCTCCCAGAGGATCAAAATTAGGATTAAAAAAAACTAAAAGCCGGGCTTTCTGGTAATCTTTCAGAAAAAACCATAATATCGGCATAGAAACTATTACCGCACTGATTATCGTTATTAAATGTTTAAGTCGCACCCCGGCTAAATAAAGCATCCCCAGATAAAGAGGAAAAAATACGACGGCTGTCCCCAAATCCGGTTGTTTGCAAATAAGAACCGTGGGAAAAAGCATCAATAAAGTGGGCATGACTAACGATTTAACTTGAAATAAATTCCCTTTATGTTTTTCCAGCTGATACGCTAAAATTAAAATTAACGAGATTTTCGCTAATTCGGACGGCTGTAAAGCAAAACCTCCTATTTGAAGCCAGCGCTGAGCCCCTAAACGCGCTTCACCAACAATGAGAACCAGCAATAAAAGAAACATGGTCACAAAATAAAAAGGGAAAGCTATTGAAATCAAAAAATGGTAATCTATTCGAAAAGCCAGAAATAGAGCAATTAAACCTAAAATCAACCAGAGGGTTTGTTTTAAAGGTAAACTTAAGTGGTTGGAGGGATTTTGGGTGTAGGTAGCGCTATAGATGAGTAAAATACCGATTAACGCTAAACCTATAGCGGTAGATAAAAGCACCCAGTTAAAATTTTTAAAATTCTGTTTCAGCTTGTTTTTCTTCATTTTCAATAAAAATTTGTTCTAAAATTTTCCTGGCGATGGGAGCGGCGTCAGTTCCTCCTTTTCCCCCATGTTCCACGAAAATCACTATAGATACTTCCGGTTCGCTAAAAGGGGCGAATCCGGCAAACCAGGCGTGATTTCTAAAACGATAAGGGATATCCTCTAATTTTTTCCCTTCGTAAGTTTTCTTTTTTATAATCTGAGCGGTCCCGGTTTTACCGGCTACCTCTACATTTTGAAGATGGGCTCCCCTTCCGGTTCCTTTTTGCCCGTTGACGACTTTTCTTAAGCCGTCTTTTATTAATCGCCAGGTTTGACTTTGTAAATTTATATTTTTAATTTGTTTCGGTTTAAAATCCTTTATCAATTTTCCTTCCGGGGTCATTATTTTTTTGACCAGTTGCGGCTGATAAATGACTCCGTCATTAGCGACCGCAGACATTAAATTTAAAATCTGGATCGGCGTGGTTAAAATATAACCCTGTCCAATCGCTAAATTCAGGGTTTCCCCTTTATACCAATCGGTATTCAAAGTATCTTTTTTCCATTTACGGGAAGGCAAAATTCCTTTTTGTTCATAAGGTAAATCTATACCGGTGATGGCACCCAGACCAAACTGGCGCCCGTAGAAATTCAGGTCATCCACGTCTATTTTATCGGCTAAATAAAAAAAATAAACGTTACATGATTGCTCAAAGCCTGACAGAAAATTAACCGTTCCGTGTCCTTCTTCTTTCCAGCAGTTAATTATTCTGTCTCTTAATTTATAATAGCCGGGGCAGTTAAATTCTGTTCGGGAAGAAATTACGTTTTTTTCCAGACTGGCGGCCGCGGTTATTATTTTGAATATTGAACCGGGTGGATACGTACATTGTGTAACTCTGTTTAAAAAAGGAGACTGAGGATGACGGTGTAAACGCGCTAAATCCTGGGGGCTTAATAAACCAACGAAAATGTTGGGGTCAAAGGAAGGATGACTGACGAGCGCGAGTATTTCCCCTGTTTGAGGCCGGCTGACAATTACGGCACCGGATTCATCACCCAGGGCCTCTTCGGCTGTCTTTTGAATATTCTTATCTATGGTTAAATAAACCTGATTTCCCGAATATGGAAATTTGTTTCCGAGAACTTTAACGAATCGTCCCCGGGCATCGACAAGAATCTGTTTACCCCCGTCTTTTCCTTTAAGATATTTTTCGAAAGTTTTTTCTATCCCTGTCTGTCCTATCAGATCGCCTCCTTTATAACCCAGATAATCAGAACTTTTTAACTCTTTTTCATTGATTTCGCCGAGATAACCCAGAAGATGAGCGGCCATGGTTTGATAGGGGTAAAACCGTTTAGGTTCCTGTTCAATAAATACACCCTGTAGTTCTAAAAGGTGCTCAGCCAGAACCGCTAAATCTTTGTCGGTAAGTTCCTTTATTTTTACCGGTTCAAAATAATTTTTACGGTCTGATTGAATCTGCGTATTGAATTCTTCCTGATTTATTATGTTCAGGTCACGTAAAGATTTTATTATTTCTTTTTCGTTTTTTGATTCTTCCGGAAAAAAGGCGGCATACAAAGCCGGCACAGTATCAGCCAGTATCTCACCGTTACGGTCGCAGATAAGGCCTCTTTTAGCTTTAAGCGGAACAAGCCGGATACTGTTATTACTGGCTAATTTATCGTATTTACCGCCGCATATCACCTGGAGGAAGAAAAGAAGCAAAATAAGAATGATAAAGGGGAATAAGGTAACAATACTGATGAATCTTACTCTTCTAGGCGTGATTAGTTCATTCATTTCTTCTTTTATTAGAGATTTTCCTGATTAAAGGAAAGATTAAAAAACTAAGGATTAGATTGTAGAAGATATAACTCAACGTGTTTGTGACCATGGAAAACGATAAAGGCGTAGCCCCGGATGAAAAAAACGAGATTACTAAATTTAAAATTCTGTCCAAGAGGCTAAAAATAATAATAATGGCCGCCTGGGTACCGAGATTTTCATAAACCTTTTTGCCTATAAAACTGACCAGAAACCCGCATATTACCTTGGATAAGGCATTGGTTCCTAAACTGGCGGAAGAAAAAACGTCTTCTAAAAAACCGCCGAAAAATCCAAAAGCCATACCCTGATAACTTCCCCGGTAAAAACCGATAGCGAGAACTATTATTAAAATCAAATCCGGTTTGATTCCCATAATTTTTAAATGGGAAAAAACAGTAACCTGAAGCAGTAAACCGATAAGAATAAAAACGACAAAAATAAATTTTTTCATTTTTCGCCTGTTATTACTATGACTTCCTCAAGATGAGAAAAATTTACAGCCGGGGTTACATTAATTTTTTGAAAAAGGTCTGTTTCTTCTTTTTCTACCGAAATAATTTTACCGATCAATAACCCTTTAGGGAAAACCCCTCCCTGTCCGGAAGAAAGGACCGCGTCATTTTCTTTTACCTCGTCTCTTAAAGAAATATAATCAAACTGACACCAGGAATCGTTGGTCCCGCGAATGATCCCCTGAACCCGGTTGTTTTCAACCAGAGCCGCTATCCGGTTATTGGCGTCAAGAATAGTCATTACCTTTGATTGGTGCGGAGTGGTTTCAATGATTTGCCCGACTAAACCCTGTGGTGTAATTACCGGAAAATGTTTCTGGATGCCGTCGCTGGAGCCTTTATTTATAAATATTACTTTATTCCAGTTTGTGGCGTCGCGTCCGATAACCTGCGCCGATATAAAATTTAAAGTGAGCTGTTTCTGAAAATTAAGCAATTCTCTTAAGCGTTGATTTTCCAGAGCTAATTCCTTATAGACGTTCTTTTCAATTTCCAGATTAGAAAGTTCTTCAGCCAGCTTCCGATTTTCTTCCCGTAATTTTTCTATATTGAATTCTTTTTTCGGAAGGTTGGCTAAATTTCTATCAACTCTGGAAATAGAATGCTGGAAGGGAGAAAGAATGTATATTACTTTGGTTTTAATAGAATCCTGGCGTTCAGAATTAAGTGTAAGGAGAGAAAAAGAAATAGCAATAAAAAAAAACAAAATTCCTATTTTCTTTAACTTATTTTGTGGAAAAAAAAAGGGTAACAAAGGAATCAGAACCTTACTTATTTATTATAGTTATCTTCTCTAATATTCGTTTTAAGTTGTTTTAAAAGCTTAATTTCGTCCAGCACCTTACCTGTTCCCATAACCACAGCCGTAAGAGGATCTTCAGCGATATGAACCGGTAAATTAGTCTCCTCGGCAAGAAGTTTATCTATTCCTCTGAGCAAAGCACCTCCGCCGGCTAAGACTAACCCCCTGTCAACTATATCTGAAGAGAGTTCAGGCGGGGTTTGTTCCAGAGTAACCTTTACTGCTTCAAGAATACTGGCAATTGGTTCACTCAAAGATTCCCTTATTTCTTCTGAAGTAATGGTAATTGTTTTTGGTAATCCGGCCACTAAATCCCGTCCTTTTATTTCCATTGTCATTTCTTCAGGTAAAGGATAGGCAGAGCCGATTTTAATTTTTACCTCTTCGGCGGTTCTTTCTCCGATCATCAGGTTATAGGCGCGTTTTAAATATTGAATGATGGCGTCGTCCATTTCATCTCCGCCAACCCGGATGCTTTTACTGCAGACTATTCCGGCTAAAGAAATAACGGCGACTTCTGTCGTTCCTCCGCCAATATCAATTATGATATTGCCGGCCGGTTCTACCACCGGAAGCCCCACCCCGATAGCAGCGGCCATCGGTTCTTCTATCAGATATACTTCCCGGGCCCCGGCATGCTCTGCAGAGTCTTTAACGGCCCGTTTTTCTACTTCCGTAATACCGGAGGGAATAGCGATAATTACCCTGGGACGGACTAAAGTGCGTCTATTATGGACTTTAGTAATGAAATAACGAAGCATACTTTCAGTTATTTCAAAATCAGCGATTACCCCGTCTTGCAGAGGGCGGATAGCCACGACATTACCGGGAGTCCGGCCCAGCATTTTTTTAGCTTCATTACCTACGGCTAAAACCGAATTTACGCCTTTTTGAATAGCTACTACTGAAGGTTCACAAAGAACTATTCCCTGCCCTTTTACATAGACTAAAGTATTGGCGGTACCAAGGTCAATCCCCATATCTCTTGAAAAAACTCCTAAAAAATAATCAAAAATCACGGTTCTCCTTCTCCTTTAGGGCTATATCTTTTATAAGATCGCCCTCTAAAATTTCTTTATTTTGTTTGGTTATTTTGATAACAGCAGTATTTTCATAAAGTTTGACTACTTCTCCTTCTCCAATATTTTCTCCGTCCCGAAAAATACCCAGAAGGACGTTTTCGGTCAGGTTTTCCTTCATTCCTACATCAATTACGGCGTAGCCGTATTCATTATCTACAGCCAGAATTTCTCCATACCAGTTAGCCTCTTGCTGGACAACAATTTTTTCCAGGTTTAACTGGGCTTTACTAATTCCAAGCCCTCCCAGCTTGGCTGAAAGGGTTTCATTTTCCTCTTCTAATTCATTGAGGCGTTGTTGTAACTTATCTTTTTCTGCCTTGACCTGTTTTACGGTATTTTCCAATAACTGCCGTAAATCTTTCAATTTTAAATATTCACTTTTCAGGGTACCCGTTTCTTCTTTGACCGAGTTCAACTCTTGCGTTAAATCAGTAATTAAAGTTTCTTTTTCCTCTAATTGGGAATCTGTTTGCTCCTGTATTTCTGTTATGGCCTGGTTCAATTGTTCAACGGTATTTTCTTTCTCTTTCAGGTTTAATTCCAGGTCGCGTTTTTCGTTCTGAATCTCCTCAAGATATTTTTCAAGAGCGATTCTTTTTTCATTTTCCTGATAATACATCGTGCCCAGAATTATACACCCTATACTTAAGATTATAGCTAATATAACTCCTACCTGCCCCCACTTTGCCATGGCAGCCCTCCTGTTAAACTTTCGGGTAATATATCATAGCCGTAAAAATTTGTAAAGGAATTTTTATACCGATTATTATAAGGTTGATTTTTATTGTAAATTAGAGTAGGATAATATACAATTTTATAATTCGGCACTTAGGAACACTGGAGGAGAAAATATGCTTTTACGGAAGATGAGAAAGAAAATGAAACTGATTATGACCATAACCCTGATTTTAGTTATTCCTGCTTTTATATGGTGGGGTGTCGGGATGCGGTCAGCTTCAAAAGAAAATCTGGTGGCTAAAGTGGATGGGGCCCCTATTAACTTAGAGCAGTTTTCCCGGGAATATAATTTTTTATATAACCGTTACGCTTTATTATATAACGACCTGGATAGCCAGGAATTTAAAGATAAAATAAGAGAGATGGATATAGAAAAAGAAGCTTTAAACCTTCTGATTGAAAATATAATTTTGAGGAAAGAGATAAATAAACGTCATATTCGAGTCAGCGACGATGAAGTGGCTCAGGCAATTAAGCAATACCCTGCTTTTCTTAATAATGACGGGACATTTAATAAACAAAAATTTGAACAGGTGTTGCAAAACATATCTACCAGCCAATGGCAGTCTATCCAGGAACAAATCAGGGATATGTTAGCTTTTGAAAAATTCAAAAAAGAAATTATATCTCAGTTTCCTGAAGATATGGATCCGGATGTTGCTTTTGGAAAATGGATGGAGACTAAAAAGAATAACGCTACAATCACTATTGAAAATATGCCGGAATTAACCGAATAATTATTAAAGAATTTTTAAATTTTTCTAAAGATAAAAACGGCCGCCATAATTCCTAAAGCACCGCAAATATTAATTTTTAAATCTAATCCCAGGGTGACAGTTAAAACGATAAGATTTAAGGTACTCGGGACCAGAGTGAGCTTAGGCCCGCTGGTAAAAATCTGATTAATTTTGCCTTCCGGAAGTAAAACCCCCAGAATTTCTCCGATAATACCACCCAGAATTGCCCCGATGATTATAATAAGCAGCAGTAGCCCCAGGGTTTTACTTGTTTTCTGCATCAGATGACTTTTGTTCCTTTTCTTTTTTAAATTCAAAAGTACTCTGGACTAATGTATCCACCGGAATCTTTTTTATATTTCGTCCGGCTATATCTTTAGCAAACCAGATACTGTGAGTGGGACACTTTTTGACACATTCGCCGCAGGCCACGCAAAGCTCCGGATTAATTCTCGGCAGATTATTTTCCATGGTGATAGCCTGGACAGGACAGATTTTTACGCAAAGACCGCAACCGATACAACCGATCCGGCAAACCTCTTTAACCTGTTTACCTCTATCCCGGGAAAGACAAAGGACAAAAACCCGTTGGGTCCTTGGAACTAATTCGATTATCTGGCGCGGACAGCTGTTCACACAGTGCCCGCAGCCGACACATTTATCCTCATCTATAACCGGTAAGCCGTTTTCTCCCATCCGAATGGCGTCAAACGGACAGCTTTTAATACAAGTTCCCAGTCCCAGACAACCGTAGTCGCAGCCTTTTTTCCCCCCGGCTACCAGAGATACTGCCCGGCAGTCAGTTATACCCTGGTAATCAAATTTTTCCCGGGCTTCGCTATAACCTCCCCGGCAGCGGACCAGAGCAATCTCTTTTTCTCTAATTTCCACCTTTACTCCCATTGTCTGCGCGATTTTACGGTTTACTTCTTCCCCACCGGGTAAGCAGAGATTCGGTTTTACCTTGCCTCCGATAAGTTCTTCGGCATAGCTCTGGCAGCCGGCAAAACCGCAGGCCCCGCAGTTTCCTCCGGGTAATATCTCAATGATTTTTTCTAACTTCGGATCGGTTTTGACCGCCAGAACTTTATAGGCCAAAGCTAAGCCAAACCCCATTATCAAACCTAAAATACCCAGAATTAAAGCTGCAATAAAAATTAATTCACTCATTTTTTCCTGTTAGTTTTATTTTATAATCCAAACAATCCCTGGAAACCCAGAAAAGTAAGCGCCATAAGACTGGCGGTAATAAAAGCTATAGGATAATCTTTAAACACTTCAGGAATAGGAGCCAAAACAATTTTTTCCCTGAGAGAGGCGAAAATAACGATGACAACGGTATAGCCTAACCCGACCGAAAAGCTATAGACTAAAGTTTTCAGGAAATTTAAAGAATAATCAATAGAAAGAAAGGCAATGGCTAATATCGCGCAGTTAGTGGTAATTAAGGGGAGATAAATTCCCATTGCCTTGTATAAAGCCGGGCTGAAACGCCGAATCAGCATTTCTTCAAGCTGAACAAGGCTGGCAATAACGAGTATAAAAGAAGCGGTTCTTAAAAATGTCAAATCAAAATGAAAAGCCGAAGTGGTCGGATTAAGCAGAAAATAATATACCAACCAGCCGGCCAGTGAAGACATTACCATAACGAAAATAACGGCAAATCCCATCCCCAGGGAGGTTTTTATATCTTTGCTTACTCCAAAGAAAGAACAAAGCCCGAGAAATTTCATCAGAAGAATATTATGAATTAATATGGCGTTTAAAGCGATTAAAAAAACATTCATCTCATTCATATTACTTTTTTCCCTTTTATTTTTTTAAGCCCGGCGATGAGAAAAGCTATGGTTAAAAAAGCCCCCGGAGGAAGAATCATTAACACGGCCGGAGAAAAATTTTCTCCGGTTATCTTAATTTGAAAAGGCGGAATAAAAAGAAAAGGAGTGGGATTAGTTATTGCCCCGGTTCCCAGGCTTTCCCTGATAAAACCAATTACACAAATAGCGGTCAGGAAACCTATTCCCATCCCCAAGCCGTCAAAAATAGATAAAATAATGTTATTTTTAGAAGCAAACCCTTCAGCGCGGCCTAAAATAATACAGTTAACCACTATCAAGGGAACAAAAACCCCCAGAGATTTATAGAGAGAAGGAAGATAAGCATGCATCGTATAATCAATAATCGTTACAAAGGTGGAAATAATAATGATGAAAACCGGTATCCGTATCTGTGAAGGGATAATCCGCCTGAGGAAAGCCACAGAAAAATTAGAACAGATTAAAACGAAAATAGTCGCCAACCCCATACCGAAAGCATCTCTAACTGTGGTTGAACAGGCAAGAATCGGGCATAACCCGATCATCAAAATGAGGACCGGATTCTCCCGGATTATCCCGCGCGTAAGAACTTCTTTTTCGCTCATCAGCTTCTCTACCCGATTATATTTTTAAAAATTCCAGTATTCTTTTAATTCATTTTCAAAGAAATTTATGGCTTCATTAATCCCGTTTACTACGGCCCGGGAAGAAATGGTGGCTGAGGTAATCGCCTCTATTTTTCCGTTTTGCGGGTCCTCGCTGGTTAAAGAAATCTCTCCTTTAATTTTTCCTGTAAATTGACTCATAAACTTCGGCTCGGTTATTTTCGCTCCCAGACCGGGCGTTTCATTATGTTCCAGAACCCGAAAATTTACGATTTTACCGTTTGTATCCAAACCAATCAAAAGCTTTATTTCCCCGCCATATCCTATGGTGCTGACCGGAATAATATAGCCGATTATATTCTCTTCTTTTCCGTAAGCGATAAAATAAGACTGGTTATTTTTATTTTCTTCTTTAAATTTTTCCGCCGCACTGAATACGTCTTTGAGAAAGACGTCAGGCCGGCTTTGAGCCGCAATTTTATCTTTAGTGTGTTGATAAACCTGAGCCAGGCATACGGCAGAAATAAAACAAACCAGTCCTAAAAGAATACCGGTTTTAATAATCTTAAACATGTTTTTTCCCTCCAAAAAGACGCGGTTGGGTATAACTCTCTATTAAAGGGGTAAAGGCATTCATAAAAAGGATAGAAAAACATACACCTTCGGGAAGGCGTCCCCAGAATCTGATTAAGCAGGTTATCAGACCACAGCCAATTCCAAAAATTATTTTTCCTGCGGGTGTAATAGGCGAGGTAACATAATCCGTAGCCATAAAAAAAGCGCCTAACAATAATCCCCCGCTTAAAAGATGAAACAACGGCGTTTCTTGTTTAAAAACAAAAGATAAGAAGGCCACCGTCCCCAGATAAAAAAACGGGATGTGCCAGGAGATTCTTTTTCTTATTAAAAGATAGATTCCTCCCAGAAGCAGACAAAAAGCAGAAGTTTCCCCCATTGAACCGCCGATATTACCCCAGAATAAAGCCGGATAATCCGGTAACGTTTGATTTGCGGCTTCCATCCCTTTAGCTATAGCCAAAGGAGTCGCTCCGGTAATTCCTTTCAAGGTTTCTCCCCAGCTGGAACGCGGGATGAGCCAGGTACTCATATAAGCCGACCAGGAGACGCTGAGAACGGCTCTCCCGACCAGAGCCGGGTTAAAAATATTATAACCTAACCCTCCGAAAAGCTGTTTACCCAAAACTATAGCGGTTACCCCGCCGATAAAAGCCAGCCACCAGGGTAACCCGGCCGGTAAACAAAGGGCTAAAAGGATACCGGTTAATAAAGCACTGTTATCATTAATGGAAACAGGCATTTTCCGCAGTCTTTTAAAGACTGCTTCGGATAATAAACAGGCCGAAGTAGTGGCTAATAAAATCTTTACCGCCTCCCAGCTGAAAAAATATATACTGGCAATAATGGCCGGCGTTAAAGCTAAAATAACCTCAAACATTATCAAGGGAGTAGTCAACCGACATTTAATATGAGGCGAAACGGAGACTAAATATTTATCGTTCATTATTTATGGTTCTTTATATGGTTTTTTTAAGCTGTAAAAGCTGGTTTTTAGCAAATTTAATCCAGTGAACTAAAGGGATGCCTGAAGGACAGTTATAAGCACAGGCCCCGCATTCTATGCAATCATGAACGTGATATTCTTCCGATTTTTCCCAGAGATTATTCTGGGCAAATAGAATAATTTTATTCGGCATGAGATTAACCGGACAAACTTCCAGGCATCTTCCGCACTGAATACAGGGGCGTTCTTTTTTCAATATAACCATATCTTGTGATAAAACAAGGATGCCTGAACAGGCTTTAATTATGGGTGCATCCAAACTGAATTGGGCTATTCCCATCATCGGTCCCCCCATAATAATTTTTCTGGGTTCTTTTTTAAACCCGCCGCTTTTATCTATTAAATCACCAATAGTTGTCCCTATTTTTACCCGGTAGTTTCCCGGATTATTAACCGCTCCGGCTAAAGTAACGACTCTCTCTATTAGCGGTTTTTCTTCATACAAAGCCTGATACACCGCGTAGGCGGTTCCCACGTTACTGACCACGACTCCTACATGAAAAGGAAGGCTTCCGGAAGGGACTTCCCGCTTCAAGACCGCTTTAATGAGCTGCTTTTCGGCTCCCTGAGGATATTTTACTTTTAACACCACCACCTTTATTTTTGACTCCTGGATAGTAATCTTTCGAAAAATTTCAATGGCATCAAGTTTATTTTCCTCTATAGCGATGTAGGCTTTTTCCGCTTCCACGGCTTGCATCAGTAATTTTAAGCCTTTAAGTATTTCCCGGGGTTTTTCAATCATCAAACGGTGGTCACAGGTTAAAAAAGGTTCACATTCCACCCCGTTTAAAATATACGTATTAATTTTTTTATCTTTCGGGGGAGAAATTTTTATCCAGGTAGGAAAAGCCGCTCCTCCCAGACCCACAATTCCTTTTTCTTTGATTTCTTCAATTATCTCATGAGAAGTGAGAGAGGATAATTCTTCTTTTGGAGCTTTTTTCTCGGGGGTTTCTCCGTCTCCTTCAATTATAATGGCGTCTCCCTTACCTTTGAGAGGATGAAATGTTTTTTTAATCTGGGTAATTTTACCGTTGATAGAAGCATGAATCGGAGCAGAAAAAATGCCGGCAGCTTCAGCAATCTTTGTCCCTTCATAAACCTCATCCCCAATATTATATAAAGGTCGGGCCGGTTTTCCAATATGCTGTTCCAGGGGAATAATGACTTTTTGCGGTACAGGCAGAGATTGAATAGGTTTCCCGGATGTTTCTTTCTTAAAATCAGCCGGCAGTCTAACGCCGCCTTTAAAACTTAACGCTTCGGTTGAATGAATAGGCATTATTGATAAAATTCCTTGTAAATGTTATTATCCCCGTTTAAAATCTAATCTTAAAAGTTAGTTTATTTTAAAGAATTACCTGGCCCGGACCGCTACTTTTTTGACATACTTCCCGGCAATCTCAGCCATTTTATCCAGTTCCTCTCTGGAATAAGTGGCGCTTTCAGATACTGCCGGGTGAAGGGTTTTTCCAGAAACAAACTGTTGTAAAACGTAATAAGCGGCCCCCTGTATTATTTTAGAAATTTCTTCTATATCCGTTTTATCCAGAAGCGCCGGGACTACGGTCGTTCGGAATTCGTAGTCAATTTCAGCTATTTTTAAAATTTCTATACTTTCCAATATATCGTTTGTTTTTATATCTACCCCGGTAATTTCCGCGTATTTTTTCAGCGGCCCTTTTATATCCATAGCCACATAATCTACGAGTCTGTCGCCAATCAAATGTTTTAAAATTTCAGGGTTAGAACCGTTGGTATCCAGTTTGACCAACAAACCGGTTTCTCTTAATTGGCGGATAAATTCCGGCAGTTCCGGATAAATAGTCGGCTCTCCGCCGCAAAGAACAACCCCATCAATCCAGTTTTTATTTTTAGCCAGATAGTTCTTGACCTCATCAAAAGGGATAGTTTTTAAAAGTTCAGGGGTTTCTACCAGTTCTACGGAGTAACAGTATTGACAGCGAAAATTACAATAAGGAAGAAAAATAGTAGAAACAATTTTCCCTTCCCAGTCTATCAGAGAGTTTTCCTGAAGGCCTTTAATTTCTATTAATTCAGGGATAGAAAACAACGTCATTGGGAAATTTCAGTTAATGATTGTTTTAGTTCTTCAGATAAAGGGACGGTCCCATCCCACCTTTTTATTATTTTATTATCTTTTTCCAATATTACCGCCGGAATTTTCCCTACATCATAAAAAGCCCCTTCGGCTAAACCTTCCGCCGTGTCCAGATTGTAATAAATCACCTCGATTTTATCCTGACAATTCCAGTGAGCCAGAAAAAAAGAAATCTTTTGCTTGGCTGATTGACAGGCACTACAGGTCTCTTTGCCGAAAATTTTTAATTTCATTTTACAGTACCTT
The DNA here is from genome assembly GCA_964506075.1 of uncultured bacterium. GTDB lineage: Bacteria > CAZDME01 > JAYEMH01 > JAYEMH01 > JAYEMH01 > CAZDKO01. Next base: position 96,660 of record CAZDKO010000002.1, read on the forward strand.
ATAATTACCTTTCTGTCTGTCTTTTAATTCTCCATGTTTAGATTTATTCCAGTTGTTAACCCGGCTGAAATACCCGACTACTCTGGTTACCCCGTATATATCGCTCCCCTGACATGATTCACAGCTGCTTAAAAGGCCTTTACTGAGAGAATGGCAATCATTACATATCGTAAATTCAGGAGAAATGGTAAGTTGCGCCGCCTGCGTATTTTTATAGGTTTTTTCCACCAGATTAAAAATACTTTCCGCCGGGGGCCTCTGTTCGCCGACAAAAGCATGAAGTATAGCTCCGGATTCAATCATGGTGTGGAATTTGCTTTGTTTTTCAATTCTTTCAACCAGGCTGATCGGGGCATCGGCTCTAAAATGGATGGAGTTAGTGTAATACTGTTCATCATTTTCAACGCTGCCTTTAATTACCGATTGCGCCTCGAGATATTCTTTCATATCGACTTTGGCGAGCCGTCGGGCGGCTGATTCGGCCGGACTTTCCTCAAGAGAAAAATGGAGGTTATATTTCTTCTCCGCCTCTTTAGCTTTCAGATACATAAAAGAAATTATCTTCAGTCCCAGTTTAAAAGTATCGTCGTCTTCATGCAACTCTTTCCCCGTCAGGAATTGAACACATTCATTTAAACCGATTATCCCGATTATATACGTGGCTTTTTCTAAATCAATGTAAGGCCGGCCGTCTTTGGCTAATTTCCCGACTTCCCAGAGGGGCATTCCCGGTTCCTTCATTAAAAGAGAAATAAAATCTTTTTTCTGCAGATGCGCTTTAACCGCTAAATTTATTCCCAGTTCAATCTCGTGAAATACCTTATCTATATTTCCTCTACCGGCACGGTAAGCCGCTTGAGGCAGATTTATAGTGACATTCTGAAAACCGCAAAAACGCATACTTTCCGGGTGGTCAATCATGTAATTATCCTTAATCCGGGTGCGAAGACGACAGCAGGCTGACAGGGTTACATCATCACGGTCAAAAACAAAATAAGGGGTGCCGTTTTCACTTGAAACCTGACAGGCATATTTTAACAGTTCCAGTTGTTCCGGATGTTTAAAAGTATCATCATTAATGTGCAGGTCACATTTAGGAAAAGCAAAGACATGTCCGTATCTGTCTCCGGCTCTCCAAACATCTAACATCGCCCGGGCAAAATCCTGAGCCTCTTTTTCGTATTCTGCATAAGTCTTGCCGGTGTATTCTCCTTTGGGCCCGATAGCCGGGATTTTCTTTAGATAAGTCGGTATTCCTAAATGCACGTTAGCGTCAATAAACAGTGTCTGTCCACCGCGGCTAAAGGCATTTTGAGAGCCGCTGTATATCAAATATTGAGCTTCCTGCAACAATTCATCATATTTCATCCCGACCAGAAAAGGGGCATAAAAAACATTTAAATAGCCTATGCCCAGCGCTCCGGCGTAATAAGCCTGCATGGAAGCTAAAAACGTATTAAGATGCCCGGTTAATGTCCGGGCGTGAGCGGCCGGGGCAGAACTGGTATAAAGATTTTCAAGCTCCAAACCGAACTTTTTAATGTATTCCAGAGAATGAGACGAACAATATACCCGGGTCGGATAGCCTAAATCATGTAAATGAATTATCCCTCTCATATGGGCATCAGAGATGTCCCGGCTGAATATTCGGCTTAAAGCATATTGTTTAAGCGTATTTTCGGCTATGGCCAGGTTAATCGCTTCAGGATTATTGGCGGCAATATTGCTGTTTTCATTGCTTTTATTCATAACCAGTTGCTCTAAATCATACGAAGGCATACCGACAACAACCTGTCTGGCTAACTTAGTTTTATAATTCCGCTTAAAAAGTTCATTATCAACTAATTCTCTGATTAAAGTAGTGGAAATCTGGTCAAATTCTGACTGGAATATTTTTTGCTCAACGGCATTGGCTATCTCTTCAGCGACGTCCTTTTCCACTTCGGCTTCTTTCTGTAACGCTTGAGAAATATATCTTTTGTTCCAGGACATAATTTCATTCCGGCTGGAAGGAAAAACCAGTAAAGAAAGGTCGGTGGTATTGCCTCCTTTTTCCCGGACGTTTTTTCTTACTTTAAGACCTTCTCTATGACGGGTCCGTTTATCTCTATACAAAATATAGGCTTTGGCCGTTTTGGCGTGTCCGGTTTCAATTAAGACTTTCTCGACAATATCCTGAATGTCTTCAATTGTCGGGATTTTGTTGACGTATTTTTTTTGAAGAAAAAGGGTTACCGCTTCACTCAGTTCCTCGGCCAGAAGCCTGTCTTCGCCTCCGACTGAACAGGCCGCTTTAAAAATGGCTTCGGTAATTTTTCTTTTATCAAAAGGAACGTATTGCCCATCACGTTTTTGAACCAGCTCCATATTAGCAATTTTTGTTTCCATATCATTCCTCCTTTTGAGGTAACAAACCCTGCACGGCCCGCATAAATTCAGTTACATCTTTAAATTGGCGATATACAGAGGCAAAACGGACATAAGCGACTTCATCAATCTTTTTTAGGCGTTTCATTATTTCCTCACCAATCTCAGAACTTTTAATTTCCTTTACCAGTTTATTTTCTAAGAAGACTTCAATTTCATCAATAGTTTTTTCAATTTCTTCAATGCTTACAGGTCTTTTTTCACAGGACCTCATCAATCCATTTTTTATTTTATTTCGGTCAAAAGGTTCACGCCGGCCGTCTTTCTTAATTATCATAATCGGTATTTCTTCTATGTGTTCGTAGGTGGTGAAACGCTTATAACATTTGGAGCATTCACGGCGTCTTCTAATCGCTCTTCCCTCTTGAGCCAGGCGGGAATCAATTACTTTATCGTTATCTTCTCCACAGTATGGACACTGCATGAGGAAATCCCCTCTTTTATGTCTTTCCCCGGTTTTGGCAGGTAAAATCTATTAGATTATATATAAATTAATAATTTAAACTATGGTTTTTACCTTAATTTTATACATTATCTTGTGGGGATTTTATCCTACCATACTAAATATTGAAATGTCAAGAGAAAAATGAAAGTTTGAGGAGATTTAATTGGATGGGTGCGGGGAGGTGAACAGTTTCACCTGAACTTTAGCTTTTTTAAGAAAAGAGATACCGTTTTTAGGCCTTTTTTCTTGAACACAAACCACCCGGTTTATACCGGCCGAAACAGCCATTTTGGCACAAAGAATACAGATTAACCCGTTGACATAAAGGGTTGCCCCCTGGGAAGCAATGCCGAATTTAGCACACTGAAGCAGAGCTGAAGCTTCAGCGTGAGTACAATTCCCTATTTCATAACGGCTGCCACTTTCAATCCCCATGATATCTCTGGCACAGCGGTTTAAATCAATACAGTGTTGCCCGCCGGAAATACAGGTGCCGTTATAACCGGTAGCAATAACCCTTTTGCCTTTAACGATTATGGCCCCGACTTTTTTCCTTAAGCAGGTACTGCGTTTAGAAACAAAAAAAGCCAATTCCAGAAAATAATCATCCCAGGTGGGTCGCTTTAATTTTTTCTTAGAAGGCACCGTTAAACTTTCTTTCTATCTTTTAGCGTAAAGAGGAAATCTTGAACAGAATTTTTTAACTTGTTCTCTTATCTTTAAAATTTTATTTTCATTTTTTACGTTTTTAAGAACAGCGGTCATCCATTCAGCAATCTGCTCCATTTCTTTTTCTTTCATGCCCCGGGTAGTCACCGCCGGAGTTCCTACTCTTAAACCACTGGTTATAAAGGGGCTGCGGGTTTCAAAAGGAATGGTATTTTTATTAACGATAATTCCGGCCCAGTCTAAAGCCTGTTCGGCCTCTTTACCGGTAATATCCTGCGGGGTTAAATCAATAAGGAACAGGTGGTTTTCCGTGCCGCCGGAAACTAATCTAAATCCATTTTCTTGCATTTTATCAGCTAATACCCTGGCATTTTTCACGATTTGATGCTGGTATTCTTTAAATTCGGGGCTCAGGGCTTCTTTAAAAGCAACTGCTTTAGCGGCAATAATGTGCATTAACGGTCCTCCCTGAATACCGGGAAAAACCGTTTTATCAATGGCTTTAGCGTATTTTTCCTGGCACATAATCATTCCCCCTCGCGGACCGCGCAGGGTTTTATGGGTCGTGGTGGTAACAAATTCAGCATAAGGGATGGGACTGGGATGAATTCCAGCCGCAATTAAACCGGCAATATGGGCAATATCAGCCATGATGACGGCTCCAACCGAATCAGCAATCTTTCTAAAGGCTTTAAAATCCAATATTCTGGGGTAAGCACTGGCTCCAACTACAATCATTTTAGGTTTATGTTCCTTGGCTAAGCGGCCTAAATTTTCGTAATCTATCTGTTCCGTTTTTTTATCTACCCCGTAAGGTATCACTTGATAAAACTTACCGGAAAAATTAACGGGGCTACCGTGGGTAAGATGACCACCGTGATTTAAGTCCATGCCCAGAATTTTATCTCCAAAATTTAGAACGCTAAAATAAACCGCCATATTAGCCTGAGACCCGCTGTGAGGCTGGACATTAACGTGTTCGGCACAAAAGATTCTTTTAGCTCGTTCAATGGCTAATTCTTCGGCCCGGTCAACAAATTCGCAACCCCCGTAATAACGGCGCCTGGGATAGCCCTCGGCATATTTATTAGTCATCACTGAACCCTGGGCCTCAAGAACAGCCTCGCTGGCAAAATTTTCTGAAGCTATTAACTCCAGTTTATAAGCTTCTCTATCTGTTTCTTCTTTGATGGCCTGAAAAATTTCCGGGTCTACCTTTGATAGCTCTGTCACCGTATCCTCCTTTGAAATATTAGGAAAATTTAAACGTGTCTCCCTGGTTATAAATATTTATCTTTAAACACTTTTTTTTCTAAAGATTTTATCTGGTTGATTCGTCGCTGGTGCCGGCCGCCTTCAAATTCAGTTTTTAACCAAACCTTAACTATTTTTTGGGCGAGACCGGAAGATATGGAGCCGCTCATTACCAGAATATTAGCGTCGTTATGTTTCCGGCTCAAAAGGGCTGTTTTTACATTGTAGCAAAGAGCCGCCCTTATATTCTTTATTTTATTGGCGGTAATGCACATCCCGATGCCTGAGCCGCAGATTAAAATTCCTCTGGAACATTTATTTCGAGAAATAGATAAAGCTACTTTTTCGGCAATCTCGGGATAATCAACGGGTTCTTCAGAGTGAGCGCCGAAATCATAAAAATCAATACCCTGTCCGGCTAAAAATTTTTTTATAGCTTCTTTCAGTTTAAAACCGCGGTGGTCTGCTCCCAAAGCAATTTTTTTATTCATAGCTCCTGCACCTTTTTTAAAATGTTTGGTAAGGTCTTTTTTATGTCTTCCCTGGTTTTTTGATAAAAAGCCAGCGGTTTTCTTATCGGGTCAGGCAGGTCATGAAAATTCCCTTCAGGTAAAAACTGATTTATTAAGTATATCTTTCTATCCAGAACAGGATTTTTTTCTATCAGGGCCTGGCGGTGTTTTTTTTCCATGACTATAATAAGGTCGGACTGATGTAAGATATCAGGATTTAACTTTCTGGAACGGTATTTTTTAACATTGATTCCCTCTTCTCCGAGAACCTTTATCGTGCCTCTGATCGGTTTTAATTTTAAATGAACAGCCGTTCCTCCGGAAGCTGTCTTAATTTTATCGGAAAGCCCCTTTTCCTTCAACATCCTTTCAAAAAGGTTCTGAGCCATAACACTGCGGCAGCTGTTACCGGTACAGACAAAAAGGACCAGTTTGGTATCAGGTTGTTTGGTTACCGGCTTTTTCAATTTTCTTCTTATCAATTTTCCCTGTCCTTATAATTTTTATTTTTCCATCCGTTACATCAACGACGGTTGACGGCTTTCCTAAAGGCGATTTTCCTCCGTCAACAATAAGCTCTATTTTCCCGTTAAAAACTTTTTTAATTTCACGGGCATCCGTCAAATCTTTTCCCCCGGAAACGTTGGCACTGGTGACAACCAGAGGAGCCTTTATTTTTCTTAAAATAGCGAGGCTAATTTTATGACTGGGTATTCTAACTCCGATTGTTCCTTTTTGACTTTTCAAAATCAGCGTAATCGGTCCCGGACAAAATTTTTCAAGCAAAATTCGGCCTGCTTCAGGCATTTCAGAAACCAGCTTTAAAATATTTTTTACCGAATCTACCTGAACGGTCAACTGTTTTGCCGCCGGCCTTTTTTTTAATCGGTATATTTTTTCTACCGCCTTTTTATTTCTGGCTAAAGCCGCTAAACCATACACCGTTTCGGTCGGAAAAGCCACCACCCCGCCTTTTTTCAGGATTTCGACTGCTTTTTTAATTTTATATTCTTCAGGTGTTCTGGAATTTATTTTGAGATACTTAGTTTTTATCATCAACTAAGATAAATTTTTATTGGCCTCTTTGACTTTTTTAACCAATTCCTGTTTATATTTTTGTAACTTAAGACTGATTTTTTTATTTTCTACGGCCAGAATCTGAGCCGCGGTTATAGCGGCGTTAACCGCCCCTGATTCCCCTATAGACATTACTGAAACCGGCACCCCTTTGGGCATTTGCCACATAGAGATAAAAGCGTCTATGCCTTTTAAAGGAACCGAGGCCAGGGGTACGCCTATTACCGGCAGAGTAGTTTCTGAAGCAATTACTCCGGCCAGGTGAGCCGCCTTGCCGGCTCCGGCAATAATTACTTTTATTCCTCCGGCTCTGGCCGTACGCGCAAATCGCATTGTTTCCTTAGGGCCACGATGGGCCGAAAGAATGAAAATTTTATATTCAATGTTGAAATATTCCAGCATTTTTCCAGCCTTCTCCATTACCGACAAATCTGTATCACTGCCCATTACTATAGCCACCAGAGGTTTTTTCATAAAGGCCTCTTCTCCTGATTATAAATTTGTTTAATTTTTAGCCGGGCTTTCTGCCCGATATCCGAACGAAAATGCATCCCTTCAAAATGGATTAAATTAACGGCTCCATAGACTTTATTAATTGCCGTTTCAATATCTTCGTCTATAGCGGTTACGCCTAAAACCCTTCCACCGGAAGTAACTATCTCCGGACTATTTTTTTTAAATTTAGTCCCGGCGTGAAAGACCGATATACCGGTCACTTGTTTAAGTTTATCCAGACCGGTAATAACTTTATCTTTTTCATATTCTCCCGGGTAGCCCTTAGCAGACAAAACCACACAAACCGCCGCTCCCTGTTTCCATTTTAAATTCTTATTCTTTAAACCGCCGCCACGGCATAAAGGGATAATGTCCATTAAATCGGTTTCAAGCAGAGGAAGCACAGCCTGGGTTTCCGGGTCACCAAAACGAACATTATATTCCAGAACGCTCGGTTCGTTATCGGCTATAATCAACCCGATATACAACACCCCCTGATAAGGACGTCCTTCCCGGGCTAAACCTTTTAAAGTAGGAATGATAATTTTATCTTTTATTTTTACGAAAATCTCTTTGGTAACGACCGGGGCGGGTGCGTAAGCTCCCATTCCGCCCGTATTCGGTCCTTTTTCGCCTTCATAAATTTTTTTATGGTCCTGAGAAGAAATTAAAGGCAAGAAGTTTTCTCCGTCGGTGAATATTAAAACAGTCGCTTCCTCTCCTTTAAGAAATTCCTCAATAATAATTTTACTCCCGGCTTCCCCAAAAATCTTTTTAAGCATTAAATCTTCAACGGCTCCAATGGCTTCATCGGGAGTTTTAGCAATGATAACGCCTTTCCCGGCCGCTAAACCGTCCGCTTTGATTACGGACGGTTTTTCCATTGAAGGAGGATTACTGTTTATATAATCTTTAGCGGAGGCAGCATCTTCAAAGATTTTAAACGGAGATGTGGGAATTTTATGTTTTTCCATGAATTTTTTAGCGAATATTTTACTTCCTTCAATTACGGCCGCTTTTTTCCGAGGTCCGAATATATTAAAACCCTTTTCTTGAAACATATCTACAATTCCATCTACCAAAGGTTGTTCCGGACCGATAAGAGTCCAGTCTATTTTATTTTTATGAGCAAACTCAGCCAGGGCGCTGAAATCTTTAACCGGCAGGTCAATACACTCCGCTATTCCAGCAATACCGGCGTTACCCGGAATACAGAAAATTTTGTTTACTAAAGGGCTTTGTTTTATTTTCCAGGCTAAAGCGTGTTCTCTGCCCCCTCCGCCGATTAATAATATATTCAAAAGCCTTCCTCTTTCTATAATTTATTGATGTTTAAAATGCCTGATTCCGGTAAACACCATACTGATTCCATACTCATTACAGGCTTTTATAACTTCTTCATCTTTTTTGGAGCCGCCGGGCTGAATTATAGCTTTAATACCTATTTTAGCCGCTTCATCAATGGCATCCCGGAAAGGAAAAAAAGCGTCAGAAGCTAAAACCAGAGGTAAATCACTCTTTAATTCTTTTTCTTTGAGTTTCATTACCGCTATTTTTACCGCGTCTACCCGTGACATCTGACCGGCCCCTATTCCGACGGTTTTCTCTCCCTGCACGATAACAATGGCGTTTGATTTTACCTGTTTTACCACCCGCCAGGCAAAAAGCAGGGAAGATATTTCTTCCTGAGTCGGCTTTGTTTGGGTGACGGTTTTTAAAGATTCCGGCGTTATCTTAAAAGAATCTTCTTCCTGGATTAAAAATCCGCCTTTGACCATTCGTAAATCCAGTTTTTGACTTATTTTTTCATCACTCTCCGGGGGCATTTCTATGATTCGACGGTTTGGTTTTTCTTTAAGTATTTCCAGGGCCGATGAGCTGAATCCGGGGGCAATAATCACTTCTAAAAATGTTTTATTTAATTCTTCGGCTGTTTCTTTATCTACCTGGCGGTTTAATCCAACCACCCCGCCGAAAGCAGAAATCGGGTCCCCGTCAAAAGCAAGGGAGTAGGCCTCTTTTAAAGTAGAAGCTGAAGCTATCCCGCAGGGGTTGGTATGCTTAACCACCGCCGCCGTGGGTTTGTCAAATTCACTCACTGCCTGCCAGGCAGCGTTCATATCAAGATAATTATTAAAAGATAATTCTTTTCCTTGAAGTTGTTTAGCTTTGCTTAATCCTGAACGAGCGGTACTTAAACGAAAGAAAGCCGCTTTTTGATGAGGGTTTTCTCCGTATCTTAAATTGGTTATTTTTTCCAGATTAAGACAGAGTTCATCGGGAATTCCATCCCCGGATGATTTTTTTCTTTCGGAAAGATACTCACTGATTAAATAGTCGTATTTACAGCTGTTCTTAAAAGCTGATTGAGCCAGACGATAAAGGAATTCACTGCTGAGTTCTCCCCGGTTTTCTTCCAGCTCTTTAATTAATTGAGAGTATTGAGCGATTTCGGTAATGACCCCCACCCATCTAAAATTTTTAGCGGCGGCCCTGATTAAACTGGGACCGCCGATATCTATATTTTCAATGATTTCTTCAAAAGAAGAACCTTCTCTGTTTTTTACTTTTTCAAAAGGATAAAGATTCACAACGACTAAATCGATAGTTTTAATTTTTAATTTTTCCAGCGTATTTATATCTTCGGGGTTGTCCCGCCGGGCTAAAATTCCTCCAAAAATAAAGGGATGAAGAGTTTTTACCCTCCCGCCGAGTATCTCCTGGGACCGGGTATAATCGCTAACCGTAACGACCGGGATATTATTTTCCCCAAATATCTTCGCCGTTTTTCCGGTAGATAAAATCTCAACCCCGTATTTTTGAAGCGCTCCGGCTAATTCAATTATCCCGGTTTTATCAGATACGCTGATTAAAGCTCTTTTTATTTTCATAATTTTCCTTTTTGAAAAATTGTTCTTTCTCAGATAAGTTTTACTTCTTTTTTCCCTTTAATTATTTCTCCCATAGAAAAAGCCTTAACTTTCATTTTCTTTAAAGCCGTCATAATTTTTAATTCGTTTTTTCTGTCTATAACCAGAACCATGCCGATACCCATGTTAAAGGTCCGGTACATTTCATAATCGCTGATTTTTGCTTCTTTCTGTATAACAGAAAAAATCGGCGGTTTTAACCAGCTCTTTTTATTGATTATCGCCGTTTTACCCTCCGGCAGAATCCTTTCTATGTTATCATAAAAACCGCCACCCGTGATATGGGCGATGCCTTTTATTTTAAACTTTTCATTAAGACTTAAAACGGTCTTAACATATATAGCGGTTGGCCGTAGCAGTTCATCCGAAAGTTTAGTTTTTAAAGCCGGAACATATCGGTTAATTTCATATTTTAATTTTTCAAAAAAAAGTTTTCTCACCAGAGAAAAACCGTTACTGTGTAAACCGTTAGAGGCCAATCCTATAATTAAGTTTCCTTCGCGGATATCTTCTCCGGTAATTAATTCGTCTTCGTCAACAACCCCTACGGCAAACCCGGCCATATCAAAGTCATCTTTCTGATAAACACCGGGCATCTCTGCCGTTTCGCCTCCGATTAAAGCACAACCTGATTCCTGGCAACCCCGGACAACGCCTTTAATCATCGCTTTAGCTTTTTCCCAGTGTAATTTTCCCACCGCGATATAATCCAGGAAAAAAAGAGGCTCGGCTCCCTGGACGATTAAATCATTGACTGACATAGCGACTAAATCTATCCCGACAGTGTCGTATCTACCGGCCATTTTAGCGATAATAATTTTTGTTCCCACTCCGTCGGTTGAGGAAACTAATATCGGTTTTTTATATTTATCTAAAGTCGCTCTGAATAGCCCCCCGAAACCGCCGATATCACCGATAACTTCTTTTCTGTAAGTTTTTCTAAGCAAAGGACGAATTTCCTTTACCAGGCGGTTGCCTTCATCTATATTGACCCCGGCTTTTTTATAATTAAGATTTTGTTTTCTCATTTCTTTTTTCCGGTTTTCTTCACCTTTCTTTTGCTTCCGGTTTTATTTTTCCCTTTTGCTGAAATTTTCTTCCGGGATTTTTTAACCACGGCTTTGGATTTCTTTTTGGCCGCCAAAATTTTCCCTGTTTTTTTTCGCTTGCTCCTTGAAGGAACAGTTTTAACTTTTCTATGGGGTTTTGGAGGAATGGATTTTTTAGTGGTCCGCTTTGTTTTAGTCGTTCCGGGTTTTTTTATGGTTTTTTTTCTTTCCGTTTTGCTCTGTTCTTTAAGCAGCTTTTCAAAAGTTTCTTCCCACCTTTTCCTTAGAGTAATTAAAGGTAATTTTACTAATTTCTCCTTGTCGGTTGAAATCTGAAGTATGTCTCCTTCTACCTTCCCCATCACCCGGAAAGGAACTTTATATTGCTGGGCTAAATTCTGCAGAGATATAAGAGATGAAGGCGTAAAGGAAATAATAATCCGGGACTGAGATTCTCCAAAAAGTAGCGCGTCGGATCTGACCGGTTTTACGATTTTGAATTCCATCTGGGGAATTCGTTTCGTCCAGTCATAAATCACCTCGGATATAGTAATGCTGGCGCCTAAAGGTTTTTGGGGGTTGGACAAACAGCACTCGGCTAAAGCCACGGCCAAGCCGCCTTCGGAACAGTCATGGGCTGAATTGATTAACCCTTTGTCAATAACGGCAAGGCAAAAATCCTGAACTTTCTTTTCCATACCCCAGTCTATTTCGGGACAATCGCCTTTTTTTATTCCGTGTATTATTTTAAGATACTCACTTCCGCCTAATTCTTCTTTCGTTTCACCGACCAAGGCAATTAAATCACCGCTGTTTTTAAACCAGGGCGAGGTAAGTTTTTGATAATCCCCGATGACCCCAACCATCCCTACTAAAGGGGTGGGATCGATAGAACCTCTGGGATTTTCGTTATTTAAACTTACGTTTCCGCTGACCACGGGAGTATTGAGCTCGCGGCAAGCCTCACTGATACCTTCAACGCACTTTCGTAACTGCCAGAAGTTCTCCGGTTTAAAAGGATTGCCGAAATTTAAACCGTCGGTTATCCCTAAAGGGTTGACTCCGCAGCAGACTAAATTACGGGCCGCCTCCGCTACGGCAATTGCTCCCCCCCGGTATGGATTAAGATAGCAATAGGTACTATTACCGTTAACTGAAAAGGCGATGGCTCTGTGGCTATCCGGCAGACGTACGGCGGTTACTTCGGTTCCCGGTCCGATTAAAATATCCTTTTTTAATTCGGACTTGATTTTATCGTGAATTATCTTTTTACTGGCCAGGTTGACCCCGGAAATCAGTTTCAAAAGGGCTTCATTATAATTTTTTAATCCTTTAACCTCATCAGGATTGAAACTTAAAGTTTCGGATAAATACACCGGGGTTTTTATTTCCCGGTTATATACGGGTGCCTCCACCAAAAGTTTAGCCGGGACCTCGGCCACAACCGTATCTTTATCTTTTATCCTGATTACTCCATCCTCAGTAACCCGGCCTATTTTCACGGCGGGAACGTTCCATTTTTTCAAAACATTTAAAGCCAAAGGTTCCTTTTCTCTGGCTAAAACCAACAGCATTCTTTCCTGAGATTCCGACAGCATCACTTCATAAGGTGTCATCTGAGGAGATTTTCGGGGGACCAGGTCAACGTTAATTTCCATACCCCGTCCGCCTTTATAAGCCATCTCGCTGGACGAACAGATTAAACCGGCGGCACCCATATCCTGCATTCCTTCAACAAGACCGCCGGCAATAAGTTCCAAACAGGCTTCCCGAAGAATTGCCCCTAATTCAGGGTCGCCTATGGCTACGGCGGAAGAATCAATTTTTTGTGATTCGTCGATTCCTTCTGAAGCAAAAGCCGCTCCTCCGATTCCGTCACGTCCGGCTGCACCGCCTATGGTATAGACAGCGCTGTCAAGATTGGAAGTAGTCGCTTTAACCAGATCCTTTATCTTTATAATGCCTACGCACATAGCGTTCACCAGAGGATTTTTTTCGTAGGAAGAATCAAAATATATTTCTCCTCCCAGGACGGCTATAGCGGCGGTATTGGCGTAATGAAAGAATCCCTTCCCCACTTCTTTTAAAAGATACCGAACGTGTTTGTTTTCCGGTGAGCCGAAACGTAAAGAATAAAGAAATCCTATCGGTCTGGCGCCCATGGTAAAAATATCCCTGGCTACTCCACCAGCGCCGGTTGCCGAAGCTTCAAACGGTTCGATAGCCGAAGGGTGATTATGAGATTCAATTTTCATAACTACCGCCAGACCGTCTCCGATATCAATTACACCGGCATTTTCTCCGGGACCCTGAATGACCTGCCTCCCGGATACAGGAAAAAGATTCAATACAGATTTAGAATTTTTATAGGAACAGTGTTCCGACCACATGGCGGAAAAAAGCCCTAACTCGGTGTAATTCGGTTCCCGTCCGAGTTTCCGGCAAATTTCCGCAAATTCTTCCGGCGTTAAGCCGTGTTCTTTTACCACTTCGGGTGTAACTTTAACTTCTTTCATCTAAAGTATCTCCTTTTAGATTCACTATTTAGCCGTCAGGCGGTTATATGCCTCTTGGTATTTCTCTCTAGTTTTTTCAACAATATCCGGGGGAAGTTCGGGAGGAGGCGGGGTCTTTGCCCATTCAATTTCTTCTAAGTAATTCCGGACAAACTGTTTATCGAAACTTTCCTGGGATTTACCCTTTTGATATGTCCTTTTATCCCAGAAACGGGATGAATCCGGTGTCAGGGCCTCATCAATTAAAAATATTTCTCCGGTTTCTTCATCTTCACCGAATTCAAACTTTGTATCAGCGATAATCAATTCTCTCCGCTCGGCATAAGCACTGGCCCGGGAATAAAGAGCCAGGCTTTTTTCTTTAAGAAAATCCGCTTTTTCTGTCCCGACTCTATTAATGAGTTCATTAAAGCTGATATTTATATCGTGTTTACCGGTGCTTTCTTTACTGGCCGGAGTAAAAATAGGCTCCGGTAGTTTTTCCGCCTCAACTAAACCCTCAGGTAATTTAATTCCAACGATACTCTTAGTTTTTTGATATTCACTCCATCCGGAACCGGCCAGATACCCCCTCACGACACATTCCACATCAATTCTTTTCAGTTTCTTTATCAGCATGGAACGACCCTCTAAATTTTCTCTGTACGGGTTAAGGCCGGAAGGAAAATATTTCCAGTCAACGGAAATCATATGATTTCTAACGACGTCCTGGAGTTTATCGAACCAGAAAGCCGATATCCGGGTTAAGATCTTCCCTTTATCAGGGATGAGGGTCGGTAAAATAAAATCAAAAGCAGAAATACGGTCGGTTGCCACCATTAATAATTTATCGTCTAAGGCATAAAGGTCTCTGACCTTACCGCGATAAAAAAGAGGATACTCCGTAAGATAAAATTCTTTAAGGGGCTTATTGGAATTATTACCGTTCATAGATTAAACTTAAAGGAAAAAGTTATAGTTTGAATCTTTTGTATATCCGTGATAAATTTTTAAGATAAATTTCCAGATTGAAGCATTTTTCAATCTCTGATTTATTAAGATATTTATTCGTGGTCTCGTCTTTAAGAAGCAGACTTTGAAAATCTCCAGCCCCTTTCCAAACCTGCATGGCTACATTTTGGACTATCTGGTAAGCCTCTTCCCGGGTTAATCCTTTTCTGGTTAATTCCAGGAGAATTCTTCCGGAAAAAATTAATCCTCCGGTGGCATTTAAATTTTCTTTCATCTTTTCCGGGTAGACGCCTAAATTTTCCACGATAAACTGAAAACGGTTAAGCATGTAATCAATCAGAATAGTTCCGTCGGGAATGACCACCCGTTCTACCGAAGAATGACTGATATCCCGTTCGTTCCATAAGTTTATGTTTTCAAACGCAGCCAGAGCATAACTTCTGATCAGTCTGGACAGGCCGCAGATTTGTTCACAGGTAACGGGGTTACGCTTATGCGGCATGGCGGAAGACCCTTTTTGTCCTTTGGTAAAAGGTTCCTCCAGCTCGTATATTTCCGTTCTCTGTAAGCTACGTATCTCCGTAGCAAATTTTTCAAGGCTTCCGGCTAAAATAGCCAGGGCAGCCATAAACTGGGCATGCCGGTCACGTTGTATAATCTGATTTGAAATAGGGGCCGGTTTTAACCCGAGTTTCCGACAGACATATTCCTCTACGTAAGGGTCAATAAGGGCGTAAGTACCGACGGCTCCGGAAAGTTTTCCGTAGCTTATTATTTCTCTGGCTTCTTCCACTCTCTGCCGGTTACGTTCTAATTCGGCCAGCCACAGTGTTAATTTAAAACCCAGGGTAATGGGTTCGGCATGCACTCCGTGGGTTCTGCCCACCATAACCGTTTTTTTATGAATTTTAGCTTTATCCCGGACCGATTTAATAACCCTCTTAAGGTCATCCAGAATTATATCACTGGCTTCCCTCATTTGAATGGATAAGATTGTATCTAAAACGTCGTTAGAAGTAAGTCCGTGATGGATATATTTACTGTCAGAACCGATATATTCAGACACATTGGCTATAAAAGCCAGAAGTTCGTGTTTTACCCTGGCTTCAATTTTATTTATCTTTTTAAGGTCAAATCTGGCTTTATTTTTAATGTTTTTCAAAGACTTGGATGGAATATGCCCCAATTCCGCCAGCGCTTCACAGGATAAAATTTCAATCTCCAGCATTTTCTGAAAACGGTTTTCCGGAGACCAGATTTTTGCCATATCAGGGAGAGTATAGCGTTCAATCATTTTACACCTTTAAATTTGAGTATGTTGGAAAACGCATTATAGCAATTTTTGATGTTTTGGTCAAGAATTTATCCATTAACCTATATGAGATCTATTTAAACACCTGTATTTATGGTTTCGGTCAAGGGACATCTGGTCTATTTAAAGAGGTAATTTTAAACCGAAATTATATTTAGCCCGGGGAGTTTATTTAACTATCGGAGAGGCATTTTGGTCAAAGGGATTTGTTCTCATCGCTAAAGAAAAAAGGTAGGGGTAAAAATTTTTGAGATATTGCATATAATCAACCCACTGACAGACCAGAGAAATATAAACCCTTTTTATATCATTAGCCAGATGTTCATAGTCAGTATCTGGTAATTCCTTAGTATCTTTTCTATTGAGCAGTTCCTCAGTCAAATGGAAAACCGCCCGGAGCAATTCGGTAAAATATTCATGTTCAAGTAAATTAGGATTTTCTAAAAGGCGTAACAGAAAATTACTTTTCCCCTGAAGGAAACCTTTTAACTCTTCTAAATTAACTTTTTTAATTTCAACTCCGTATTGATATTTTTTAAGTTGCCTGCTGACGTTATAAAAATCATGTTTAGACCAATCATTACTTACTACAAGGTTTTTTTTAATATTGTCTAAATTGGGGTCGTAATTAGAAAAAGAAGCTATAAGTTTTGTGCCAACTTCACTAAAAAAAGCACCGA
The DNA here is from genome assembly GCA_964506075.1 of uncultured bacterium. Lineage (GTDB taxonomy): Bacteria > CAZDME01 > JAYEMH01 > JAYEMH01 > JAYEMH01 > CAZDKO01. Next base: position 112,977 of record CAZDKO010000002.1, read on the forward strand.
TAACCATGTTTAATTTCTCTAATTTTGCCCGTTTTTCGCGGATATTGAGCAATTGATGTATTATTAGAGTTACCATTAAAACCTCAATAAAGACAAAAGCGACGTCTCCAACGAGATAAAGAAAAATGTGGTGCAGGTCTTTAAAAATAAGGTAATGCAAAAAATAAAATAAAACGGATAAAACAATTAATCCCGCCCCTAAAAAAATCTGCCACTTATAATTTCTCATCAGTCACCTTATAATATAAATTACTTACTATCCTTTTCATTTTCAAGAGGTAAAATCTCTGTATCCGGTTCGTTTGAAACTTCCGGTAAGCCATGGTGTATTCTGAGACTTTCAATTTTATTTAAAGGCCTTTCAAGCTGTCTCTGGCGGGTGGTGGTGAGTTCTTCATACTCTTTCTGAACGTCGATAATACGCCTGCCTAATACGCCCAGTTTATCGCGAAACATCCCCCATTGTTTTTTGAACATACTTAATAACGATAGAATTTCATTTGAGGTTTTTTCCAGAGCAAAGTTATCAACCGCCTGACGGATAACGGCTAAAACGGCAAAGAGGGTTATGGGAGAACAAAATACCACTTTATTTTTAATGCCTTCATCAAAAATTGTACTATCCTGTTCGTGGATAAAAGCGTAAATCTGCTCATTAGGAATGAATAAAAGGACGTAATCTACCGTATTCTGTTCGGGGTTAATATAGTCCCGGGAGGTCACTTCTTTTATTTTATTTTTGACGTCTCTTAAAAAGTTAGTGCACAATTTATCTTTTTCCAACTCCGATTTCGCCTCAAGATATTTCAGATAATTGTCCAGGGGGAATTTAACGTCCATGTTCAATTTAAGATGCTGCGGTAACAAAAAGGTGAAATCGGGCCGTGTTTTAATTCCTTCAATGGATTTTTGTTTTAAATAATTAATGTTTTCAATAAAACCGGCTAAACGCAGAACATCCTCAGCCATTCGTTCCCCCCATTGTCCTCTCAACCTGGTGCTGGCCAAGGCTTCCCGCAGATTATTTGTAGTTTGCAGGAGAGATGCTGTCTGCTCTCCGGCCGTTTTTAACTGATTGGCCAGTTCTCCGAATTTTTCCCCCCGGTCTTTTTCCAGTTCTTTCACCAGTTTAGAAACATTGTCCAATTCTGAAGTCATCCGCTGGAGCTGCTGGTCAATCAGGGCCTTCTTTTCTACCAGTTCCTTAGCGCTGATTTCTCTTTCCGATTGTAATTTTTCCTGGGCTAATTTAAGAAATTCTTCCGTTGATTTTGAGAGGGCTTCAAGCGACAAACTGCCGAAACTGGCCTTCATATTTTCAATGACGTTATTCAAATTTTCTTTCTGTCTGGTTTCGTTTTCCCGAAGGAGCTCATCAGCCAGTTCTTTAGCGGTTTTCACCTTAATGATTCTAAATATAATGGAAACCAGTAAACCCAAAGTAAATCCAACCATTAAAGCGACTAAAATCGGTAAAGAACCCATGATTATCTCCTCAATATGTCATATTGTTAATCCGGCTGGGATGGAACTGGTAGCGCGTACGGGGTTCGAACCCGTCATCTCCGCCTTGAGAGGGCGGCGTCTTAACCGAATCGACCAACGCGCCAGATTTTAAAAGATTTCACCGGTTAAAACTACATCCCCGGCACTTAAGACCCCTTTTTGAGGTTTATATAGCTCGCCCCCGTTATTATCCTGATTGTCAGGACCGACGCTATACACTTTACAAGAGTTATCACCGGCAATTACATATCGGTATGGACTTTTCATATCGGCAAAAAGGTCGTAGTAACCCTTTATTTTATCATCCATCCGTATTAATTCTTCCATATTTTCCGGCAATCTGCCCTCTGTTTTATAAAATATGAATATTAAATTCATAATGTCATTGAGCTCGTTTAAGACACGGATATACCTGAATGAAAGCGCGTCAAACGTCCATTGTCCGTCTTCATTAACTACGTAATACCCTTCATTAAAGGGAGCGGGGACAAACGGAAGCGCAGGAGTAGTTTTAATAAAAGCTCTATCAGGAGAAATCAAAATGATTTCTTCTATTTTTTCTTTAACGGCTCCGGCTTTATCCGTTCCCAATTTAAGGTCTTCTTCAGGGGTGTGTTCCTTTTTATAATGTCTGGGTTTATACTTTAAAATACTTTTATAATCTTTTTTATCAATAGCTTCCTGTCTTTCTGAAAAATTTTTTTTGATTTCTGATTCTACATCCTGGGCATAAGTTGAATTCAGACCTAAAAATAAAATTCCTGTCTCAATCAGTATTAACATTATCTTTTTCATGTCTATATCTCCTTATTTTTATTATTGGGCACTTAAGGATGATATTGGGAAAATCTATTCCGCCCATTTTACCTATGCCATGTATCACATCTTAAATATACAGCTTCAATAAGAAAAAATCAAATAAAAAGATTTTTGGGATCAAGCTTTTAAAAGATTCCAGACACAGCTTTATCTTCATTTTTTAACATACAGATAAACATAAATACCGTTAAATCTTTGTTCGTCTATTTTTAAATAATGCTTGTCAAACCATCTTATTGCTTTTGAACACGACGAATCATATCTTAAGGCATTTTTTAATGTCCAGCAGGAAAAAATAATCCAGACTCTTTCATAGTCAGAAAAAGGGAAATGCTCTGTAATATCTATGGATTTACTCGTCAAATGATGTTCAAAAAACAACAATTTATCTAAATTATCCGTCGGTCGCACAATAATTTTATCGTAGCCTCCAGGCAAATGCAATCGGGAAAGGGTCCTTAAATAATAAGCAAAAGGATAAGTTGTATTTTCACAGGTATGAATAACCGTATCACCTTTTTGAAAATTTTCAATAATATATTTGGAAACAGTTCTATGGTCTTTTTTACTCTGGACTCCGGGATAGTAAACATTCGGCAAAGGCCAATAATTTTCGTAATAGTTTTTCCAGGCCAAACCTGATAAAACCATCATAAAAATCATTATTAATGTCAAATAACTTTTCTTTTTAATTCGGGCCAGTCCATTCCCGACAATAAGAAAGTAAAACATTGAACTTATGATTAAATGTCTGTCGGTATAAATCATTACTAGTTTAGAAGTCATAAATGCGCCCACCACAGGAATGATTATACCGCATAATAATAAGGTTATCCCTTCTTGATTCTTTTGTTCCTTAAGTCCAGCAATAAATAAACCACCGAACAAAATGCAACTTGATAAAGATACCCATCCCGAGGCATTATAACCAACGGTAAAATTCTTGAAGGTAATATAAATGCTTTTTAAAGTTACAGAATCTAAATAAGCGGGCATCCAGAAATCATTTTTTATCTTTAAGGCCTCTATTAATCTGGGGAAAATGCCGATTAACCAGGGAACGATAAACAGCAGGATTAAACAATTAGCGATAAGCCATTTTCTCAGTAGCTTCCTGTGTTTCTGCCAATAAAGCAAAAAAAATACATTCTCAGCAATAAAGATAGAAAAACTTAAATAAAGGGTATAAATCATCAATAAATGAGAAATCACATATCCAATACAGAAACCAAATTTTCCCGTTTGTATAAATTTAACCAGGAAAATGGCAGTCAGTATGGTCAGCAGAACCAGAAGAGAATAAGGCCTTACTTCTTGAGCATAATAAATATGAAAAGGAGAAATGGCCAAAATAAAACTGCTTAATAAAGCCGCCTTCTTATCAAAAAGCAGCTTGCCTAAATTATAAATACCTAATATAGAAATTACACTTAATAAAACAGAGGAAAATCTTAATTTCGATTCGCTTTCCCCTATTTTCTTCCAATAATGAATGAATACTTCATAAAGGGGAGAAGGATATTCTCTTTCTATTATACCGGTCCAAACTATTTTAAAATTCCCTTCACTGGATATAAAAGATTTGGCTTCATCATACCAGAGGCTATAATTTCCTAAATTATACATTCTCAGAGAAAAACCGCCAAGAACGATTAAAAGAAGTAAAAAACAATAGGATTGTTTTTTATTATAAATGCGATTAATCAATTTATCCTGCATTAATGAATTTTAATATTAGATTTAACCAGAAGAATCTTCACCTTGCCGTTTTCCAAACTAAAACCTGTTTCTAAGCTTTCGCCAATTTGGCCTTCAATAAGTGAACATAAAGAAGGTTCAATAGCCCTGAAAGAATCATTCAGGTAAATCGTGTCTAATTTCTGTTCCAGCATCCATGAATTCAGTTCTTCCCCCGTAGTTATATGTCTGAGCTCCAGATACATAGGAACATAGGTCATTTTCCCCAGAAACACATATCTGGGTTCAAATGACCCAACCCTTGAGAAGGGATCTAAGTTTTTAATAGCCTGTCCTTGTCACTGTTCAAACCTAAAATATGCCCTTTGGATTATCCCGTGGTCAAAACTACCGGTGAATAAACCAAATGTCAATAGATAGTCTCTAATGATAATTATAAATTGTGGTTTATTGGCAAATTTTATTTTCATTTATGATTTATTTTTTAAAAACGGCACCGGCGCTTAATTTATCTTTCAGGATAAAGTATGCACCCTTTATCTGGTTC
>CAZDKO010000003.1:0-66343 GCA_964506075.1 uncultured bacterium
CTTACTCGGTGGTGCTTTTAGACGAAATAGAAAAGGCTCACCCCGATGTTTTTAATATTCTTTTACAGGTAATAGAAGAAGGACGTTTGACCGATAGTTTAGGACGAACCGTAGATTTCCGAAACGTGGTGTTAATCATGACTTCAAATGTAGGAGCACGTCTGATTGATAAAAATAGTTCTTTAGGTTTTACCATTCCGGACGGAGCGGAAACATATAAAGAGATGAAAACTAAACTCATGGATGAATTGAAAAAAACTTTTCAGCCCGAATTTCTTAACCGTATTGATGAAGTGGTTGTTTTTAGCCCCCTGTCCAGGGAAGATCTGATGCAAGTTATTGATTTAATGGTAGATAAGGTAAAAAAACGCCTGACTGAAAAAGAGCTGACTATAATGCTAAGTAAAGAAAGTAAAGAATTTTTGATTGATAAAGGTTACGATCCAAATTTTGGGGCTCGTCCCTTACGACGGGCTATTCAAAGATTCATTGAAGACCCTCTGGCTATGGATATGTTAAAAAATAAGTTTCCGTCTGGTTCCACAATCCTTATTAACCTGGAAAAAGATAAGTTAGTTTTTGAAAAGGAAAATTAATCTTTCCTCCCTTCTAAGGTTTTTTCTATGAGAAGAAAAATAAAATTAATCCTCATTTCCGCCATTGTTGTTTTCCTGTGTTTGAAATTAAGTGTATTTATTTTTTTAGCTAATTTTGTAAAAAATAATAAATCTGCTTTGGTTGGCCTTTTATCCGAGAAGTTAAAACGGGAAATAACTGTAAAAGATATAAAAGTTAGCTTCTTGGGAAACTTACATTTATCTGAGTTGGGGGTCAGGTTTCTTAATGATGATGCCTTTGAATCTTTTACGGCTGATGAGTTAACAATCCATCCAAACCTTTTAAGTTTACTAAAAATCAGGAAAAACTATTTAAATATTTTTAAAGAAATATCTTTCCATGGGGGAAATATAAAACTCAGAGCATTAAAAGAACCTCTTGAAGACATAAAGGGTAGATTACTGCTAAGTAACGGTGATTTTTATCTTAAACAGCTGAAGGTTCCTGTTGGAGAGACGCATTTTATCTGCCAGGGCTGGGTAAGAGATTTTATTACGCAACCACAGGCAGATTTGAGTATTGAGACATATAAATTGAAAGTCCAGGATTTGTTAAATTACCATCCGGAACTTAAGCTTTTAAAGATAGCCGGCGACGGTAAAATTTCTGCCCGCTTAAGCGGACAGTTCAGTAGTCTGGAAATTTCAGGTGAAATAAGTTTTAATAATATTCATCTGGGAGATATTCATTTATCCCGGGTTCAGGCCAATTTTTGTTTTGCCGGAGATACTTTTGACATTTCTCCTCTCCAGATAGAGTCGTTACAGGGGCAAATTTTAGCCGGGATAAAGATTTCCGGTATTCCGTCCAGCCCCGAGTTAACGGCAGACTTTAAAATTAATTCGGTTGAGTTACCTTACGGTGAGTGTTCCGGTGAATTAACTTTGAAAGGCGATTTATTGCAGCCGACTCTTGATGGAAAATTATATTTCAAAGGGAATGAAGAGGTCAGTTTGGAAAAAATTAAGTGTCAGTTGATCTTTTCCCCTAAAGGTTTGGATTGTAAAGACGCTGAAGTTTTTATTTCCAGGATAGGAAATTTATTATGGAAAGCTGAGTTTAATAAAGACTTGAGCTATCGGATTTATTTTGATTTGCCTTCGGTTAGAGATAGGGATTTATTTTCTTTTGTTGGGAATTTACCTGTTTCCGTAGGTGTTTTAGAATTAAAAGGGGAACTTAACGGTATAATAGGAATTCCGCAGATTAATTATCAGGGGGAATTAATCCGAAAAAAATTTGGAAAGGATAAGACCATAAAATGGCAACTCCGTCAACATAAGAAGATAATAAAGATAGAAAGTATTTTGTTGTCAAAGGGGTTATCTTTGTCTGGTTATTTGGATATTAATACATCTTTGCTGCAGTTGATATTCAAAATAGATAAATTTAATTTTGGTCCTGATGTTTTTGACGGAATAATAAAAATAAAAGGTAATAAAGGAAATTTTATTCTTGAAAATTCAGTTTTATCTTCCCCTCGTTTTAACTGTGAATTAGAAGGCAAGACAGAGGGACATAACGTGGGGTTTGAAATCAAAATGACAGATAAAAAAGTTCCTTTTAAAGCTAATGTCAATTTAAATGGAACTATGACGTCTTCAGGATTTAATGCCGAAATATTAGTTAAACCAATATCCATTCAGGATAAAACATATCCCCCGATAACAGCCTTCTTAAAAATAGATAATCAAAAATTGATCATTGAGAAAGCTAATTGGCTCGGAGCCTATTTCTTAAATGGGCAACTTATTTTTTCTCCTTTGAAGTTTAACTTCGGTTTAAAAGTAGAAGAAGGCGACATTATCCCAATCCTGGCTTTTTCACCTTTTCTGTCCGATGAGGATAATTATGGAAAAGCTTCGGGTGAGATAGAATGCTACGGAGAGTGGCCGAATTTAAACGTCAAGGGTATCGTTGAAATGAAAGATTCAAAAGTTGCCCAGAAGAATATTGAATACGCTAAGTTTCAGTTTGCCGGGATATATCCTTATCTTACGTTAATTGAATCACCGGTAATTTATAACGGTACGACTTTAATCTGCGCCGGGCCAATTGATTTTTCCAAGCCGGGGAAAGGAAAATTTCAGGGTGTTGATTACGTTATGGATGAAAGTCAGATGGTCTGGGACGGTTGGAAAATTAAGCGGGGGGAAGAAAAGAATGAGATAAGTTTAACTAAGGAGGTGGAAGGAGGCTTTGCCGTGCGGCTTAAAACTCCCACTGGGAATGAAATAGAAGATAATCTTCTGGTAGAGCCGGGCCCGGAAGTGGAACTGGAATACACCATAAAAGGGAAAGAAAAACTTAAGTTTCGCATAGATGAAGAGGATGATTTTGTAGGGATTGAACATAAAATAAATTTCTAAAAAAACTCCTTTCCTTAAATATTTCCATATGCTATAATACACCAATTATTAACTATAATACACTCTATCCTTTAATTAACAATTTTCCCCATATTAAGGCTTAAAAGAAAAGGTGAAATATGAGAAATTTTAAAAAAGTGCATATGCTGGTTTTACTTCTTATGTTTATCTTTCCTGTGGCGGTACAAATCTCAGCTTTAGCTGCTCAACAGAAAATAGTAGGTGACATTGAAGTTTCGGGTAATAAGTCCGTCAGTTCTTTTTTAATTCTTTCCCAGATTGAGTCCAAGGCAGGGGCACCTTTTTCTCCGGTTAAAGCCAGGCAGGATTTAAAAAGAATTTACACTATGGGGATGTTTTCTGACGTAAAATTAGAAACGGAAGATTTAGGCAGGAATCAGATTAAACTAATTTTTATTGTTGTTGAAAAGTCGGTAATATCCCAGTTGGTTATTGAAGGCAATAAAGATTTAAAGACCAAAAAAATTCTAGATTTAATTTCTTCTGAAGAAGGGGCAGCTTTAAATGAACAACTTATCCATGAGGATGTTAAGAAAATAGAAACTCAATATCAGGAATTAGGGTATCATTATGCTGAAATAAAGCCTCAAATTTCAGAGAAAAATGGTAAATGGACTGTTACTTTTAAAATTAAAGAAGGTCATCGGGTACGGATTAAAAAAATTGAGTTTGTAGGCAATGAAAATTTCTCTGCCCGTAAACTTAGAAAACTTATGAAAACCAGGGTGAAAAAATTTTTTAATAAGGGTTATTTTAAAGAAAAAGAATTTAAAGGCGACTTAACTAAACTGGTTTCTTTTTATAAAGACAATGGTTTTTTAGACGTGAAGATAGACAGATATGAAGTAAATCTGGGGGAAAAGAAAGCATTCTTATACATCACCATCTACGTAGAAGAGGGGAAACAATATCACCTGGAAAAATTGGATGTTACGGGGAATGAGATTTTTGACTCAGATTTTATCCTCAAGAGTCTCAGTATGCGTCCCGGTATGATTTATAGCGAGAAAAATCTTCGTGAGGATATTAACTCTGTATTCAGGCTTTATGCCGAAAAGGGATATATTTTCGTTCGGATCTGGCCGGATATCAAAAAAACAGAAGAAGGAACCATTCAGCTTATTTTAAATATTAAAGAGGGGGATGTAGCGTATATAGAAGAGATCCTTATTGAGGGGAATGTTAAAACAAAAGATATTGTTATTCGCAGAGAATTGTTGGTGAAATCCGGTGAAATTTTTAACGGTAAAAAAGTTGAGCGGACCCGTGAAAGACTTTATAATTTAGGCTATTTTAAAAGCGTTGATGTGGATACCTCAGCAGGCACAGCTCCGGATAGACGTAATTTAATCTTCAGGGTAGAGGAACAAAAGACCGGGTCTTTTGGTATAGGAGCCGGTTATAGTTCGGTAGATAAAGCGATCGGTTTTGTCGAATTGGAGCAAAGAAATTTTGATTTGTTTAATTTTCCTAATTTTACCGGAGACGGTCAGGACATTTTGATACGGGCTGAATTCGGCAGCAGAAGAAAAGATTATAGATTAAGTTTTACCGAACCATGGCTTTTTAATTGGCCGCTTTCATTTGGGTTTGACGTATATCAAAGAAGCTGGGTGCGGGAAGATTATGATGAAAACAGAACCGGTGGCGATATTCGTTTAGGGAAAAGAATAGGTGAGGATTTAAGCGTTTACTTAACTTATAAAAATGAAACAGTCAAGATAAGTGACATAGATACCGGTGCTTCCCAGGATATCTGGGATGAAGAGGGCAGCAACGATATCAGTTCTTTACGTTTATCTCTGGTACGTGATACCCGGAATAATGTCTTCGACCCTTCGCGGGGCTCAAGGACTATTATAGCTACTGAATATGCCGGCGGGTTTCTTCAGGGAGATAAGGATTTTATAAAATGCACGTTAGATAGTAACTGGTTTTTCAACCCGGTGGGTAAGATAATTTTAGATCTTAGTTTTGTAACCGGCTGGGTAGAAAGTTTTGGTGATTCGGAGCGTGTTCCCATTTATGAAAGGTTTTATGCCGGCGGCGGAGAAAGTATTCGTGGTTATGAGGAACGAAGGGTTGGCCCTAAAGGTGTTAACGGAGATCCTATTGGTGGTCGGCTTTTAGGTTTAGGTAATATTGAAGTCACCTTTCCTCTTGTTCAGAATGAGGAAAAAGATCGTTCTATCATCAAAGGGGCGGTATTCTGTGATTCTGGTTATGTTTGGGCCGACCCCGGTGATTTTGACCTGGGAGATTTACATACCGGTGTAGGGGTAGGCGTCAGAATTAATACCCCGATTGGTCCGGTTCGTCTTGATTATGGATATCCCCTTGATATTGACCCTGGGGAAGAAAAGAAGGGACGCGTTCATTTCAGAATGGGCAGCACATTCTAAACAATTAAAAGTGGATAACATTAACCATTAACTAACAAGGAGTAGCCATGGGAAAAAAGGAAATTAGTATCAGTCGGTTAAATTTTATGAATATGTTTATTTCAATAACGCTGGGATTATTTATACTTTTTAATACGGCTGACGTTTTTGCTCAAAGTAATGTTAAGGTAGCCGTTATAGATTTAGCCAAAGTGTTGCGTTCATATAATGAAAGCCAGAAGTTATCTAACCAGCTTAAAGACGAAATAGATAAAAAACAGCAGGAACTGAATAAATCAAAAACTGAAGTTGAAAAATTCGGCCGGGAACTGAGTGAAAAGATTAATTCTTTAAGTCAAAAAGAGAAAGAAAACAGAGAATCAATTCTTAAGACAAAAATAGAGAGTCTGCGGAATATGGAATTAAAATTTAATCAGGAATTAAGACAAATGCAGATAAGTATGCAGGAGAAAATTTCCGATAAAATCAACGAAGCGACAAAACAGATTGCTCAAAAAGAAGGTTATACCATGGTGATTAATAAAGGGATGGTATTATACAATCTTGACCAGAGTGAAATATCGGATAAGGTGATAGAAATATTAAACAAGAAATAAAAAAAGGTAGATAGTGAAAAAAACATTAAAAGAAATTGCTGAATTAGTCGGAGGAAAGGTTTCCGGCGACGAAGATGTTGTTATCACCGGGGTCTCGGGTATAAAGGAAGCTAAAGAAGGAGATATAACCTTTATCGCCAATCCCCGCTATCTTCCCCTTTTAAAAACAACCCAGGCTTCAGCGATTATTGTCTCTTCAAAGATTAAGAGAGATACTCAAAAGCATCTTATTATAACCGAGGACCCGTATTTTGCTTTTACCAAGGTTATGGGATTATTGGTTTCCCGGGATATATCGGTCAATAGAGGTATCCATCCTCAGGCGTTTATCGGCAAGAACGTAAAATTAGGAAAAAATCTGACTATTTCCCCTTTCACTGTGGTTGATGATTATGTTCAGATAGGCGACAATACAATCCTGTATCCCAATGTTTATGTCGGGGGGTATACTAAAATAGGAAAGGATTCCATTGTTTATCCAAATGTAGTGATCAAGGAAAAAAATATCATTGGAGACCGGGTAATTATTCATAGCGGGTCAGTTATTGGAAGCGATGGATTCGGGTTTGCTCCGATGAAAGGGGTTCACCATAAAATACCTCAACTGGGAATGGTCATTATTGAGGATGACGTTGAAATAGGAGCGAACGTTTGTGTTGATAGAGCCACTATCGGTAAAACCCATATAAAAAAAGGGACGAAAATAGACAACCTGGTACAGATTGCTCATAATGTGACCATTGGTGAAAATTCCATAATTGTTGCTCAGGTAGGTATTTCGGGAAGTACTACCTTGGGGAAAAACGTAACTATGGCTGGACAATCGGGGGCAGTCGGGCATATTCATATCGGAGATAATGCGGTGGTAGCGGCTAAATCAGGAGTGACCAAAAGGGTTCCGGATAAGCTTTGTGTTTCAGGGTTCCCGGCTAGACCTCATCAAGAGGAGAGGAAACTTAAAGCTTTGGTTCAGCGTTTACCCAAGTTATATGAACTGGTAAAAAATCTAAGTAAGAGGATAGAAAAACAGGAGAAGAAATGGGACAACCCCAAAGAACGATAAAAAGAAAAGCGGTCTATTCAGGAATAGGTTTACATACGGGAAATGAGACAACTATTACTTTTATCCCTGCCCCACCGAACACGGGGGTAAAGTTTATTCGAACAGACTTACCTAATAAACCGGAGATAACCGCTGATATTACCCACGTGGTTGATATTGCCCGGGGGACGACTATAGGTGAAGGAGACGTAAAAATTCATACCGTAGAACACATTCTGGCTTCTTTAGGCGGGTTAAAAATTGATAATCTGATTATTGAAGTCAATGCCAATGAACCGCCGGTTGGAGACGGAAGTGCTTTACCTATTGTGGGGACTTTAAATGAAGCCGGTATTGAGCTTCAGAATGAACCTAAAAATTTTTATAATTTAAAAGAACCTTGTTGGGCCGATGAAAATGGCGCATCTTTAGTAGTTTTACCTGCCTCTGAGTTTAAAATCTCTTTTACCATAGATTATAGACACCCGGCTCTGGGAGCGCAATTTGCGTCTTTTATTATTAACGAGGAAACCTTCACTAAACAGATTGCTCCGGCCCGGACATTTTGTTTTCTCCATGAAGTGGAATCTCTTCAGAGACAAGGATTAATAAAAGGAGGCAGTTTAGATAACGCCGTAGTTATCGGGGAAAAAAATATTTTAAAAGAAGATTTACGCTTTAGTGATGAATTTGTCCGGCATAAGATTCTGGATTTAATGGGGGATCTTTTTTTGCTGGGGGCGCCTATGAATGCTTATATTATGGCTTTAAAATCCGGACACGCTTTAAATGTAGAGTTAGTCAGAAGAATGAAAAAATCGAAACAGAAATTTAAAGAAGGAGCGATTAGTCGTGTCACCGCAGAAACTTCCGCTTCTCCGCCTCTGGATATTGTGGAAATCCAGAAAATTCTTCCTCACCGCTATCCTTTTCTTTTAGTAGACAAGATTTTAAAACTGGAAGAAGATAGACGCGCTGTTGGTTTAAAAAGTGTTACCGGAAATGAATATTTCTTTTCCGGTCATTTCCCGGGGCATCCGGTCATGCCTGGCGTTTTGGTGATTGAATGTATGGCTCAGGTGGCCGGAACTTTAATGCTGAGTAAACCAGAAAACAGGGGAAAACTGGCTTATTTTATGGGAATTGATAACGTTAAATTCAGGAAGCCGGTTAAACCGGGCGACCAGCTTTTAGTAGAAGTTGAAATTATGAAACTCAAGACGAGAACCGGAAAAATTAAAGCCAAGGCTTTTATTGAAGATACGGTCGTAGCCGAGGCGGAATTAATGTTTTCGTTAGTTTAAGGATAAGAAATGAGTAAGATTCATAAAACTGCTTTAATTGGTCCAAAAGTAGAACTGGATAAAGAGGTGGAGATTGGCCCGTATAGTATTATTGACGGGGAAGTTAAAATCGGAGAGGGTACAAAAATCGGCTCACACGTTTTTATCGAAGGCTTCACCAGTATTGGAAAGAGATGCTTGATTTTTACCGGGGCAGCTATCGGTTCCCAGTCCCAGGATTTAAAATACAAAGGAGAAAAGAGTTTCGTAGAAATCGGGGATGACAACGTAATTCGTGAATATGTTACCATAAATAGAGCCACGGGTGAAGACAATGTCACTAAAGTTGGCAACAACAACTTTATTATGGCTTATGCTCATGTTGCCCACAATTGTTGTGTAAACGATGGTGCAATTCTAGCTAATGAGGTAACTTTAGCCGGTCATGTTAACATAGAGGATAAAGCGATTATCGGTGGGGTAAGTGCTGTTCATCAATTTGTCAAAATAGGAAAACTTTCCATTATTGGCGGGTGCTCTAAAGTGGTTAAAGATATTATTCCTTTTGCCAGAGCCGATGGACATCCTACCAGGATTTACGGCATAAATTCTGTGGGGTTAGCCCGCAATAAATTTCCCCAGGAAAAGATTGAAGCGCTTAAAAGAATATTTAAGATACTTTTTCGTTCTAATCTGAATACATCCCAGGCAATAATAAAAATCCGAGACGAATTTAAAAATTCCGAAGAGGCTGAATATATTATCAGTTTTATTGAGAATTCTGAACGGGGTATTTGTAAGTAGCCACTGGATAACCAGAAACCATTAGTCAGAAGCCAGATTTTATTTTGCTGAATTTAAGTTTATTTTTAAAAAAATAAAAGTTTATTTATTTGGCTGGTTTCTGAAAACGGGTATCTGGTTTCTGTTTTTTAATATGACGATGGAAAAGATTGGTTTAATTGCGGGAAATGGTAAATTCCCTCTTTTTTTTGCTCAGGGAGCAGAAAAGACAGGGAAAAAAATTGTTGCCGTCGCTTTTAAGGAAGAAACTTCAAGAGAGCTTTCTAAATATGTTGATGAAATCCACTGGATTAGCGTCGGTGAATTACAGAAACTTATTGATATCTTGACTTCTTCAGGTGTAAAACAGGCGGTGATGGCCGGACAGGTTAATCTTTCTTTGATTTTCTCTAAAATTAAACTGGATGAAGAAGCCAAAAAACTTCTTACGGAAGTAGAAACTAAAACTACAGATGTCTTGTTAGGTAAAATAGCCGAAAAATTGGCTGAGAAAAATGTTATTCTTATTAATTCAGCTACTTATCTGGATGATTTCCTTCCCCAAAAAGGAATTTTAACCCGGACAGGACCTACATCCCAACAATGGGAAGATGTTGAATTCGGCAAAACAATTGCTAAATATATCGCGGGATTAGATATCGGCCAGACGGTCATAGTGAAGGATAAAACCATACTGGCTATAGAAGCCATAGAGGGAACTGATAGAGCCATAAAACGGGCCAGTTTGTTCGGTAAAGATGGAATTATAGTGGTTAAGGTAAGTAAACCAAAACAGGATATGAGGTTTGATATTCCGGTGGTCGGTTTAAGAACGATAAAGTTACTTCATAAGGTTAAAGCTAAAGTTTTAGCTATTGAGGAGAAAAAGACTCTCCTTTTAGAAAAGGAGAAAACCATCAAATTAGCTGACCGCTGGGGAATTTGTATTGTGGTTTTTGAATAAAGGAAAAAGAGGGAAATGGTGGAAAAAATAATCCGGCTTTCAAAGCCTCTGATAGGAAAAGAAGAAGAAAGGGAAGTAGTAAAAGTGCTTAGGTCCGGGAATCTTGCCTCCGGCAGCTATGTAGAGCAGTTTGAAAAAAATTTTTCGGATTTTCTAGGCACCAGATTCAGTGTGGCCACTTCATCCGGGACAACAGCTTTAGATGTAGCTTTAAAAACGGCCGGCATTGGTGAAGGAGATAGTGTCCTGACTACGCCTTTTACTTTTATTGCCACTTCTAACGCTATTCTTTATCAGAAAGCGAAACCTGTTTTTTCGGACATTGATCCGTTAACGTTTAATTTATCTCCGGAAAGTTTACTGGAAGTTTTGAAGAGAAACAAAAAGATAAAAAATTTGTTAATAGTGCACCTTTTCGGTTTATCTTGCGATATGACCGGAATTATGAAGATAGTAAAAAGGTTTAATCTTAATTTAATTGAAGACTGTGCTCAAGCTGTCGGTGCGGAGTTTTATGGAAAAAAAACGGGCACTTTCGGGTTAATGGGTACTTTCAGTTTTTATGCGACTAAAAATATGTCTACGGGAGAAGGGGGAATGGTAGTTTGTAATAGTAAAAAACTAAAGAATTCCTTGAAATGCTTTATTAATCATGGCTCCGTTAAAAAATATGTCCATAATTTTCTTGGTTATAATTATCGTTTAACCAATGTTGCAGCGGCTTTGGGAATTTGCCAGTTACAAAAAATAGAAAAGTTCAATCAGAAAAGAATTCACAACGCCGCTTTTATTTCCCGGGCTTTAAGAAAGCTGGACTGGCTGATTCTTCCCGGTGTACCGCGGGGTTACAAACATGTTTTTCATCAATATACAGTTAGAATAAAAAAAGGTGTGAGACGGGAGCATCTTATAGAATTTTTAAAAAGGGAAGGTATAGAAACAGGAATTTTCTATCCCCGCCCTGTTTATAGCCAGGTTTTATATAAAAAGCTGGGTTATAGATTGTTTTTACCGGAAGTTGAAAAGGTAAGCCGGGAAGTGGTATCCTTACCTGTTCATCCGGCTTTAAATCAAACAGATTTAGATAGAGTCGTTGAAGCTATAACTAAATATAAACCATAAAAATAGAGGCTACTATTGAAAAGAATAAAGGTCGGGGTAATTGGTGTCGGACATCTGGGGGAACATCACGTTCGTATTTTCAAGGAACTACCCGGAGTCAATTTAATGGGAATAGTTGATACTGACCAGCACCGGCTAAAAGAGATAGAAAAGAAATACGGGACCCGGGGATTTAATGGCGTTGAGGATTTAATTGCTACCGGGATAGAAGCGGTCAGCATTGCCGTACCCACGGAAGAGCATTTTTCTATAGCCAGGAAATTTCTGGAAAGAGGCACTAACGTTCTTTTAGAGAAACCGATTACCAGAACGGTCAGAGAAGCGAAAATTCTTTTAGAAATAACTAAGAGGAAAAAACTTGTTTTTCAGATTGGCCATATCGAAAGATTTAACGTGGCGGTAAAAGCTTTAAATAAATTAGTAAAACGCCCGCGTTTTATCGAGTGTCATCGTTTAGGTCCTTTTCCCGAACGTAAAATTAACATAAACGTAATTTTAGATTTGATGATTCATGATTTAGACATAGTTTTAAGCCTGGTTAAATCCAGGATTAAAAACATTCAGGCTGTAGGGGTTCCGGTGCTTTCTGAATACGAGGATATCGCCAATGCCAGGATTAATTTTGAAGACGGCTGTGTTGCTAATTTGATTGTCAGCCGGATCAGTCCGGAGAGAATAAGAAAAATAAGGATTTTTCAGGAGGATACTTATTTTTCTTTGGATTTTTTAGCCAAGGATATTTCCGTCTATCGTAAACAGGGTAAAGTTATTGTTCATAATAGAATTGGGCCGGAAGACAGAGAATCTTTGAAGATAGAGTTAGAACACTTCATCCATTGTGTCCGAGGGAAAAAGTCACCCCTTATTTCTGCTGAAGATGCTAAACGCGCTTTAGAAGTAGCTTTGAGAATCAACCGCATTATGAGAAAATCCACTTTGCGCGCCCGTTAATCTTTGGAATAACATTTTGTAACCTTTATGAGTAATGACCAGAAAATTCTAATTGTCGCCGGAGAACCCTCCGGTGATTTACACGGAGCAAATTTAGCCATGGCTCTTCATATATTAGCTCCGGATTTAGCCCTTTACGGTGTCGGCGGTGAAAAGATGGCCTCTTCCGGGATCAAATTATATTTCAATATCGTCAGTTTAGCCGGCATTGGAGTGAGTGAAGTTTTCAACAATCTGGCCAGATTGCATAAAGTGTTTCAGAAATTAATTTCCATTATAAAGAGTAATAATTTTAAAGGAATTATTCTTATTGATTTTCCTGAATTTAATCTTCGTTTAGCCAGAGCCATAGCTAAATTTAAAATACCGGTGATCTATTATATCAGCCCCCAGGTTTGGGCCTGGAGACGGGGGAGGGTTAAAACAATCAGCCGTTATATCAGAAAAATGCTCGTCGTTTTACCTTTTGAAAAAGAATTTTACCAGAAGTCAGGTATCCCGGTTGAATTTACCGGTCACCCCCTTTTGGATACGATCAGGCACTTTGAAGATAAAGAAGCGATTAAGGATATGTTGGAAATTCCAAAAGATAAAATCGTCGTTGGCCTTCTTCCCGGCAGCCGCATAAGCGAATTTAAGAAAAATTTTCCGGTTATGTTGGAAACAGCCAAAATTATCGCTAAAAATATCAATAATGTAGATTTTATTCTGCCTTTAAGTTCCTCTATTCCCCGGGATATTATCAGCAGTATGGTTAAACCGGAAGAAGAAAAATTAATAAGGGTAATTTCCGGTCGCTCTCATGAAGTTATGGATGTAGCGGCATTAATTCTGGTGGCTTCGGGAACGGCTACTTTAGAAGCGGCGTGTCATTTCTGTCCGATGATTATTATTTATAAAATTTCTTTTTTAACCTGGCTTTTTGTTCGTCCTTTAATCAAGGTTCCTTACGTCGGTTTGGTAAATCTCATCGCTAATAAAAAAATCGTCCCTGAATATCTACAATTTCAGGCCAGACCGGCAGAAATTGCCCGGGAGGCCTTAAGTTTACTCAAAAATGAGGATAAACGAAAAGAAGTTATTGATAATTTAGTATTGGTACGCGAGTTATTAGGAAACCCCGGGGCCTCCGCCAAGGCTGCCCGGATTATACTGGATACAATTTAAAGTTAGATTTTTAAAAAGAAAGGTTCCATTGTGTCAATTTATTTCAGGCTTTTAAAATATCTTAAACCGTATAAAAAGCGGTTAACGTTAACCATTTTTTGTATTTTAATGAGTACTGTTTTAAGCGGTGCCCAGCTGGGTTTTCTTGTTCCTTTAATGGATAGAATTCTTAACCAGAGTGAAAGCCGGGTTCTGGGTTTTATCCAGATGGAACAAAGTCAGTTTAATTTGCCCTTTTTAGAGAATATTCGAGCTAAAACAATATTTTTTTTCCAATCCACTCCGCCGTCCACACTTTTAAAAATCATTTTAATCGTGGCTCTGATAGTTTTTGCCCTCAAGGCGATTTTTGATTTTGGTAAAGATTATCTGGCCGGCTACATAGGTGAAAGGGTAATTACCGATTTGAGAAATCAGCTTTATAGGCACCTTCAGGAATTATCGCTTGATTTCTTCAGTCACAGAAAAACCGGTCAAATTATCTCCAGAGTCACCAATGATGTCCAGCCGGTAAAAGTAGCTCTGGGGGAACAATTATGTGATTTTCTATTTGAATCTTCACAGGTAATTATGTATGCCAGTATTATCTTTTTTATCCATTGGAAATTGGCCTTAATTTCTCTGGTGATTCTTCCTTTGCTTCTTTATCCTATTATCCATATCGGTCAGCGGCTACGAAACATAACCATGCGTTTTCAGGAAAAAATAGCCGATATCACTTCTTTGCTTCAGGAAACTATTTCCGGGGTTCGTATTGTTCGTTCGTTTTCTATGGAAAATTACGAGATAAACAAATTCGAGCAGGAAAGTGAAAAATTATTTAAGCTCCGGATTAAAACTTTAAAAAGGGTGGTTGGCCTTTCTCCTTTAACTGAATTTACCGGTTCAGTCGGGGCCATTTTTGTTCTCTGGTACGGTGTAAACGAAGTTTTAAAAGGCGTCCTTTCAGCCGGGACATTTATTCTTTTTCTGGCGGCTCTTCTTTCTCTGATAAAGCCTTTCAAGAAACTAAGCCAGACCAATAATACTGTTCAGCAAGGAATTGCCGCTGGAGAACGGATTTTTGAAATGCTTGACACCAAATCCAGCATCCAGGAAAATAAAGATGCCCGGACGATTTCCGAACCGCGGGATAAAATTGTTTTTAAGAATCTCTTTTTCTATTATAACCCGGATGAATTAATTTTGCAGGATATAAATTTAGAAGTCAAGCCGGGCCAAATTGTAGCCCTGGTCGGTCCCAGTGGAGTGGGAAAGACGACTTTATTAAATCTTCTTCCCAGATTTTATGATCCTTCAAAAGGCAAGGTGGAGATTGACGGGATAGATATAAAAGAATTAAAAATAAAATCCCTGCGTAATCTTATGGGGATTGTTACTCAGGAAATGATTTTATTTAATGACACTATCAAAAATAATATTGCCTATGGGAAATTTAATGCTACTTTTGATGAGATAGTAAATGCAGCCAGAGCCGCTCATGCTCATGAATTTATATCCAAATTACCCCTGCAGTATGATACGGTTATTGGTGACCGGGGGATGAAGCTTTCCGGCGGAGAACAGCAACGTATTGCTATTGCCCGGGCTATTCTTAAAAACCCACCTATCCTTATTTTAGATGAAGCTACCAGTGCTTTGGATTCAGAGTCGGAACGTTTGGTGCAAGATGCTTTGAACCTTCTGATGAAAGATAAAACGACCTTTTTAATCGCTCATCGTCTTTCTACCGTGAGAATGGCTGATAAAATTATAGTTATGTTTAAAGGGCGCATTGTAGGTATCGGTCGTCACGAGGAATTAATGGTGAGTAATCCTTTATACCGGCGTTTATATAACATGCAGTTTCAAGAATAATGATGTTTCTTCTTTATAATTTAACCATTTCTATCTTTATTATTTGTATCGCCCCTCTTTATTTATTTAGAAGTATTTTTGCCCCCCGCACGCGCCCCGGGCTTAAAGAAAAGTTCGGTTTTATTTCTAAAGGTAAAAAAAACTTTTTAAATAGCCGCTTGAATATCTGGTTACACGCTGTATCAGTAGGGGAAATTTTAGCCAGTCTTCCTTTAATTGAAATTATCAAGAGAAATTGTCCTGAATATCAGCTGGTGATTTCTACTACCACTGTTACCGGACAGGAAATTGCCCGTAAACGAATTTCAGAAGCAGTGTTCATATATTTTCCGCTGGATTTATCCGGGGTAACCTCTAAGGTTCTGGACATAATTAAGCCATCTGTTTTTATTGTTGCTGAAAGCGAAATATGGCCGAATTTTTTCAGGCAGGCTTACAGACGGAAAATCCCCATAATCATTTTTAACGGAAGAATATCATCCCGTTCTTACAACTGGTATAGAAAGATTAGTAAGTTTTTTCGTCAGGTTCTGAATTATGTTTCTTTATTTGGGATGCAGACGGAAACGGATGCACAAAGAATTATTAACCTGGGAGGTGTTGCTTCCCGGGTAAGGGTTACCGGTAACGCCAAATTTGATGCTCTGGATCAATTGGATTTAAAGGAAGTCCAAAGGCTGGGCAGGGAATTAAGAATATCCGGTAATGATTTGATTTTTGTGTCCGGCAGCACTCACCCGGGAGAAGAAGGAATTATTTTAAGTTGTTTTATAAAACTTTTAAACGAATTTACAAATTTACATCTTATCCTTTGCCCCAGACATTTGGAGCGGTTAAATGAAATTGAAAACCTGATAAAGAAATTTGGACTTTCTTTCTCCAGACGGTCACGATTAAATAAAGATAGTCCCGATATCTCCTCCAAAGTTTTACTTTTAGACACGATGGGTGAATTAGCTAAAATTTACAGTTTAGCCACTATTGTTTTCGTGGGAGGGAGTTTGGTTCCTAAAGGGGGACAGAATATGCTTGAACCGGTCAATTTTGGCAAACCGGTTATTTTTGGTCCGCATACCGGTAATTTTCAGGAGATAACCAGGATTATCAAAGAGGCGGAAATAGGTTTTCAGGTTTATAATGAAAAAGAACTCTATCAAAAGGCGGTCGTTTTATTGAAAGACGAAATCCTGAGGAATAAAATTAAAGATAAGGCGGAGTTGGTTATTAACGGTCATAAAGGAGCAAGCCGAAGAAATTTTGATATGATTAAAGATGTTTTATCTTTAATAGACCAGGATAGGTAACCAAAGAGACAGGTTGAAATGAACAGGTATCTGTATAAAATCTATAGATCTTTACTTAGACGAAGAATCACCGTATGTTTATTCTGGCCTTTATCGGGTATATATTACCTTCATTTTATCGTCAGAAAATGTCTTTATAAAAGCGGGGTGAGAAAAAGTCAATCTTTACCCTGTCAGGTTATCAGCATAGGTAATATTACCTGGGGCGGAACAGGGAAAAGTCCCCTGGTAGAATTTCTCGGGGAAAAACTTAAAACAAAAAGAATAGCTGTTTTAAGCCGTGGCTATGGTCGCCGGGGAAAAAAGGAGAATATTGTTTTAGTCTCAGATGGAATTGAAATCTTAGCCGGTCCTGAAGAGGGAGGAGATGAACCTTATTTATTGGCTAAGAAGCTTGAAAAAATACCTGTAATTGTTGGAAATAATCGTTTCCGGAGCGGTAAATGGACAATAAATAAATTTAAGCCGGAAATTATAATTCTTGATGATGGGTTTCAATATTTGGCTCTTAAAAGAAATGTAGATATAGTAGTGGTTGATAGTACTAATCCTTTTGGTAATAGATGGTTAATCCCGGCCGGGATTTTAAGAGAGCCGATTACCGAGCTGAAACGGGCGCAGATAATTTTTCTTTCCAAGGTAAATGAAACGGAAATGCCGCCTGAAGAGCTTAAAAAGGAGATAAGGAAATACAATTCACTGGCGCCTATAGTAGAAACTGTTTTTGAAGCTGTTGAATTTAAAACCTGGCCGAAAGGTGAAGTGAAAGTTAGAGAATTTATTGAAAAAAAATCGGTTTTTATGCTGGCCAGCGTCGGCTCGCCTAATTCTTTTAGATATTCTTTACTGCAGCTGGGGGCGACTTTAGTGGGTGAGGCAACTTATCCAGACCATTATCATTATCAGGCCAGGGATATCAGAAGGGTTATAAATTCGGCTAAGATTAAAAAAGCCGAATTTATTGTTACCACAGAAAAAGATGAAGTGAGACTGCCTAAAGTTTTTATGAATTTTCCGGTTTTAGTTCTTAAGGTTAAATTAAAAATTGTAAAAGGCGAGGAAACGTTGGATGCTTGGTTATCTTGAGTATTTTCTGGTTAAATTTTTAAATTTAATCATTAGAGCTTTTCCTCAGAAGGCAGTAGTTTATGTAGCCGGGTTAATCGGCAGTTTGTTCTATTTTATTGATTGTCGCCACCGGAACATCAGTCTGCGTAATCTTGAAAATGCCTTTGGAAAAACAAAGAGCCTGTCCGAGATAAAGAAAATTTCGCGTCATTCTTTTATGAATCTAAGTCAGAATTTCTTTGAGGTTTTACTCTTCCCGAAATTTAATCGTCAGTCTCTTGATAAATTTGTCAGTATTGAAGGCAGAGAAAATCTGGATATGGTTCGTTCCCGGGGTAAAGGAGCTATTTTACTGACGGCTCATTTTGGCAACTGGGAGCTTTCTGCCGTCTGGGCGAGTTTAAACGGTTACCCTATCAGTGTTATTGCCAGGGACCAGAAAAAAACCCGGCTAAACGCTTTACTTAATCAATATAGAACCGGGACCGGCATAAAAGTTTATAGTAAAGGATTAGCCGTTCGTGATCTGATGAGAGCCCTTAATAAAAATGAATTTGTCGGTATTTTAGGCGACCAGGATGCCGGGAAGAGAGGGGTGTTTGTGGATTTTTTTAACCGCCCGGCCTCAACCAATCCAGGACCTGTCCTTTTGGCTATACGCAAAGGAGTTCCCGTTCTTCCTTGTTTTATCGTCCGTTCTGGTTTCAGGCATAAAATATATGTTAACCCGCCTCTATATAAAGAAATTAAGGTTAGTGACAAAAATAATGCCGAGATGGTAAAATCCGTACTTCAGGAATTTAGCCGGATTCTGGAATCTTATATCCGGCTTTATCCGGGACAATGGTTATGGGTTCATAAAAGATGGAAAACCCAGCCTGTTAGAAACATAAATTTTGATAACCAGAAATTTAATATAATGGTATTGAGTGATGAAAAACCAGGTCATTTAAGACAGTGTCAGGGCGTTTTGAGAGGCTTTCCCGCCGCCAAGGTATTGAAGGTTGAAATAAAATTTAAAAACAGGTTCTGGAAGATATTACTTTCTCTGGTGGCTCCGGTGGTAAATAATAAATTTGTAATCAACGCCTTCCTCAGACAATCTTTAAGGCGGGAAAGTTTTAATGAACTGAATTCTTTTCTTCCGGGTTTAATTATTTCTGCCGGTAGTTCGTTAGCCCCCTGTAATCTTTTGTACGGAAGAATAACCAGAGCCAGGAAAATTGTTTGTATGAAACCGGGTATAATAAACGTTAAATTTTTTGATTTAGTCATTGCTCCCCAGCATGACCATCTGCCGGTAGTTAAAAACGTTTTAAATATATTAACTGCGCCGCACCCTTTTAGAAACGAAGATTTTGATAGGTTAGCTAAAGAACTCAAAGAAAAATTTTCTATAAAAGGAAATAAATTCTTCGGGATATTATTGGGAGGAGAGAGTACCTACTTTTTTATATCAGATAATTCCTTGAAAAAGATTGTTGAAAAGATAAAATTAATCGGTGAAACGCATAAATTTCCACTTTTACTTACCACTTCACGCCGGACGCCTTTACACGTTGAAAAGGAACTTAAAAAGACCCTCAATAATTTTTCTGATTTGGCTTTATTTATTTCGCCCCGGGAAGAAAGCTATAATCCGGTGGGAGGGATTTTAGGTTTAAGTGAGCTAATCATAGTTACTGAAGACAGTATTTCTATGATTGCTGAAGCCGCCAGTTCAGGGAAGAAGATTGTTGTTCTTGGGATTGACAGAAAAGTCCGGCGTAAACCGCCCAAACATTTGGAAACGCTTAATAAATTAACCCGGCAAGGTTATATCCGTATGGCTACGCCGGATAACCTTAATAAAGTTGTTGATCAGTTTCTCGAAGACGCGACACCCGTTAAAATTCTTAATGATACGGAAAAAGCAATTGAGAGAGTGAAAGCATTACTGGTAAACGGTTGACCAGTTTACCGGGTGAGTATTAAGGATTAAGACGCTCACTACGCTCGCTCTAAGGATTAAGTTGTATGTAACGAAAAACTTAGAACGCAAAACTAAAAACCATAATTCAAAACTCAAAATGCCGAATGACTAAATCCCCTGCCTGCCCTGTCTACCGACAGGGAGGAGGCAAGGCAGGTAATGCCGAATGAATGTCTAAATATTCAAATGACCAATTTAAAGCAGAATAATCTATTACAATTTAGACATTGGAAAATTTGGTCATTTATTCGTCATTAGTCATTTAAGAATTAGGCAGGGATATATTGATTAAATTTTATTTTACGTTTTTCGTTTTACTTACTTCTTAATCCTTAGTTCTTAATTCTTAAATAAAGGTAAAGATATGAATGTATTACAGATGCTTCCCAACCTTAATTTAGGCGGGGTAGAAAGAGGCACGGTTGATTTGGCCAAAGCTTTGGCAGAGGATAATCATCACGCGGTCATTATATCCAACGGGGGCGTGCTTCTTCAAGAATTAGAGGGGACAAAGGTTAAACATTATACTTTGCCGGTCCACCGAAAATCTTTTTTCTCTATATGGTCTCTTATTAAGCCGGTTAGACAGATTATAAGAGAAGAAAAAATTGATATTGTTCACGCTCGTTCCCGTGTTCCGGCCTGGATTGGTTATTATGCCGCCCGGGCAGAAAATATCCCTTTTATTACCACGGCACACGGGTTTTATAAAAATCACTGGGGTAGCCGGGTAATGGTTTTTGGCAAACGGGTAATTGTGGTCAGTTCCCCTCTAAAGAACTATATGAAGTTAAATTTTAAGGTTCCGGAAGAAAAATTAAGACTCATCCATCGCGGTGTTGACTTTAATAAGGAATTATTGTCTCGGGGTGAAACAGACAGTCTTTTGAAATTAAGAAAGGATTTAGCCGGTAGCGCAAAAAATTTAGTGGGTGTGATTGGCCGCCTGACGCCGCGAAAAGGACATTTTTTCTTTATTGAAGCCTTGGCCCGGTTAAAGAAAAGTAATTTTCCTTTCCGCGCCTTAATTGTCGGTGAAGCAGAAAAAGAAAAGTTTTTAAGACAACTTAAAGAAAAGGTTAAAAAAGAAAATCTTGAAAACGAAATAATTTTTACCGGTAGAAGAAATGATATCCCTCAGATTTTGTCAATTTTAGACTTGCTGGTTTTCCCTTCGGTAGAACCGGAATCTTTCGGCCGGGTAGTGGTAGAGGCGTTGGCTTTAGGAAAACCGGTTGTCGCCACTAATCTCGGCGGGATAAAAGATATCATTGAAGACGAGATTAACGGCCGGTTAGTGGCGCCCGATGATGTTTTGAGTTTAGTCGAAGCTATAAGCTGGATGCTTGAGCATAAAGAAGAAGCGCAACTTCTATCCCAAAGAGGGAAAGATAAAGTTTTAAAAGAATTCAATTTTGGGAAAATGTATCAGGAAACGCTTAAGGTCTATCGGGAATGTTTAAAGGAACGATAAAAAAAATTCTTATAATCAAATGGAGCGCTCTTGGGGATATAATTTTGATTACGCCTGCTCTTAGAGTAATCAGAGAACATTTCCCTGAAGCGAAGATTTTTCTTCTAACCAAAAAAGAATATCAGGATTTATTAAAGCCGCTCCATTATATTGACAGTTTTATAGATTTTGAAAAATCGGAATGGAAAGGTTTAATCCCGGAGTTAAAAAAGGAAAGCTTTGATTTAAGTATTGATTTCCAGAATACCTGGCTCAGCCATCTTCTGGTTTTTTTAAGCGGCGTAAAAAACAGGGTCGGTTATAAAAGAAAAGGGGGAGGGGCTTTTTTAAACATCGCTGCTTTTGAGCCTAAAGGAATAAAAAATCCGGTAGAACATCAAGCCCACCTTTTATCAAAAATCGGGATTGATTTAACCGATTATTCTCTGGAGTGCCGGGGGGCCTCCATTCAGACGTCTTTTAATCTTAGTAAGCCTTACATCGTTATCCTGCCGGGGGCAGGGAAAGGGTGGGAGACAAAATGCTGGGGTGAATCTTCTTTTGCCCGGTTAGCTGATACCTTAATAGATAAATACGGTTATTCCGTAGTGTTCCTCGGCGAAATCAGGGAGAAAGAGAAAATTTCGCGGATTAAAAAATTAATGAGAGAAAGAGCCGAAGACCTATCCGGGAAAACGGATTTGAAAGAGTTGGCCGGGGTATTAAAAGAAAGCGCTTTATTCATCACCCATGACACCGGCCCGATGCATCTGGCCCAGGCTTTAAAAGTTCCTACTGTTGCTCTTTTTGGTCCGACTGATCCCCGGCGCCATACCGTTCCTTCAACTAATTTGTTTATTGTAAAAAAAAGTCTTGCCTGCCAGCCCTGCTATCGCCGGGATTGCTCCCATCAGCAGTGCCTGCAGTTGATCGAGGTAAAAGAAGTATTAGAGGTAGTATCTAACGTGTTAAATGAAAGGATAGACAACTTAAAGTGAAAATATTACACCTGACTACTCATCTTAACCGCGGGGGAATTACCTCTTATATTTATAGTTTATCCAGGGCGTTAGTAAAAAAGGGGCATCGGCTTTTTGTCGGTTCAAGCGGCGGCAATTGTATCCGGGAATTTGATAAAAACGGAATTAAACATCTTGCCCTTCCGATAAATACCAAATCAGAATTAAGTCCCAAACTCTGGTTTACCACCCGGCGTCTAAAAGAAATTTTAAAAGAAGAAAAAATTGATATTTTACATACCCATACCAGGGTAGCTCATTGTGTCGGGTGGAGGATATACCGGAGAGGTTTGGCTCATTGGCTTACAACCGCGCATGGTTATTATAAGACCCGGTGGGGAAGAATAATTTTTCCCGCCTGGGGGGAAGTTACCATTGCTATCAGTCCGGCGGTCAAAGACCATTTGTTAAATGATTTTAAATTGCCGGAAGAGAAGGTGAAAATGATATTTACCGGCATAGACTTAGAAAGATTTCATCCGGAGACTGCGGAACAGGATAAATTATATCGGCAAAAATTCGGTTTAAATGGCGTGATTACGGTGGGAATGATTGGCCGCCTTTCTCCGGAAAAAGGGCATCGTTTTTTTTTAGAGGCGGCCCGAAGTATAAACGAGCCGGATGTAAAATTTCTGGTTGTCGGGAGTGGCAGAGGTCGTTTACGGAAAGAATTAGCGCCTTTTTTAAACGATAAAAAATTTATCTGGATAGACTACCTGGATAGTCTTAATGCTTTAAAGCTTATAGATATATTTGTGCAGCCATCTCTTCAGGAAGGTTTGGGTATTGCCCTGCTTGAAGCCATGGCCTGTGGCAAAGCTGTCGTTGCCAGTAAGGTTGGAGGAATTCCTTCGGTTATAAGCAATGGTAAAGACGGTCTATTGGTCCCTCCGGGGGAGAGAGAGAATTTAATTGAGTCCATATTAAAACTGGTGAAAGATAAAGATTATAGAAGGTTACTGGGAGAAGCGGGTCGACGGAAGACGGAAGAAAAATTCGACGTCAGGAAGATGGCTGAGGAGATAGAAGGGGTATATGAAGAACTTTTGAAATAGTTAACCGGGTAGTCGGTTAGCTGGTTAGCCAGTTATCCTGTTTACCGGTTGCCCAAGATTACAGAAAACGCCCGTCTGCCAGCGGGCAGGGAGTACAGATTACAGAAAAAACAAAAATAAATTTCAGATTAAAAATTATAATTGTTCCCAACCTGTTCCAAAACCTGTTCCAATGCGGGTTTGGAACAGGTTAACTGATTGCAAATGAAAGAATTAAAAAATATAGAAATTAAAAAGATCCTGGTTGTGGCGGGATTTCCCGGCCTGGGAGATTTAATGGTAGCGGTGCCGGTAATGCGCGCGCTTAAAGAGACTTTTCCGGAGGCAAAGGTTTATTTAACCTTGCGAAACAAAAAAAATCAACTGGAAATTTTGAAAAACAATCCCTATATTGATAAAATAATTATTTTTGATAAAAAAGCTAAGTCACCCCAGATACTTAAAAGTTTAAAGCTCCTTAAAGAATGGAAAAAAGAATGTTTTGATGTAATCGTTATTCTCCATCACGCCCGGAGATACGCTCTTTTATCCTGGCTTGCCGGCGGGAAAATTCGCCTGGGTTATAATACTAAAGGCTGGTGTTTTTTCCTGAATAATGTTTATCAGGCCGATCCTTTCAAGCATGAAACGGAAAATCTTCTTGAGGTAATTAAACCTCTGGGCGTTAAAACTGAAAATATGGCTCTGGAATTATGGCTTGAAGGACAGGAAAGAGAAAAGATAGCCGGATGGCTTGAAGGGAAAAACATATTGAATTTTATTGTTATTCATCCCTCCGGCGGCTGGTGGGGAAGACGGTGGCCGAAAGAAAATTATGCCAAGCTGGCTGATTATTTTATCGGAAATTTTCCCGTTCAAATAGTTTTTACCGGAAATTCTGCCGAAAAAAGAGATATAGAAGAGATTATCTCTTTAATGAGAGAGAAAGCGTTTATGGCTTGCGGTGAATTTACCGTGCGGGAGTTAGCTTGTTTATATGAAAAGGCTCTTCTTTTTATCGGTACCGATACCGGCGCCATGCATATTGCCTCAGCGGTTAATCTACCCAGTTTGGTAATGTTCGGACCTCAGGATCCCCGCCGGTGGAAAGCCCGGAACGAAAGTTCAAAGATAATCTACAAGCATCTGGATTGCAGTCCCTGTCCGCAGAGGTGTCGCCGGGGAAGAAATATTTGTATGGAGAAAATTAGTGTCAAAGATATTATAACGCTTGCCGGAGAAATGATAAAAGAATTAAAACCAAAAAGTAGTTAAATCATCTTTATATTCTGCAATCTTTAAACATGAAAGATATAAATAACATTCTTATCGTCAGTCTCAGTAATATCGGAGATGTGATTTTAACTCTTCCTGTGGCCGGAGCCCTCCGGGAAGAATACCCCCGGGCAAAAATTTCTATTCTGGTAGGAGTTAAAGGTTATCAGGTGGTTAAAAATAATCCGGAATTCCATGAAGTTTTCATCTATGATAAAAGTATAACCTTAAAGGAGAAAATATCGTTCATCCGGAAGTTAAGAAGTAAAAAATACGAGCTGGCAATTGACCTGAGGCACAGTCTCTTTCCTTTATTTATCGGGGCAAAATACCATACCCCTCTTTTAATGAGAGAAATTAACCCTAAAGAACACCGCGTCAAAAAGCATCTGCGCAGTTTAGAAAAATTAGGAATAAAAACGGAAAAGCCAAAATTCCCTTTTTACGTTTCACCTTTTGCCCAAAAGAGAGTCAAGGAGAAATTAGGGGAAAACATCAATAAAGATGTAATTGTTGTTAATCCGACAGCCGCCAGTCATTTAAAATGCTGGGGGGATGATTGTTTTTTATCCCTGGCCGAGAAGATAAAAGAAGTTTTTAATCCCACTATTATTTTTATAGGAGGGAAAGAAGAGATAGATAAAGAGAAATGTAAAAAAATTTCAAACCGGGTAAAGGGGAGTATCAATCTTTGCGGCGAGCTGGAACTGGAGGAATTAGCGGCGCTTCTTAAGGTCGCTAAAATATTTATCACCAATGATAGCGGACCTTTACATTTAGCCAGCGCTTTAAATGTTCCGACCCTGGCGATATTCGGCCCGACAGACGCCTTAAAATACGGGCCGCTTAGTTTTTGGAACCGGGTGGTCAGGAAAAATCTATCCTGTTCACCCTGTGAATTGGCCCAATGCCCCAGGGAACATGAATGTATGAAATTAATTTCGGTTGAGGATGTTTTTTCTGCTTTTAAAGAGCTTTTTAATGAGAGAAAAAGTGCCTGAAAAAATTCTTTTAGTGCGTACCGACAGAATCGGTGACGTGGTTTTAACCACGCCGGCCATCAGGGCGTTACGGAAGCATTTTCCCGCCAGTTACCTGGCGATGATGGTTCAGCCTTATACCGCCGGCCTGATAAAAAATAATCCTTATTTAAACGAAGTAATTATTTATGATAAAAAAGGCAAACATAAAAGTATCCTGTCCAGCTTAAAATTTGCCGGTGAGTTGGCCAGGAAAAAGTTTGACCTGGTTTTTATTTTTCATCCCACCAACCGGGTGAATATTATCACCTTTTTAGCCGGTATTCCGGAGAGAATCGGCTATAATAGAAAATTCGGTTTTTTGCTTACCCGGAAAATTAAAGATGAAAAATATAAGGGAGAAAAACACGAAATAGAGTATAATTTAGAGGTTATAAAAGCCCGGAGAGTAGATGCTTCGGATAAGGAACCGGAGATTTTCTTAAGTGATGAAGATAAACGTTATGCGGAAATATTTTTGAAGGAGAATCAACTTAACGGTAATGTTCCTTTAGTCGTTCTTCAACCCGGAGCCAGTTGCCCTTCTAGAAGATGGCCGGTTGAAAATTTTGCTGAGGTGGGGATGAAGTTAAAAGAAGTTTGCCCGATAAATTTTATGATAATCGGAAGCGACGAGGAATCTTATCTATTGGAAGAATTAAAAAAACTTCTGGGAGGAAAAGCTATTGTTGTTCAAGGGATGGATTTAGGAAAAGTGGCGGCTATTTTTAAAAAAGTGGACCTGTTTATCTCCACTGATAGCGGTCCGGCTCATATTGCGGCGGCGGTAAAAACGCCGGGTATCGTCATTTTCGGCCGGAAGCAGCCCGGTCTCTCCCCCCGGCGCTGGGGGCCGTGGGGAAATAACCAGGTGGTTTTTCATAAGGACGTCGGCTGCGATACCTGTCTGGCGCATAATTGCGATAAAGGATTTAAATGTCTTAAAGCGGTTACGCCTCAGGAAGTTTTTAAAGCCGCCCAGAACATTATGGAGAGGAAGAATGACTAAAGTTTCTATAGTAGTGATTACTAAAAACGAAGAAAAGAATATAACTGATTGTTTAAAAAGTGCCGGGTGGGCTGATGAAATAATTGTGGTTGATGATGAAAGCGGGGATAAAACAGTGGAGATTGCCCGCCGTTTTACCGACAAAGTTTTTATTCGGAAAATGGAAAACGAAGGCCGCCATCGTAACCGGGCTTACGAAGAGGCCGCCGGGGAATGGATTTTAAGTCTTGATGCGGATGAACGGGTGAGTCCTGAGTTGGCTGAAGAGATAAGGGAGGTTTTAGAAAGGAAAGAAAATTACGCCGGTTACGCCATTCCTATCAAAACCTATATAGGCAAACGCTGGATAAGATACGGAGGCTGGTATCCGGCCGGGAAACTGCGCCTTTTCAAAAAGGGTAAATTTCGCTATGAGGAGTCTGAGGTTCATCCCCGGATATATCTTGAGGGAGAGTCCCGTATTCTTAAAGGGGATATTATTCATTACGGATATAGAAACCTTAACCATTTCTTTTCCAGCCTGAATTCCCAGACAACCCTGGAGGCGGAAAAATGGTTCCGGGAGAAAAGAGTCATTTCTTTTTCCACACTTTGCCGCAAGATGATTGACCGGTTCCTGCGCCGTTTCCTTTTTAAAAAAGGATATAAAGACGGTTTTATGGGAGTGATCATAGCTTTTTCTGATTCCCTTTATCAGTTTTTGAGTTTTGCCAAGTATTGGGAAAGAAAGCAGCAAGATTGAATATAAGGTAATCTTTCCCTTCAGAAAGAGAGACGGAAAATGAAAAAGAAATTCAAAGGTAAAATTGAGGAGATGAGTGTTGAGGATATAAAAAGGCAGGAGCTGGTTGTAAAAAAACTTAATCTGGCGCAAATAAGAATGATCGACTTTCTCTATGGAGAGGATGAAGAAGTCTCTTATGAATATCCGGAATTAACCGCTCTTTGTCCGATGACCGGACTGCCGGATTTTTACACGGTCAGGATTATTTATATTCCGGATAAGAAAATTCCCGAACTAAAGAGTTTAAGATTTTATTTTTTAGCTTACCGGGACATACCTATTCTACACGAGCATCTGGCCAGTAAAATTTTTGAAGATTTCCGGAAAGCAGTCAATCCGAAGAAATTAAGGGTGGAACTTGATGTAGCTGTCCGGGGAGGGATAAAGACCAAAATCATTAAAGAGAAGGAGAAGAAAAATGGTCCTGGAAGTTAATGATAAAGATTTTAAAGAGGAGGTTCTTAATTCAAATATTCCGGTTCTGGTTGATTTCTGGGCTTCCTGGTGCCGCCCGTGTTTAGCGATGGCCCCGGTCATTGAAGAGATGGCGGAAACTTATAAAGGCCGGTTAAAGGTTTGCAAGTTAAACGTTGATGAATCTCAGGAAACGGCCATAGAATACGGCATTATGAGTATACCGACGCTGACTATTTTTAAAAACGGAGAGGTTGTTGATAGCATCACCGGAGTAACTTCTAAAGAAACTCTTCAGGTAAAAATAAATTCTTGTTTATAAAAGGTAAAACAATTAAAGCGGGGCAGATTTAACCTGCTTTAACGGGTTAAGGGAAGGGAGATATCAAAATGAGATTAAGAGAAGTGCTTAAGTCAAAAATTCATAAAGCGGTAATTACCAGAACCGAGCTTGATTATCAGGGCAGTATTGGTATTGATAAAAAGATCTTAAAAAAAACTGATATCTCACCGGGAGAAAAGGTTCAGGTTTTAAATTTTGATAACGGGATGAGGTTTGAGACCTACGTCATAGAAGAAAAAGAAAATTCGGGTAATTTTATTCTTTACGGACCGGCGGCCAGATGCGGGAAAGAGGGAGACAGAATCTGTGTTATTTCCTATTCTTTAGTTACTGACGATGAATTAGACGGAGTGGAAGCAAAGGTGGTTTTTCTGAATGAGCATAATAAAATTATTGAAAACAAAAAAGATTAGGGCTTTTATTGCCGAAAAATAATCATAAGAATATAAATTATAACGGAGAATAAAAACATAGAATGAAGACATATCTGGATTGTATCCCCTGTTTTTTCCGTCAAGCGCTGGAAAGCGCCCGTTTATCCGGGGTGGATGAATTAAAGCAAAAAGAGGTTTTAAATGAACTGGCCCGGGCGTTACCTTCTATGTCTCTTGACAACAGTCCTCCGGAAATAGGGAGGTATATTTATAACCTGGTCAAAATCGTCACCGGGAATGATGACCCCTTTAAAAAATTAAAAAAGAAGAGTAATTATCTCTCTTTAGAGCTCTATCCGGAGCTTAAGGAAAAAATTAAAAATTCATCCGATAAGCTTTTGACCGCCTTAAGGTTAGCCATTGCCGGTAACGTCATAGACTACGGCGTGCCGACTTCATTTCAGCTTGATGAAGAACTGGAGAACATATTGCATAAAAAATTTGCTTTTTTTGATTATAAAGATTTTAAAAAAGAACTTCAAAAAACCGACCGGATTCTTTATCTGGCGGATAATGCCGGGGAAACCGTTTTTGACCGGCTTCTGATTGAAACACTCCGGGAATTTTTCGGGTGTTCCGGTAAAGAAATTATTTACGCCGTAAGAGGGCGGGCTATAATAAATGACGCTTTAATGGAGGATGCTTTAGATTGCGGGCTGGATAAGGTGGCTAAGGTGATATCGTCTGGTTCTGATGCGCCCGGGACGATTCCAAAATATTGCTCAGAAGAATTTCAAAAGATTTATGAGCAAGCGGAATTTATCATCAGTAAAGGACAGGGAAATTTTGAAAGTCTGGAGGGGGAGAATAAATTAATATTTTTCCTGTTTAAAGCCAAGTGTTCAGTTATCGCCAGGGATATAAATTGCGAGGTGGGGGATATTATTCTAAAAAGGGGTGACGTTAATGCCGATTTATGAATATAGATGTGAAAATTGCGGTAAACTGAGCGAATTTCTTTTTGGTGTCGCCCGGGAAGAAGTTAAACTGGTCTGCGGGCATTGCGGCAGTGGCAAACTTCAGAAAATCTTTTCCAGAAATTTTGTTTCCAAAGGAGGAGATTCCAAACGTTTACCTGACTGCGGGACCTGTTGCAGCAGGGAAGGAGATTACAGTAAAGCACCTTGTTTTAATAACGGTATTTGCGGAAGATGATTAAAGAAAATGTAAAAAGAATATTGGAAGAGTTGCCTCCGGGGGTTCAGTTAGTCGGGGCGGCCAAGGGACGAATGTCGCCGGAAATTTTAGAAGCCATAGAAGGGGGGCTTGAAATTGTCGGCGAAAATTATCTTCAGGAAGCTCTTCGGGCGTTTGAGGTTATAGGGGAAAAAGTGAAGTGGCATTTTATCGGCCATCTGCAAAAAAATAAGGTAAAAAAGGCGGTCAAGCTATTTGATTTGATAGAAACGGTTGATTCCTTGGCCCTGGCTCAAGAAATTGATAAGGCTGCCGGAGACATCAATAAAGTTATGCCGATTTTAATTGAGGTAAATAGCGGCCAGGAATCCCAGAAATTCGGGGTCATACCGGATGAAGTTGAAAAATTAATAAAAGATATCTCCGGATTCAGTCATATAAAGGTAATGGGCCTGATGACTATGGGACCTTTGGCGGGTGCGCCGGACGATTTCCGGCCGTATTTTTCAGAAACAAAAAAAACATTTGAAAAGATTAAATCTCTCAATCTCCCCAATGTGGAAATGAAATATCTTTCTATGGGGATGAGTAATTCTTACCGGGTGGCTATTGAAGAAGGGGCAAATCTGGTCAGGATAGGGACGAAGATTTTTGGTGAGAGAAAAACTGGTTAATTGGTGATTGGTTAACTGGTTGTAAGGATTAAGGAGTAAGTATTAAGTAGAAAAAAATAAGTAAAATAATCACTTAATCCTTAGAGTGAGCGTAGCGAGCGTCTTAATCCTTAATTCTTTGTTTGTTTTTTTCACTATTTACTGCTCACCACTCACCATTACACCGGAGGAACTTATGCCAGAGTGTAAAATAGCCCAAAACAAAAAGAACTGCAATTGCAGTTACGAGCCCTGTTCCCGGAAAGGGGTTTGCTGCGAATGTCTTCAATACCACTGGCGTTCGGGAGAATTTCCGGCCTGTCTTTTCCCGGATGATGTAGAGCAGAGTTATGACCGGAGTATTGAAAGGTTTATCAGGACTTATCAGGAACGGGGACGATGGTGGTAGAGATTTTTAAAATCCCCCCGCTGCTTTCCTCCCTTTTTATAAACTTCTTGACAGATGGCTATGTTTAATTTATAATTGAGACTTAGTATCAATTACCTGAAGTAACTTACCATTCCGGAGTTAAAATGAAGGATTCAGTTGCTATTTTTAAAGACTATTTAAAATCAAAGCGTTTAAAGGTCACGCCGGAAAGAGAAATAATAATCAGAGCGATTCTATCGCTGGGAAAACATTTTGCGGCTGATGAATTGCTGGTGAAACTGAGGGAAAATAAAAGTAAAATTGGCCGGGCGTCAATCTACCGGACTTTAAAAATTCTGGTGGACAGCGGCATTTTAAGGCCGGTTATTTTTACCGACAGACACCTTCATTACGAACAGATGATCGGGAAAAAGCATCATTCCCATCTTATTTGTCTCCAGTGCGGCAAGGTGATTGAATTTACGAGCCCCAGGATATTGGCGGAGTTGCATAAAGCCTATAAGGGATATAATTTCAGAGAAACTGATCATAAAGTTGAAGCCACCGGATATTGTAAAGAATGTCACCCATAACCTTAAAGACGATTTTATAATGAAAGATAAAATTTTACCTCTAACGATGATAAAACCAGGAAAACAGGTTAAGCTTATCGCCATTTCTGGAGGGACGGGCTTAAGAGGAAGACTTAACGATATGGGGTTAAACGAGGGGATTAATTTTAAATTACTGCACTCATACCATTCCGGTCCTTGCATTGTTTACTTTAACGGCACCAGATTAGTGCTCGGACAGGGCATGGCCAATAAGATATTGGTGGAAGAAATATAGATAAAAGGAATAAGTAGTAAGAATTAAGGATTAAGGAGTGAGAAACAGTACTATAAAATACCTGCTTAATTCTGAGAGCGAACAACATGAGCGTCTTAATTCTTAACCCTGAGACTTAATTTTTTTTCTTTTGATTAACGAGGATGATTAAATAATGAAAAAATTAACCGTGGCTTTAGCCGGGAATCCTAATTCAGGGAAAACCACTATTTTTAATAGTTTGACGGGTGAACGTCAACACGTAGGTAACTATCCGGGAGTTACGGTCGAAAAAATAGAGGGCAATTTAAAATACGATGGCTATGATATAGAGTTGGTTGACTTGCCCGGAACCTATAGTTTGAACGCTTATTCTCTTGATGAAATCATTGCTCGGGAGTTTATTCTTAATGAGAAACCCGATATAGTAATTAATATTATTGATCTTTCAAATCTGGAAAGGAATTTATATCTGACCACCCAATTGAAAGAATTGGACCTCCCCTTGATTTTAGTTTTTAACATGGCTGATTTATCGGAAAAGTGCGGTTTAAGCATTGATAAAAAAAGATTAAGCGAACTTCTCGGGGTCCCGATTGTTTTAACCGTGGCCACCAAAAAAAAGGGCATGGATAAGCTGCTGGAGGCGATTGTTAAAATGGCCGAAGGAAAGACAAAGCTTCCCGAGACAACGGTTCATTATGGGCAGGAAATAGAAGAGGACATAGAGAAGTTAAAGGCGGTCATCAGTCAAGATGATAGTTTAACCGCCAGATACCCGGTTCGCTGGTTGGCCCTTAAGCTTTTGGAGAATGACAGAGAAGTAATGAAGAAGATAAAAGAAAGCCCCAGGGAAAAAGAAATACTGGAGTTGGCGGGGAAAAGTATTGTCCGGCTTAAAGGAATTTTTGGGGACGAGGTAGAAGCTCTTATTACTGATTATCGATATGGATTTATCAGCGGGGCCTGCAGTGAAGCCGTTATTAAAACCTGTGAGCTCCGGCATACTATTTCAGATCAAATAGATAGGGTCCTGCTTAACCGTATCCTGGGAATACCTATTTTCCTGGTGATGATATGGTTGATGTTTAAGTTTACCTTTGAGTTCAGCCGGCCGATGGTGATATGGATTGAAATCGGCCAGAGATGGTTAGGAAATTTTATTACCGCGTTATTAGCGGACGGCAGCGTTTTTCAATCTCTGGCGGTTGACGGCCTTATTGGCGGTGTAGGGGCAGTTTTAACCTTTGTGCCGATTATTTTTCTTCTATATTTAGCCATAGCTATCCTTGAAGATTCCGGATATTTAGCCAGGGTCGCTTTTATTACCGATAAATTTATGCATAAAATCGGATTGCATGGTCGTTCCTGCATCCCTATGCTTTTGGGTTTTGGCTGTAATATTCCTGCTATTTTAGCGACCCGGACGATTGAAGATAAGAAGGATAGACTGGTAACCATTCTGGTGAATCCCTTTATGAGTTGCGGGGCCAGGCTTCCTGTTTATACTCTTTTAATCGGTGTTTTTTTTGATAAGAAGATTGCCGGAAACATTTTATTTTCTCTTTATTTAATAGGGATAGTAACGGCTATCGCCGTAGCTAAATTATTTCGTAAATATCTTTTTAAAGGGGAAGCGCACCCTTTTGTAATGGAACTTCCTCCTTATCGTTTACCCGCTTTTAAAGGACTTTTAGTTCACACTTTAAGAAAGATATCTCTTTATTTAAAAAAAGCCGGAACCATTATTTTTGCCGGATGCGTAATCGTCTGGTTTTTAAGTAACTTTCCCTGGCCGTCTCCCGGAGATTATAATGTTTTTGTTGACGGCGTCGGACAGAATGAAGGGGTGGTTAACCGGGCTGAAGAAGACAAAACTTACGAGAGGCTCAAAAAAAGTTATGCCGGCAATATCGGCCGGGGTATTGCGCCGGCGCTTAAACCGCTGGGTTTTGGCGATTGGAAGATTGCGGTCGCTCTAATCGGAGGGTTGGCCGGTAAGGAAATTATTGTCGGGACATTGGGAACTCTTTATGCGGTAAATGAAAAAGGTGAAAAATCTTTAAGTTTACGTCAGTCACTTCAGGAAGAAAGGGCGAGCGACGGAACAAAGATTTATAATCCTTTGTCCGCGTATAGTTTGATGGTTTTTATCCTTCTTTATGTTCCCTGTATAGGAACGCTGGCGGTGATAAAGAAAGAAACTCACTCCTGGCACTGGCCGTTATTTGTGATAATTTATACGGCGGCTTTAGCTTGGATAATTTCTTTTGTTGTTTACCAGGGGGGGAAATTTTTAGGGTTTGGATTGTAAACTCTAAGTTAGAGGAGGTTGAATAATGTTTAAATTAATAGCTGAGGAGTTAAGGCATCACGCTCCTTTTACGGTTTTTGGAGCGGTTACCGGGATTATTATAATGTTAATTTTTAAAAATTTACCCTCTAAAATTGCCTACAACATATTTTACGTTCTTCATCCAACCCACGTTCTTTTAAGCGCCCTGGTTACCGCTTCTATGTACAGTCTTCATAAAGCCGAAAAGTTCAAAGGGAAGTATAGTGTGATTATTCTATTAATTGTCGGTTATCTGGGTTCGGTGGGAATAGCTACTTTAAGCGACTCGGTGATTCCGTATTTAGGTGAAAGTTTGCTTAAGCTTCCTAATAGAGAAGTACATCTGGGTTTTATTGAAGAATGGTGGTTAATTAATCCTATGGCGCTCCTGGGTATAGCTATAGCTTATTTCAAACCGACAACCAGGTTTCCGCACGCCGGGCACGTTTTGATAAGCACCTGGGCTTCTCTTTTTCATATCCTTATGGCCATAGGGGGAAATTTAACCTGGTTTTCTTATGCCGTTGTCCTTTTATTTCTTTTTCTGGCGGTTTGGTTCCCCTGTTGTTTAAGCGATATCGTTTTCCCTTTATTTTTTGTTAAAGAGAAATAAAAGAGTATCCACCTTGATATTTTAAAATCTTGCAAGAGCAATTCCACCGTGATATTATACCGCTTCTATAGGATAGATAAATTTAACAAAGGAGAAATCAGTTGTTTCGTTTTAAAGCAGAACGTATTTTAATCGCTAACCCCTACGGGATTGGCGATGTTCTTTTTACCACTCCTTTAATAAGTACCTTAAAAAAACATTTTCCCTCCAGTTATATTGCTTTTCTGGTTGGTTCCCGGACTAAAGAGGTTTTATCAGCCAATCCGGATATAGATGAGATTTTTGTTTTTGACCGCGACGCTTCCCGGCAAAAAAACAAAATAGAAGCTTACCGGGAAGTTTTTAAACTTATGAATACCTTGCGGAGAAAAAATTTTGACCTGTTTTTTGACTTCTCCAATACCTCTCAGTATGGTTTTCTGTCCTTTGTTTTAGGAATTAAATGGCGGCTTGGCTTTAATTATAAGAACAGAGGAAGATTCTTGAATCATAAGATGCCGCTTGACGGCTTTGAAAAAAAACACGTCATTGAATATTATTTAAGTCTGCTGGATTTTTTGCCGGTAAAAATAGAAAAGGATAGAAAAACTAAATTTTACTTGTCTAAAGAGGCAGAAGAATGGGCAGATAAATTTTTTAATGATAATGGATTGAACGGAAATATGGTTATTGGAATTCATCCCGGGGGAGGGGCGAGCTGGGCGAAGATGGCCCGTTTTAAATGGTGGGATAAGGAAAGATTTATTACCCTGGCTAAAACTTTAATAAATGAGTATCAACTTAAAATATTATTATTCTCCGAACCTGAAAGAGAAGAAGAGATAATGATTAATAAAAAAGAGTTGAATGATAAAAATTTCATTTTCCCCGTAAACTTAAGCTTAACTCAATTTGCGGCTTTAATTAAAAGGTGCCGCTTGCTTATTTCAAATGAGGGCGGGCCTTTCCAGATTGCCGTAGCTTTAGAGACGCCGACCGTTTCGATTTACGGCCCCGTATCAGAAATTGTTTATGGCCCTTATCCGCCGGCGGAAATTCATCAAGTAGTGACTAAAGGGTTGGATTGTCAGCCTTGTTACCGGAGTTTTTGTTTTAAGCCCTGTAGCCACCGTAGATGTCTGGATGAACTTACCGGGGCGGAGGTTTTAGCCAAAGTGAAAAAGGTAATGGATAATAAGCCGAAAGGTTAAAATACCGGGTGAGCCATAGAGAAAGAAACGGGTATATTCTATTAGCATAGAAGAAGAAAAAATTTACAAAAATAAATCCCTTCCTGAAATTTTGGCTGGAAATGGTTTTCTAAATATGATACACTAATAAAACATCCCTATTTTATTTTAAAAGGCATACATATTTAATTCCGTAAGTTTAAAAGCCTTTATATAAGCTATTTATCTCGGAAGGAAATAAAAAATATGAAAGCGAGTTCAAAATTACTTAAGAATACGGTTAAAAGATTTGCCGAAGCTAAGATTCTGGTTCTGGGAGACGTAATGATGGATGAATTTATCTGGGGAAAAGTTTCCCGTATTTCACCGGAGGCGCCGGTTCCGGTAGTAAATATTACTTCTGAATCAATGACACTTGGCGGTGCGGCTAACGTGGTGGCTAATCTTAATAGTTTGGGCGGGACGGTCTATTTAGCCGGGGTAATCGGCCAGGATAGAGCCGGTGAAATTTTTAAAGCCGAACTAAAAAAAAGAAAGATAAGCGCTGAAGGATTGGTTGTTGATAAAAATAGAAGAACCACTCTTAAAAGCCGGGTTATCGCTCATAGTCAACAGGTAGTCCGAATGGACCGGGAGAATAAAGAAAATATCAAAGGAAAAACCCGGGAAAAGCTGGTCAATTACGTTAAAAATTTAATTCCCAGAATAGACGCTTTGATTATCTCGGATTACGGTAAAGGATTAATCACCAAAAATTTATTGGATGAGTTACTGCCGATACTTAAAAAAGCCCAGAAATATATTACCGTTGACCCTAAACTTAACAACTTTTTTAATTACCGCCAGGTAACCTTAATTACCCCCAATCAGCCGGAAGTAGAAAGGGCTCTGGGAATAGAAATTAAAAATGAGACCGACCTTTTTAATGCCGGGCGGGAAATCCTGAAGAAACTGGAGTGTCAAAGCCTTTTGATAACCCGGGGGGAAGAGGGGATGACTCTTTTTGAACCCGATCGTAAGCCGGTAAATATCCCTACGGTGGCCAGGGAAGTTTATGACGTCACCGGCGCCGGCGATACGGTTATCAGCACTCTTACACTGGCGTTGGTAGCCGGCGTAAGTAAGGAAGAAGCCGCTCACCTGGCCAATATGGCAGCGGGGATAGTGGTTGGTGAAGTAGGAACGGCAACTTTGACACAGAAAGAGCTTCTGGAAAAAATTGATTTGGAGTTTTCTCAAAAATGAAAATTATCGGTGTGATTCCGGCCAGATTTGGGTCAGAACGTTTGCCGGGAAAACCTCTGATGGATATCGGGGGCAAACCTTTGATTCAGCGCGTTTATGAAGAAGCCAGCAGGGTAAAAAAAATAGAAAAAATTCTGGTGGCTACGGATGATGAAAGAATTTTAAACCGGGTTTCCGAATTTGGAGGAGAGGCAATATTAACTTCCCCTGAATGTGCCAGCGGTTCCGACCGGGTGGCGGAGGTAGTCAGAAAAATTAACTGCGATATAGTCGTTAACATTCAAGGAGACGAATTGTTTTTCGAGCCCGGGATGGTGGAGGAAATAATTGACGCTTTAATCAAGGATAGGAATGTTCGGGTAAGTACCGCCTGCGTCAGAATAAAAAATCCGGAGGAAATCCAGAATAAAAATACGGTAAAAGTGGTTTTTGATAAAAACAATTTTGCCTTATATTTTTCACGCACCTCCATCCCTTTTTTTCGCGGCGGAGAAGGGCAATATTTTAAACATATGGGATTTTACGCTTTCCGCAAAAGTTTTCTTCTGGATTTTACCGGCTGGGGGGAAACGTTTTTGGAAAAGGCGGAAAAATTAGAGCAGCTCCGGATATTAGAAAATGGCTATCGAATAAAAATCATAGAATCACCCTTTGACAGTTTAGGGATAGACACCGTAGAAGATTTGGAAAAAGCCAGGCTAAGGGTAAAAGGTAGTTAAATATGGTTAAAAAAATTGGCTTTGATAACGATAAATATTTAGAGGACCAGAGTAAGGCAATTTTAGAACGGGTGAAAAAATTCGACCGCAAGCTTTATCTTGAATTCGGCGGTAAACTCTGTTTTGATTATCACGCGGCGCGGGTTCTCCCGGGGTATGACCCGGCGGTTAAAATGAAACTCCTTAAGCGTTTAAAAGATAAAATTGATATTATTTTTTGCGTTTACGCCAGAGACGTGGAGAAAGGAAGAATCAGGGGAGACTTTGGCATGACTTACGATGTGGCGACCTTAAAGGCTATTGATGACCTTATGGATTGGGATTTGAGCGTCTCGGCGGTGGTAATTACGCGGTTTAAAGAAGAACCGGCGGCTATTAAATTGATTAATAAACTCAATAAAAAAAATATAACGGTTTATACCCATAAGGAAATAGAGGGCTATCCGGGCAATATCGAGCAAATTATCAGCGAAGAAGGATACGGCAGAAATTCATATATAGAAACAGAAAATCCTATTGTGGTGGTCACTGCTCCCGGACCGGGAAGCGGTAAATTAGCCACCTGTCTTTCCCAGCTTTACCATGACCACAAGAAAAGAATTAATTCCGGATACGCCAAATTTGAAACTTTTCCCATTTGGAACCTGCCTTTAAAACACCCGGTTAATATTGCTTATGAAGCGGCTACGGCTGATATAAATGATTTTAATCTAACCGACCCTTTTCATCTGGCCGCGTATAAGGAAAAAACGATTAATTATAACCGGGATATAGAAGCCTTTCCCATTTTAAAAAATATTCTTAATAAAATTATCGGCCGTAATTCTGAAGTTACCGTTTATAATTCTCCCACCGATATGGGAGTAAATCAGGCCGGATTCGCTATTACCGATGAAGAAGTAGTCAAGGAAGCGGCCAGACAGGAAATCATCAGGCGTTATTTCCGGTATAATTGGGAATTTGTGATGGGGATTGAAAGAGAGGAAACAATAGAAAGGACCAAAAAATTTATGGAAGAGGTCGGGGTCAAGCCTGAAGACCGTTCAACGGTTCTACCGGCCAGAGAAGCAGCCAGAGAAGCGGAGGAAAAAAAGAAAAGCGCCAACGGGCTTTATTGCGGAGCGGCGATAGAATTGCCTGACGGAAAAATCGTCATCGGTAAGAATTCCTCTTTGCTGCACGCTACTTCAGCGGCTGTTTTAAACGCGGTTAAGATTCTGGCTAAAATACCGGATACAATGCATCTTTTGCCTTCTACGGTTATAAAAAACCTGGCTAATCTTAAAAAAGATATTCTGGAGATGAAATCGGAAAGTCTGGATCTGGAGGAAACCCTGGTCGCCTTATCTATTAGCGCCACCGCTAATCCGGCAGCCGAAGAAACGCTTGGTAGGCTCAAAGAACTACGGGGTTGCGAACTTCATATGACTCATATCCCTCCGGCCGGAGACGAAGAAGGATTAAGAAAGTTAGGTATCAACGCGACTACGGACGCTATTCCGGCTTCAAGATATTTTTTGAGGTAGCAATTAATGATGAAAGAAGTTATAGTTGATAAAATAAAAATCGGCGGAGACAACCCTCTTGTTTTAATTGCCGGACCATGTGTTATTGAAGGTGAAATGGACTCGCTTAAACACGCCGAAGCGATTGTCAAGATAACCCGGAAAATCGGCGTGCCTTATATTTATAAATCAAGTTACGATAAGGCTAACCGCCTTTCAATAAATTCTTTTCGCGGGCCGGGCTTAAAAAAAGGCTTAAAAATTTTAAAAAAGGTCAAAGATAAATTTAAAATTCCCGTTTTAAGCGATGTTCATAACCTGGAGGAAATAAAAGAGGCCAAAGAGGTACTGGATATAATACAGATTCCGGCTTTTTTATGTCGCCAGACAGATATTCTTCTGGAAGCCGCCCGGACGGGAAAGCCGGTTAATATCAAAAAAGGTCAGTTTTTAGCGCCGTGGGATATGGAATACCTGATAAAAAAAGTGGAATCCACCGGGAACAAAAATATTATTTTGACTGAACGGGGAACCACCTTTGGTTATAATAATCTGGTCAGTGATTTCAGGTCTTTAATCATAATGAAAAATTTTGGTTACCCGGTAATATACGATGCCAGCCATTCAGTGCAGTTGCCGGGAGGGAAAGGGAGTACCAGCGGAGGAAACCGGGAATTCATTAAATCTTTTGCTTTAGCCGCTTCTTCGGTGGGTTGTAACGGTTTATTTATTGAAGTTCACAAAAATCCTGACAGGGCTTTATGCGATGGGCCTAATATGCTGGCTCTGTCTGAACTTTCAGGACTTCTTGAAAAAGCAAAGGAAATCAATAATTTAGTCCATGATTATAAAAAGAGCTAAAGAAATTCTAAAAATTGAAGCTGAGGCGGTGGAGAACTTAATCAGCCGGATTGACGAAGAATTTGAAAAAGCGATAGAGATTATTTTAAACTGTAAAGGTAAAGTAATTGTTTCGGGGATGGGAAAGTCGGGTTTAATCGGTAAAAAAATTGCGGCTACCTTGGCCAGTACCGGGACACCGGCTGTTTTTCTTCATCCAGCCGAAGGGATTCACGGAGATTTGGGAATGATGGCCAAAGGAGATGTTATGATAGCCATTTCTCATAGCGGAGAAACAAAAGAAATTGCTCTCCTGCTTCCAGCCGTTAAAAGATTCGATATTAAACTGATTGCTCTAACCGGCAAGATAGATTCTGTGTTGTCCCAGGAAAGTGACGTTGTTCTTG
The DNA here is from genome assembly GCA_964506075.1 of uncultured bacterium. Classification (GTDB taxonomy): domain Bacteria; phylum CAZDME01; class JAYEMH01; order JAYEMH01; family JAYEMH01; genus CAZDKO01. The sequence goes on from CAZDKO010000003.1 coordinate 40,125, forward strand.
ATGTGAGTGTGTCTAAGGAAGCCTGCCCTTTTAATTTGGCTCCGACTTCCAGTACCACGGCGGCTCTGGCGATGGGAGACGCTTTAGCCATCACATTGCTTGAGAAAAGAGGGCTTAAGGAAGAAGATTTTGCTTTCCGTCATCCCGGCGGCAGTTTAGGGAAAAAATTACTCAAGGTTTCAGATTTAATGCATCAAGGTGCGGAGATTCCGGTCGTATATGAAAGTACTTCCCTGCGCGATGCGATCAGTGAGATATCGCGTAAACGATTAGGATTGACGGCTGTAGTTAATAAAAGCAATGTTTTATTCGGGGTTATTACCGACGGCGACTTAAGAAGATTTTTAGAAAAATCATTTGAGTCTTCCATGAATTTGGAGAAATTAAAAGCTAAAGATATAATGACTAAGAACCCCAAAACCATAAAAAAAGAAGAGTTAGCCGAACGAGCTTTAAAGATAATGGAAGATAATTCTATTACTTCGCTGATAATCCTGGATAAAGATAAGAGACCGGAAGGGATTGTCCATATGCACGATTTAATGCGGGCGGGGGTTGTCTAAATAGATGAAAAATAAGAAAAATGAATTAATAAAAAGAGCCAGGAAAATAAAATTAATAATGATGGATGTCGACGGCGTATTAACGGATGGTAGAATTATTTTTTCTTCCAGAGGTGAAGAGCTTAAATGTTTTAACGCCCAGGATGGTTGCGGTATGGTTCTGGCTCATCGGGCCGGTCTTAAAACGGCTTTTATCACCGGGCGAAATTCTTTAATTTTAAAGCGGCGAGCTAAAGAGCACAGTGTGAACGAGATATTTCAAGATGTTAGTGATAAAATCGAAGTTTTTCATAAACTTTTGAAGAAATATAAATTAAATCCGGAAGAGATTGCTTTTTTGGGCGATGACCTTGTTGATATTAAAGTGATGAAAAGAAGTGGTTTAGCCGTGGCCGTAGCGGATGCCGTATTGGAAGTTAAAAAAATTGCTCATTATGTTACCCGGCGCAATGGAGGAAAGGGGGCAATCCGCGAGGTAATAGATCTGATAATCAAAGCCCAGGGTAAATGGGAAGAGGTAACAAAATCCTATTATGAAATGTAAACCTTACCGAGAAATAATTTATTGGTTTTTACGATTTTTCTGTTTTGTTATATCGCTGTTGCCGCGAAGATTAGCTCTATATACGGGTGAGACACTTGGTTTAATTTGTTTTTATATCTTATCCCGAGAAAAGCAGAAGGCTTTAAAAAACCTCGATTTAGTCTTTGGTGACAAAAAATCGCTTGAAGAAAAAAGACGCATTATCAAACAACTTTTTAAGAATTTAGGTAAGAATGTTGCCGAGGTGATTAAGTTTCCCGCTACTGCTCGTAAAGGTATTGATAAAACAGTTCAAATCCAGGGTGAAGAAAAAATAAAAGAAGTTTTAAAGAAAGGTAAGGGGGGGGTATTTCTTACCGCTCATTTTGGCAACTGGGAAGTTTTAGCCGGATATTTTGCCGCCAAAGGTTATCCCGTGAACGTTTTAGGTCAAAAATTATATTATGATAAAACAGATAATCTTTTAAATAATCTAAGACTTAAAATGCGGGTTAATGTTATTTCCCGCCAGGATTCTTTAAGAGGAATTATTCGCAGCCTCAGAAATAATGAATTTGTCGGAATACTGTCTGACCAGAATACCGGCACCAAAGGAGTTCTGGTAGATTTTTTAGGTAAAACCGCTTTTACTCCTACGGGAGTTGTTTCTATCGCCACTAAAACCGGGGCCTCTATTCTTCCTGGTTTTATTCGGTGGCAAAAAGGGAATCGTCATCTTATCGTCATTGAGAATCCCATTGAACTTTCTGTAAGTGATAATAAAGAAGAAGCGTTCTTGATAAATACGGCTAAATGTAATAAAATTATAGGAACATATATCAATAATTACCCATCAGAATGGGTATGGTTCCATCAGCGCTGGAAGATTGATAATTAAAAAAAATTCCAGAAAAAACAGAGCCCCATAATTGTAAAGAAACTTTATCTGCAGGAAGTATAGTAAAATATTAGACTCTAAGTAGAATAGAATTTTGTAATTAGAGTAAGCAGTTTTAGCTGAAGGGGGAGGTAATATGGAAGAATATTATATGGGACAGGAAAGAAGGAAAGATGAAAGAATATCTTATCACGCTCCTTGTCGTTATGAAATCAGTTTGGATGAAAATTCTGCCATAATTATGGATACCGGCACTTCCTTTACAAAAAATATCAGTCTCGGCGGGTTACTGATAGAGTTAAGAAAACTTGTTCCGGTTGATAGCCATCTGGATTTAGAGGTTATTCTCCCAACCACTCCGGCTTCTATCCGGGCCCAGGCGCGGGTTGTCTGGATCAGTAAGCTTAAAGAAGATAGAAATCGTTATAATGTGGGGATGTGTTTTACCGGTATTTCTCCCGATGATAAAGAAAAAATCGCCTCTTTAAAGAAAAAAATAGAAGATATCGGAGAACTGTAAAAGATTATTTTAAGAAAGGTTAGAGATTTAATGAATTTTCAAGAAAAAGATATTGATTTGTCTTTGTTTGTTATTTCCAGTTTGACCGCATTTTTATTGGTTACTCTTCCCTTATTCGCCTCCAATTCAGAAACCAGCGAACCTGAACAACTTCAGGAAACAAAAGAATTCTTTCTTACCGAAACGGAAGAAGGACAAAAAAAATGGGATATTAAAGCCGCTTCAGCTGAATTTTCCAGTGAAGGGTTAGTGCGTTTAAAAGACGTTAAAATAAACCTCTATGATAAAGAGAAGAAAGTTTTGGACGTTAAAGCTGATTCCGGTTATTTTAGTAATGTTGATAAAACAGTCCATCTGGAGGGAAATGTTATGGGGGCTACCGACCGCGGGGAGAATTTTAGTACCCAGAAGTTAGATTGGATTGCTTCTGAAAAAAAAATTATTACCAACGATAAAGTAAAAGTTACCAGTCAAAATTTAATCATTAACGCTCAAGGAGTAGAAATTCTTCCTGAACTCAAAAAAATTATTTTTAAAAAGAATATTAAAGCAGAAGTTTATGGAGGGAATAAAACTTTTCCTCTTAAACTGGAGAGAGATTAAAATGAATAAAAATAAAAATAAAAAATATGTTAAGGTTTTCTTAAGTGGTATTTTAATGTTCGTATTTTTTAGTGTGTATTCTAAAATAGTTTTCGGTCAGACTAAGATGGTTACCGGACAGGAAAGTTCCCCCACCATAATTAACGCCGATAGTCTGGAAATTAATTTAGATCAAAATAAAGCTGTTTTTCTTGGAAAAGTGAAAGCGTCTCAATCGGACGGTATCTTAGAATGTCGGGAATTACAGGTTATTTTTGATAAAAAAAATGAGCAGATTAGTAAACTTATAGCTAAAGGCGAAGTGAAGATTCGTCAGGGACAAAATGAAGGCGTATGTGAAGAAGCTGTTTATGAATTCACTCCTCAGCAAAAAGTTACTCTTCGGGGCAATCCTGAATTAAGACGCGGTCAACAAAAATTTAGCGGTGAAATTATTGTTTTCCTGATTGAAGAACAGAGAGTCATTATAAAAAATAAAGTTGAAGGGGTAGTTTTTCCTCAAAAGGGAGAAAACCCTCTGGCTCCTATATTTTAAGTGTAAATACATGGAACAATTAAATTTCGATCTTCCCAAAAGTTTCCCGGAACAGGAAAAGGAAATAAAAGACCCTTTGAGAAAACATCTCTTAAGAACAACAGGGCTGGTTAAGTCTTATGGTTCTATCCGGGTAGTGGATAAGGTGAGTATTGAGGTTAGTAAAGGAGAAGTAGTTGGCCTTTTAGGTCCTAACGGCGCCGGGAAAACGACAACTTTTTATATGATTGTAGGAGAAATTAAACCCGATGAAGGAGAAATCTTCTTTGACCGTCAGGAAATCAGCCGGTTACCTATGTACGAAAGAGCCAGGAGAGGAATCGGCTATTTACCTCAGGAGCCGTCTGTATTTAGAAAATTAAGTGTGGAAGAAAATATTATGGGTATATTAGAAACTTTGAATTTAAGTTTAAGAGAAAGGGAAAGACGTTTAAAAGTACTGCTTGACGAATTAAAAATAGCTCATCTTGCCAAACAGCCGGCTTATACTCTTTCCGGAGGAGAACGAAGGAGACTTGAAATTACCCGGGCTTTAGTTACCTCACCTTCATTTATTCTTTTGGATGAACCGTTTTCAGGAGTTGATCCGATTGCTGTTTCCGAACTTCAGCAGATTATTAATAGATTAAAAGAAAAGGGGCTGGGAGTTCTTCTCACCGACCACAATGTTCGTGAGACACTTTCCATTACCGATCGTTCTTACATAATGTATCAAGGCAGAGTTCTTATTTCTGGCAGTGCCCATGAATTGGTGGAGAATAAGAAAGCGCGAGAAATTTATTTAGGAGAAAAATTCACCTTGTCTTAAGAACCGCAGAGTTACACTGTTAAACACTTAATATTAAAACCCTTTAAAATGAATGGAGATGATTTATGAAAATAATGGATTTTTTAAGTGAAAAAGCGATAGAAGATAATCTGGTATCAAAAGATAAAAAAGAAGTTGTCTGGGAATTGGTTGAGCTTTTGATTAAAGCCAAAGAGATTAAGGCAAAAGATAAAGAAAAAGTAGTTAAGACACTCCTGGAAAGAGAATCTCTGGGGAGTACCGGAATAGGACAGGGTATTGCCATCCCTCATGGGAAGACTGATGCGGTCAGGCATATTATCGCTGCTTTTGGCCGGTCTATGCAGGGAATAGATTATGCTTCTTTAGACCGGGCCCCGGTACATTTATTTTTTCTGATTCTCGCTCCGGCAGATTCGGTTGGAGACCATCTGAAAGCCTTAGCCAGAATTTCCCGTCTTTTAAAAGATAAAAATTTCCGCCGGGCTTTACAGGAAGCTAAGGACGCGGGAGAGTTAATAAATATTATTAAACGAGAGGATAAGCGTTATCCGGCTTAATTTTAAGGAGAAATGATGAAAAAATTTGTGACTGTATCCCAGATCATAGATGATACAAATACAGTTTTAAAATTAAAAATTATTGCCGGGAAAGACGGTCTTACCCGAAAAATTAACGTTTCAGATCTTAATCGTTTAGGTCTGGCTCTTACGGGGAATTTTATTTATTTTCCTTCCGAAAGAATTCAAATAATTGGTTTAACTGAATTAACGCAGATTCGTAATTTAAAAAAAGAAACGCATAAGGAAAGAATTGAAAGAATATTCAGATACAGCCGTATCCCTTGTTTTATAATTTCCCGTAATCTAAAAATATGTCCTTACTTCCGGGAGATGGCGGATAAGAAAAAAATCCCGCTTTTACTTTCCAAAACTCCTACCACCAAATTAATAAGTATCGTCACCAATTATCTGGAAGATCGATTCAGCCAAGAGATCACTCTCCATGGTACACTGCTTGACGTTTTCGGCGCAGGGGTTTTAATTTTGGGAGATACAGGGGTGGGGAAAAGTGAAACGGCTTTAGAGTTAATAGACAGAGGGCATCGCTTAGTGGCTGATGATTTTGTTCGTATTACTAAACTGGCAGAGAAAGGTTTATTGGGAAGAGGTTCAAAACTTATTAAGCACCATATGGAAATCAGGGGAATCGGTATTATTGATATTCGTACTATTTTTGGCGTGGCGGCAATTAGAAACAGTAAAGGGATTGATCTGGTTGTTAAATTAGAACCCTGGCGAGAGGATAAAGAATATGAAAGATTAGGGTTAGATCAGAAGGTGATTTCTATCCTGGGAGTTAAAATACCAAAGCTTGTTATCCCGGTGCGTCCGGGAAGAAATATTGCTACTCTGGTTGAAGTGGCGGCACTGAATGAACGGCTAAAACGAATGGGGCACGATACGGCTCGCCAGCTTAACGAATTTTTAATAAATAGAATGAGAAGTAAAACACAAAATTAATACAGGGGGAATTATGGTTGGTATAGTAGTGGCTGCTCACGGGGGTCTGGCTGAAGGACTTATTGCTACTACTCAAATGATGATCGGTCCGTTGAAGCAGGTTGAGGCAGTAGCTATCTATGCTAAGGAAGGTATAAAAGATTTAGAAAAAAAATTAGAAGAGGCAATTAATAAAGTGGATACCGGTAACGGGATTTTAATTCTCATTGATATTTTCGGAGGGAGTCCGGCTACTGTCAGTCTCTCTTTTATCGACAAATATAATATAAAAGTGGTCAGCGGAGTGAATCTTCCGGTAATTCTGGAAGTAACGACACATCATGAGTTTTGTGGCCTGGAAGACCTGGCTAATCTGGCTTTAGCTACCGGACGGAAAAGTATTTTAATGGCCGATGAGATTTTTCGCGATAAAAGGAAGAAAATATAAAGGATGGCTGTAATTCTTATAAGGATAGACGACAGATTAATTCACGGACAGGTCATTCAGGGCTGGGTTAAGCAACAGAGGATTCAAAAAATTTTTGTTTGTAATGACGAAGTAGCCGCTGATGAAATGCGCCGGACACTTTTAGAGATAGCCGTTCCTTCGGATATTAAAATATCCATTCTATCCATTAACGAAGTGCCTCAGGTGATTCAGGAAGCAGAGTTCACTAAGGAAAGGGTGCTGTTTCTTTTTACCAAGCCGCGTGATTTAGTAAGACTTTATGATTCAGGGGTAAGGGTAAAATCTGTTAATATCGGAGCCATGCATTTTAGCCCTGGCAAAAAGCACATTTTAGAAACAATATCCGTTGATGAAGATGACGTCTTGGCTTTTAAATATTTATCCAGCCGGGGTATCGAATTAGAAGTAAGAACAGTTCCTACAGACGCTAAAAAAGACATAATGAGATTTTTGGAATAAAGTGATTAAAGAAATTTTTATTTTAGCCCTTATCGGGGGATTTTTAAGTTTAGATGCAACAGCCGTAGGGCAAATTCTTATTTCTCAGCCGTTATTTTCCGGTTCTATCATAGGGTTAGCTTTAGGCGATGTTCAAACGGGGCTTTTGGTCGGAACAATTCTTCAGCTGATCTGGATAGGGAAACTTCCGGTTGGAGGTGCTAACCCTTCTTTAGGGACAGCCCTTCTCGGGATTTTTACCGTTGGCCTGGTGCTTATTTATCAAGGACAGGGTATTCAACCGGGATTGCTTCCGGTGGCAGTTTTTCTAGGGACCATAGTTGGTTTTATGGCCCAAAAGGGTGAAACAATATTGAACAGGTTAAACGACCATTTAATCCATCATACCGAGAAGTACGTGTTACAAAATAAACTATGGGGGATTGAAATTTTTAACTGGATTTCTTTAATTATCATTTTTACCTTTTCTTTTTTACTCATTTTTATCAGTACCTTCATAGGGTTACGAATTACCTTACTACTTTTTAGAATTACAAATCCCCTGATTGTTCGGGGATTAATTCTGGCAGAGCGAATGCTGCCTGTTTTAGGATTGGCTGTTCTTTTTAATTTATTTGTTAAGAAAAAAACGTTACCTGTTTTTTTTATTGCTTTTTTCATTGCTTTAGGATTTCTTGCCTTATGGATATAGATAACAAAACGACAACAATTTCGCGGGGTTTATTATTTAAGGTTTTTTTACGTTCATTTTTTGTCCAGGCAGTTAGAAATTCCGAACGCCTCCTGGGTTTTGGACTGGCTTACATGATGCTTCCGGTAATTCGCCGTCTTTATAAGGATGGAAACCAAAGAAGGGTAATTATGTGGGAATATCTGAGCTGTTTTAATACCCATCCTTATTTCGCCGCCCCTATTGCCGGGATACTTATTAAAGAAGAGGAAAAAATTGCCGCCGCCGGAAAGGAAAACAACCGGGAAAAAATAAAGAATTTAAAAATTCAGGTTATGGGCCCGATGGGTGCTTTGGGAGATACTATTTTCTGGGCAACATTGAGACCTTTATCGGCTTTATTAGGGGTTAGCTTTGTATTTTTATTTTGGGATAGAAATAAATTTTTAGCTTTGGTGGTTAGTTTACTTTCTTTTTTCTTTATTTACAATTTTTTTAATTTAGCCGTTCGATTTCTGGGGATTTTTAAGGGATATCAGTCCGGTATCCAGATGGTTTCAATTGTGAAAAAAATAAACGTGCAAAGATTCATCAGTGTATTAACGGCTGCCGGGGTAGCTATGCTTGGTGTGGTATTAGTTATTCTCCCTTTTTCTTGCTCTCTGTTCAATATAGGGGAAATAATTAACCTCGGACCGGTATGGAACTTCTTGTTTATAGTGTTTCTTTTTATCTTGATAAATATACTTCTTCTGAAAGTTACTCCGGCGAAGATTATTTTAATGTTGATTTTATTCGGAGAATTAATGGTTTTTATTAATGCCGGTTAAGTGAAGTGCCAATCGGATATTCTAATATGAATGGTAAAAAATGAAAATAGAAAAGGTTATAATTATTACCAATAAGCTGGGGCTTCATGCCAGGCCAGCCGCTCTTTTTGTCCAGACGGCTAATAAATTCGTTTCAGATGTGTATATTGAAAAGAACGGCGAAAGGGTTAACGGGAAAAGTATAATGGGATTAATGATGCTGGCTGCCGAACAGGGCAGTAAGATAACGATTACGGTTAAAGGCGACGATGCAAAAGAAGCACTAGAGGCTTTGGAAAAACTTTTAACTGATAAGTTTGGAGAGAATTAGGAGGGTAAAATTGTTAAAGGGGATTGCTGCTTCACCAGGAGTGGCTATAGGTAAAGTTTACCTTTTAGAGAAAAGCAGGGTTTCGTCTGTTCCGCGTTATTCCATTAAGGAGAAAGATATTCCCGGTGAAATTGCCCGTTTTGAAGAAGCACTGATTAAAACCAGAGAAGAAATAATTAATATTCAAAACAAACTTGCCAGGAAGTTAGACGGTGTACACGCTGATATTTTTGACGCTCATCTTTTGTTTTTAGAGGATCGGATGTTTATTGAGGAAGTAATCAAAGGGTTAAAAAAGAAAAGAACAAATGTCGAACAAATTGTAATACAGGTTTTAGAGAAAATTTCCAGTGTTTTCCCTAAAATAGGAGACGAATACCTGAAAGAAAGGGTCAGTGATATTCAGGATGTCGGGAACCGGGTATTGAAAAATCTCACCGGTAAAGAAGACCGGGGATTAAGTTCAATAACAGAAGAAGTGATTGTTGTTTCTTATGACCTTTCGCCTTCAGAGACAGCTCAGATGAATAAGACAAAAATTATCGGTTTTGCCACTGATATCGGGGGGAGAACCTCTCATACTGCCATCATGGCCCGTTCGTTGGAAATTCCGGCTGTAGTCGGTCTTCAAAATATTACCTGGCAGGTAAAAGACGGAGATATCATTATAGTCGATGGTACTGCCGGAGAAGTAATTTTAAGGCCGACTAAAGAGAAGATAGGACTTTATAAACAGAGAAAAGAAAAAATAATTGTCAAAGAAAAAGAATTATCAAAATTCCGGAAATTGCCGGCCAGCACATTGGATGGACGTCAGTTTAGTATGCTGGCTAATATTGAATTTCCGGAGGAGATATCTTCTGCTATGGAACATGGAGCCGAAGGCATAGGACTCTATCGGACTGAATTCTTTTATCTTAATCGGGTTGATCTGCCTACCGAAGAAGAACATTTCAAGAATTACCTCAAAGTGGTAGAAAAATTTTCTCCCCTCCCCGTAACTATTCGAACTCTGGATCTGGGGGGTGATAAATTTTCTTCTCATTTTGCTGTCCCTAAAGAGATGAACCCGTTCATGGGCTGTCGGGCAATACGCTTTTGCCTGGAGCGGCCAGATATATTTAAGGTTCAACTGCGGGCGATTCTCAGAGCGAGTCAATACGGTAATATTAAAATAATGTTTCCGATGATTTCCGGATTTGAAGAATTCCTCCGGGCTAAAGAAGTTTTATCGGAAGTCAAAGAAGATTTAAAAAGAGAAGGTATTCCTTTTGATGAAAATATCAAAGTAGGAATAATGATAGAAACTCCGTCAGCGGCTATTACCGCTGATATACTGGCCCAGGGAGCTGATTTTTTCAGTATCGGTACTAATGATTTAATTCAATATGCGCTTGCTGTTGACCGGGTTAACGAAAGTATTGCCTACCTTTATAATCCCGGACATCCGGCTATTATCCGTCTTTTAAAACAGACGATAGACGCCGCTCATCAAAAAAATATTAAAGTGGGAATGTGCGGTGAAATGGCGGGAGACCCGCACTTTGCTCCTATTCTGGTAGGTATGGAGTTAGACGAGTTCAGTATGAGTCCGGTCGTTATTCCAGCCGTAAAAAAAATTATCCGTTCTGTCACTTTAGAAGAAGGTAAAAATATTTTAGAAAGCGTGCTTAAACTTTCTACCGGGAAAGAAGTTTCTTTATTTTTAAAAGAAAAATTGAAAAAATACAAGCTGGAAAATGGAGATTAAAAAAATAGACCGTCGCTTAATTGAAACTTTAGATAAAAACAACATGTATGAAACACTGGTTAATTTTCCGGGACAGTGTCAGCAAGCCTGGTCTTTGGGTAAAATATTTCGTCCCCCCAAGCGATTCCGGAACGTTAATAATATTGTTTTTGCCGGGATGGGCGGCTCAGCCATAAGTGGTCTGGTTCTAAAGAGCTATCTTCAGGATAAGATAGATATCCCCGTTGAAGTTGTTCAAAATTATCGTCTTCCTCACTTTGTTAATAAAGATACTTTACTCTTTATCATTAGTTATTCGGGCAACACTGAAGAGACCCTTGCTGTTTATAAAGAAGCTTACAAAAGAAAAGTTAAAATTATCGCTGTAACTTCCGGCGGGGAGCTTGAATTACTCGCCCAGAAACACAATAAACCACTTATTTCGATTCCGGCAGGATTCCCTCCCAGAACAGCTCTGGGGTATTTACTAATCCCGCCTCTTCTGGTTTTAGAGAAACTGCATTTCATCGGCAAACAGGGAAGTTATATCTCAGATTCAATTGATAATCTTAATGTTTTAACCGGGCGGTTTTCTATAGAAAATAAAGAGAATAGAGATAATTTAGCTTTAAATATCGCCGGTAAATTATATGGACATATTCCTCTTGTTTACGGAACTTTTGATATAACTTCTGCTGTGGCTTATCGGTGGAAGACGCAATTGGCTGAAAACAGCAAAATGCTTGCCTTTAATCATTCATTCCCTGAACTTGACCATAATGAAATAGTTGGCTGGCAGGCACAAAATGATTTTTATAAAAATTTTATTATTGTTATTTTGAAAGATAAAGATGACCATAGAAGAAATAAAACCAGAATAGAAATTACCGGGTCTTTGCTTAAAGACTGTGCTCATAAGATAGTGGAAATCGATTCAGAAGGTAAATCGTATCTCTCCAGGCTTTTTTCTTTAATCATTCTGGGAGATTTTGTCAGTTTTTATCTGGCTTTAATCAATGGGGTAAACCCTACTCCGGTAGAAAAAATAAATTTATTAAAAGAAAAATTGACGCAAGCATAATGTGAAAAAGCGGAACCTTTAAGAAAATTTATCATCTGGTATTCCGCTGGCTGATAAGTGGAGGGATTTTGTGAAAGCAATGGTTATGGCGGCGGGAATAGGAACAAGACTGCGTCCTTTAACCTATACATCGCCTAAACCAATGTTGCCGGTGGTTAATAAGCCGGTTATTGAACATACGTTAGGACTTTTAGAAAAAAACAATATTCAGGAAATTGTTATTAATTTACATTATCGGCCGGAGATAATTACAAATTATTTAAAGCGAAGCAATAAGACCCAAGTGAAAATAAATTATTCATATGAAAGAAAAATTATGGGAACGGCTGGGGGGGTAAAAAAGGTCGAGGGGCATTTTAAGGAGACTTTTATTATATTAAGCGGTGATGGTGTTACTGATATCGACTTGGAAAGGGCAGTTGCTTTCCATAGGCGGAAAAAGGCTTTAGCCACGATAGTTCTTTCCGCAGTGAATGCTAAATTTCCTTACGGAGTCGTTGTAACTAAAGAAAACGGTTTAGTCAACCGCTTCCTTGAAAAACCACAGTGGAAAGACGTATGTACCAATTGGGTTAATACCGGGATCTACATTATGGAACCGGAAATTTTTCAATACATTCCCGAATCTTCAGAGTATGATTTTGGCCATCAGCTTTTCCCTAAATTAGTTAAAATGAAAAAGCCGATTTTTGGATATAAAGCGCCTGGTTACTGGTGCGATATTGGAGATTTACAGGAATATCGGCGGGTCCATACAGATATTTTAGACGGGAAAGTAGGTTTGGAAATCCCCGGCAAAAAAATAGGTAAAAATATCTGGGTTGGTAAGGGGACTGTGATTGATAAGAAGGCTAAATTAAAAGGCCCTTTAGTAATTGGTGCAAACTGTTGTATAGAAAAAAATGCCAGTCTTTCAGAATATACGGTATTGGGTAATCAATCCATAGTGAAAAAAGGGGCCAGACTCTGCCGTTGTATTCTCTGGGATAAAGTTTTTATAGCCAGGAATGTAGAGCTTAGCGATTGTATTATTGGTTTATCGGCTAATGTCCAGGAAAGTATCTCTGTTTTTGCCGGTTCAATAATAAATATCAGTAAACGCCACTCTGGATTCTGTGCTTGATTTTAAAACTGATTGAGCCGGATGATTTTGTAAAGACTTGTCATTAATATCGCGCTTTAAATTTTTTGATTATTTTAAACCAGTCTGTTAACTTTAGGAAAGGAGAAAGAAGCAATGAAAAGGAATTTTATCTTCACCTCAGAGTCAGTAACCGAAGGGCATCCTGATAAATTATGCGATCAAATTTCTGACGGTGTCCTTGATGAAATAATGAAAAATGACCCGATGGGCAGAGTTGCCTGTGAAACTTTTGTGACTATGGGGTTACTTATTGTCGGTGGAGAAATTACTACTAAGTCTTATGTGGATTTATCCCCTCTGGTCCGTAAAATCATTGAGGAAATAGGATATACCAATCCTGATTTCGGGTTTAGTTATAAAACCTGCGGGCTGCTCAATGCTATTAGCCGGCAATCGCCAGATATAGCCCAGGGTGTTAACCGTGGAGGTGCCGGTGACCAGGGTTTGATGGTGGGTTATGCCTGCCGTGAAACGGAAGAACTTATGCCTTTTCCGATTATGATGGCGCATAAGTTAGTAAGAAAGTTAGCCGCCGTACGTAAAAATAAAATACTTCCTTATCTTGGTCCGGACGGTAAATCCCAGGTTACGGTAAAATATGAAAATGGCAAACCGGTGAGTGTAACGGATGCGGTTATTTCTTCCCAGCATACCCGGGAAATGTCCCCCCCAAAGAAACAGAAGAAGCTTCATGAAGGTATTATAGAAGAAGTAATAAAAAAAATTATTCCCGCTAAGATGCTGGATAAGAAAATTCGTTATCATATCAATCCCACCGGTAAATTTGAAATCGGAGGGCCTCAAAGCGATACGGGAATGACCGGTCGGAAGATTATTGTGGATACTTACGGAGGGATGGCCGCTCATGGGGGAGGGGCTTTTTCGGGGAAAGATCCGACTAAAGTTGACCGTTCGGCTTCTTATATAGCCCGGTATCTGGCTAAAAATATTGTGGCGGCCCGTTTAGCGGAAAGATGTGAAGTTCAGCTTGCCTATGTTATAGGAGAAGTACAGCCGGTTTCTTTATTTATTAATACATTCCATACCGGTGTGATCCCCGAAGATATGATTATGAAAATAATTCGTAAAAATGTAGATTTATCTCCACGTGGTATTATAGAGAAACTTGATTTAAGAAGACCGATTTATCGCCGGACAGCTTGTTATGGACATTTCGGCCGGACCGAAGATAGTTTTACCTGGGAAATAACTGACCTGGCTCAGATTTTAAGGAAAGAAGCAGGGTTATAATTTATGCTTTTGGTGAGAGAAAATTTTATCAGGTTATTTAATTCTATACGCAACCTTTAGATAATTGACTAACATCAGAATTGGAAAGGAGAAAAAGTTGAATTACGATATTGCGGACATAAAATTAGCCAGAGAAGGAAAACTCAGAATTGAGTGGGCGCGGGAATTTATGCCGGTTTTACAGTTGATTAAAAAAAGATTCGCCGCAGAAAAACCTCTTAAGGGAATGAGAATTTCTGCTTGTCTACATGTTACCACGGAAACGGCCAATTTAATGGAAGTATTAAAGGTTGGGGGTGCAGAAGTCAGACTTTGTGCTTCTAACCCCTTAAGTACGCAGGATAATGTGGCTGCTTCTTTAGTTAAGGATAACGGCATTCCGGTCTTCGCCATTCATGGAGAGAATAAAAAGGTTTATTATGAGCACATTCAAAGTGTTCTATCGGTAAAACCACACATTACTATGGATGATGGCGCCGACTTAGTTTCTACTTTACATTCTGAGAGGAAAAATCTGATTGGAAATATAATCGGTGGAACAGAAGAGACAACTACAGGTGTGATTCGACTTCGTAGTATGGAGAGCCATAAGGTTTTAGGGTATCCCATTATAGCTATTAATGATGCCCAGACTAAATATCTTTTTGATAACCGCTACGGAACCGGTCAAAGTACTATTGATGGAATCTTAAGGGCGACTAATATTCTTCTGGCCGGATGTAACTTTGTGGTTTGCGGTTATGGCTGGTGCGGTAGAGGTATTGCCCGTCGGGCTCAAGGGATGGGAGCTCAGGTAATTGTTGTTGAAGTGGATGCTGTCAGAGCACTTGAGGCCGCGATGGATGGATATCAGGTTATGTCTCTGAGTAAAGCGGCTAAAATCGGAGAGGTTTTTGTTACTTCAACCGGAGATACCAGTATTTTAAGGGAAGAACATTTTAAATTAATGAAAGACGGGGCAATTTTAGCTAATGCGGGACATTTCAATGTAGAAATAGATATAAAGGCTCTTGAAAAAACGTCTAAAAGGAAAAGGACTGTTAGAAATTCTATTGAAGAATATACTCTCCGAAGCGGTAAAAGAATTAATTTGCTTGGCGAAGGACGGTTGATTAATCTGGCTGCGGCTGAGGGACATCCGGCTATGGTTATGGATATGTCTTTTGCCAATCAGGCTTTATCCGTAGAGTATTTAGTTAAAAATGCGGATTCTTTAAGTAAGAAAGTATACGCCGTCCCTGTCGAAATTGATAAAAAGGTCGCTTCATTGAAACTGAAAAGTATGGGTATAAAAATAGATACCCTGACCAAAGAGCAGGAGAGATATTTAATATCCTGGGAGATGGGGACGTAAAATCAGTGTCCCCCATAGTTTTTTGTTAATACAAAACTAAGCACGGGGGCAGGCAGAGAGTCGGGTATCAAAGTTTAAGGCATAAGCGTTAGACGGGTGATAAATTTTATTGGGGAGTGCGTTTTAAAAGTAAAAGACCGATCCCGCCAAAAATGATATTGGCCGACCAGGCGGAGAGAAAAGGCGGAAATCCTCTTTGTTTCCCTAAAGCCAGCGCCAGGGATATACAGGCGTAATAGAAAAGGCATAAGGTCAGAGAAATTCCGACACTATAAAGAAGTCCGCCACGGTTAATTTGTAGAGAAAAAGGGATCCCCAGTAAAATTATAAAGAAGCTGATCAAAGGAAAAGCCAGACGGTACTGTATTTCAACCAGTTCCTGATGAGGATGAAAACCGTTCTCTTTTAAATATTTAGTGTATTTTGCCAGGGTGAAAAAACTCATTGTTTCTAATTTTTTCTGTTGTCTGAGAAAATCAGCCGGCGTTTCCCGATAATATATCTTTTTTTCTTTAAATACTTCTTCCTTATCTAATCGTTCCTGCTCATTAAAATATCGGATGATTCCATTTTGGAAAGTCCAGATATTATCTTTCCAGAAGCCTTTCTCAGCGTCTATTCTAAATTTAATAGTTCGGTTAGGATAGTATTCTAATACGAGTATTCCTTCTATGGTTTTTTCCGGGTAATTAAAGGTTTTAAGATAATAAAATTTACGTTCAGAACCATAAAATGTTACGTTATGGAAAATTTTAGAGAGTTTCGGTTGGGTCCAGTTGTCTTCTTTAAGGGTGTCTAACTTAGAAAAACTGTTGGGAACAATAGTTTCATTAATGAGAAAGACGCAGAATGAAAAAACTAGGGCTAATTTCATGATTGGAAGGATAAGATTATATAGACTGACCCCGCATGCTTTTAGAGCGGTGATTTCATTAGTGCGACTCATATATCCCAGAACAAATAAGGTGCTCAGTAAAAGCGCTACAGGGATAATCCGGACCAGAATGGGAGGGATAAATAAAAAATAATAAGACAATATGATTTTAAAATTAGCTTTGGCCGTAATGAAATCATCCAGATGCTCAAACAGATCAATTATTTCGTATAGGAATATAAAAACTAATATAAAAAAAACACTCCAGGTTATGAATCGTCTGGTTATATAGCGATGTATAATTGTCATTATTTTACCTCCAGACGATAAAGAAGAATGATGCCTGCACTTCCCAGAAGAATATTAGGTAGCCACATAGCTAAATACGGCGGAAATATTCCTTTTTCTCCCAGGGCTTTGCCTCCGACGAGACAGAGATAGTAGATAACAATTAAAAGAAGACTCAGGCCGAAATTAGTGGATTTGGCCGCTTTTCTGGTCTGGATTCCCAGGGGAATAGAGATAAGGAAAAATACCAGGCAGGAAAAAGAAAGGGAAATTTTTTTATGGATTTCAGTAAACAGCGGATACCGTTCCAGAATATACCTGCTTCGCCGCAATGAGGCTATCAATTCTCCTATACTCATTTCTTTTAGTTTCTTCTGGGAGTTAAAATTGATTGTTAACGGCATGGTTAAAGTGTGCCGGGTAAAATTTATTTTACGGTATTTCTGGCGGTCTTTGGTGTCTAATTCATGAATAGAACCTTTCCGGAGTTCTATTAAAACAGCGTTTTTATCTTTTGGAGTGCTAATCATTCCTTCTTTAGCTGAAAAAATAACCTGGGAATCTGGTTTATCAGGGGGACTGAAAATTATAGTTAGGTCTTTCAAGTGTTGCTTTTCTACCCGGCCGATATATATTTTATAGTTTTTAAAATTATCTATGACCACGGATTCGTCAAATTGCGGGAGAAGAGGGAGATGTATACCGATTTCTCTGATAATGTTTTTAGCCTGAGAGTAGGAGTAGGGTAACAAGCAATTATTTATGGCTAAAGCAGAGAAACTTAAGATTATGCCGGTGAATATAAAAGGGATAATAATGGAGAAAAGTTTGATTCCGGAGGCCCGGATAGCTAAAATTTCATTGTCCGCTGAAAGACGGCCAAAAGCGATTAAGGTGGAAGAAATTACAGACATAGGAATGGTATAACTTAGGAGATAAGGCATCTGGAAAAAAAATAGTTTGGTAATAACCAGGAAGTCAGCGCCTTTACTCACTATTAATTCCGCTAATTTCAGAAGATTCCCAATGAAAAGCACAAAGGTGAAAACCAGAATAGAAAGTCCAAAGGTTCCAGCCCATTCTTTGAGTACATAACGTCTTAAAATAGACAAAATAAATCACCTCTCCTCCCAAAGTATAACTTAAAAGGCCCTATTAGGCAATAAATTTTTAATCACCGGAAATTTTCTTTCCATAGATATTGCATTTGGAATAAAATATATAAATAAAGATAAAAGGGAGAGGAGAAATTCCTTTACACCATCTATTCAGTATGATATAATTCAGCTCTACTGGATATATAACACCTAAAATATCCTTATGAATTTATCCCACCACATAAACAGTGAGGTGTAAGCATGGTTGGAGCCGATAGAATCAAAAATATTGGGGTTATCGCTCATGGAGGTGCAGGGAAGAGTTCCCTGATTGAAAGTTTACTTTATAATGCCAAAGTTATCGGGCGTTTAAGCAAGTTAGACGGAACCAAGGCTATAGCTGATAGCGAGCCAGAGGAGACAGAGAGAAAAACGACTATATTTTCTAAAATATTTCCTCTGGAATGGCAGGGATATAAAATAAATTTTATTGATACCCCGGGATTTCCAGATTTTGTAGCCGAAGTGAGAAGAATTTTGCCTGTTGTTGAAAGTCTGCTTATCGTGCTTGATAGTGTGTCCGGTGTCCAGGTCTATACCAGAAAGCTTTGGCAGTTTGCGGAACAGATGAACCTGCCGGTAATATTTTTTGTAAATAAACTGGACAAGGAAAATGCTGCTTTTGATGAAGTGTGCAAGATGTGTAAAGAACAGCTCAGTTCACATGTAGCGCCGATGATTATGCCTTTAGGCTCCGGAGAAAATTTCAGCGGGGTGGTGAATTTATTAACTAAAAAAATTTACGGTAGCAGCAATTTATCCCCTGAAAACAAGGAGCAGGTTCAATCTTTAAGTCAGAAATTAACTGAATCCATAGTTGAAACCGATGATGCCCTGATGGAACAATATCTGGAAGGTCAGACGTTAGATGAGAATAAGATTAAACAGGCGCTTTTAAAAGGCGTTAAGAACAGGGTGTTTTTTCCTGTTCTTTGCGGTTCGGCTATAAAGGATATCGGGATAGATTGTCTGCTGGAAGCAATAACTAATTTTTCTCCGTCCGTTACCGATAGAGATGTTACCGTAATTTCTGAAAGCGGTGAAAAGAAGCAGGAGAAAGTAATTCCGCAGTCTCCTTTTTCTGCTCTGGTATTTAAATCATTCGTGGAATCCCATGTGGGAGAGATGGCTTACGCCAAGATTATTTCCGGGGAGTTAAAATCGGGGATGGATGTGTTAAATATCAATAAAAACCACAAAGAAAAAATCGGACAGGTTTGTTTTATGCTGGGTAAACAGAGAAATGATACCGTCCAGGCCGTTGCCGGAGATATAGTCGCTTTAACAAAATTAAAAAACACCAGAACCGGGGATACTCTTTGCGACCCTAAAAAAATAGTGCAGTTTGCTTTTATAGAATTTCCTCAGCCGATTGCTTCTGTTGCCGTTACCCCGAAGGAGAAAAAAGACCAGGAGAAAATGGGTATGGCTTTTTCTACGATAATGAGCGAGGACCCCACTTTTAAATATCACATTGACCAGGAATTCGGACAGACCATCATTGAAGGATTAGGTGAATTACATTTAGAAATGGTGGTTAAAGAAATAAAAAGGAAGTATGGAGTGGATGTGAACTTGGAGAAACCCAAGATTGCTTATAGAGAGACAATAAAAGGCAAAGCTAAGGTTCAGGGAAAATTCAAGCGGCAAAGCGGTGGCCGGGGACAGTATGGTGACGTCTGGTTAGAAGTAGAATCTCTGCCTCAAGGAGGAGGGTTTGAATTTGTAAATAAAATCTTTGGCGGAGCTGTCCCGGGAAAATATATCCCGGCAGTTGAAAAGGGTGTTCTCGGAGCTATGAAAGAAGGGGTATTAACTGGATATCCTATCGTTGATGTCAGGGTGACCATTTGTGATGGTTCATATCATCCGGTAGACTCTTCAGATATGGCTTTTCAAATTGCTGGTTCTATGGCTTTAAAAAAAGGGGTCACGGAAGCTGGTTTAGTGCTTTTAGAACCAATAATGGAAGTAAGGGTCAATGCCGAAGATAAATACCTCGGAGATATCACCGGAGATTTAAGTAGCCGCCGGGGTAAAATAATGGGGGTGGAGATGGAAGGAGGGAAACAGACAATAAAAGCTCATGTGCCTCTGGCAGAGATGTATAAATACACGGCAGATTTAAAATCTCTTACTCAAGGGACAGGGACTTATTCTATGGATTTTTCTCATTATGAAGAGGTTCCGCCCAAAGTCTCACAGGAAAAAATTGAAGAATATCAAAAAAGAAAAGAAAAGAAGGAGTAGTAAAAATGTCCGGACATTCAAAATGGGCGAGTATCAAACATAAAAAAGCAATTACTGATTCCCGGCGGGGAAAACTTTTTTCGAAATTAATCAAAGAAATAACCGTATCGGCCCGTCAAGGAGATGGTGTACCAGAGACCAATCCGAGACTCCGGGTAGCGATTGAACGAGCCAAAGCCGCCAATATGCCCAACGATAATATTGACAGGGCGATTAAACGCGGCACCGGAGAATTACCGGGTGTTTCTTATGAGGAGTTGATTTACGAAGGGTATGGACCGGGAAAAGTAGCGATGATAATAGAAATTCTTACCGATAATAAAAATCGGACGGCTACAGAAATCAGACATATTTTTAGTAAAGCCGGAGGGAATTTAGGGGCTTCCGGTTGCGTGGCCTGGATGTTTCAGAAAAGAGGAATTATTGCGGTTCCAAAAAAATCTATTTTAGAAGAAGAATTGATAGAAATAGCTCTTGATGCCGGGGCAGAGGATGTCAGAACAACTGAAGATAGTTATGAAGTGCTTACGTTACCGCAAAATTTTGAGAAGGTTAAGGCAAAATTTGACGAAAAAAATATAAAATATACCCTGGCGGATATAGTCATGGATCCTCATACGACGGTTAAACTGGAAGAAAAAGAAGCTGAACAAATTTTAAAATTGGTGGATGCCCTGGAAGAACATGATGATGTTCAAAACGTTTATGCTAATTTTGATATTTCCAATGAAATTTTAGAGAAATTAGGGAAGCAATAAAGGTTTTAAAAAATGCGCATTTTAGGATTAGACCCGGGTTTAGCCAGAACCGGATATGGCCTCATTGAAATTGATAGAAACAAGCCCAGATTAATAAATTACGGATGTATAGTGACCAAATCCAACGAATCACACCCCGATCGTTTGAAAATTATTTATCAAGAATTAGGAAAAATAATAGACAGATTTAAACCCGAAGTAGTGGCTTTAGAAAAGCTTTTCTTTGCTAAGAACGTAAAGACGGCTTTAAAAGTCGGTGAGGCCAGGGGTGTAGCTATCCTAGCGGTAGTGAGCAAAGGATTAAAAATTAAAGAATTTACTCCTTTAGAAGTGAAACTTTCTACCGTAGGAAGAGGACGGGCCTCCAAGCCTCAGGTTCAATATATGGTAAAAAACATTATTTGTGATTTAAAAGAGATTCCTCAACCAGACGATGCCGCAGATGCCCTGGCTATAGCGGTGTGTTATTTTCATTCGCTTTCTCAACCTAATTTTAAAAGATGATAGAGTATCTTGAAGGTTCTCTTAAAGAGAAACGGCCTACTTCTTGTCTCGTAGAAGTTAACGGTATCGGATATAAAATTAATATTCCTCTCTCCACTTTTGCAAAATTAGGAAACCCTGACTGCCAGATAAAGCTTTTGACTTCTCTTTATATTAGAGAAGATAGCTGGGAACTGTATGGCTTTTATACGGCCAAAGAAAAAGAATTTTTTAATCTTCTTAATTCTATCTCGGGAATTGGACCGCGGCTGGCTTTGACGTTATTATCCAGTTTATCGGTAGAAGCGGTGATTCAAATAGTTAATGAGGAAAATATCTCTGAACTGATACGGATACCGGGAATAGGCAAAAAGATTGCCGAGAGACTCATTTTTGAACTTCGTAACCGTTCTAAAGATCTTTGTTCTATTAGTGGAGAAAGCGATATTGAAAAAATTGATGGCCCCGGTTCTCTATTAGAAAAAGATGCCATCCAGGCTTTAATTTCTTTAGGTTATAAAAGAATGCCTGCAGAAAAGGCGATTAAAGATCTAAGGAAAAAATCCATTGATAATTTAGAATCGTTAATTCGAGAAGCTTTAAAGAAAATTTAGAGGTTTAAGGCGATGGAAGACAGGGTAACCGCACCTGATTTATATGATGAGGACCGTGAATTCGATGCGACTCTTCGGCCGCAAAATTTGGATGAATTTGTCGGTCAGGATAAAATTAAAGACAATCTTTCTGTTTTTATTACCGCCGCGACTAAACGCGAAGAAGCTCTGGACCATGTTCTTCTTTACGGACCGCCGGGATTAGGGAAAACCACCTTGGCTTATATTATTGCTAATGAGATGGGGGTGGGAATTAAAGCTACTTCTGGACCGGCAGTGGAGAAAGCCGGTGACTTAGCTGGGCTTCTTACCAATTTAGATAAGAAAGATGTGCTTTTTATAGATGAAATTCACCGTTTGAGTCGGCCGGTGGAGGAATATCTTTATTCAGCTATGGAAAATTTTACCCTGGATATTATGATTGATAAAGGGCCTCAGGCGCGCTCGGTAAAATTGAATCTTTCCCCTTTTACTTTAATCGGAGCGACCACCCGAGCTGGTTCAATTACTTCACCTCTTCGTTCCCGGTTCGGAGTAGTAAGCCGCCTGGGATTTTACAGTCAGGATGAGATTAGCGAAATTATCATCCGTTCAGCAAAAATTCTAAAAATACCCGTTGATAAAAAAGGAGTTTGGAAGATTGCCCAGTGTTCTAGGGGAACCCCCCGTATAGCCAATAGACTGCTCAGGAGAATCCGGGATTATGCTCAGGTTAAGGGAGAAGGAGTGATAGATCAAGATATTGCCACTTTGGGACTTAAAATGCTGGAAGTGGACGAACGGGGGTTGGATGAAATGGATAAGCGGATTCTAAAGGTAATTATAGAGAAATTTAAAGGCGGCCCGGTTGGTTTGAATAATATCGCTATAGCCGTAGGAGAAGAAAGTTCTACCATTGAAGAAGTATATGAGCCATATCTTATCCAGGAAGGATTTATTAAACGGACCCCTAATGGTCGTCGGGCAACAGCCCTCGCTTATGCCCATCTTAAATATACAAATGATTCAGGATCCCAACCGAAACTTTGGTAATGATTACGCCTAAAATATTGCTTCATATCTGCTGTGCGCCCTGCTGTATTCCTGTATTTAAACTTTTAGAAAAAAAAGGATTTGCTATTACCGGCTTCTGGTATAACCCGAACATCTGGCCTAAGGAAGAATACGAGAAGAGGCGGGGAGCACTGGCCCAGTATGGAACAGAAAGGAATTTTGACGTCATCTTTGATGAAAGTTTGGCAGTCTCTCCGGAGATTTCTATTTTTAATAAAGAGCGTTGTCTATTATGTTATGAAGATCGACTGGTTAAGACGGCTAAAATAGCCCAGGATTTGGATTTTGATTATTTTACCACCACCCTTTTAGTCAGCCCTTATCAGAAACATGCCTTAATCAGAAATTTGGGGGAAGATATCGGCCAGGATTTTAGAGTAAATTTTTTTTACGAGGATTTTCGTCCTCTTTTTTATAGATATCGGAAGGAAATTAAGGAATCAAATTTATACCATCAGCGTTACTGCGGTTGCAAACCCAGCATAAAAGAGGCAGAGGAGACCCGCAAAGCACAGCAGGCAATGAGGAAAAATAAAACGGGGGGCCATAAAAATATTAACAAGTGAAATTTTTAATTATGTTTATTCAGGCTGGTAAAATTTTAATTTTCGTCGGTATCTGGTTAATTATTCTGGGATTAATCTTCATCGTTGCCCATAAGATTCCTTGTTTAGGCAAATTGCCGGGTGATTTTCTGATAAAAAACAAAAATTTTATTTTTTATTTTCCTCTTTCAACCAGTATTTTAGTTAGTGTTATTATTTCGTTAATACTTTGGCTTATTTTTTATAGAAAATGAAAAAATTTATAATTGTGACTTTGACCATTTTCTTAAATGTTTTACCTGCTTACGCCGGTGAGGAATATTATCTTCGCGTTAAGGTTTTAGAGGGGATTAAACAAATCTCTGTTTCTTGTTCCGGCCCCGTAATAATCCGTAATGACAAAACACAAAAAGAATTAATGAGTAAACCCTTTCTCCGGGATTTCCAGATAAAAACAACGACACAAGGTCTAAATCTGGATGGAGTAAAGGTGACTTTACCGGGAATTAACATAGAACCGCAGGCTTCTGGAATCATAATTGTCGGTAAAAGACAATATCGGGGGAGGATTAAATGTCTGCGTCGAAATAATAATTTATTGATAGTTAATGAGCTTCCTTTAGAAGATTATCTTTACGGAGTTTTAAAACATGAGGTTTCACCACAGTGGCCCCGGGAAGCACTTAAGGCCCAGGCCATTATTGCCCGGACTTTCGCTTTATACAATATGATAGAAAAATTTAATAATGATTACCATTTGACCAACAATGTTTTATCACAGGTCTACGCTGGATTCTTAAGTGAAGACCCGATTTTGACAGAGGTAATAGATGAAACCAGGGGAATGATTTTAACTTATGACGGGGAGGTAATCTCTGCTTACTATCATGCCACTTGCGGCGGCTCTACGGAAAATCCCCGTAACGTCTGGAGTGATAAAAATATCCCGTATCTTAGAATTCGTGAATGTTCTTACTGTCAGGATTCCCCCCATCTTTACTGGAATAGATTACTCAGTTTACGGGAAATAACCCAGAATTTTCGCCGCCACGGATATAATTTCAGCCAGATTATTAATATTAAACCAATTGAAAGAAGCCCTTCAGGACGAATAAGAAAAGTAATGGTTATTCATAGCCGGGGAAAAACCATTATTAAGAGTAATGATTTAAGGCTGATTTTAGGTCCGGATGTTATCAGAAGCACTAATTTCAAAATAAAAAAGATAGGCGGGAACTTAGAATTTAGGGGTAAAGGTTGGGGACACGGAGTCGGATTTTGTCAATGGGGAGCCAGAGGTATGGCTCTTCGGGGCTTTAGTTTTGATGAAATTCTTGATTTTTATTATTATGGAATACAAATAGAGAAAAGGTATTGAAATGTTAAAGTTAACTAATTATGACTATCATTTGCCTGAAAAATTAATTGCTCAATATCCTTCCGGTCAGCGGGATGAAGCCAGATTAATGGTTGTTTATAAAGGGAAGATTCAACATAGCGTCTTTAAAGACCTGGTCCGGTATTTACAGCCGGGTGACCTTTTAATCTTAAATGATGCGAAGGTGATTCCGGCACGCTTAAAAGCTAAAAAAGAAATTTCCGGAGGTAAAATAGAAATACTGCTTCTTCGGGAACTGGATAAAAATTTATGGGAAGCTTTAGCCAAAGGCAGTAAGCGTTTAAAGTGCGGAAT
This sequence comes from uncultured bacterium, assembly GCA_964506075.1. Lineage (GTDB taxonomy): Bacteria > CAZDME01 > JAYEMH01 > JAYEMH01 > JAYEMH01 > CAZDKO01. The sequence goes on from CAZDKO010000003.1 coordinate 65,068, forward strand.
GAACATTTGTTTTAAAAAAAGTCAACTGGCGGCCGAAATTGTAGAAAAAAAAGAAAACGGGAAAATTATTTTAAAATTTGCCGCTTCCGGTAGGCTTAAAAAAATATTATGGGAACTGGGAGAAATTCCTCTTCCTCCGTATATAAAAAGAGAAGTGGAAGAAATTGACAGCTATCGTTATCAGACAGTTTTTGCTTCTTCAGAAGGAGCCGTTGCTGCCCCTACTGCCGGACTACATTTTACCCCGGAACTTATTGAGAAACTTAAAAAACTCGGGATTGATCTTGCTTTTCTTACCTTGAATGTAGGCTGGGGGACTTTCAGCCCGATAAGAAAGGAAGATTTAACTGACCATAGAATGGAAGAAGAGTCTTTTTATCTTTCTCCGGAGGCGGCTCATAAGATAAATGAAGCCCGCCGGAATAAACAGCGCATAATTGCGGTAGGAACGACGACGGTGCGGGTTCTGGAAACCTTAGCCGATGAAAACAAAGAGATTTTACCCGGTAAAGGCGTTACTAATCTTTTTATTTGTCCCGGTTACAAATTTAAAATTGTAGAAGGACTTATTACTAATTTTCATCTTCCTAAAACTACTTTATTCCTTCTGGTTTGCGCTTTTTTGAACCGGGAGGATATATTTAACGCTTATTCCCAGGCGATTAAACGTGAATATCGTTTTTATAGTTATGGGGATGCGATGCTGTTATTGAAATAGTTATCCGGTTGTTTAACTGGTGATTGGTGAACGATAAATAGTCGTTAGTGAATAGTATCTAGTATTTAGTGGACGCTAACAACTAACGACTAAACACTAACGACCAACGACTATATACTTTTTAATCATTTAACCAAATTCTAATTATGTCTTTTAGTCTAATTCATACTGATAAAAATACCTCGGCCAGAGCGACTGTTCTGGAAACGCTACACGGAAAAATAAATACGCCGGTTTTTATGCCTGTAGGGACACAGGCGACGGTTAAATCTATGAGCCCGGATGAATTAAAAGATATTGGAATTCAAATTATTTTATCTAACATTTTTCATCTTTTCTGGCGGCCGGGGCCGGCTTTGATGAAAAAAGCCGGGGGGCTTCATTCATTTATGTGCTGGGATGGGCCGATTCTGACGGATAGCGGCGGGTATCAAATTTTTAGCCTGGCTCCGTTGTGCGAGCTGGATAAAACCGGGGTAACTTTTAAATCTCTTATTGACGGTTCAAAAATTTTTTTATCACCTGAAGAAGCAGTACAAACGCAATTGGATTTTGGAG
>CAZDKO010000004.1:0-64715 GCA_964506075.1 uncultured bacterium
AGAAAATGAGCGGTGACTGGAGTTCAGACGTGTGCTCTTCCGATCTTCGTTAAGATTAAAAGCCGTCACGTTAAGTTTACTAAAATCTACTCCCCATTTTCTTTTAACGTATAAGGCGTAACAGGTAAGCTGGATATTAACGTCTTCTTCATCAAGCTTACCGGTCTTCCAGTCGGCAATAAAATACTCATCGCCACTTTGATAAAAGCAGTCCAGCACTACAAAAACCTTGGTCCCATTCAAAATGAAAGACGATAATTCCTCTGTTTCCAGCCAGTTTTCCTTCGGCATATCGTAAAGATGTTTATACAAAATAGAATTATAAAAAGTGCCGAGACACCTCTCCACCCGGCCGGCGATTTCCTTCCATTCGGCGTTACCGATTTCAACGTCGTATTCGTGTTCAAATAAAGCCAGGGTTTTGGGGTTCTGGCGGTAAAGTTTTCTCCTGGAAGAAGCAAAATCCGTCCGCATCATATCTAACGTGATACCAATAATTTTATCTTCCGATAAAGGTCTTATGCCCTGGGAAAGATTTTTTAAACTCCTTTCAATGGTAGAATGGACGACACTCCCAATCCACATATACCGGCTCTGGAGTTTTTTAAGAATATATAAGTCCCTGGTTCTTTTAGGCGCGTCTAATTTCCATCCGCCCCAGCTCCCGTAATAATTAAAATAATACTGCCTCAAGCAGGTTCTAAAAATAGCGTCCCTGGATTTTGACCAGGAAAATTCGTTTTCTAATTTTTTGCCGAAGAGTAGGTTGTTCATTTTGTTTTGGTTTCCGTCAAACATCATGGCGGACCCGCCAAAGCTTTTTGGCGGGAATTGGTTAACTAGTTAAATGGTTAAATAGTTAAACTAGACCTAAAAAGCTTTCAAATGAAGAATAAAATTCTGCTTTTACATTCAGAATCTGTTCAAATCTATCTCTAACAGATACATCTTTATTTACAACTATTAATTCTAAATGGTTTTTTTTAGATCTCTCGTATCTTCTATTTGATAATAACTCCAAAAGAAGATAATCGGTTACTGATAAAGAACAACCAATAATAACTAATTTATCAGACTTAACAATCATTTCCCTAGCCTGTTTGTACAAACTTTTATTCATTTCTTTATCAAACAAAGGAGGAATAATTTCTCTTTGAACATATAAAGATCTATCTTCTACATGTATAATGGTATTGCTTCCAAAATTACTCATAATTTTCTTTGAAAAATATTTGAAATTTTCTATCGGGATAATATAATATTTGTTTTCCATTTTATAGTCTTTCTCTAAAAGATCCACATTAGCATCTGAATCTTCTATATAATCTCCGGTAGTTTTTAACCAATTTAAAGAACCGTGTAATTTGACATAATTACTTTTTCTTTTACCGTTATTGCTATCTTCAATCCATTCCTTGCCGTTATAATAACCTCTAATTGATAAATTATAGGAAAGTCCATCTTTTATTTTCTTTTTTTCTAATAAAGCAAAATCCATAAGCAAATCGTAATTTATATTAATAATACTGTCTTCTTTATCCATTCTATCTGCTAATTTATTATGAAGTGTTAATTCCAAATTATTAATTTTATTTTGAGACGCTACAAATACGTCGGAAATAAAATCTTTCAATCTTTCATATGTAAATAAAATATCTACATAATCTTGCTTTTGTTCCTTTCTAAAAGACCTTCGTTTTACATATTCAAATGTCATGAGTAATTCTTCAATAGTCGGTTCCCCTTTTTTTAAATTTTCGTATCTAATTCCCAATTTTTTCTGCAAAAAATCAAATAATAGACTTTTATAATTTCCTTTAGACAAACCTAAATTTTCAGCTACATTAAAAAAGTTCTTTAGAGAAGGGAAAGATATCATTCTTTCTCCTTTTTTATACCTACGATATTCGCTTTCCGCTATTGAAGCGCCAGCTCCTAATATATATGTAGTCGTCATTTTTTAAACTTTGACCCTCTGACCATTTGACACTCTGATACTTTTTATCCCCGCTCCCATTTAACCACTCACCAATTAACCATTTAACCACTCACCATTTAACCAATTAACTAAATAATTTTATCTTTTCCAAAAACACCACGGATTTGGCATTTCCCCTTTAATCTTTTTTATTGCTTTAGCCAATTCATCTTGACAAAGATATTTAGCGTGGTCGCAGGGGCCTCCGGTATAAAATTTTTCCAGTGTGGATAAAGCCCTCTGGTCTCTTAACTCTCCCAGTGCCCAAACGGCCACAATTCTTTTATCCATAGCTTGCTCTTCAGAAGCAACATAAGCCAGCAAAGCCTCAATTCTATCTCCCGGATAAATCTGACCGGCTTCATCACTAATCTTTTTCACTTCTAATTTTATAGATATAAATGATGACCCGTATAAAACCAGGATAGCCAGAAACCCTAAAGAAAGTCCTAAAACAAGAGCTCGTTTCCAATTAACAGATACTTCTTTTGCCATGTTATTCTCCTTATTGTTAAAACTGGGGGAATTTTTTTAGTTCCTCCCCCGGTAATAAAAGAATAATTCTTATCTAATCCTAATTTTTACCTATCCGCTATACGCTACCCGCCATCCGCTATATGTGCTATTCTAAAACTTCCTTCACCACGTAAATCGGCTTTTCCTGCGTTTCGTGGTGGGTGCGAACCATCATCTCCCCTAAAAGACCCAGGCTGATAAATTGAAACCCGAGAATAATCAAAAGGATGGCTAATAATAAAAGCGGACGGCCGGCAATACTCTGCTGAAAAAAGAGCCTGAGAACGGAGAGATACAAAGCAATCACAAATCCCAGGAAAGAAAAAATCACCCCCATCAGCCCGAATATCTGCATGGGGCGGGTCGAAAAACTCATTAAAAACTTAACCGTAAATAAATCAAGGAGGACTCTCATCGTCCGGGAAATGCCGTATTTGGATTTTCCTTTAGTCCGGGGATGATGTTTAACTTTTATTTCGGCAAAGGTTATTCCCCGGATGCTCGCCAGAGCCGGAATAAAACGGTGCATCTCGCCGTAAAGATTTAAAGATTTCACCACGTCCTGACGATAGGCCTTAAGGGTACAGCCATAATCGTGAAGTTTCACTTTACTGACGTGGGAAATAAGAAAATTAGCCATCTGGGAAGGCAGCCGTCTGGTTAAAAAGGGTTCTTTGCGGTCATAACGCCAGCCGCTGACCAGGTCATAACCCTCTTTCATCTTATCCATTAATTTCTTGATGTCTTCCGGGTCATTTTGTAAATCGGAGTCAAAGGTCATAATAATCTCTCCCCGGGCATAGTCAAAACCGGCTGAAAGCGCGGCCGTCTGGCCGAAATTTCTCCGGAAAGAAATAATCTTGATATGGCGGTCATGCTGATGAATCTTTTTTAACATCTCCAGAGAACCGTCGCTGCTTCCGTCATTAATCCAGATTATTTCGTAACTCTGGTTAAGTTGAGAGAGCGCGTCCTTTAATCTCTGATAAAGAGGCAGGATGTTTTCCTCTTCGTTATAAACAGGAATAACGATTGATAAATCTAAAAGTTTCCCTTCGTTAGATAATTTTTCTTTTTCCATCTGCTTCTCCCATTAGTTAACTGGTGAGCGGTGAGCAGCAAATAGTCGTTAGTGAATAGTATCTAGTATTTAACAACTACTAAATACTAACGACTAGCGACTAAATACTTAATAACCCACCCTGTTCACTACTCACCATATCTTATTCGCTCCAATCCGGAAACTTACTATTCGCTTCGTCAAAGGTCAACTGTGTTCTTTCACTGCCATCCGCTTTAATAATGTAAAGATTCCAGTTACCGTCTTCCCCTTTAGGCGAAGCGGCATAAACAATCCAGTCTCCATCCGGCGACCAGGCGGGATAATAATCCGAAAGTTCTGAAGTCATCGTCAAGCGCCTCTGGTTTTGACCCTCGGCATCCATCAGCCAGATATCACCGATGTTATCACTGCGGTCAGTCACAAAGGCAATCGTTTTTCCGTCCGGTGACCAGTCCGGACGGCAGCTCCCTCCGCGACTGGTAATCCTCTTTATCTCTTTAGTCTCCAAATCCATCAGATAAATATTCCAGCCCAGTTCATTGCCGGTAAAAAGCATTTTTTTTCCGTCCGGTGAGAAAGCGGCTAAACCGGCGCGGAAATTTATTTCGGTCAAAAGTTTTTCTTCTCCGGTATCTAAATTAATAAGATAAACCATTTCGCCGTTTCCGCGGTCTGAAGTAAAAGCAATATGTTTTCCGTCCGGCATCCAGACCGGGTCATAGTTAGCAAAATCATCCCGGGTTATTTGCCTCTGGTTTCTGCCGTCAGAATCCATCACAAAAACCTGCCATTTGCCGGTCCGGTCAGATTTAAAAGCGATTTGTCTGGCCTCCGGTGAGAAACCCGGATATTCATCATTGGCCGGGTTATTGGTTAAATTAACCAGGTTTCCTCCGTTAGTATTTATCCGGCAGATTTCCCGGTTCCCGTTTTTATCAGACTGAAAAATAATCTTTCCTTTTAAACCGGTCAGGATTTTATCCTCTGAAGATTTTTGCGCTTCCGCATTATTATTTTTATTTCCGCAGCCGGCCATAAAAATCAGCGTGAAAACTAAAACCAATTTTTTAAAACTCATTTCTCCTCCTCCACCTTCTGATAAAGTTTTTTAACTTTGGCGAGGTACTGCTCCCGGCTAAATCTTTCCCCGGCATATTTCTTGGCTCTCTGAGCTAACCCTTCTCCCAAAGCTTCATCCTCTAAAAGTTTCAAGATTCCTTGAGCTATCCCTTCCGGACTTAAATCAGTCAACATTGATATATCTTTATTTAAAACCTGGGTGTGGCTGTAAATATGCGTGGCGACTATCGGCCGCCCGGAAAAAAGATAAGAATATATTTTAAGCGGGGTATTATTCCCGATTCTCCGGGGAGAGACCAGAATATCGGCCAAACTCATTAAAGCCGGCATTTCTCCCATCGGTCTTTTTCCGATAAAAATAGCTTCTTCTTCCAGATTCAATTTTTTAGCGAGCTTTCGCATCTCTTTTATTTTTTCTTCATCTCCGCCGGCTAAAACAAATTTAACGGCCGGATAACTTCTTTTAACTATGACGGCCGCCTCCAGCAATAAATCCAATCCCTGGTTATATTCAAAAGTGCCGGTATAAAGAACGATTTTATTCCCGTTATCTTTAATTTTCTTAAGAGCACCCTGCTTCTCCGGCGCTTTTTCATCAGACTCCAGGATAGCCAGATTCTCAATCAAAAAAACTTTTCCCTTACCCGTAATTTTCCCCGCCTCTTCGGCTAAATGCGGGCAGATGGCAATAACGGCACTTGAATTTTTCAAAAGCCAACGCTCCGTAATTCTGGCCAATCTTAATATTACCGGCGAATGAATGAATTTATAATTCACCAGCTGTTCAGGAAGACTGGAATGCATATCATAAACGTGAGGAAGGCGAAATATCTTTTTTACCAGCGCCCCTAAAAACCCTGCTTCCTCATGGGTATGAATGCAGTCATAACGGTTTTTAAAAATGAAGTGAAAAGTCTTTAAAAAAAGGAAAAAATCCAGCGGAATTTTATTAAGCGACGGCCCGATTTTAATATCTTTTATCCAGAAAGGGCGAAAGGAACGGAAAATTTTAAGCCCTTTTATCTCTACGTTCTGGCCAAAAGGATAAGTAATTAAATCAACCGTATGGGCTAAATCACTAACCGCCCCGAGTCTTTGCCTGATACTGAAAGGCGTCCCCCGGACGCGGAAAAAAGGCTCCGGCGCTACCATTAATATTTTCATTAAACCCTCAATTTAAAGTAGTCAGTAGATAGTAGACAGTAGTCAGTGCTAAATAATCAGTTTTTAATTTTAGGCACTTTGAAACTTCGAGCTTTAGGCATTTCATACTTTATATTATTTTTCTAATTCAAATAACCTAACCGGTAATTCCTTAATGTTATAAACCTTAATTTCTCTGGCTTTTTCCATCACTTCCGGATAATCTCTCTGGAGTCGACGCAGTTCCTCGCGATTATTGCCGTCCCAGAGTATTAAATGAGTAACCGGATAGCGGGAGAAGGTTTCTCTTTCGTTCCCTTCTCCCAGATAAAGAGCCCGGTGAGAATTTTCCAGGCATAAAAGCGGCGCCCACAGACCCGCCAGATAAGCCCCGTCAAGTATTTTTCCCAGGTCGCGGGAGGTATCCCTGACCGTATAATTGGGATACTTAAACCATTGAAAATATCGGTAGCCGTTGGTCAAAACCGAAACCATAAATAAAGCGATAACCACCAGTTTAACCGGTGAGAAATCTAATTTAATTTTATTTTTAAAAACAAAATTAAGTTCCAGCAGTAAATAATAAAGCATAAAAATACAAAAGAGGGAAATAATGAAAAAGAGCACCGGGCTTATTATCTGCTTTAAGGTAAAAAAACGGTAAACTAAGGCGATTACACCGGTGTACCAGATAACCGTTAAAACCCAGAAGATAATTTTCGGTTTTCTCGCCGGTAAAACTTCGCTTTTAAACAATCTAACCAGCGCAAAAGCCGTCACCAGACAAAAAGCCGGAATAACCGAAATAAAATATCTAATCGGGTTATAATTCAGACCGGAAAGAAAAATAATCCCCCCGCCCCACCAGAGCCAGGCAAAAAACTCCGCCGGATAAATTTTCCTCCAGTTTCTGAACAAGGCATAAAGAAAAAAGGGCAGATAAAAAAGGCCGGTCAGTAAAACCAGCGGGGTTTTGGCCAGATAAAACATTTTGGGCTGTTTTAAATTCTGCCACAACCTCTCCGGATTTCCCGGAATGGCTTTGGTCAGCCAGGTCTCTCCATAAGCGGAAAAATATGTTTTATTGGGCAGGTAAAAGAAAAGAAACCAGATGATGACCGCCGCCAGAAAACCGGAGAAAAAATAAACTAAATCCGGGATAATTTTATTAAAAGGTTTACCCTCGTTTTTCCGGATTAAAGCAAAAAATAAAGAAATTACCAGTGCCAGAATAAAATAAACAGCCGTCCCTTTACAGACATAGGTGGCAAAAGAGGTTACTCCGGCCACAAGTAGAAATTTTCTTTTTTCTATCCCCTTTTGCCAGAAGAAAAAAGCCATCAGCAAAGCCGCACTCATAAAGGTATCGGTTAAACCGAGACGGCTGTACATCAGGTAAATATAATTTATACCCAATAAAACAACAGCTCCCAGGGCTACTAAAAAGTCTATTCTCTTTAAGGCAAAATAAAAAAGCACCAGGCCCAGAAAACTAAAAAAAACCGTCACCAGACGCACCGGTACCAGTCCGGGGCCTAAAAGTAAAAAAGAACCATATTCACTCAAGGTGAGAAACGGATTATATAACATCGGGTTCCAGTCATCGGTAATCCATTTCCCGAAAAGAATTTTATTACGGGCATTATGAGCATGCGCCCCTTCATCGCCAAATAATCCGCCGCTCCAGCTTAATTGAGTCGGCGGGTCAGCGGCAAGGTGCCCGACTTTAAGCCCCAGAAGAATAATAAAGACAAAACTAATTAAAATGACTTTTTTATTTTTACACAAGAGAATTACTTCTTTAAAATTTAACCAGCATCTCTCCCATGACTTCAAGGGTGAGATCTTGACCGCCCTCACGGGTAACAACTACTCCCGGCCAGTAATCCCCGGGTTTAAACCATCCGGCAAATAAACTAAAGGAGACGTGGTCATTCAATTCGTAATTAAACCGCAGGTCAATTTCATCACCATCGTGTTTACCTTCTCCCGGCCTACCCGTACCCGTAGTGGAGTCTATCGCCCGGTAATCAAACCATTCCAGTAAAACGTCGAGCTTCTCCGTCGGTTCACATTTAAAAGTGGTGCGGTAAATTATTTTATTGTCTTCCGTATATTTGGTATGCAGTTCGCCAAAATTTTCCGACCGGAAGAGCGGATGAAAAGAATTATAATCACCCGAGTCCGGATATTCCTCACCGGATACGCCAATCACGGTAAAAGCCAGACTGGGATTATATTCAACCGGGAAACGATATTCGGCGCCGGCATAACCGCCCCAGGCTTTATAATCCCGGTAACGAAAATCTGCTTCATCATCCGGTAAAAAGACATTATTAAATTCACCCCATTGGTAACAGCCTTCGGCTTTAAGGTAAAGATTTTCAAAAGCCGGAGTCGTCACCCGGCAGCCGGCAACCCAGACCCGGTCTCTATTGGGATGATTATGTAATTTCCTGGTGGCATCATCATCAAAAAATAAGTACGGCTCAACGGTTTTTTCCGGGGTAAATTCATAGCGAGCTACTAAACCGGCAAAATCATTCCTGCCGAGATTGCTTTCTCCGCCGTGCGCTTCTTCTATCCGACTGTAAAAAGCGTCCACGGTCAACTGGTCTCTTAAATATCTCACCTTTACCGCCGTAAAATTCTCCGGTTCATCGTTAATATTATCCCTGAATACATCGCGGTTACCGGTAAGAAATCCTTCCCCGTAGAGGAGTTCCTGCTTTCCTAAAGTTATTTCAAACGGCCAGTCAAAAATGCGGCAAAGCTGAACATAAAGCAAGTCTACCTTCAACCTGGAATCGTTTAAATAATCGGCGTAATCTTCATCACCGAACCAGTAGGGCCCTCTAATTTGCCCATGAAGTTTCACCATATCTTCCAGCAATCCCAGGGTTCCCCATACCCGGGCCCGGATTTGGTATAAGTCCTGGCTTCCTTTTTGATCTTCAAAGAAATCCCGTTCGAATTCCCGGTAAAAAGCCCGGAAACGAACGTCACCTCCGAAACTATAATTTTTATCCACTTCTTTAGCAACAGCCAGACCAGCCAGAGACACAAACACCAGACACAAAACAAAACAAAGCTTCCTTCTCATTAAATTACTTCCTCCTTTCTTAATTTATGACATCACCTTCTGCATGTCCTGTTCGGTTATTTTATTCGTTCTCCTTAAAGCGTAAAGCAAACCGCCGATTACTCCCCAGATAACTACCATTCCGTAAGCAATCCAGGAAAGGGCGATAGCGTCTGCCGCCCCCACCCCGAACTTGGAAAGAAAAATCACAAAAACGTTTTCCCTGACTCCGATGCCGTTTATGGAGACCGGAACCATCAGAATCACCGTAATAATCGGTATAATCAGGAAAAAATGCATCGGAATTATGGGTAATCCCAAAGCCACGGAAATAAGATAATAATGGAGAATGACGTTTATCTGAAGAAGAAGCGCGTAAACCATATTGCCCCAGAATTTTTTCTTTTCTTTTTTATAAACGATGACTGCCTGGTGAGCCTCTTTGGCTTTGGCTTTAATTTTATTAAGGAGAGGCAGGTTAAAAATCCCGCCTATTTTTTCGGCAACCCTGGGGTGAATTACCAGAACGATACCGGAAATCATTACCAGTAAAACTAAAACCGAAAGCCAGATCAAAGGAATATTCCCGACTATTTTTATTTCAATAAACAAAGCCAGGGTGGCAATAATTACCAGGGCTATGACTCCGGTTAATCTTTCTACCAGAACCACGGTAAAAGATTTTACGCCGCTGTGGCTATAGCGGATAGTATCGCAAGCTCTGACCGTATCCCCTCCTATGGTTGTCGGCAGAAAATTATTAAAAAAGGTCCCCACCATATAGGAACCGAGCAAACTGGAAAGCGGCACTTTTATCCCCTGGGCGGAAAGAAGCAGCTGCCATCTTAAAATACTGAAAAGATATCCGGTTAAGTGAAGTAAAAAAGCACAGGTTATCCAGAAATAGTTCGCTGATTTAAAGGCGGACCAGATACTGACTAAATTCGTCCGGCTTAAAAGGTAATACAAAAGTCCAAAGGTAACAATAATCTTAACGGTAAAAAAAATATTTTTTTTCTTCATCTCTGTTTTAATATCCGCGCCGGAACACCGACAGCGACCACCAGTGCCGGTATATCCTTATTAACCAAAGTGGCCGCACCGATAATCGTATCCCGTCCGACCGTTACTCCGTCCAGGATTGTCACCCGGGCCCCTAACCAGACGTTATCGCCGATGGCAATCCCGCCTAAATCTACCGAAGGTTGAGCCATAATCGGAATATCGATCCTTGAAAAATCGTGATTGCCGCCCCCGACTAAATAAACGTAAGCGGCAATCAGAACATTTCTGCCCAGTATAACCGAATTTTCAGAATGAATTAAACAATTGGTGCCGATGTTGGTGTTTTCCCCGATTTCTATTTTACCGCCTTTACAGCTTAAGATGGTATTACGGCTGATAATGACGTTATCACTGATAACGATACCGGCATTGGCTATACCCTTAGCATCCAGGACGCAATAGTCATCAATAACGACGTTTTTCCCCAGAGAGATTTTATGCGGATGCCGGATGGTTACACCCTTCCCTACGATAACACCTTTACCCATTTTTTTAAAAAGGCAGCGATAAAAAATTCTACGAAGAAAAATCCCCCCTGCCCCGGGTAAACTGCCAAAAAGAGCGGTGATAAATTCATATTGAATAAGAAAAAATAAATTGCCTTTGCCTATTACCAGACTTTTATATTTTTTCAAAGCCGACCCTTTACCGGTCAAAGTTGTCTGGAATTCCGTTTTATCTCTCATAACCATCCTTCTTTTTTATACCAGTCCACGGTTATTTTTAAACCATCGGCTAAACTATATCCGGGCTCAAAAGACAATTCCCGTTTTGACTTTGAAATGTCGTAGTGATGGCTTCTGGTAAAAAACTCAAGCCGTCTTCGGGAAAGCGGCGGTTTCTTTCCCAAAAGGCCAAAAGCTTTTTCCATTAAAACGGCTCCTGCCCCCGCCAAAAATAAAGGGATATGCCGCCCGGGAACAGGTTTATTTAACCCCCTGGCTGTCATAGAAACCAATTCATTCAATTCAAGCACTTCATTCCCGCCGATAATAAAAATTTCTCCCCGGGCTTTTTCTTTAAAAGCACAAAGTTTAAGCGCCTCAACCAAATCATAAACAAAAACAGGATGAACCGATATTTTACCGTCTCCTATTATTCTAAAAAATCCGCTGTCAATAGCTTTAAAAAATTTAAAAGTCCGTTTATCACCCGGGCCATACACCCAGCTCGGCCGGACAATCACCACCGGCAGGTTTTCATTATTATAAAAATCCAGGCAGATTTGCTCGGCTTCGAGTTTAGACTGCCCGTAAAGATTGTCGGGATGAGGTAAAGTGTTCTCATCGGCCGGCAGTTTATCCAATCGGCCGTACACACCAACGGTGCTACAATAAACAAAAGACTTTAAAACCGCCCGGTCGGCTGTTTTTAAAAGGTTAGAAGTCGGTAAAACATTAGCCTGCCGGTAAAGACGGATTGCTTCACTGTCAGCGTTAATTAAACCGGCTAAGTGAAAAATAACCTCTTTGTTCCGGGTAATTCTCTCCAGTGATTCTAAATCGTCAAAAGAGGCTACGCATAAATCTAATTTTAATTGTTGAATTCCGGCCACCTCGCTTCCCGGCCGGCTGAGAACAGTGACCTTATGCCCTTCTTTAATCAAGCTTTCAACTAAAATATGGCCGACAAAACCGGTCGCCCCGGTTACTAAAATGTTCAAATCATTTCCTTATTTTTAGCTTTAAGAATTAAAACGTACCCGGTTTTATATAACCGGTCAAGCTGAGAAAATAAGAAAAAAACCGGGTAAACAAAAGAATAAAGCTTAAACATCATTTTATTCTTTTGAAATTCTACCGGGGTGGATGGAGAAATACCGCCTTTAATGTTATTTTCTCTTTTCGCTTTAGCAAATTTGGCGTAGCCGGCATTAAGCAACAACTCCAGAAATTCGGTCACAAACTTTGAATAAGAACCGTGCTCAATAATTTCCATTTTTAAATCTTCAAGTTTCTTTCTTAAAATTTCAAGGGTATAGCCGTCTCTAACGTGTCCGTAAAATTCAGCGGTAACTCCCAGTTTCCGGCTAAGCCAGTCAAGAACAGGTCCCCGGTTGGCTTTAGGTACGGTAATATAAAGACTGCCGTCGGGTTTTAAAATCCTTTTTATTTCTTTCAGGAATATCTCGTCTTCCTCAACATGCTCAAGGATATCACTGGCTAAAACACAGTCAAAGGTATGGTCATAAAAATCCATTTTTAAAGGGTCAACCTGAAAAACCTTATCTTTCAATAAAGCCTTGGTAGTCCTCACGTTTTCCGCATCAACATCACTATGATACCAGTTTATTCCGTGATGTTTCAAAAAATAACTGAGCACTCCTTTTTCACAGCCTATTTCCAGACATTTTCTGTGGCTTTTGAATTTAACAAAAGAAAGGATTTTCTTAAGCTTCTCTCTTTTTTTCAAAGAACGTAAAGCCAGTTTCAATTGCCAATGATTTTTAAAATCCTTCTTAAATTTTTTCACTAATGTTTTTATTTCCATCAATGGTTTTAAAATCTTACAATTATGCGTTTTGTCTCAGAGATTAACCTCATCTGTTCCCCCAAAAAATTTCCTTTAGAAATATTTTTAAATTAGGGGTGGGGATACCTAAAAAGGTATGCCGGCACAGCATATCGCATTTGTAACAGGGATTTAAACCCTCGACTTTCTTTTGTTTCATTGCTTCTCTGATAGATATATATGAATTATTACTCCATATTTCAGCAATAGAAGACTGAAGCAAGTTTCCCATAATTAAACAGCCAAAAAAATCTTGGGGGCAAGGAGAAACGTCGCCGTTCCAGAGAATAACCATCGCAAACCAGGGAAACGTACAGGCGGAAAATTTCGCTGATTGGCCTGATTTTTCATCTTTACCGGCATAACTCCCGGCCCAATTATGAGGTGATTTTATCACAAACTTATCCAGATGTAAAGAGTAAAGCTTATCTCTTAAAGCCGCCCGGACCAGTCTGTAATCTTTAGTCTTAACTTCACCAAGTTCCATCGTTTCAAAAACAGTAAAAGGCTTTTTTCGTCCTGATTTTTCCTTGAGAATCAAAAAATCAGAAATATTATTTACCGTTTCTTCAAATTTAGCGTTGCGACGGATACTTTCATAGTTTTCTTTGGTGAAACCGTCAAAAGAAAAAGAAATAAAATCAAGCCCGGCCCCGATAATCTCCTGAGCCCGGTTTGCATTAAGAAGAGTCGCATTGGTATGAAGCCGGGTATAAAGCCCGGCCTTTCTGGCATAATCAATCATCTCGGCTAAGTCGGGATGGAGCAAAGATTCTCCCCTGTGGTGTAGATTGACGTCATAGACAAAAGCTTTAGCTTCATCAATAATCTTTTTAAAAAGGGAAAACTCTATAAATCCCCGTTCTATATAAGTCGGCTCACTCTGAGGACACATCACACAACGTAAATTACAGCAACTGGTGGCCTCAATCCAAAGCCTGAGAGGAAGATAATTCAACCTCTCGTTTTTTCTCCAGTAATTAAAATTAATCTGTAAAAGCTTTTGCAAACGTTTTAATTTATTCATTTTTTATCTTTCTTAATTTTATGTTTTATCCGTTTCTTCCCGATCTTTTTATTTTTTTATCCACACGACATTTTTTCCTAATATAATTTTTGCCGACGATTAATAAATGTTTTAAATCGGCAAACGACTTTACGCTTCTAATCGCCCTGGGAATTCTTGCCCAGATAGAGACTTCACTTTGTAAAACCCATTCCACGGCTAAACCGGAGAGTTCCTCCCAGCTTAAGGTATCTATATAGAGAGGGGCTTCGCCGTGAGCGGCCCCGACGGAGACGGCTCTCTGGCTTTTGACGTTTGACCAGGAAAACTCTTTCGGCAGGATATCTTTTGCTCTGGCCTCAGCTTCTATTTTTGTACCCGGATAAATCCGTAGAAAGCTCATGGATTTTTGTCCACCTATCTCTTCCATTAACCTAAGTGTCATCCGGGCTTCTCCAAGTGTTTCGGTGGGAAACCCGATAATATAACTCGGGTTCTTAAGTATTCCCAGTTCATCAAGCCAGGCGGATACCTTTTTCACCTGGTCCAGATTAATTTTTTTACCGCAGATTTCATCCAGGACTCTCTGCGAACCGGATTCAACCCCGAAAAATACTTTAAAGCACCCGGCTTCTTTCATTATGGTAAGCACTTCTTTATCAACCGTATCCACCCTGATGGAACAGGTGAATTTGATGTTCAAATTTTTCTTTATGATTAAATCGCAAATCTCCATAACCCTTTTCTTACTCATGGTGAAAGTATCGTCATAAAACCAGATGGTTCTTATGCCGGTATTTTTAATAATCTCTTCCAGTTCCGCGATAATGTTCCCGGCTGACCTGGCCCGCCACATCTTACCGGACATTTTACTGGTAATACAAAATGAACAGCCAAAAGGGCAGCCCCGGCTGGTTATGAGATGCGTGGTAGTACTCCATCCTTTACCGGGAACAAAAAGCCGGAAGTTATATTTTCCCATGGGTAAAAGTTTCCGCGCCGGAAACGGCAGTTCATCCAGATTTTCAATAAGCGGCGCATCGGGATTTCTGACAATCTTCCCTTCTTTTCTAAAAGTTATCCCTTTAATATCTCCGGGGGCCACTTTTCCTTCATAAGCGCGGCATAAATTTAAAAGTATTTCTTCCCCTTCTCCTCTGACGACAATATCAATTTCAGGAATAAACCCGAGCGTATCCTCGTCGCAAAAAGTCGGATGCGGTCCTCCGATTATTACCCAGCTTTCCGGAGAAACTTTCTTAGCCAGGCGGGCTGTTTCAAAGGACTCAAAACGAAATTCGGTAAGACAGGTAACGCCGATAATCTGAGCTTTTGATTCTTTTATCCGCCGGCTCAATTTTCCCCGGGAAAGTTTCTCTACCGAAGCATCAATCACCTCCACCGCAATATTATTTTTTTCCAGATAAGCCGCTAAAGAAATAAGACCCAGGGAAGGCAACGGCTCCTTGGTGGTAAATCCTTTGGGTGGAAAAATCAGTAATACCTTCATTAATTTTCTCACTTTCTATCCAGCCACTTCTGCGCCCAGATTTCAAAAACCAAAAGAGACCAGAGACGATGACTATTATCTTCTTTCCCTGCCAGGTGATTTTTGATTAAGGTCTGGACATAACTTTCATTGAAGAGTCCGCGCTTTTTTAATTGCCCGGGGGAAAGAAGTTCCAGAAGTAATTCTTTAAGTTCTTTTCGCATCCAGTTTTTTACCGGGCTGCTGAACCCTTCTTTGGCTTTATTAATAATTTCAGAAGGCAAAATGTCTTTCATTGCTTCTTTAGTGATATATTTAGTTTTAAATCCTTTAAGCTTCATTTGCAGCGGAACGGTGGCCATTAACTCAACGACTTTTTTATCCAAAAAAGGAAACCGGGCCTGAATAGAATTAACCGAACTCAACCGGTCAACTTTCACCAATCCCGCATCAGGCAAATAACTGTGTAAATCAACATATTCTAACTGGCAGAGCTCGGGTAAATTACCGGCCTGTTTAAAAAGAGAACGGATAAGGTCGTAAGAATCTACTCCTCCCGATGCCCTAAATAAAGAATCTTTATACAAATATTTTTTATCCAAATGACTAAAAGCAATCATCCAGCGTGTATGCTTAAGGTCAGACGGTAAAATTTCTCCCTGAAAAAAACGGCGGAAACGGTTTATCAGGCCTTTTTTTCGCTCCTCTGGTTTAATCCCGGCGAAATATCTTTTTATAAAAGGCGGCATCAAACCGGCGTAACGGGTTAATCCCTGGGCAATATAAGTATCATATCCGCCGAATGATTCATCTCCCCCGTCGCCGCATAAGACGGTCTTAACATGCTCTCTAGCTAATTTAAAAGCTAAAAAAGTAGGGAAAATAGAAGTGTCGGCTAAGGGCTCATCAAAAAAACCAAGTATTTGACGGATTAACTCCGTCTTTTGGGAAGATACTATTAATTCGTGATGCTCGGTCTTAAAGGTTTTAGAAACTATCCGGGCATACTTTAATTCGTTGTAGCTTTTGTCCTCAAAGCCGATGGAAAAAGTTTTAACGGGATTAACCATTTTACTCATTAAAGCCACAATAGCACTGGAATCAAAGCCACCGCTTAAAAGCACCCCGGTATCGGTATCACTTAAAAGGCGAAGTTTTATGGACTCTCTAAAAGTCCGGAGGATTTCCCTTACTAACGTTTCCTCTTTCCTCCCGGGTATAATTGAAAAATTAATTTCCCAGTACGGTTTAATTTCTATTCTTCCGTCTTTAAACAATAAATAATGCCCGGGCAGTAATTTTTTTACACCTTTAAAAATACAACTACTGCCCATCACGTATTCAAAAGTCAGATAACAATCTAAAGAAGCTAAATCTAACTCCTTCTTCACCTCCGGATGAGAAACGACCGCCCCGGGTAAAGAAGCAAAGATTAAACTTCCCGGGAATTCAGAAAAATAAAGCGGTTTAAGTCCGAGTCGGTCACGAACGAGATAGAGCTGTTTTTTGACTCCGTCCCAGAGTGCCAGAGAAAAAATGCCTCTTAGACTTTCAAGGAAATCGATTCCTTTCTCTTCGTAAAGAAGAGCCATAATTTCCAAATCAGACGAACCTTTAAGACGATAGCCTTTACTTTCAAGCTCGGTTTTAAATTCTCCGGCGTTATAAATTTCACCGTCACAAATTAAAACGAGATTATTACCTTTATTAAAAAACAACTGTTCTTTTTTAAGAAAACTCCAACCGCATATCCCGAGGCCCACCTCATTTTGAAGATACGTCTCCCGCTGTTCTCCTCCGCGGTTATTAAGAAACTCCAACATTCGTCCGATAACCTCTGGAGTTATCTTTCTACTTCTATCTTTACTAATCTCTCCGCAAATACCGGACATTTTATAATTCCTCACTTTATTTAAAATGACTAATGATTAAAGTATCAATTTGGTTAACTGGTGAGCGGTTAATTGGTGAGTAGTAAATACTAACGACTAGATACTATTTAACCAATTAACCAGTTAACCAATCACCAATCGTCTATCTTCTTAACACATAAACCACTGCGCCGATTACGGCCGTCAAAATGACAAAACCAAACGACAACCAAGCTAAAGCTAAAGCTGAGGCATTAAGCACTCCGTAGGCACTAAAAAAGAAAACGTAGGCACTTTCTCTAACGCCGATTCCACTGATAGTTATCGGCAACATCAAAAGCAAAGAAATCACCGGAATAATCAGAAAATAATAAATGAAAGGAACAGGTATACCTAAAGAAAAACCGATTAAAAAATAGTGTAATACTACTACTAACTGCAATAAAAAAGCCGCCATCAGCACCCAGCCGATATATTTGGCTTTATGGCGGTAAATATGCAAAGCTTCATACATCTCCTTAACCCATCTTCGGAAAAATTTAAGCCCGGGAAAATTAAAAATCCGGCTTAGAAATTTAGCTACCGGAGCCCACAAAATAATCAGAAGAAAAAGCGCCATTAAAACAAAAAATAAAGCACAAACCCAGATTAAAAAAGACGTTTCCTTAATTTCCAACCCGGAAAATAATAAAATTGAAGCGGCAATCACCATCAGGGCAAAAAGACCGGATAAACGCTCTACGAATATGACCATTACCGGTTTAACCGCCGTCTTACCCCAACGGATGGTATCATAAGCACGAATCATATCCCCGCCGATACCGGTCGGCAAAAAGGTGCTGAAAAAAGTACCGACAAAATAAGACCCTAAAAGCCTTTTATAGGGTAATTTTATACCCTGGGCGTCAAGAAGGAGTTTCCATCTCAAAGTACTGATAGGATAATCCATCAGGTGCACCAGATAAGCTATACCCAGCCATAAAAGGTTAACTGATTTTAAACTCCCCCAGACCTGCCTGATATCTACTTTATTAACTATGTAGATTACCAGCAGGACACTGAATATAACTTTAACGGTGGTAAAAATAATTCTTTTCATTTTATAGTTTCCTTTTCTATTTCAATCAAATCCGCCCATATTTTATTTTCACCTTCGTATATAAGGCGAAATTCCAGTATCTTATCTCTCTCAAGATTAAAAGGAAAAGAAAAATTCTGGTAAGTCCCGGCTTTTTTAAAATCTGTACCGCTGATTACCTTTTGCCCCGCTTTTTTTCTTCCCAAATCCGTAGCCACTTCTAACTGTGCCAGAGACGATTTACTCAAATGATCTGTTTTTAAACGAAATGAAATCCTATAGGCACCTTTGCTATATCGTCTATAAGGCCCGAAAAGAACCTCTTTCTCCGGGGTAAAACCACGGGAAAATAAAATGGCTTTGCCGTCCGACGCCTCTTTATCGTCAACAACCACTCCGCGATAATAAAGTTTTTCCGCCTCATAAGTGAACAGAGGATCGCTTTCTTCCGCCGGCAAAATATAAATACATTCTACCCAGATATTGGATTGACTTAAATAATTCAAGTGAAATTCCAGAAAAAGCGGGGCTTTCTCGTCAAAGTAAATAATAAAGTCCTGATAAACTCCAGGTTTTTCAAAGGCAGTTCCTTTTATTTCTTTGATTTCAGAAACTCCGTGACTATTATCTCCTCCTTTTATATCCAGAACGGCAACCGGCTTATCTATGGTATTATCGTCCGTTTTCAAACGGAAAATAGCCTTATAATGTCCCCGGGGAAAAACCTGCTGCCGCCCGAAAATAAGGTATCCGGGACGGTCAGTTTTTCTGGAAGCAAAAAGAGCCTCGCCTCCTTCAGCTTCCGGGTCAGGAACCAACCTCCCCACACGGTGCTTCAACTGATGAGCCCATTTGACCACCCCTATTTCCCAGATTTTTTGAACCTCTTTTTCTTTTAAGAGCGGTTTATTTCTCACTTCAAAAAGCCATAGAAAATTATCGTGGGCAATAAAGTCAAGATAGGATGAATCCATCAGCCTGTTAACCGAATAGCTGGAAGGATAATGGCTTACCTTTTGCGGAAAAGCATTTTCATGAAAAATAATATATTTAACCTGTAGTCTCTGTAAAAGTTCATATTCACTTTCGGTTAAATCACCCAGATTTAAACTAATCAGGGGATAAAATATCTTATCCACGTATTCCTGAGGCACTAAAGGATAATAGCCGTTAATGATTTTCACCCGGGTGATAGTCACGTAGTATAAATAGATGGAAGACCAGGCTGTATCTCCGGGCCAGAGCGGAAGTTCTAAAAGTTTTTTGTCTCCGGCATTTTCCCTGACTATTTTATAAATCCCGTTATCCTTATCAAAAAGACTGATGCCGATTTTAGAGTCGGCATTGTAATCAAAAAATACCGCTCCGGAAAAAAATATACCGGTCAAGATTAAAACTGCTCTTCGTAAACCGGTTTTACTTATCCGGTCAAATAAACCGACAATCCCTCTAATCCCGTAGCCGCTTAATATAGCCAGACACATAAAATTGATAACGATTATCCTGCCGGGAACACGCGGATAATTAAAATAAGGAATGTATTTGTAGCAAAAATTATAAACGGGAAAGACGTCACTTAAATTCGTCCCTAAAGCCAGAATTAAACTTATAATCAATCCTGCGCTAAAAAAAAGCAGGTTGATTTTTTCTTCGTATACCTTAATTCCTTTTCCGGACCTGAAAAGATTAAAAATCAAACCCAGAAAAGCTAAACTCAACGCTACGCCGCCTGCATAGATATTTTTCTCTGAATCCGTATTCCCCCGGCAGAATAAATCTTTTATCTGCGGTGAATAAATGCTCACTTCCGAAAGCCTTCTCCCCTTCTGGGCGATAGAAGAACTGATCTCAATATCCTTTAAGAACATCGCAAAAATAAAAACAATAAATAACGAGAGAAAAACAGGCAGATATGATTTGAACAGTTGCGTTTTAACATTTAAGTTTTCGGCCTTCCAGTTAGCCAGACTGGTAACCGTCCTTATGGGTAGCCATATTAAGGTAAAAAGAGTAAGGTAATAAAGCAGATGATACTCAATCAAAGCGCAGGTAAAAAGACAGAAAAAATAAATCAGGGCGAATTTCCATTTCCCGCTGGCAAAAAGTCTCTCTATGGAAAAGACAGCCAGAGGCGCTATTCCCCAGAGAAAACCATTGGTGTGTCCTCCTAAAAGCTGAGAAAGACTGAAAGGAGCCAGGGTATAAATTAAAGCGGCGATAAAAGAAGGAAAATATCTTTGAAGATAAATCCGGGCTAATAAAAACATCGCTATACCCGAAAAGATTATGGATAAAATTAACACCAGGTTATAGGCAAAAGCCCCGCCTAAAAACGAAAATATAACAAAAGGGATTGAAAGAGGAAAGCGCCTGACGGTAAAGATTTTTATGCCGTCAACGCTGAATTCATACGGGTCAAAAAAGAAAGGATGTTCTCCCCGCAAAGCATCCCTGGCTAACCAGAAATGATAATAAAGTTGCAGGTGGTCTCCCTGCTGCATTGATTGGACTTCCCAGCCCTTCTCGGGGGTTCTGGTGTAAGGTATTCCCCGGTTAAAATAATAAATTAAAGGCCGGGTAATTATTAAACTCAAACAGAAGAAAATTAAAGCCGTTAAAATAATTTTATGTCTATTATTCATTGAACCCTCTTGGTTGAGGCTTCTATTCCATATACCTCAAATTCATATATTGACCACCAAAAAATTTTATCCTCTCCGGTTTGCGTTATTTTTATAAATCTGGCCCGGTGAGGTTCAAAACAAATTTCTAATTTCGCTCTTTCTCCACCCCAGATGGGATGAAATTTTCCCCAGTGTAAGGGCCCGAAAATAATGTCTAAGGATTCAACCTCACGCCAGGTTTTCCCGTCCGGTGACGTGGAAAAAATATAGCCGTGAGGATAATCAGTCACTGAATCATCAAGGTCTAACATTACCCGGCAAATCTCCTCTTCCCTGCCCAGGTCCATCTCAAAATACATTCCCGGTGACTGATGAATTCTGGTCGTCCATCGGGTTTCTAAATTACTATCCAGGGTATACTTAACTTCAGTCTGGTTAAAATTAGACTTTACAGAAGCGGTAGATAAATCCAATGTTTTTTCCGTTCTTTCTAAAGGCTTGAACCCGTAAAATAAAGTTGCGCCGTGAGCTGCCTCCATTTTATAGGATTCGGTACCGATACTCTCAAGCATCTGAATGAAATCTTCAGGAATTCCGGTAAAAAAAATAGCTGCATCTTTACTCCGGTTGGCGGCTTCAAGATATTCCGGATAACGACCGGGATAGAATTGGGTAAAGATTATCCTTTCCCGGGCATCGAAAGTGTACTGGTAAGCCATCCAGTAATCATCCATATAAACGTATTTAATTCCCTTGTTTTCCAGAAATCCAAAAAATTCTTTTTTGTTCTTCTGGTCCCGTAAAAAAGCTTCTCTTTTTTCTTTATTTAAAAGGTCAATGGAAATAATATTCTGCTGGACGTTGGCTGTAAAAACAATACCTAAAACCAGAAAGGATAATTTTTTGTATTTATTCCCCAGACCGGCGATAAAATAAGCCAGATAAACCGGCAAGCATAAATATAAAACCAGCAGGTATCTACAGGTATTAGTTAAAGCATAGCCGCTTAAGATATAAATCAATATAAACACCAGAAAAAAAACAATAAACATTTCCATTCCGTTACTTTCTCTTAAAGACAGTCTCATTAAATTTAATAGTCCTTTTAAACGGTCTTTGAAAACATAGAGGAAAGCAGCCAGGTAAAGAACCAGAAGCATCTGGGAGAGAAAAGGAAGATAGACTGTCCGCGGTTCTGATTTTACCACCCCCATAATTACCGGTAACCCAATGATAAAAAGTTTTTCCAGCGCTAAACCGATATCGGTAAATTTATTTTCTCCCAGGGTTTTAAAGGGGAGGAAATCGTTCTTAAAGCAGTATAACCAGAAAGGACTGCTCCCGACAAAAAAACCAAAAAGGAAATTTAAAAACCGGCGGGTAAAAAATATAAGCTTCTGGCGAAGAAAAAGGAAAAAAAGACTGGTTAAAATAAAATAAATACTTTGATAATTCGTCCACCAGGCAAGACCGCAGACTAAACCGAGCAGAAAAAAACGCCGCCCTGAATTTTTCTTCTTTGCTTCATAGACTATCCGGTAAGTAAGATAGAAGACGACTGCTCCTAAAACTAAATTCTCAACGTAATTAGCCCGGGCTAAAACGGTATTAACTGCGAGATACACCGGCGGGACAGCGGTAAATAGAAGGGTTAGAATTCCGACTTTTTCTCCAAAAATTCTTCTGGCCAGTATATACATCAAAATCATAAAAAGAATGGATTCCAGAACCGGAACAATGTTTAAAGTATAACGAGAAACCCCGAAGATAGCAAAAAACACACTTACCAGATATGCCTCAATCGCCCCGCAATAATCCTGGTCCCAGAAAAAAGTCGGAAATTCACCTTTTAAAATATGCATCGCCATCAGTCCGGTAACGGCCATATCCGAGTCCATAACCGGCAGGGCCCAGTGAAGAAGACGCAGAATAACACCCAGGGTGATAATTATGAACACTAATTTTCTGTTTTTTAACATTGTCCCTAAATAGTTAACCGGTTATCCGGTTTGCCGGTTGGCCAGTTTGGTTAATTGGTTAAATGGTGACTAGTTAATTAACAAAACAGTTATTGTAGTCACCAATTAACCATTTACCGTTTAACCAGATTCATTTTCCCGCTCTAATCTTTAACACGGTCATTATGTAGCATAACAAATGTTTTAAAAAATTCGTCTTACTTCTTCCTGAATGACGCTCCTGATAAATCACCGGAACTTCAATTATGGAAAGTCTTTTTTTAGCGGCTTCATAAAGAAAGCGAATAAAGTAATCCCCGTAACCGGTAAAGATTTTATCACGATTTAAACTATTAATTACTCTCCTTGAAGTAGCGAAGAATCCACATAAATTATCATTGGTTTTAATCTGCAAAATAAGTTTTACAAAAGCATTAAAAATATAACTTCCCCAGTATCTGAATTGAGACCCTTTCATCCCCCCGCCGGCTACGAATCGTGAACCTACGGCGATATCAAATTTAGTAAGCTGATAAATCAACATGGGAATCACCTGCGGGTCATGATTAAAGTCAGTATCCATAAAAACTAAAATCTCTCCATCGGCTTTTTCTATCCCGAACTTGATGGCTGTAGCTAATCCTCTTTCATTTTTTCTGATATAAATTTTTACGGATGAATTATTTTTAAAAGATTCCTCAACAATTCCGGCGGTCCTATCTGAACTATTATCATCAACCAGAACTATCTCTGTTTCTAAACCCGCTTTTTCGGTTACTTTAAATATTTCTTTAATCAGCTCAACAATATGCCCGGCTTCATTATAAGTCGGCAAAATAACGGAAATACGTTGCCTCAAAATTCTTCTCCCCTTTTAGCTATTTTTGCTTTTGATCCCTTTTATTATTCCACAGATATATCTAATTTCTTTTTCATTTAAAACCGGTGAAGAAGGTAGATTTATCCCCCTTCTTGATAATTTATCCGCGACCGGATATTTTCCCGGACAATTTTTATAAGGCGGAAGCTTATGCAAAGGATAAAAAAACGGACGAGTATCAATCCCTCTTTTTTTAAGCTCTACCATTAAATCATCCCGGGAACAGCCGAAATCAAGATTAACCAGCACAGAATACATCCAGTAAACATTTCTTGCCCAGGAAGCCTCGGGAGGCAAAGTCAATCCCATATCTCCCTTTAAATACTTACTGTAGAAATCAGCTATTCGTCTTTTAAGGAAAATCGTCCTTTCAATATTTTCAAGCTGAGCCAGCCCGATGGCCGCCTGAATGTTAGTCATCCGGAAATTGTAACCGACTGCCGTATGCCAGTACCGGCGTTTCCGGGACATTCCGTGGTCTCTTAAAAATCTGGCTTTTTGAGCTAACCGGGAGTTGGAAGTCACCAGCATTCCTCCTTCTCCGGTAGTAATAATTTTATTGCCGTAAAAACTAAAACACCCTATATCAGACAGACTTCCTACTTTTTTCTTTTGGTATAAAGCCCCATGCGCCTCGGCCGCGTCTTCAATCAAAAAGAGTTTATATTGCCGGCATAATTTAATTATGGGGTCCATATCAGCCGGATGGCCGTAAAGATGAACAGCCATAATCGCTTTAGTCTTATGATTTATTTTTTCCTTAATTTTATCCGGGCTGAGAGTCCAACTTTTTTCGTCTACATCCACGAAAACCGGTTTAGCTCCGGTATAGGTCACCGCATTGGCCGAAGCGACAAAAGTTAAATCCGGGACAATTACCTCGTCCCCGGAGCCGATTCCTAAAACCAAAAGGGCCAATTGAAGAGCCGTAGTGCCGTTAGAAGTCGCCACGCCATATTTGGCTTGGCAAAACTTACTGAATTCATCTTCAAATTTATTAATATATTTCCCTAAGGAAGAAATCCAGTTAGTATTCAAGCAATCCAAAACATATCCTTTTTCTTTACCCGATAACACCGGTTCATATACTGGAATAAACTGCTTTTTCATCTTTCATCTCCTCAATTAAAGTATTAAGGATTATGACGCTCACTTCGTTCGCTTTAAGAATTAAGAAAATAAAAGTATCAGAGAATCATCACTCACCCTTTACTAAAATCAGGGTTCGTTAGGGTCAAAGTACCTGGACACTTTGATACTATGACACTCTGACACTTTTATCATTAGTCATTTAAGAATTAGACATTTATTTTACTTACTTCTTAATCCTTACTACTTAATCCTTAATTCTTACTTCTTAATTTCCCCCTCAACCGGTATTACGTCAAAAAACTCCACACACGGTCTTTCCGGCATTAAATTTTTATTCCCTATCCGCCCGATAACCGTAATCAAGGCCCCTTCCTTTAAATCCTTTGTTTTCTGCGGTTTAGCTGTGCCCGCCCTTTCACAAAAAACATCTTCCTCTCCAAAATAATGCGGCTGAGGGTTCAGTAATAACCTGAATTTATAAATCTCACCCATACCTGTTTTTACAGGATAACTTATTTCACCGAACCAGACTATAATTTTACCCTCGGTTTCCTTAATGTAGCCGTTATTCCTGGCCTGGTCTTCAACAATATCCCTATACTCTATCGGTTTATCCTGAGCGAGCCATTTTTCATAAAGATTGTTTCTCTTTAGAGAATCTATAATTACCGGTTCAGGAATTTTAGTTTTATAAGAAGGCTGATAAGCAAAATAGGCCCAGCTTAACCGGCTGATAAATACAAGCACTACAATAAAACATATCACCCCGAATATTTTTTTAATTTTTTTAAACCCGGGAAAGAAAGATGATTCTGAATCAGCATCAAACTTATCCCCCGGGGCCAGAATTTCTTTTAAATTACGCCAGTCAAACCGGTTGATATTAAATAAAAGATAAACAAAATAGCCGGCAAAAATAACCAGAAACTGTTCTAAGGGCAGCCGGTAACGGGGCAGTCCTCCGTAAACCGAAGAAGCTAAAGAATAAAAAATAAAAATCAGGATAAAAATAAAAAACCTTCTCCGAAGAAAACCGGCCCTGAGAATTCCTAAAAATCCAAACCAGAAAACACAAAAAGAAGAAAGCAAAGCTAAATTAACGAAATTGAATTTATTTTCCCCTTGAGGTAATTGAACCGCCCAGAGATCGTCAAAGCGTTTATGCATATATCTCAGGTAAAGACGGGGATTGGACTTAATAAATGTCCACCCTTCCCTAATCAAACGACGGTCGCGCTCTATTTCGGTAAAAGAGGGATTTCTCCATAATTCATCCTGCCAGGCCTCACGGGCGTAAAAATCCCCTCCATATTTCGGATTGGCGCCGGTCCAGAACTGCCGGTAGCCGCCGCTGGAAATAATAAAGGCACCGTGAATAAAGTAATTTCTAATCAGCCAGGGAGAAATAGTTAACAAGCTTACTGAAAAAACCAGTATCCCTGATTTAAAAGCCCGGAAAATTCTTTCTTTAATCTTAAAAGGAAGCCACAGAAGACTGACGATGCTTAAAATTAAGCCGGCGGGCCTGGTTAAACCGGTTAAACCAATAAGTATACCGCAAATCACCGCCTTTTTAAAACGCGGCTTTTCCCCTGTTTCAAGCAGTAATAAAACCGAAATCCCAAACAAAAAATTGAAAAGGGTTTCCCGCATCAATTGAAAATTAAGAAGCATATACGGAATGTAAAAAGCCATAATCAAACCGGAAATAAATCCTATTTTTTGATTAAAGACTCTTTTACCAATTTTATATACCACCAGACAGTTTAAAATTCCTATTAAAGCCTGAACAATTTTTATTATTGAATAATTATGCCCGAAGAAAGAATAAAAAAACGTTAAGAACAAGGGATAAAACGGTTCAATAAAAGATTGATATTTAAATCCATAAAGGAAATGTCCAAATCCTTTTCCCTGAAGTATATTTATCGCCAGGATATCATATTCCAGAGCATCACCGAAAGGAATCCCTCGGTGTTCAAAACCCGGATTAAATCCGGTCCGGTAATATAACCAGCGGTTTAAAAAAGCGATAACAAAAATCAAACCCACCTGGAAATATTCATTATTCAATATTTTCACTGTTTCTTTTTTCATCAGTCTATTTGTTCCTGATAGACGTCCTTATCTTCTATAGTATCCGAAAACGTCGTATCTGTTGCAGAAAATCTTTGAGAAAGCTCGCGGAGATTAGTTTTATTATAGACGAAAAACATAGCCAGAATTAAAACCACACAGGTAAAAGTAATGTTTCTGTCAAACGTAAAAAAATTGGTTATTTTATTCTTGAGAATCAAAATTACTCCCCGGGCGATAATAATCGAAAATAAAATCACGTAGGGGAAGTACAAGGTAAGCTGCTGCGGAAAAAGAAAAGGTAAGAGCAAACTCAGAAACATCGCCGAGAAAATAGCCATATAAAATCTCTGCCGATACCAGAAAAGCAGGAAAGCGCTAATACCGAGAAACAAAAAGCCCTTCCTGGAAAATGAAAAAAAGGTGAAAAATTTGTTAAATTCAAAAAGGACGGACGATTCCGGTTCAATTTGCAAAAGCATGTCCATAAAAAAACAAACCCCCTGAAAAAGAAATATCCAGAAAGTAAGTAGAATCAAAAATTTAAACGGCGAAATCCTGATTCTAACAGCCAGAAAAGCCAATAAAAAAAACGAAAGCATTATAATGCTGCACTCAGAAATCATTGAATTTCGATAGGTATGCCAGGGATTAAGAATAAAAATCAACACGGCAAGCATAGCCATTTCCTCTCCAAAATTCATCCTGACCCATAGCAGATAAAAAAACACGATAAAGAAAATGAAAATTAAAGAGATTATTATTCCCCAGAAATTTTGAGGAAATAAAGACAAGTCCGGCGTCAGATAAGCACCCAGTTCCCATTTCTGTAACACCAAGAAAAAAAGATAAAGAATGAATGCCGTCACTAAACTATTTTTGCCGATATTTAATTCGGCCGTATCTAATAAATTTACGTTTTCGTAACTAAACGGTGTTTTAAAAAAAGAAGAGACATCCCGGCGGAAATCAGAAACGGTAACCAAAAGATAAAAAAGTCTTAAAGTCCAGGCAAGCAGAAAAATAAAAAGAGGAGTTTTTAAGCTGTGGACACTGATCTTAAATTCGCCAATAATAAAAGAATATCCACCGACGGTAAAATGTAAAATTACGGAAGCCAGACAGATAATTATCAAAAAATTTAAAAAAGCTAAGATTATTCTTTTCATAAAACAGTTATTCCTTTTTAGAAATCTCTGATAGAAGAGAAGCCGCATCCTGATTAAACACAGCCATCCGCCTGAAGGCAAAAGGGTCGTTAGATTCGATATCTTCCTGCACTCCTCCCCCGCTAATAACGGCAAATTTATATCCTGACTTTTTGACTAAATTTCTCACCTTTTCATTGTTTCTTCCCCCCGGGTAGGCAAAGGCAATAATTTTACGGCCCAATTTTTCTTCAATGGTTTCCTTACAACCGTTTATTTCCCGCCACAAATCTTCCTCCGTTAAGCTTTCATCATTCAAACAGGGATGCCGCTCGGAATGACCGCCGATTTCAATGCCGTAATCAGCCATCTCTTTTATTTCCGGCCAGATTAAATGCAAACTCAAATTTTCTTCGTTATCATCTTCCCAGCGGCTGTCAAAACGGTTTTTTTCATCATCGGCAGTCTGACCGGTAATAATAAATACGGTAGCTTTATAACCGTACTGCTTCAGAACAGGATAAACATAAAGATAAAAATCCTGATAACCGTCGTCAAAGGTAAGGATGACCGCCCGGGGAGGAAGTTTTTTCCCTTCTTTTAAATAAGCTTCCACATCAGAAAAAGTAACCGTCTGGAATCCGGCTTTTTTGAGGGCTTGAATCTGTTCCTCAAAAACGTCTAATTTTAACCAGTATTCGTCGGGTGTTTTAAGTCCGACCCGGTGATACATAAGAATAGGCAGTCTCGTTTTCGTTTCTTCCAAATTCACTTCTCCGTAGACAAACAAACAGGAGAAAACCGCCCCCGAGAAAATTAAAAACATTATTATTTTAAAAATAATTCTTTTTTTCATAATTTTTTTTGAAATAAGATTAAAAAACTTTTAAACTGCCGACTTGAATTTTTCCATCCGGTAAGGGCAAATTCGTTTTCTTAATCTTTAAGCGCTGTTTGTTCCCTTCGGCATCCCAAAAACCCATACAGATGTTAAAAATGCCCGGTTTGACGTCTTCCGGAACTTTAACTTCGTAAGATTCTCTTATAACTTCACCCCTTATCCATTGAGAAGTCGGGTTTTCTCCATCCAAAGGCCGGTGGTCATTCTGGAATATCTCATTTCCTCTTATAAAATGAACAAAAATATGATAATCCTTTTTCATTCCATCAAGACATTGCCAAAAATAATCAATGGTAAATTTATCGCCGGGTTTTACTTCCTCTCTATCTATACTGTACCCCAGGAATTCAATTTTATTATTAATGACGGCTTTTTTCTTATATTGGGGGGTGAATTCTTCTTGAATTATTTTTTCAACCTCTTCTTTCTCCTCCGTTTTACCCACTCTATGATAACATTCTATCAAATTACTGAGCGCACCTAAATGATTGGAATAAGAATTTACCGCTTCTTCAAACTTTGCAGCTGCTTCATCCCATCTGTTTTTCTGCATATATTTTAATCCTGAACGAAAACAGATATCCGCTTTTTTCTTTCCCTTTTTTATATCCGCCTCAATCAATCCTAAACCCGTCCAGTATAAAGCCTTCCGGTATAAACCGATTTTATTTTCCGGCCGGATTGAATAATAAACCGTAAAATTACCCAGGCTTTCTTTATGGCTATTTATATTTAATCTCTGCAGAGTCTTTTCTAAAACTTCCGTATCTTCTTTTTCAACCACCAAGGCCATATTCTTTAAAAAATCAACTATTCTTGAAGTGACTGTATCATTCGGATATTTATCATTATAAGGTTTTAGTGCCTGGATTTTATCTTTAGTGTCCTCCATAATTTTTGCTGACAGCCAGCGGTCAGCATAGACAAACTCAACACCTTTTTGTTTCAGAAATTTTATTAACCCCGAAACATCGTAATCAGTATTTTTTTTATTTCCCAGATATTCATAAACGTAAATTTCGTTAATTTCCCAGGGATAAACCGGGTGTTCACCGGTCTGGGTTATTTTGATAAATCTGGCCTCCACCGGTTCAAAGCCAACTTCCAATCTCGATTCATCCCCTCGCCAGAAAACACGCGGGCCTGACCAATAAAGAACTTCACAGGAAGGAAGGTCTATTATCCTGGCCCATTTTTTCCCATCCGGCGATACCTCTAAAACATAACCGTTCGGATAATTATGAAAATGATTTCCGTTTAATAACTGTATTTTATTAATTTTATACGCCCTGCCTAAATCAAGTTCAAAATACATTCCGGGAGTTTTTTCCTTTCCCGAGGTCCAGAAATTTTTTATATTCCGGTCAAAGGCCGAAGCGGTCCATTCCGAACAGAAATTAGACTCGGCTTTCCATTTATCCGGAGGAATAAGTTTACCCGAATGTAAAGGTTGTTTAAAAGAATAAAAGATATGATATTTCCCAGCGTCGTGAAATTTAAATTCGCCACATAGACTTCTTAAAGCTTCCTTAAAATGAGACATCGGATAGGTAACAATAGCTGGTTCCGAACTGGCATCAACCGCCAGTTCGTGCCTCCGGCATCTCTCCAGTCTCGGTTCAGAGCCGATTATTTCCTCCTTACTTAAAAAACTAATTTTGCTGGAAAGACAATCAGGCACAATCACTCTCTTTAAATTATTCTGATTTAGAAATTCTAAAAGGTTAATAAATTTCTTATCGTCCGCCAGGGAATACTTAAGGTCCACCCCGTAAGCTTTATATACTCCAAAGATATTGTAGATAACCATAAAACTTATCATGGCTGTAAAAAGAACTTTAGAGAATCGTTTTATTCTTACCGAAAGATAAGCTACGGTAAAAGGCATTAAAGAAAAAACAGGCAATAAATATCTCTGGGTACCGAAAAGCCCGAAGTGGGTAAAAGAAAAGAAAAAAACCACTGAGAACATAAAAAGGACCAGCATTTCTATTCCATTTTCCCGGCGGACTGAAAGTTTAAATAGATTTGCCAGTCCCTTTCTGGAAGAAAATATCAGGTAGATTATGGAAGTCAGATAAATCAGGGCCATTAACCCGGCAAAAATTCTATGGCTAAGGGTAAACTCATATTTATAACTTTCCAGATTAAGTAAAATAGGGATATCCCTTAAAAAAAGCTTGTTTAACGCTTCTTTCCTCAGGGCGTTTTGAAAAGTAGCCGTGCCGGAGAAAGAAAGAAATGAATTAGTGAAGTTATAAATCCAGAAAGGTAAACTGCCGACGAAAAAAGCCAGCCCGGCGGCTAAAATCCGGGGTGAAAATATAATTTTTTTATCATAGAGAAAAATAAAAATGGCCGCTACGGCTAAATAATAAATAACCAGAAAATTAGTCCACCAGGCAAGACCGGCTATAAAACCAAGCCAGGAAAACAACAAATATTCTTTTTTAACGCTTAAGCCGCCCCGGCAAATTTTACGGGTTAAAATTAGAATCAAGTTCCCGAAGAAAAGTGTTTCTATGTAACCGCCTCTGGCCACGCCGCTGAAAGTAACCAGATACACCGCCGGTACACAAGCCAGTATAATCGCTATTAATCCGACTTCGGCATTACCAAATTCCTTACCTAAAAAATATGTGGAGATGATAAAAAGAAGAGAAAAGAAAAGCGGAGAGAGAGAAAGAGTAAGCTTTGATATCCCGAAAAAAAAGAAAAAAAAGGCCGCCACAAAAGCCTCTAAACTGCCCATATACGGCTGGCCGTAGTAAAATACAGGGAAATCCCCTTCCAGGATATGCTTACCCATCAAGCCGACAATGGAGCTATCCGTATCCACACTATAAGGGGTAATCCGGATATAATGAAGACGAAGAAAAAGACCCAGAATTAAAAAAAATGTTATTATAAAAAACTTAGTTGTTTTTTTCATTGAGGCAGGTTCATCCTTACATTTTAAGAACGATAAACCTCTTCATGATACTCCTGAGCTTTATTGACCTCATCAATATCGTAATTTGCTCCCAAGATGTTTAAAGCCGCCTTCATACCCGTTTCTATTGAATGGTCCATATTATTATATTTATACGTCCCGTAACGCCCGATTATCTGAAGATTACTAAATTGCTTAATAAAACTCAGGACGGTTTCGTAAGGATGCTGGTAACCGATTTCATACATCGGATACGCCTTTTCTACCCGGCTCACTGAAGAACCATTTATTTCCTCACGCTTTATCATACCGAGTTTATTGACTATTTCATTAATAGTTATATCAACCAGCCCCTTATCAGATTTCTGCCAGATAGAATCTCCCTTAAAACAAAAATACTCAGCCACAATTGAAGTTTTCCCGGAAGGAGCCATCAGCTGACTCCAATTCTTCGGTTCATGCAGACGGCCGAAAGTAATATTCGGGTCATGAATGTAAATCCAGGTATTATCACTGACTCTTTCTTTATCAAGCATTAAAGCGACAGTAATTAAATCCCGGTAACGAAGTTTTCTGGCGGCTTCAAGAACGTCCCCGGGCGGAGCCGGCTTCATAATACTTACCAGTTCGGTTAAGGGAATACTGGAAATGAAATCCGTCCCTTCCAAAATCGACTCTCCTGATTTATCCTCTACCACTATTGAATGTATTCTATAATTATCCCGGTTAACCGCTTTTACCCGCTTATCCAATAATACTTGGTTACCGCTTTTCTCAATTTCCTCTTTAAATCTATCTGAAATCCGGCCGATTCCCAGCTTCGGATAATAGAACTGCTCAATCAGAGTAGTCGGTCTATTCTTTTCCGATTTAAAAAAAGCATTGGCTATAGCCACCCTTAAAGACAAACCTTTAATCCTCTGGGCTACCCATTCGGCTCCAATTCTGCTGCAATCAATACCCCAGACTTTCTCGGTATAAGTTTTAAAATACATATTAAACATTTTGCGTCCAAATTTATTTACGGTCCAGTCTTCTAAAGAAACAATCTTCGGCTTTGTAAATATGCTTTTAATGTGTTCACCGGCATAATCAGCCATAATTTTAAAACTGGTAAAAATTCCCATACCAAAAAGGGCATTTAAAGGTTTTAAAGGGTAATCAAAATATTTATTCTGATAGTAAATTTTACTGGTCCGGGGAACAATAATAAATTCCTCCCCCATTAAACCGGACACCAAATCAAACACTTTCTGATTTTTGGTGAAAAACCGGTGGCCCCCCAGGTCATAGCGATAATCTCCTTGAACTACGGTTCTGGAGATACCGCCTATGACTTTATCTTTTTCATAAACGGACGCAGAAATGTTTTTCCCGGAAAGCACGTAACCAGCCGCTAATCCGGCCGGCCCTCCCCCCATAATCAACACCCTCTTTTCTTTATCCACTTTATCCCTCCAGATATTTCTTCAGCAAAACCTCAACCTGCGAACGATGAAAATTCTTAAGTCTTTCGTTTTGCCGATTAATAATCCGGCTACGAAAGTCCTTATCAGTTAAGAGCAAATCCGCCATTTCAGCTATAGCGGTGAAATCTTTTTCTTTTACCAGAACCCCGCAACCGTTAAGGGTTTCGGGAATAGCCGTTGATTCATAGGCGATAATGGGAATTTTAAAATGCATGCTTTCAAGCAAAGGAATACAAAATCCTTCGTGTTCACTCATACAGATAAAGATATCCGCCAGATTATAATAAGCTAAGAGTTCATCCGTATAAACATGGCCGGTAATGTGGACGTCAGGTAAGTCGAGCTCGATTATCAGACCGCGCAGATAAGCCAGATACCGATCTATTCCCGAAGCAGAACCGACTAAAAACAACCTTGATTTTGGATTAATCGTCTTTTTATAGTAATAGAAGATTTTTATCACGTCTTCCAGTTTTTTATTAGGAGCGACCCGGCCGACAAAAAGAAAATTGTGATAATAATCCGAGAATTTCCTGATTATTTTCCGGCTCGGTTTAGCCGATAAATATTCAAAGTTGATGATTAAAGGTAAGACTCCGGTATTGGTAAATCCGGCTTCTACCAATTCCCCGCGGTTATATTCTGAAACCGCCAGAGACAAATCAGGAATACCGGCCAGTTCTTTAAGTTCCT
Organism: uncultured bacterium; assembly: GCA_964506075.1. GTDB lineage: Bacteria > CAZDME01 > JAYEMH01 > JAYEMH01 > JAYEMH01 > CAZDKO01. The sequence continues at coordinate 33,656 of CAZDKO010000004.1, forward strand.
TGCGCCCCTCATATAAAACCAGTGCCTTCTCATCACTTATCGCCCGAAAATACTCCGGGGGGGTGATGTTATGATAAATAAGAACTTTTCTTCCCTTGATGGTTTTAAAGTATTCGGTTAATTCTGACCCGACCGAAAAATGAAAAATGACTATATCCTTATTTTCATTTACCAGACGGTGCTCGTTATAATCTTTAATTAACGCTTTCCCGTCCCGACTGGCGTGCTGATAAATACAGAAAATTTCCGACTCATATCCCCATCCGCGAATAATTTTCTGTAATTCCAGCGCGTAATTACTTATGGCATCTCCGGTGCTGAATCCGGGAAGAATTTGGTCTATTCTCATCTTTAAACTCCAAATTTATCCAGAGCTTCTTCAAACCTGTCCAGTACGGCTTCCCAGCTGAAATTTTTCTCAACGTAAGTTTTGCCGTTCTTCCCCATAAGAGTGGATAATTCTTTCTCTTTCAAAAAGAAGTTAAGACATTCCTCAAACTCAAAATAATTCTGAAAGAAGAGTCCCCCTTTACTGCGTAAGCAATGGTCTCTGGTAACGGCGCAGTCCCCGTGGACTAAAACCGGACGTCCTGATAACCAGGACTCCATAATCACAATGGAAAGGCTTTCATTGATTGAGGGCTGGCAGAAAAACAGCGCCGCACTAAAACCGTCCAGTTTGTCTTTTTCTTTCATATAGCCGAAATCCAGAATATCCTTTTTTGATTCCGGCGGGATCTGGATTTCACCGGTGCCCATAAGGACGAACTTTAAATCATTTTTATTATACTGCTTATAAGTCCGGAAATATTCAATTAGAAGAGGAATGTTTTTACCGCCTTCTCTCCGGCCGGCAAAAATCACGAAAGGACTGGATAAAGCGTATTTTTTTCTGAAGTGTTCGGGTTCATAACTTCTCCCGGTTTTAAATCCCAGACTTACCAGAGTAATCTTCCCCTCAGGAATCTGATAAAGCCTTTTAGCCAGTTCGATTTCCGGGAAGGTGTTAAACATCAATCCCCTGACCGTCCCGAATAAATTTTTGTAAATCCCAAGGTAAGCAAATGGTTCGTCATGAAGACAGGGAATAAGCAGTGATTTCTCCGGGCAAATCTGAGATCCCCAGTAAGTTAAGCCAAATAGATAAGGAATAAAAACGAAACAATCGTAATTATTCCGGTTTTTCTTAATATACCCGTATAAATCGTCGGAATTAACACTCTCTTTAATCCATCTTATCTGGTCCTCATAGGAAATTTCCATCCGGTGGTCAATCCGTCTTTGAATGGACAGGAAATCCTCTGTCCGGCGGTTTAAGTTAACCAGGAAACGCCAGACGAGGACCTCGTTAACCGTCTTTTTCCCCGGTTCATAATAATTCTTCCAGGTAAAGTGGTCCCTGGCGCAGGTAGTCAGCACCTCCACATTATGGCCCCGTTTTTTGACCTCTTCAGCCAGACGCTGGGCATGGACTTCCGCCCCTCCGGCTGAAACCGGCTCGTAACGAGGGACAACAAAAGCAATCCGTCTTTTTCTGCTCATTTTTCCCGTTTCTTATTAATCTCGGCTATCGTCCTGTCCAGTTTTTCGTTTAAACTGATAACCGCATTTGTAATCTGGGCGTTAAACTCTTTCTGCTGGCTGAAAAGCCGATAGGTATAGAATTTTAAAAGGTTCCAGATAATTTTCTTTAAACAGACAACCGGTTTTCCTAAAAATCCACCCTTGGAATGGATTTCAAAGTCACCGATATTTATATCATAAGTCTGCCGTAACACTTTCAGATAGTATTCTAAAAAATCTCTGTCATCGGAAATTTTTTCAATTTCAAGATTATGGACCCGGCTGAGGTCATATTTTTCATAAAAACCGGCTTTCTTTTTTTCCTCAATTCTCTTATCAATAGTTTCCATAATCTTCCGGATATCAATTTGACTATCCTTAATTTCAAAAAGATTTTCCATGTTTGATTTCTCCTTACCGAATATTGGTGAGCAGTGAGTAATCAATACTGAATAGTCGCTAGTAGTTAGTATCTAGTAGACACTAAATACTCTTCACCAGCGATTATATCCTTTTTAACCAAGCAACCATTTAACCAATCACCAGTTAACCATTTAACTAATTAACCAGTCTTTATCCGCCACTTACACGGAATTTCGACAAAACCCTCGGCTTTTTTTTCGCTCTCTACCCAGATAACGTACTGATTATCCTGACGATGATATTGCTTCTGGTGATCCTCGGAATGTACCGCCAGAGAAAAAAAGTATTTGCCGTGAAAAAGAGGCATGGATTCAATTATTAAATCAATCGTCCCTTTTCCTTCAATAAAGGGTATGGCATATTTTTCTAAAATTGTATTCGTCCCGTAACAAAGAGTCCCTTCCCTGTCGGTAATACCAAACCCGAAACACGGATTATCAATTCTTTTCTTGGCATTAAAAGGTATCCGGACGATAATTTTATCGCCGACTAAAAAATGCTGATTTTCTTTACCCCGGACATCCAGAAATTTGACGTTGCCGATTTCAACCTCTCTGGTTCCCCATTCTTTAGCCAGCAAACCGGCCTGCTTCTGTAATCCCAGCTCCTTATATCTATCCACTACCTGTAAAGGTTCACCCATATCGATAAACTTACCTTCATCAATAAGCATTATCCGGTCGCAGACTTTCTTCAAAGTATCCAGGTCATGGGAAACTATCAGCATAGTTTTGTTTCTTTCCTGAAAATCAACAATTTTATTTAAACATTTTTTGCGGAAAGTTTCGTCTCCTACCGCCAGCACCTCGTCAATTAAAAGGATGTCCGGGTCTACCTCTACGGCTACGGAAAAACCAAGCCGAACATACATTCCGGAAGAATAATGTTTTACCGGCATATCAATAAAATTTTCCAACTCTGAAAAAGCAACTATCTGGTTAAATTTTTTCTCAATTTCTTTCCGGTCTAACCCTAAAATCGAACCATTTAAGAAAATATTCTCTCTACCGGTTAAATCAGGATGAAATCCCGCGCCTAATTCTAAAAGACTTGAAACTCTTCCTTCTACTTTTATCTCCCCTTCAGTAGGAAGCATCGTTCTGGCAATTAAACCCAGTAAGGTACTTTTCCCGGCTCCGTTAGCTCCGATTATTCCTAAGGTTTCTCCTTTCCCTACGGAAAAACTTATATTTCTCAAAGCCCAGAATTCGGCTTTTTGCTTCTTTCTTCTTTTAAAAATATCAACCACCGTAGATTTAAGAGTCCGGTAAACTTCCCGGTGGGGATAAAATCTTTTACCTAAATTTTTCACTTCAATGGGAATCATTTTAAATCCTTGGTATTGGTTAACTGGTTAATTGGTAAATAGAAATCTAAAGTATAACCAATTGATCGTTTAACCAATCACCAATTAACCAGTTAACCATCTAAAGCTCATCCGCGAAATAGTGTTCTAATTTAGAAAAAATTAAAAGTCCAAGAATCAAAATAACCGCCGAAACCCCTAAAGAAATACTGAGCAGCTTCCAGCTGATTAAAGCCTGCCCGAGAAAGACAGTTCGGTATAAAGTCACCAGCGCCGCCATGGGATTCAAAAGATAAATTTTAAGCGCCCACTCCGGTACCATTTCTAAAGGATAAAGAACAGGAGTAAGGAAAAACCAGGCCAAAAGGGTTACACTTATAATATGTTCTGTATCCCGGAAATAGACGTTAGAACAGGAAATTAATAAAGACATCCCCAGGATAAATAAAACCTGAAAAATAATTACCAGCGGAAGAAAAATAAGGTTTATGGTAAAGTGGGTCTTGAAAATTACAAGAAGAGCAAAAAGAATAACCAGAGAGAGTAAAAAATTAATCAGATTAGCCAGAACCATAGAAAACGGGAGAATAAATCTGGGGAAATAAGTTTTCTTAACCAGATTGGTATTACCCGAGATTGAATTAACCGAATCACTCAGACACATTACAAAAAACTGCCAGGGCATAATACCGGTTAAGAGCACCCTTATATCTATTTTCCATCTTAATATCCCGATAAATATAAGATAAATAACTGTCATAAACAGCGGATTTAAAAGCGTCCAGAGAAATCCTAAAGTTGAACCCTTATACCGGATTTTCAGGTTCCTTAAAACCAGATTCCAGATTAACTGGCGTCTCTTGATTATTTCACTAAATTCACTCATATTTTGTCTCTCAAGATTTTACCGCCTGCCCGCCACGCTTTTTGGCGGGCCTGCCTCGCCTTTTGGCGGGTGGTTTCTGCTTTCTATAATAGATATAGACCCTATAATATAAAAGCGGGAGTTAAAAGTCAAGGGAAAAGCCTTTGTCGGTTAACCGGTCAAATTAGTTTACCGGTTGGCCAGTTAGCCGGTTATCCGGTTTGCCGGTTAATCAAACAGAGTGGGAGGGTTTTACTGTTTAAACGCGGGGGCAAACTGAATAGAAATAATATGTTTTACCTTTGAAATTTACCTACCAGTTTAGTTTGTTCAATTATATGTTTTTCAATCGCTTTAAGAAGTTCACTCTTGGTTAAACCGGCTTTTAAATTAAGAACCGCATCCAAGGCATAAAGTTTAAAGAGATACCGATGAGGCGGGCCTGGCGGCGCACAAGGACCACCATAACCTGTTTCTCTAAAATCGGTTATTCCCTGTTTACTGCCGTCCGGTAAAATTTTTTGACTTTTTATCCCTTCTGAAAGATTACTGGTTTCTGCTGGGATATCATATATTATCCAATGCACCCAGTCTCCTCTCGGGGCATCCGGGTCATCACAGATAAGAGCAAAACTTTCTGTTCCTTCCGGGACCCCGGACCAATTAAGCGGCGGTGAAATATTTTCTCCCCTACAGGTATATTTATCCGGGATAAAATCGTTATTTTCGAAAGCCGGGCTTTTTAATTCTAAAGCCATAATCTCACCTCCTTTAAACAATAATACCCATCCCACAACAATTAAGATTAAAAGATATTTTAACCTCATTATCTTCACCACCTTCCAGTAGTTAGTAGACAGTAGTTAGTAGTCAGTAATTTTTAATCAGTTATCAGTTTTCAGAACTGGCCAACCGGCAAACCGGAGAACCGGTTAACCGATTAACCAAACTTAGCCGTAAGGATTAAATCTCTGCCAATTTTTTCTATTTTTTCAAATTTTAAATTTAGACTTTTACTGATGTCGGAAGTTCCCAGATTGCCAATTGCCTCTATACCCTTTCCCATAATTTTCGGAGAAATTATAACCACCATTCTATCGGCCAGTTTATTCTTGATAAAAGACGTGATAATTTTACTTCCGCCTTCAACCAGAACATTCTTTATTTTTAAACTTTTAAGGAAACTTAAAAGTTTATATAAATCTACCTCACCATCTTTATCGACCGGCACAAAAACTATCTTGACACCTCGTTTTCTTAAAAGTTCGGCTCTTTTCTTTGAAGCCTTCCGGGTGGTGACAATTATTGTCCCCCCAGCCATTTCGGAATTGATAATTTTTGCTTTTAAAGGAAGACGCAGTTGCGTATCAAGAATAATCCGGAGGGGTTGTTTTCCTTTGACCCGGCGGACGGTTAAAAGTGGATTGTCTTTTATGACCGTATTTATTCCTACCAGAATCGCTTGATGCCGGGCGCGTAATCGATGAGCGTACCGGCGGGCTGGTATTCCGCTAATCCACCGGGAATTTCCCTTTTGGTCAGCAATTTTTCCGTCTATCGTCTGAGCGTATTTAATGGTTATAAAAGGCCTGGTTCGTTTTATCATCTTTTAGTAGTCAGTGGTTATCGGTTAACCGGTTAGCCGGTTTACCGGTTTAACTAAAATGCCTAATTCTAAAATGACTAATAAGAAAACAGAAACCAGAGTACAGAGAACAGAAAAAATTCTATTTTGGTCATTTGAGCATTTAGACATTTATTCGTCATTACCTGCCTGCCGCCCGCCTGTCACCTGCCTGTCGGCAGACAGGGAGTACAGTTTACAGAAAAAAATTATTTTAAAAGTTCTAATCTGTTCTCCGCACCCTATTTTTTTTACTTTGTTTTTTTCTGTTATCCGTAATCTGTTATCTGTTCTCTAAATTTAATCAACAAATCTATATTTAATCAAGACCCATAAAGAAGAAAACCCATCACGCCAGGTAATCTTTTTCCCCTCGTGAAATTTCCTGCCCAGGTAACTTATAGGCACCTCTTTAATGTGAACTCCTTTTTTAAGAATTTTTGCCGTTATTTCCGGTTCAATCTCAAACTGATTGGATTTCAGGTTCAAACTTTTAAGCAAAGAAGTTTGAACCATTTTATAGCAGGTTTCCATATCGGTAAGCCTGGAATGATATAAAGAATTGGTAATAAAGGAAAGAAAACGGTTCCCGCACCAGTGAAGAGCCGACATATTTAAAGTCCCGGTTAAGAATCTTGAACCGTATATGGCCCGGTCATTTTCTGTTTTTACTTCCGTAATAAGTTTAAGATATTCCCGGGGGTCGTATTCCAGGTCCCCGTCTTGAATAATTACATAATCTCCGGTGACATAATTTAAAGCTGTTCTGATAGCCGCTCCCTTGCCTTTATTTCTTTCGTGAAATATAACCTTAAAATTCTGTTTGTCCGCTGTTTGTTCTTTACTTTTCAAAATCTCTCTTGTTCCATCCGTAGAACAATCATCAATAACAATAATCTCCTTTTCTATATCAAGAGAACCCACCTTTTCCAGGATTTTTCGGATGGTTGCTTTTTCGTTAAAAATGGGCATGATAACCGATAATTTCAAAATGACTCCTTTCTTACCCGCGCCGGACTATTGACTACCTCAATAATATAGTCCCCGTTAAACTTTTCTTTTATTTTTAAAGACCCATCAAATTCAGAAAGCTGAGTTTTAATTCTTCCTGTTTGTTCTTCATCAATCATCTTAAAATGAACTATTACGTACTTAATCCCCAGAGCATTCAAAAGCTTTACCGAATCAACGTTCGGAAATTGCTGCAACACCTTATTCATCGGCCAGTAAGAAGGCGGGAAAAATCCGCTATAGCCGTTAACCAAATTTTTCCAGTGGTAGATTGACCAGTACATATACATACATTCATAATAAACCCTGGAGGCATCTACCGGCATCGGTAATTCTACAATTGAAAAATTTCCTTTTTGTTCAGCCAGCCAGCGGCAAAAATAGGGGGTCTCTATATTAACCTTGTCATAATTAATAGGAATGTAAATTGATTCACAGATTAATAAAGCTAAAAACAATCCCCCTGTTCCCCATTTTAATACGGTTTGTTTTTTTTGAAAAGAATTAAAAACCCTCTTAACTCCAAACCCGGCTAATACGCTTAAAGAAAAAATAACCAAGCATCCCCAGCGGGCCGGCACGCGCAGGCCCGCAAACCCGGGGATATGATTGTAAAGAAAAAGGTACGGTAGATTAATTAATTTCTGATTATCGCTGCCGAGTAAAGCCGGGCCTAAAGAAAAAATGAAACTGAACAAAGCCAGCGTCAGATAAAGGTTACCCCGGTAAGACAGAGCTATAAATCTTTTCCTGTCCCGGCTATTCAACCAGCGCAGGATAACCAGAAAGACGCATATATAAACAGGATTCCTGAGAGAATGGATACTAACGTTAAATAAAGCCGTCTTGAAATCAAATCCTCCCCATTTTTGCAGGACAACTATTAACAGGCAATTAAATAATATAAAAACATCCAGAATTTTGTTAAATTTTACCCTGAATTTTTTAATCTCCCCTTCTTCTTTTTTACCTTTTATTCTGAAAGTAGCCATAACGGCTAAAAGTAAGACCGTTATTCCGGGAAAGAGCTGCGCTTCTCCGGAGACGAACTTCTCGGTTAATTTTCCCAAAAGCCTGTTTCCGGTCGGGGTAGCCAGATAATTTGATGGCCGGGCCGAATATAGTTCTACTTCACTGAGGTTTCTCTTAAATTGCATTTCTTTTTTAAATTTGTAATAAGGATAAAAGAACGGAAAAAGAATTAATCCGGTTAATGCTCCGGCAGAGACTAACATCAAAAATTTCTTCCGGTTGATTTTTCTGTTTAGAATAAGAAAAATAAAACTGATTAATATAACCACACTCAGGAAAAAAGCGTAATAACTGCAAGAAAGAGCCTGAAATATGAAAAAAACCGCCAGAAGAATCAGGTCCAGGATTTTATTCTGCTCAATGAATCTATGAAAAAATAAAAAGGTAAAGGGAATCCATTGCATGGTTAAAACCTGCAGATGCCCCAGATGACCAAAACGGAAAGGACAAAAGGCAAAAATAAATCCGGATAAAAAGGCTCCGAATCTGTTCCCGGTCAAATGAAAAACCAGGCAATACATACCCAGGCCGGAAAGCACAAAGCTTAAGATAAAAAGAAAATTATAAATGAAAATCGGCTCTCTGGTGACGAGAAAAACCGGCAGGGCTATAACGGCCTGGGCAATAAGATGGTCTGAATAAGCCAGGGTATTGGTATCGGGATAAAAAATATTGGCGTCAAAAAAATTACTCGCCCCGGTCAGAAACTTATGGATATCCCAGTTCAATATCCAGACGTTTAAAAGAGGGTCTCCCAGGTTTTTAACGTAATGCTCCATCCCGGTAACTAAAGGATAAGTAGCCAGCAAAGAATAAACGATAAAAAATAAAATTACCAGAAAAGAGATAAGCATTTTTTTCATTATTAACCTCATATATTAAAAATTAACGCGGGAAAATCCGGCTCCAAGATGATATGGTCAACCCAGAGAGGTGCGCTTCCGGTAAAAAAAACTCTGTATTCCATATCCCCGGTATCTTTCTCCAGATAAAAATCCAAATAAAAAGGTTGATATTTATTAATTGAAATTAATTCATCCCCCCTGATTTTTCTTTGTTTAAGAACTGCTCTGCCACCCTGGCTGGCTACGTCTATCCTGGCGATGATTTCTTCTCTATCAAAAGCTGAACTTTTTAACCAGAAACAAATCCGGTATTTCCCCGCACTTAAAGTCTCGTACGGGCCAAAAACTAAATAAAAATTATCACCTTTATCAACCGGAGAGGCATATCTGGCTTTACCGTTACCGGCTTCGGGGTCATCTATAATGGTCTGGCCATCACCATTCATATCTTCAGCTTCATATTTTAATGAAAGCTCCGGAAAACCTGTCCGGGGATCCCGGCTGGCTTCAGTAAAACAATAAATCAGCTCTAATTTATCCTTCTTTATGCCCCGACTTGAAATCACCAGCGGACTACGGATAACGCGCTGAGATAAAATAATTTTATCCTTATCAGAAAGTAAAGGCAGGCAATAAAAGTTACTTACCGGACCAATCAAGCACAGAACGGCCAGTAAAAATATCAAGGCTGATAATTTTTTTAACATGTTTTTACCCGTTTATTTTAGGGATAAATGTTTTATAAGGTCCTTATAATAACAAAGAAAGATAACAATAATGGCTACCCAGAATACCGTCAAAGGATATGTAAAATCGTTAACCTTTAAAAAATCAGGAAAAATAACCTTAAGGTTAATAAAATTATCAAAACAGGGCACCAGGGGGTGCTGGTAACGGTAAAGGAGACCCGGGTGCCACATACTGTAACTGCTTATCAATATACCCGTCATGCCCAACAGGAGTGAGGTAAACCGGAAAGCACCGTTTTTAATTTTACATAAACTATAGCTGACCGGGAAAGCCAGAAGAGGAGCAACTGGCATCATATAACGAGTCGGAGGAGCCATCCCCCCTGTCCAACCCCTGAAAATGCCGGTTAAAATATAGTTAGCGAAAACAATCAACCACAGCCATAACCAGTCCCGGTTTTTATTCTTATCTTTAAACCATACAAATAAACCGGTAAGTGAAAGGATGTATATCGGAGAATATAAAAAAAGACCCTGGTTCCGGTCCAACAAAAGACCGGGAAGACCGTATTTTAAACCATAGGTAAAAGACAGAAAGGGATGAGTGGTGACCGGATAAGCCGTCCCGAAAAGAAGATTATAATACCATGCCTGTAATATAAAGGATATAATCACCGGTAACATTAATATGGCGACTGGTCGGAACGAAAACTTTACCCTGGACATAAAATAAGCCATTAATATAATTGAAGTCAGGATAAAACGTTCGTGCAACCAGGGTAAAAATCCAATGACCAACCCGGCTAAAATAAACTTTAAGGATTCGCCTGCTTTAAGATTTCTTATTTGCCTGAAGGCAAAAATAATAAGTAACCCCGCGATAAGGTCAGGGAATATTTTATTACAATAGAATAAAACCGGGGCGGTAAAAGATAAAAATAACCAGGTTAATAAAGAATTGAATTTATCACCGGTCACTTCAAAACTTAAGGAGTATATGTTTAACGCTATTAAAGCCGTGCAGAGATTCAAAAATAACATCATCATAAACCTGATTCTTAAATTCCATTTGAATCCGGTAAAATAAGCCGGCCCTAAAATCAAAGGCAGTCCGACCCGATGTACGGAATACTCTTTCCCCTCCCAGAATTTTTCCCGCGGGCTGAGTCTACCTTGAGTCAACTGGTTAAAATACTCAAAACCGGGAGCATGCCCGTCAATCGGCCGTTTCTCAAAAGATTTCCAGTCTTCCCGCAACTTATTATTAAATAAATTAAAATCCCGGTCAAAGATTAAACTATGGGCTATTAAAAGATAATGGGGTTCGTCTCCGGTTAATAAATAATACTTGCGCGCGTCCCGGGGGTTCGGCGATATAATATGCAGGGTAAAAAACAGATAGGTTAAGAAAGAAATCGTGAAGACTAAACTTTTAACCCGTCTCTGACTCAACCGATTAATCAAACTTAAACATTTCTCCGATGATTTTCTATCCTGAATAATGGACTTTAAAAACCGGTATTTTAAAGAAATAATTCCAAGGAACGAAGCTAAAATGAGAATACCCCCTACGGATTGCCCCAGAAAAATGCCGAAATTTCTTAACCATTCCGGCCCGGGGGAAAATTGAAGAAGGAAGAATAAAAGGAATAAAGTCGGCAGATAACTAGAAGCATCCTGCTTCAAGCTAAAAACAAATTTTACTTTGGCTGCACGGGATATTATAAAGGAATAAAACACCCAGAAAATCAAATAAGCAGAAATAATCAGAGCCACATATTTTAACAATAAAACCCCCGGGGGAAGAATCCATAAACTTAGAGGTTCAAAGTTGGAAAGCTGAAAATTAAAAAACTGAAAACTTCTAACCCATAAAAATATTCCTAAAACTGAACCGGATAAACATACGGTTATGATTGAAAATAAAATCCCTAGATGATTTTCTTTAGATAATATAGCCCTATCCCCCATAATCCACCTAAACTATTAAACATGATATCCCGGAGATCCCAGAAACGATAAGGTAAAAATAATTGAAAAAGTTCATCAAAAAAACCGATAGTAAGGACAAAAAGCCAGGCAAAGCCGACTCCGTAGGTTCCTTTTTTATTTTTAGTGATTAAATCCCGGCTGGCAAACCAGCCCAGCAGGCCGAACTCCAGGATATGGATTCTTTCCTGCGGTAGTTTCATCTGCCAGGCTAAACCTAATCCGGTTATCAGTAATACCAGCAATAGCAGATTTTTCTTTAAACCCGGGGTATCCTTTAGAAAGAAAAAAAGAAAAGCCAGTCCGGCTAAAATAAGTATTAGCCCGATTAAAATAACAAACGTTTCTTCCCCGTAACAGCCTGTGAACCCCTCCATTAACTGCCGGGTAAAAAGAGAAGAAAAAATAATGAATAAACTGAAGAATATCGTTATTTTAGAAATTAGCTTAAAAAGGTGACAGGCTACTTTTCCGTTTCTCATTATGTTCCTTTTTTTGGCCTTCCTCTTGATCTAAGGGTAGATTCCAATCCCAGTTTTTTACTTACTTGCACTTGCCATCTTAATGTACCATAGGGAGATTGACGATGAACACTCTGACGAATGTTCTGTAATTCTTTCTCTGTTAGTGGTTCATCTACATATCTATTCCAATTTTGAGTCAGTTCTATGGGAGTTTTATCAACCAAGAAGGGCGACTTTTCACCAATAAGCTCTCTATGAGAAGACCATATCCACTCCTTAGCCGAACCAACCAAAGCAGCCCTCACTGGGTTAACCTCAACATATCTCATCACTGTCAGTAAATGATTGTCATTTTGTATAATAAAACTCTTAAAACGTCCTTGCCAAATATGCCCACTAGATCCATAATGCCGATGATAACGGCGCACATGACTTGTCAGCAGCCATTGCATAGATTTGCTTAGTTCTTCAGCCTGAACAGGCATCACAACTAGATGAAAATGGTTTGGCATTAAACAATATGCAAAAATTTTTATGGCATACTGAGCTTTTGTTTTCACCATTAAATCAATGAAAGCCTCATAATCCTGATCTTTATGAAAGACTACTTGCTTGCCATTTCCACGGTTAAGCACGTGATAAATAAAACCACTCCTTAAACCTCTTGTAATCCTTGGCATGAGTTATCCCCCTAATTAAAAGTAGCCTGTCCCCTTTTTATTTGATAGATCCTGGCTTCGGGAAAATCTTTAATGAATTTTAAATCCTCGGTGTTATCGAGAATAGATAAAGCTTTATCATCATAGACATCCTTATGAACAATTAAATAATTTACGCCTAATTTACTTAAAACAGAAAAACTCTGAGGGTTTAAAATATCCAAAACTGTTTTTCTTATCTCCTCCCCTTTTGAACCGGCAGGAGCCCCGTTAATCATTTTTTTCTGATGGACCCTCTGATAAAAAAGATACCGGTAATGATTTTCATTTATCCAGTCATATAAAGGATATTCAGCTATGACTATATCGGCTGGTTCTTCAGCCAACCAGCTATACACCGGCGGAACTTTACGAAAATCCACGTTGCGGAAAGGAGGGATAACCGTATATTCAAAAAGTATCAGCCCGGAAAAAACCAAAGATAAAAAAATCTGCTGAGATCTTTTTTTAATTCTTAAAATAATATTTCTTAAGCCGAAAGCAGCTAATACGGCTACAGAAAGTATAACCAGAATTCCTACCCGGGCATTAACTCTGAACATCGGGAAAAAACGATAAAGGAAAAAAGAAGGGGTCGGTATTTTTATTTTCCATAATTTAATGACTGGAGCCAGAGAAAAATAAAAAGAAAAAAACGCTGTTAAAAGAAAAAACGGAACGTAAAAATTCTCTCCGGGTTCAATTAACTTTTGCCGGTGATGCCCTATCCACCCCCATACCCCTACCACCGCTAAAAGTAAAGGCACTATTCCCAGATAGAGTGTGGTTTCCGACCAATATCTTCTTCCTCCGGTAACTTTCTCTATTATTTTTTTAGTAAAGTTACCGAATAGCGGATGGTATTCACTGGGCAAAATGTAATCATAAGGTTTAGCTGCGTAACGGAAGAGGTCAGTATAGGGCTGAACGTATTTGATAAAACTCGTTGTTTGCTCCGAAGGAAGAATTATGTTTTTTATCGTCTGGTAAGTCGAAGGCAGAAGCAATAAAACAACAATCAATAGCGTAAACATCACTATTTTAAAGTTTTCTAATCTTTTCTTGGAACTAACTTCATATTTTCTGTTAAACAATTTATATATAATTTTAAACAAAAAGAAAGCGGCGGTAAATAAAACCATAAAATAGCCGTAATAGAAAGAGCTGAGCGTCAAAAGGACAAAACTCAAGGCTAAAAAAAGACCGTTCCGGTAAGATTTTCCCCCGGCAAATTTAAATAAAATAAGGATATAAAGAGGCATCCATTGAATTGCCGCTAAACCAAAATGAGAAAAGGCCTTAAGTGAATGGTAGGGGCAAAAAGAAAAAATGATACCCGCCATCATACTTCCCAATTTTTCCCTGGTTAAATAAAAAACCAAGTAATAAGTTATAATGGCAGAAAGAATGAAACTGGCCAAGATAAAAAAATTGTAAGCGAAAAATTCATTTTGCCATAGGGAAAGAAAAAGCATTGGATAAGATAAACAAGGCTGGGTCACTTCCCCGCTCATATCTAAACCGGAAGGATAAGCGATTAAATGATTGAAAGTAACCGGATATTTATTTAACCAGGCGAATTTTGCCCACCAGATGCTGTAAAGAGACCCGAGGGAATCAAATGTCCAAGCCGGGTCACCGAAGATGCTGTGATTTATTTTTAACACAAGAGGATAAGTGATTATTAAGCTTAGCAAAATAAAAAAAGAGAAAATGATTATTTCTCCTTTTTTAAAATTAAACATTCTATCCTCTCCTTTTATAAATTAAGTTATCCCTCTTTTCTTATAAGAATCCTGATAAAATTTATAATCACGCCTATAACTAAAAGAAAATAGGTTAAATTAGCCATCTGTTCGGCAAGTTGTTCTTTTTTCAAAAGAAGAAACCCGGCTGCGACAATAAAAAACAGAAGAGCTAATATGATAAAACCTGAGCCGGGGCTTTTTTTAACGTATTTAAAAAAATTAGCGAATAATTTCATCGTTGTTCTCCTTATTTACCTTTTTTAAGCCTGGTAACGTAAAATATATAACCGAACACACAGATTAAGAAGGTTAATATTGAAATAAACATACCCGCATAAAAAAATGACTGGGGTAAGAAATAAAGCACCAGAGTAAAATCTTCCGGCAATCCCATTACTTTCGGATCAATGTACCAGCCGTTAGCATAGCCGTTAATCAGGAAATGCCTTCCTTCATTTATATCTTCGGTAAATAAAAACTTAATATCTCCGGGCGTAAATTTCATCGAAGGTTTAATTTCCTTCACCCCGTATTTCGGATATTCCGCCACAATCTCCTCAGTTTCTGTTCTCCCTGCCCGCCAAGCTTTTTGGCGGGCCTGCCTCGCCGACAGGCGGGTGTCATCCGTACTCTGCAGATATGCCTTCCACTGATTATGAAAAGTTTCACTGAAGATCAGCCAGAACGGTTCTTTCTCTTCAATGTTTATTATATATTTAGTCGGATTAACTTTCCTAAATTGAACTTGGGGACCTCTATAATTATCACTGGGTTGATAATTCGTTTTACCGGGAGTCTCCATCATTACCCAGTCTACCGTAAACTCATCATCATCAATCCAAGTAAACTTATGCTCTCCCTTATCCAGATGTATATTTTCCTTCAGCCACATATTCTCTTTAGCATCTTCCTTATCTTTAATCTTTTTCTCAAGGTAATACTTTTTCCCGTCTATTCTGAAGACGGGTTTATGAAAAACAAAGTCCCCTGGAGCAACCAGAGAATGCGAATAAACTCTCAATTGTTTAAAAGGAAAGGGAGATCTGTCATCCGAACGTAACTTTACTTGAATCAGATTAAACTCTTTACCTGCCGGATAGATATCCTTGGCCAGTTCGTAGATATTGAGCGTCAATCTATCTTCATATTCCGGAAAAGTAAGATAATTAAAAAGTATATTTTTATCAACTTTATTATCTCCATCAAAATCCAAATCAAGCATAAGTTCGACGCTATCTTTACTGTGCTCTTTGTCTTTATATCTTAATTCTAACATCGGAAATTCCTTAAGATTTATTTTATCAATTGACCTGGACAATTCTAAATATGCCCATGGTTTAACTTTAGCAAATTCTTCCCCATACGTTTTAAGCACATGCCCTTTATATATCTCTTTAGTTGTCCACTTTTCGATTTCCTCTTCTACCCTGAAATCTATGTTAAGAGCCTCCTGAAAAAACTCTAGATATTCCTCGGGATAGTAATTATAAAATTTGAATCCCTTAATCCAAAATTTATATTCTTTCTTTCTGTCCTTGCTGGTACAGTCCGTCCGCCATAATTTATGAGGATTAAGCTCTAAATGTAATAATTCATAATGCCTCTGGTCAGGAAAGTTTCTTTTAGCTTTGGTATAAAGGTCATAAGTAAAGTGAGCCCAACTCTGCGAAGCCCGATCTGGACATATTCCCCGGATATAACCGTCTATGTTTCCATCAGCGTCCAAATCTATTCCGGCTACCACCTCCATTGTTTGTATCCCCGGATCTTCAACCCTATACACTAAATCAAAATAAGGGAACTCTTTAAGATCGACTTTGAATTTCCGCGTTTGTATATTGACAAATTCATCCTCCTTGCTATCTCCATCAAAATAAACAGATAAAACGAAAATTCCATCTTCATCGGTAGAATAATCATAAGTTACCCTTAAAGGACGCATAGTCCAATTTTTTAATTCTTCTTCTACGCCCAATTTTAATTCCGGACCCATTTTCTTCTTCCGAACAAAAGAAAAATGCGGCGTTACCATAGCCTTAAGAATATAATCGCCAGCCCTGGGAAGATAAAAGCTACCATCAACAGCTAAAATAGATTCCCCTTCAGTTTCAGGTTTATTTATGAATTCCCATAATTCCTTGTTCTCTTCACCAACTACCTCCGTGAAATCATACCAGCGGGTGTTATAAAAACTTATACTCTGGGGATTTCCAGATATCTTTTTTCTCTCTGTTTTTTTCTCCGAATCATATCGCGGTTTTCCGTCTAAAAATATATTCAAGGCTGTTTTCTTTTTTTCTTCGTCTGAGACCGCTGGTCCTCTGGAAGCGTAAATATTTGGTAAGATTTTATCAACTTTATAAAAATCCCACTTACCAAAACTTCTATCCAGAGAAATATCTTTCTGAAACTTCAATCTCTCTTGAATAAACTGAGGGGAATCATTATCTCCTGACCAGTTATAAGTAAAATCGTTACGCTGAAGCAAATAGCGAACGTTTAAAATCTTTAACAGATTATCCAGACGGGGACTATAGTCTTTGTATAAACAGGTCTGGAAAAAATGATATAGATTATCCAGTGAACGAGGGGGCGCCATACCTTCTCCGTACTGCCTAAAAACAATACCTTTATTGAAAAGTTTGACGGTTATATCTTCAGCACCGCCGTAGCCCCAATCATAGGCATTGGCTTTATCGTCCGGGAGGATAAGGATATTAAACTGGGTCGACTGGTTGTTTATCCACTTTGCGGCTTCAAATAAATACGCGGGGTAATCCTGATGAAATCCCGGCAGAACCTGGCGTTCCTCTGTTGTCGGCAACATCCGGCCAAAGATAAACCCATAGTTATAGATTAAATAGATGCCGAATATAAGGACTATAGCGGTGACAAGTAAGAATCTGACGAAAGTCTTCAGGAACAATTTGCTGATTCTACTTTTTAAAAACTCGTAAATGTAACCGATGGTTATTCCCGCTAAAAATGCGTAACTAACCATCATAAGCAAGCCAAATTTCTGCCACGGCGCCCGATAAACCCAGAATCCAGGAATGTTTTTAAAAGCCCAGAGAAATAAATCTCCCAGCGGTTCATGTATCCCTTTACTGATAAAGGTTGCACCGAGAGCCAGAAGGGTAAAAAATATTGTATAACGGTAGTTCCGTTCACGAACAATAACTGCAGCATAAGCCAAGATGGGAAATAAAAAACTCAAGATAATTAAAAATGGATTGGTAAGGTATCTGGTAAAAAAAGGCAGATAAGGGACGTTCTTGTACCCGTCAAACCAGATATTGTCTCCGTAAAGTCTCATTACGTTAAGGAAGCTGTTTGTTCTGCCACTGGTTGCCTCCAGGAGTCCCCTCAGGTTAAAAATAGCATCCATGTTTTCAAAACTGCCTGAAGCATAATTGGATTGAACGGTAAAATTGGCAATTGGTAGTATCCAGAAGGCATTGATTAAAAAGAAAAAGATTAAAAATGCAATGAAAAAAACTATATTACTGAAAATCCTTCTCTCTTTAATCACGCCGGTTAATGAAAGAAGCAGGTGATAGATAAAATAAGCAGCTATGGCAATGAAAAAAACTCCTAAAACCGGCGGCTGCACTCCTATACCTGAACCGAATAAAAAGAAGATCGCCAATATCATAAAACATTTGCTGAGAGGAACCTCCCCTTCCAGACTTTTAATCAGAAGTCCTAAAGAAACCGGGATTAAAATGGCTCCCGATAGTTCTCCTATCCGGGCTATCATCCAGATGTGAAGCTGATAGAAATTAATCATATAAAATATCGTCGCTGAAACACGGATAATTTTATCTTTAACAGTATCCCCTTTAACCAGAAGAGACATCAGTATATACATAGAAATACCGGTCAGGGCAAACCAGAAAATAAAACTTAATTTCTGCACGTTAAGGAGATTAAACCCCAATAATTTGAAAAAAGCTTGGACGCCTATAAAAGCAAATCCGCCCGGTATATCCATGGAACGGTCGTTACCGGCCAGGTAGAGAGTTGACCAAGTGAACTTCCTCTCTATAAATCTCCGAATCGGTTCCAGCGGCGCATCGAAATCGACTCCGCCGATAAGAAGTCCGGGCGGGTTATACCACAATAAGGGGATGGCGCTGAGAATAAAAATAGGTATCAGCTCAGCCAGTCTTAATCTTTTTATAAAAGGTTCCTTAATCATTATTCCTCTTCTTTCTAACAGATTTTTTTAAGACAGGTAACGTTAACCCCGACTGCCAGAGGACTATTTTTGAAAATTTCTGATTCATAAAAAGCTATAGTCGCCAGTGGTTTATTAATGGCTACCCAGCAATCCTTCAATCCTCCTAAAAACAGGCGGATGATTTTGGGTTGACTGTTATTCTTTATAGATGTCTGACGGTCCCGGCAGGAATCCATTGTTTCTTTCCCGAAAAAAAACAAAATAAAATCTTTGACCACGTATAAGGAAAAATACGTTAAAACCTGTCCAAAAGCGTGCTTGCTGTATCTTTTCCTGTTTATTTTGAAACCAGCTTTTTCCAAAAGATTAAATAATTCTTTAGATGATAATTTCTGGATGTGCCCGACGTGTTTTCGGGTCAATCTGTTTGCTCCCACCCAGAAAAATGGAGTATACCAGTTACCTTCGCAGGGAACGTAAGCGTGAAATGTTCCGCCCGGCTTCAAAACGCGGAATATCTCGTTTAAAACAACGAGTACATCATTTACGTGTTCCAACACGTCAATGACAACGACTATGTCAAAACTATCGTTGTCATAAGGCAGTTTTTCGGCGGCGGATACTTTATATTCAACTTTTCCCCCGGATTTTTTCTCGGCATTAGCGATATAAAGATTGCTTAAATCGCAGCCATAGCAGTCAAGCTCTCCTCTGGCTGATTTAACCGCCTGGATAAACCCGCCGCTTCCACACCCTACTTCCAGAACTTTTCCCTTCCTGACTTTACTGATGCCTTCCAGGAAACGTAAGAGCCTCGTCCGAGCCAGGGTTTTAGTACCGAAGGCAGCTTCGGGAGTACCCATTTCATATTTCTCATAATCGTAATAGTCGTCCCGCTTAATATCATTCATAATTAAAGTATCCATTATTTCCTTTTCCGTCTATTGATTATAAAACATCCCAGACAAAAAACGAAGGCTAAAAAAGCGATAATAAATCCAGTTTCAAATAACCTTTGCGGAAAATATTCAATAAGCACCTGAAAATTTTCTGTCCCTTTCATATCCCCAGGTAATTCAACCCACCAGGCGTTAGCAAAACCGTTAACCTGGAGATGTTTTTCTAACGCCTTAATTTTCCCCCTGTTTTTCCAAGCATTTATCAGCGCTGAAGAATATCGCCGGACTTCATTTACAGGTTTTTTTTCATCCGGCTTTTTAATAAAAGCTTTCCAATCCGGGTGGTAACGTTCGTTAAATACTAATATAAAAGGGGTTTCGGATTCTACATTAACGATAAATCTGGTCGGATTTATCTTCTTGTATTGCACTTCAG
Organism: uncultured bacterium; assembly: GCA_964506075.1. Classification (GTDB taxonomy): domain Bacteria; phylum CAZDME01; class JAYEMH01; order JAYEMH01; family JAYEMH01; genus CAZDKO01. The sequence continues at coordinate 53,431 of CAZDKO010000004.1, forward strand.
GTTTTTTTTCCGCCCCGTTTATTTTAAGTTTCTTCTCCAGACGGTATATTTTCTCCGGACTCCTGGTTAAGACAACTTCGTTTTCGGCCTGATGGTTTATCTGGATAATGGCTCTTTGATTGGTCGGTATAATTAAAGGATATAATATAGAAGTGGAACTCATTTTGGCCCGGCCGGTATCCCACCAGACGTCAATGATATCGGCGGCCGGTTCACCGTCGGTATAAATACCCCCTATTTCTAAAGGTTTCTCTCCAGTTTTTATGTAAACTAAAGTTGAGTTGTATGCTCCGTGGTCTCCCGAACTTCCTTCCGGAAAACCGTAAGGACATTCTGACACCGAATTAAAAACAAACATATCCGGCTCACCCTTACCGTTACAGTTTATCACTCCTTTTGAACCGGCGTAAGCCCTGGCTTGATAAGTCGGAGCTGAAGTTATATTTTTCCAGTCAAACTGGTTTTCCCAACCGTCACTGACAGAAATGCAAATTTTTAACTCCGGCATGGATATTCTTTCGGTAATGATCCCGGAGATAAAGTCACCGGATATCTTTTTATCTTCAGGAAATAAATAGGCAGCTTGGGTATTAAAATCTTTATCCGAAACCATAGTCGCCAGATAATTCAGGCTGCCGTCAACATCAATAACATCTTCCGTTGCATATATGTGTGGCGAATTAGCGCTGTTTCTGTAGAAATCCCATCTACCGAAACTTTTTTCTAAAGAGATACCTTCCTGTTTAGCAATTCTTTCTCTGACGAATTCCGGGGAATCAGTATCCCCGGCCCAGTCATATAGAAAGTCGTTTCTATGTAAGACATAACGAATATTCAACAAAGAAAGGATCCTGGAAACGTGAGGTGTGGTTTTATTGTAAAGGGCGGAAATAAAAGCCTGATATACTTTATCGATTGAATGAGGTGGTGACATTCCTTCTCCGTATTGCCTGAAAATTAAACCTTTATCAAAAATTCTCCAGGTAATATCATAAGCTGCTCCATATCCCCACTCATAGGCATTGGCTTTGTCATCAGGCAAAAGAACGATGTTAAATTCATCATCAATATCATTAATCCAATCTGTGGCCTGAAACAGGTAATCCGGGTATTTTTGATGAAAGCCCGGTAAAGTCTTTCGTTCTTCGGTTGTAGGAAGCATCTTCCCCAGAATAAAAGCGTAATTATAAACTAAGGTCAGAACGATAATACAAACAACACAAAAAACGGAAATATTTTTTTTGTTCCGCTGATAAAAATATTCATAAATTTCTCCGCAGGTTATAGCGGCTAAGAACGAATAACCCAGAATTATAAATAAACCGAATTTCTGCCACGGGGCACGATATACCCAGAATCCGGGTATGTGTTTAAATAACCAAAGGAAAACATTTCCCAAAGGAGGATGGATACCTTTTCCGATAAAAACAGCCAGAAGAGTTAAAATACCGAAAAATATGATATAACGGTTTCGGGATAAAAATATGGCGGAAAAAGCTAAAATTGGAAATATAAAACTAAGAACAATAAGGATTCCGTTATGTTGATAATTCGGGAAAAAAGGCATGTAGGGTTCGCCTTTGAAACCGTCGAACCAGACAGCATCACCATACATCCTTATTACGTTTAAAAAGCTGTTATATCGGCTGGTAGATTCCAGAAGCTCAGCCAGATTAAAAACTTTAAAACCTTCCTCTGTAGAAAGATAGCCGGATTTGATTACATAGTTTCCTATGGGTAAAATCCAGTACAGGTTAATTAAAATAAACACTGTGGCTATAATCCCCACTATCTTGAAATCTCTGGCAATTTCTTTCGTCCCTTTTCTTTTATTAATTAAATATAAGAAATGGCATAAAGCAACACTAGCTATACTTATAGGCAATATCCCTATAACTGCCATATTACTGGCTAACCCGGAACCCAACCAAGAAAAAATAGCTGTATAACCGGCCACAGATCTAATAGAAATTTCTCTTTCGAAAGCCCTTATTAAAACACCTAATAACAGTGGGATAACTATTGCCCCGGATAATTCACCGCTGCGGGCTATCATCCAGATATGCAGCTGGTAAAAATTAACCATATAAAAGAGTACGGCAAAAAGACGGATAACCCTTGACTTTAAATCGTCACCTTTAATCAAAGAGGATATAAAATAATACATTGCCAGACCACTAATCGAATACCAGAGAACAAAATAAATCCTCTGGACAACTCCCAGGGGGAAACCCATGGCTTTAAATAAAGCCTGCGTGGCGGTAAAGGTGTAAAGACCGGATAACATTGCAGAATAATCCGAACCGCCTAAAAGAAGATTCCAGGTAAAAGTTCTAAGAAAGAACTGTTTAACCGGAAAGAGGGGCATATCAAAATCTACCCCGCCAATTAGAAAACCCCTCTTAAACCATAAAAGAGGGATTAAACCTAAAATAAATACGGCTATTAAACCCCACTTTTTCTTCATTGTCCGTCCTGACTAAAATAACCTGATTTTTTAAAAACATTCATTAATAAATCCGTCACCTTCCCGGAAGTAAAACTTTCGGCGTTAAGCCCTTCCACTACTCCGACCCTGGGTTTTCTCTCATCCAAGGTATTTTTAATATGGCATAATAAAACCAGAGGGACGTTAACGGCGCTGGCAAGATAAGCTACGGCCGAGTCGATGGTAACCGCAGCTTTACATTTTTTAAGTAGTGCGGCGGTACTTAAAATTCCCATTTCTTTTTCTCCGTTTCTGTAAGAACTGAAAACATAGCCTTCGTCCAAAGACTCGGTCTCCAGCGTCTGCTGGAGCTGATATGATTTCCGGTCATGGAAAAGTATAAATTTAAAGCCGAATCTCTTGTGCAATTCTTCGGTAAAGGGTTTTACTTCCTTTAACCACCAGGTGCGCGGTCCAGCGTTACTGGGCATAGTATGCAGAGCAATTAAATCGGTATTCTCTAAATTATGCCGTTTAAGAAAAGATAAAGCTTCTTTTTCATGCTGTTCTTGAGGGAAAACGTCATAATTAAAATCTTCCAACTTGACTTTTAGCTCGTAGGCAATCCGGTCGATCCGGTGTCCAGGTAAAAAGGGAATTTTCTTTTCGATAAATTCCGGCAGGTACTGCTGATGGATAATGAATATTTTATCTGCTTTAATCTCTCTGGCTAATTCCTGTGCCTCTTTTTTTATCAAAGGATAATCTTTAAGATAAAATATAACCGGGTTCCAGAATTGAGGGTGAAAGGTAAACTTTGAAGCGAAAACCTTGGTAACGTACACGTTGGTTGACCATAAATCTTTGATGGCACCATACTCACCCGTGACTAAAAGATATATTTCGGTTTCGGGCTGACTTTTTTTAAGTGCCCTCACTGAAGGCGTCATCATAATATTATCTCCGATACCGTGATGATTAACGATAAGAATTTTATTTTTTCCCATTTTTTCTCAAAAGAACGTTTAAGGCAACGCCCGTTTTTTCGTGTCTGAGACTAAAATCTCTGTTTTCTATTTTCCACCAGAGCTTCTCTCCGAACCTACCCATAAGTTCCTTATTGAAAATCATCTGTAATAATTTAGGAAGTTTACCGGTACAGTAAATGTCTTCGGTCCTGAATCTATCGCGGCCAAAAAGTTTTATTAAGTCTTCCTCTGAGTAATGACGGAGATGTCCTATCTGTTTATCGTGTATCTTGTAGGGAAAGCGGAGCAGCGGAGACATCCTGGCAAAATCGTTGGGGACGTTAACGAAAAGCCTGCCTCCTGGTTTAAGAACTCTAAAAACTTCGGTGGCCGCCTGCTTATCATTGACAATATGCTCTAAGACGGCAATAGAACTGAGTCTGGAAAACGTCTCGTCTTTAAAAGGCAGGTTCTCCGCATAGCATAAAACGAAAAAGGTAAGATGTTCGACCTTCTGGAGACGGGCAAAATGCCTGGCTTTCTTCATAGCCACCAGAGAAGAGTCTGTCCCGATGGAAAATAAACCTTTCTTAGCCGCTTCGATAACCGTGTAACCGGAACCGCCTACGCCGATGTCAAGATAGAATTCACCGCGGCAATCCGGCATTTTTCCGATATTAAGAGCCTCGAATATTCTTTTTATATAGCTCCGTCTCCAGGCAAGCAGCTCATAATCCGTAAATTTACTAAAATGTTCGTCAAAATATTTTTCCTGATGGTCATGTTGTTTTCTCTCCTCCGGATTTTCCGCCATCATCACCGGGATACCGTCAATAACCGGATAACGACCGACACATCCCCGGCAAACTAGAAATTCATTATTATACTCAACTTCGGCTTTACACTTCGGACAGATTAAAACATTAAAAAATTTATCAATATTTAAACGATTCATTCTAATCCTTTTTCGGATTTACTTTTGCCTTTTTCTTTAAAAAATACCATATCACTTTTTTAAAAGGGTCCAACTGCATGAAACTGGTGCCGGTTCTCATATTTAACATCAGTTTTATACCCGGCATTAAAATTAAAGGGAGTTTATTAAAATGCCTGTATAAAGACGTATTTATAAGGAAATTAACAAACCCTTTAGGCATTAAAGGTATAGAAGTAAAAAACAAAGCATACCTTTCAAAGTTATTTGTTTTCTTCGTCTTTTTGTAATAAGTAGTATATACGGGAAATTCGCCTTTATCAATTTTGTTTTTATCATCTTCTTTTAGTATTCCTGCTTTAATAGCCAGATCCACAATTTCGGTTTGGGGTGAATAGATTAAACTGTAAGTATCTATTATTTTAGGGCGAGCCTCATTATAAAGCCTGACAGCCGCTTCTATCTCTGAATCGGTTTCATAGGGAAAATTAAAAATATGGTTAAAAGAAAAATTAAGTTTCGCCTGCCGGCAAATTTTAGAAAAATTTATAATATCGCTGTTTGATTCATATCGGTTAAGGAAAGCCTTCCGAAAGTTTTCGGAGCCGGATTGAATACCCACCATAACCAGCCGGCAATTGGCTGCTTTTAAGGCATAAGCCTGCTCTTGAGAAATAGTCTTAAGATGAGTAATACATAAGAAAGGGACGTTGATTTTTTCCCGGTATTCATCTAAAAAAGAATCCAGCCATTTTGAATTCATCGTAAAAACATCGTCATTGAAAATTAACGCTTTTATTTTATATTTTTCTTTAATAAATTCCAGTTCGGCGATAACGTTTCCGACACTTCTTTGCCTGATATACTTGGTATTTCCGGAACCGGAACAGAAAACTTTTCTTAAAGCGGCATTGGCACAGTAGGTGCAATTAAAAGGACAACCTCTACTGGCGATAATAACCGGATAACGTTTGTAGAAAGAGGGCATCTTATCGTAAAAAAGGTCATAGTCAGGGAAGGGTATATCATCCAGGTTTAACCCTAAAGATTTGAGCTCATTTTTAATTATTTTACCATTATTTTTGTACCATAGATTAGGCACATTAAGCTCTTTCGCCTTTTTATCTATATAATCAGCCAGCAGTAAAATGGACTCTTCAGCCTCACCGATACAAATCATATCGATGGACTCTTCATCGATGACGATATCAGGCACCAGAGTAGGATGAGGACCTCCGAAAATTACCGGTTTATCCGGATACTTTTTCTTAAGAATCCGGGATAAATTAAGCGCCCACTGATAATCCGCCGTCATCACCGAAAAACAAAATATATCGGTATCTTCATCGACTTCGTCTAAAAGGTCTACTTTTTTTGTATCAATGGAACCCGGTGATAAAATACTTTTAAAAAATTTATTATCAAACGGGTTAAGGTCGAAAATTAAATCAACCTCATGCTCGGCGGTCTTAAGAACCCGGGAAAGATAGGCTACACCGGTACTAAAAGTTTCCCGGTAAAAAAAAGTAGCTTTCATTGTCTCATTTCAATTCTGCTATCGCGTAGTTATAAGTTAAAAATTTATCAAAAAGGGGAATGTTTTCCACTACGTCCTCAAACTTATGACATAATTTCCTTATGAATAAATTATTAATCGGATAAACCCGGCATTCAAAACAGCCGAATTCTGCTTCCGGAAAAATAGTGCTGACAATTCGCTTAAATTTACTCCTGGTGAAATGTTGATGACCAAGCATCAGGGTCATATGTAAATAAAATATCGGGTTAAAACGATTGGCTTCAATGATTACTACGGTTCCTCCGCCGGCGGTTACTCTTTTAACTTCCCTTAAAGCTTTCCCGGGGTCATAAGCATGATGTAAAACATCTTTGACAAAAGTTACATCAAATTCACCGTTATTAAACGGCAGGGCACAGATGTCGGCTTTCTGAAATCCCATTTTACTTTTTTTAATCTTTGGCCAATTAGAATGTTCATCTATATCAATCCCTATTATCTCCCTGGCATTTTCGGCTAAAAGAACCGTATCCCCGCCGTCTCCGCACCCAGCGTCTAAAACTTTCTGACTGTTTTTTATTTTTATGCCGATTTTATTCAAAAGAGTCATTCTGTAATCTAATACAGGGTCAATCATTTTTACCTCGCCTTAAATGTTTTTAAACTCTATACCGTTAATTTAATCGAGCAAAAGCTTTATTATAGATTTCTTCCCATTTTAACCCGGAAGCATATTTTAAAGCATTCGTTCTGCATTTATTGTAAAAGTTAACATCCCTCAGCATCTTAAGAGCCGCGGCTACCAATTGCTCTTTATTGTATTCTACGGCAATGCCCATTTCTAATCTTTCGATTTCCTCCGCTATCCAGGGGACTTTTGTGATTATAACCGGTAGACCACAAGCTAAATATATTTTTACTTTAGTAGGGTCGGCATAATAAGTAATATTACTCTGGTCATCCAGATAAGGAGCCAAAGCTATGCCGCCCTGCCAAAGATTTTTAACGAGTTTCTCTTGAGTCATGTAGCCGGAAAATTTAACCTTATTATTAAGGCCGTATTTATTTACCAGCTTTCTTAACTCCTCTTCATAAGGACCTGTCCCGATAATTTCCATAGCCACGTTATCTCTATATCTTACAATTTCAGCCATAGCTTCTACGGCAAGTTGGCATCCTTTATCGACACTGAGATAACTTACGAATATCAGTCTGTTCGGCGCTATGTTAGAAAAAATATCCGCTTTAATCTCTTCGACTTCAACACCGACAGGAACAATCATGTTTTTCTCTTTTTTCACTCTCTGTTTTTCTCTTAACGTCGCGATTCTGGATGAAATATTCCAGATACAATCCGCATGTCTGGCACAGAATCTATCTAAATAATGATAAAGATAATTAAGCATTACATTCCCGAATCGCCGCGGAGTATAATCAATTACGTAATAAACAACCTTTTCTACTACACCTAATTTCCGAAGGACTATTCCGCCAAAAGCATTTATGTTATCTATCCCGATAAAAAATATTTTTTTCTCACGGCGGTACCTGAAAACCAAAAAAATGTCAAAAAATAAATCCCGCATAAAAGAAATTAACCTTCTTTTTCTTCTTTTAACTATTTTTTTATTAATTAGGTTACCACGGTCAAAATTTTCCAATAAAGTGTCGGTTATCAAACATTCTCTCAAGGGATGCGTTATATACAAAAAACTATATTTCTCATTTTCTAAATAATTTCTTAAGGCCTGAACCGGACCGTATATTTCTGTAACGTGAGCGGCAACGACAACCTTAATTTTATCCAGAGGAGGTATGGTCATAACTCTACTCCAAGGCAGCTTTTAAAGCGTTATCAAATATCTTAGTCCAGTTATACTTTTCAGAAAATTTTAAGGCATTGTTTCTATAGGTCTTCAGGAGATTATCATTACTCAATAATTTTACTATCGCTTCAATCAATTCATCTTGATTATAATTAACGGCAAATCCGCATTTATTTTCTTCTATTTCCGCGGCTACCGATGGCACTTTAGTTATTACTACCGGTAAAGCTGAAGCTAAATACGCTTTGGGTTTCCCGGGGTCGGCATACTTTGTAAAAGTTTTTTCATCATCAACATATGGCGCTACGGCAATAGCACATTTTGAAAGTTTATTTTGAAGCTCGCCGTGGTCTTCTATGTATCCGGTAAATTTCACTTTATCAGTCAGCCGTAAATCTCTGACCTGTTCTTTAAGCTTCTCTTCAAGAGGACCGGTACCGATTATTAAAAGCTTTACCTGTGGAATTCTATTAATAATAGCAGGCAGAACGCTGATTAAAAACTCCACCCCCTGTTTTTCTCTTAAATGCCCCATAAAAGCAATTTCGTAGCGGTTTATTTCGTCAAACGGAAGCTTTGGCGCTTTAGAATCTGTCCCTATAGGAACTACCACCTGTTTAGAACGGTATTTTTTTGAAAGGCCGTTTTCTTCTCTCCCCCTTAACATCTCACCTGACAGATTCCATGTCTGGTCACAATTTTTAACACAACAGGAATCTAACCAATGATAAAAATTATTCAGCAGCTTATTCTTAAACCTGACCGGTATGTAATCAATCGTATAAAAAATAATTTTTCTTACTATTCCTAATTTTTTAAGCAGCAATCCGCTAAAAGCATTTAAACAATCGGCTCCAACGTATAAGTCGGCTTTAAAACCATTTATCAAAATCAGCCATAAAGTTAAAAATGTATCTTTAAAATGAAATAATAATCCGGGTAAACCCAGAACCGGATAATTTTTTTCTTTTATTAATTTCCCGCCATGATATTTTTTCAAAAAAGGGTTTTTTACTTCACAATAAGAAAAAGGCAGCCCCACAAAATTCAGCTCTTTAATTTGCTTATTTACCAGATATTTCTCCAGTTCCTGCGCCGGACCGGTAGCAAATACATGCGAAACGATAACAACTTTTAAATCCTTTAATTTCTGCATAACGTTTTAATTAGGAATAGTTTAATCTTTCCTTGCCTTTATTACCATAATACTACCTTGACCAAGAATTGAACAAATAGCGTTGAGAGGCAAAAAAACAGGAAAAAGAAGAAGCATGAATATTAACTTACATTTCAGATTTATTTGACAAGGAAACCTATCTTCCCAAAAATCTAATAGGCTTCCAGTCCAAAGTTGAGGATGGAAAAAAGAAAATTTGATTTTTTCTACCGTAAAACCTGCTTTAAAAAGAAGATTTGAAATTGTTTCAGGAGTAAAATGATAAAGATGGCGGGGAACAGAAAAATACGACCATTCTTTTTGAAAAAATTTACGTTCCAAGCTCGCAAAATTCTGTAAACTCAAGATTAATATCCCCTTTTTCTTGAGAATCCGACGGGTAATCTTTAATGTCTCCAGAGGGTTGAAATCGTGTTCTAAACAATCCCAAAAGGTCATGACATCAAAGTATTCGTCTGGCCAATGGGTATCTCTCAACTCACCACAAAAAGCAGTTAGACCACATCTATTTACATATTCGCAAGCACTCTCATCAATATCCACACCATAGACTTCATAACCTCTATCTCTCTGCCTGACTAAAAATCGACCGGTACCGCAACCAACATCCAACAGCCGACCATTTTCTTTCAAAGGGATTTTTTTAGTTAAGTGTTCTTGAATTTCCTTCAAGGACTCAAACAATTTTGATAGCCAACTCATCCCCGGTTTCATATACTGTTTTTCATAATGGATTTTTAAAGTCTCTTTAATCGGACGGGGATTCAAATAGACTAATTGACAATTCTCACACTGAACAATATTCCATTCTCCAGTGAGATGGGAAGTCCATGATCTATCCTCCAGAGAAAAAAGAAGTTTGGCTTCATTCTTACCACACAGATTACAATCTACCTCTTCAATATCTAACATAGATTTTTTGGTACCACTCTATGGTTTTCTTTAATCCTTCTTCAAAATCGGTTTTAGCCTCGAATCCAAATTCTTTTTTGGCGCGGCTGGTATCCAAAAATCTTCGCGGTTGTCCGTCGGGTTTGGAAGTATCCCATACTATTTTACCTTTAAAACCGGTCAATTCAATAATCAGTTCGGCTAAATCTTTAATGGAAATTTCAAATCCGGCACCGATGTTTACCGGTTCCGGTTTATCGTATTTTTCCGTCGCTAAAATAATCGCCCGGGCACAATCCTCAACGTATAAAAACTCCCTGGTCGCCTTACCTGTTCCCCAGATAACAATGTTGTCTTTACCTTCTCTTTTAGCGTCAAAACATTTTTTTATTAAAGCGGGGATAACATGAGACACCCGGGGGTCAAAATTATCCCTGGGCCCATAAAGGTTGACCGGCGTCAGGAAGATGGCGTTAAAGCCATACTGAATTCTATAAGCCTGCGCCTGGACCAGAAGCATTTTTTTAGCCAGGCCATAGGGGGCGTTAGTTTCTTCCGGGTATCCGTCCCAGATATTTTCCTCTTTAAAAGGCACCGGGGTAAATTTAGGATAACAACAGACCGTTCCGAGAGCCACAAATTTTTTTATCCCTCTTTTTCTTCCCTCCTCCATTAATTGCACGCCCATCATCAAATTATCATAAAAAAATTTACCGGGGTTTTCTTTGTTTGCCCCTATACCCCCGACTTTAGCCGCCAGATGAATGACAATATCCGCCTTAGCCTCATCATAAGTTCTTTTTATCGCCTCCATCTCGACTAAATCGTAATTTTCGATTTTAGGCACGAAAATATATTTACACTTTTTCTCCTGAAGCTTTTCAATTACAAAAGAACCGAGAAAACCGTTCCCCCCGGTCACCATAACTCGTTTGTTTTCCCAAAAAACCATTTAATCCACCCTCCACCATCTATCCGGAAACTTTTCTTTTAAAATCCTGTCTCCTCCACCAACCGGCTTTTCTCCGGTAGCCCTTAAATCTGCGTCAACCATTACTTTTACCAGATCGCTGAATTTAATCTTGGCTTCCCAGTTAAATTTTTTTCTGGCTTTCTGGCTGTTGGCAACCAGTGACTCAACTTCAGTCGGCCTAAAGTAACGCGTATCAATCTCCACATATTTTTTATAATCCAGTCCGACATATTGAAAGGCCTCTTTTACAAATTCCTCTACGGAATGAGTTTCCCCGGTTCCAATCACATAATCTTCCGGCTTATCGTCCTGTAAAATTTTCCACATCAGTTCTACATATTCAGGTGCATATCCCCAGTCTCTTTTAGCTTTAAGATTACCCAGATAAAGTTTTTTCTGTTTACCGGCAACAATATTAGCTACCGCGCGGGTAATCTTGCGGGTAACAAATGTTTCTCCTCTCCGGGGTGACTCATGATTGAATAAAATTCCATTACAGGCAAATATATTACAACCTTCCCGGTAATTCACCGTCATCCAGTAGGCATAAACCTTGGCAACGGCATAAG
>CAZDKO010000005.1:0-62527 GCA_964506075.1 uncultured bacterium
GCTCTTATCAAAAAAATTTGAAAATCAACCGCTTGTACCTTACGCATGTATCAGGGGCACCTATTATAGGTTTTAACTTTTTAATCTCATATATATCTGTTCATTATGCATCAGATTATCACACATTTTCAGACAGCCGATTTCAGAAAAATATAAATCGGTCTTGAGTAAATATTTAGCCCTGGCCCGGAATTCGTTATATGGCGGGCTCATCCATATATCTTTAAAAGTCTGTTCATTTATATTCCCCATTATTTTTTTAACGGCCCGGCAGCAGGGGGCTATAGCCCCGTCAGCTAAAACCCGGGTAAAAATCCAGCCGGCATAACAGGGTATCTGATTTACCCTTTGCCGGTCATAGTTTCCCGTTAGTCCGCTTTTCTCTTTTAAACGGGCAATAAAACCGTCAAAATAATCCAATTCTATTTTTTTATCTTGAGCCAGCTCATGGTGCCTGTTTCTGATTATCCGGGTCATCTTTAAAACTTCCCCGGTCTCTTTCTCATTTAAAATTAAAGCGTCTGTCGCTCCATCAATCGTATCTATCAGCGTAAAATATACTGCGTCTACCTGCATATCCAGGGCAAATCTGAACATTTCTTCGACTTCCTTATAATTTAAATTACAAATGACGTTACATAAGGTGACAAAAGGCTTAGATTTTTTCCGGCTGGTAAGATACCTTAAATTTTTGTTTATCCTTTCAAACATATCTTCTTGAGAATTAGGATGGGTTTTTTTATACGTTTCCTCGCTGGCGGCCCAGAGACTCACGGCTAATTCATCTACCTCTAAATCTATAAGCTTTCTTATTTTATCTTCGTCGACTAAAGAAAAATTGGTGGTTAAGCAGCATTTCAGTCCTTTAGCTTTTGTATATTCTATCAGGTCCATAAGGTTAGGATGCATAAACGGCTCTCCGCCGCCGGTAAAACGAATTATTTTTGTTCCCAAATCAGAGAGTTCGTCAATAAGACGTCGGGCCGTTAAGAAATCTATCTCTTTTTTAAGCCACTGGCCGTTGGAGTTGTTTTTCAATAAAGGTGAATAAAGCCAGCAGCCGATACATTTTTCGTTACAGCGATTAGTTATATCAATAACAACCTGCTCCGGGCCGCTAAAAGCCGTCCGCCCGTTAATGATGCCTTCTAATATTTTATCCTTACTAACGTTTTCACCTGGTTTAACAAAATTCAGTCTGGGTTTTTTTCTAATTCTGGCCAGCAAACGCAATAGACCCCGCTCTAAAGGGGTTAGAGACATTATCCGGTTATGTAAATAGATATTGCGGCCGATATCATCACAGCTTTTATAACAACCGGCTTCTTTTATTTCCGGGTCATTCCCGATTAAATAAAAAAAGGGGTCATTTTTTTCATAGACCAGCGTTTTCCGGCGAAAATATTGCTGTTTTTCCCCGTTCCAGATTTGACTGAAACTATTATGATAAAGATTACCGACCGGAATCCGGTGGGCTTTAAGACAGGAATTAACGTTGCCATCAGGCATAATCCGGCTGAAACACCAGCCGATATAACAGGGCATTTTATCAATTATATTACGGTCATAAGTGGCTTTAGATAAATCATTGGACGAACAGATACGGCGTAAAAACGAATCAAACCTGAACAGCAAAACCTCATCCAGACAACCCCGCTTGTCTAAATTATCATTAAGACTTTTAGCCTTATCCTGCAATATTTTTATCTGTTGGGGATTTAAAAGTAATTTATCTGTCTTACCCGGAACCGTATCAATTAAAGCAAATTCGACTGATTCAGAACCGGTCTCTCTGGCAAAATCAACTATTTCTTCAAGCTCGTGATAATTAAGATTAAAAATAACATTGTACAGTTTTATGTAAGGTGTTCGTCTTTTCGCACTGTTAAGCAAAGTAAGATTTGCCTTAATCTGGTTAAAAGTCTCTTCACTTTTATTGGGATGGGTAGCTGCGTAAGTCTGGGGGGTACCGGCCCAGGTGCTCACGGTTAAATGGTCCAGCCCTATCTCTATTATTTTTTCTATTTTCTCTTTATCCAATAAAGTGAAATTAGTGTTAACGTAACAGGTGAAATTCTTTTTCTTGGCATAAACTAAAATATCCATAATTTCCGGATGCATAAACGGTTCTCCCCCTCCGGAAAAATATATTTCTTTAGTTCCCATCGGTGATAATTCATCAAGTAATTCTTTCAATAAACTGAACGGCAAAAATTGTTTCTTTACCCGGGGAGGGATAGCTTTTTCTTCCAGGAGAGGCGAATTACACCAGCAACCGATACAATTGTTATTACAATCATTGGTCAAATCAATCTGAACGTGAAGCGGCCCTTTAAAGGCATATTGACCGTTAAAAACCCCGAGAATATCAAGATAATTTTGGACCAATCTTCCGGAACCGATGTGGTTTATAAGCTTTACGCTTGAATCTATGAAACCGATAGTTTTGAATTTATCTCTTAACTGCTTGAAACTGGAAGGCTGTCTATAAATGTTTTCAGATAAATCTCTGTTACCTTTAAGTAAACCGCTATGTCCTTCCGGAACAAAAGCGAAACTATGGATGTGCGGTACATAACCTTTCGTATGAATTTTAAAGGTGTGTTCACCTTCACTGATATCCAATGAGGTTTCTTTAAACCAGCGTAAATTTTTACTCATCCACCCCGAAGTTACATCTTTTAATGCTTTTTCCTTGATCACCTTTCCGTCAAAATAAAACCTGACCGGTCGAATTTCATCCGTAGCGTAATACGACCAGAATTCATATTTGCCCGGGCTTCTAAAATTCACTTTGTATTCGGCGAAACCAAATTTTTCCCCTCCGTCTATCACTATACCTTCTCCGAATTTATGGTCTTTTAAATTGAGGTTGCCTGACTGGAAATTAGCGGCGGGAATAATAATTTCCCCTTTTGTTTTCGGAGAATCTTCCACCAGATTTTCCTTAATCTGTAAATTCATACCGACATTATCACAGGATTTATAACAGTTGATACTTCTAAAATAAGAATCACTCTTGGGAAAATTTTTAGCTTTATGTCTGAAATTCCGGTACGGTTCAGAATTCCATATTTCCAAAAATCTATTTTCGTAAATATTACCTAATTTTTTAGTCACGGCTTTACAGCACGGGATAACCTCTCCGGTAGAAAGAATCCTGGAATAAATCCACCCGACATAACAGGGAAGATTATCAATAACTTCTTTTTCATAAATCTGTTCATATATATTCGCCGAGTTTAACCGGCGAAGAAAAGAACCAAAACCAAGCGTGGTTAAAAAATTATAGGTAATTTTATTATCTTTATCTACAAAGCAGGATTCCTGAAACGCCGGACAATTCCGGCAACTTTCCTCCGGGAAATTGAAGGTCACCTTATTATCAATCTCATTAATAAAAGGATTGGTCTTGGTTGGTAAAGTGGCGGTGCCATTTGAACAGACTAATGAATGTAAGGCTTCTTCGCCTATTCCTTCGGTATACTGTATCCATTCTTTAAGGATAACGCCCGGCTGAACCTTTATAAAACGCCCGGCAAATTCTTTCAATTCCTTATCCCGCTGGGCCATAAACCCTTTTAATCCCAATTCCCTGAAATATAGATCCTTTCGTCCCTTTAAATCTTTGAACTGTTTTTTAATCTCTTTTATCTGATGGGGAGACAAAGCCAGAAATGACGTTTCTCCTTCAATGATATCCATTATTTGAAATTCAACAAACTCCACCTGTGTTTCCAGAGCAAAATCAATCATTTCCGAAATTTCTTCATAATTCAAATTACAGATTACGTTATAGATTTTTATATGAGGGAGGTATTGACATTTTCTGTTTTTTAATTCGGAAATTGCCTTAAGACTGTTTTTTATCCTGTAGAAATCCTCTTTTTGCCGGCTGGGGTGTGTTTTTACGTAGGTTTCCGGTGTAGCCGCCCAGATACTGGCCGTAATCATATCCACGCCTAAATCTATCATTCTTTCGGATTTTTGTTCATCAAGCAGGGTACAGTTGGTAATGACGTTTAATTTGAACCCATTCTCTTTAATCAGGGTTATGACTTCTAAAATATGAGGATGTAAAAACGGCTCACCGGCTCCGGAAATAAAAATTTCTTTTGTCCCCAGTTTCTTTAAATCTTCAATTAATGTTTTGACCTTTTCATAGGGTAAACTGGAATCTTTATCTGCCGGACGATTTTTTACAAAGGGAGAGTGCACCCAGCAGCCGATACAATCGTTATTGCATTTACCGGTAAGGTCAATTTGAACAATACCCGGTCCGATAAAAGCCTGCCGGCCGTCTTTTATTCCTTTTATAACTAATTGATTAATCGTCTCCATTGGCGTATCGTTTTCTTTTTATCCAGATAAATCCTAAATAATCCAGGGTTTTTAAAACTGCTGAACGGAATCCGTGTCCTTTCAAATATTTTCTAAATCTTTCCAGATCCCCTCTAAGCCCTCTTTTCTTTCTAATATGCTCTCCCCATAGACGATAAGCAGACCTTTTCGCTCTCTCTAAATCTTGAGCCGTAAGATTATCGGGCTTAAAAACACAGTGATAATGCCCGTCATACTGGGAATAATCTTTAACTAAAATTCGTCCCTGCTTATCCAGCTCCTCAAAAAGTTTTGTTCCCGGGAAAGGAGTAAGGATGGAAAACTGGACCGAATTAGGCTCTAAACCTATAGCGTAATCAATAGTCCGGCGAATGCTTTCTTTGGTTTCCCCGGCTATTCCAAAAGTAAAAGTTAGGTGAGTTTTTATACCTAATTCTTTGGTCTTCTTTATCATTTTATCCGTTTTCTGAAAATCCATATTTTTATGGCAGTTATTCAGCAACTCATTGGATATTGATTCTACCCCGTATTTAACCGCCCATAACCCCGCAGATTTCATTTTTTTAAGTATTTCTTCATCCATTAGATCGGGTCTGGCCATTATTGCCCAGGGGGTATCCTGCAATTTTTTCTCCTTTACCAGCTGGCAAAACCGGAGCATCCTTTCTTTCCCGACGTTAAACGTATCGTCGTCAAAATAAACGGATTTAAAGTTTCTCTCTTTAATTAAATATTCCATTTCCTCCACCACGTCTGTAACCGAACGCGTCCGGTAATGACTCCCTTGATACATCACCTGAGGCCAGAGACAGAAATTACAGCCAAAAGGACAACCACGGGAAGCCAGCATCTGCACGGAAGGTAAAGGAATGTTACCGGGAAGATCCCAGTATTTGTTCATCGGCAGTTGTTTCCGGTCGGGCCAGGGAAGAAGGTTTATATCCGATAAAGCTCTTTTGGGGTTCTTAAATATTTTTCCGCCTTGGCGATATATTAACCCTTTCACCTTGGCTAAATCCTTTCCTGATTTAAGATGTTGTATTAATTCCAATAAAGTGAATTCGTATTCGCCATAAAGAACAAAATCTACAAATAAATTTTTCTTCAAGAAATTTTCCGTATAAATTTCTGAATTAGGCCCGCAAAGAATTATACTGATTCCCGCTTTGTGTATTCTTTCAAGCATCCGCAAATCATCGTAAAATGATGGAACCGAAGTTTCTGTTACCAGATAATCAAACGTCATATTCAATATCTTTTCCATAAGAACATCTTCAGGCATTTCTTCAGCTATGGCATCAATTATCGTCACCTCAATATTATGTTTCTGCAGTAAAGAGGCGGCATAGGCAAGAAAGAAAGGGAAAGGTAAATAGTCGCCTTCACTTTTATCTTTAATGTGCGGCCAGCGGGAACCAGCCCGTACCCCCCATTGACCATTCCTCTGCCAGGGGAGATTAACCAATAATAAACTTATTTTCTTACGTGCGGATTTTTTTCTACCCTTAACAATCTCTCCCTTCATGATAGAGCGTAATAGATTCTGTCTTAAAAATTCTATCTTTTCATCCAGAGAATAATTATCCTCAAATAAATTTATTTTTGCTGAGAAAAAATCATATTTACCCGCGGTATAATCTTTTCCTTTTCCAGGATGATTTCCACCGCCATTTTTTCTAAAGCCGATGAGATGGGCGTTAATTTCCAGGGGGGCATTTTGAATCACCGGGTAAACATCTTTTGATTTATTCGGTGACAGCTCTAAAGTAAAAGACGGCAGAGACACCGCTTCTTTCGGAAATCTTACTCCGACCAGGCAACTTGGCGTTTCATCCAGAGGGACGTTATACCAGACGGGCGTTAAACGAGGAAAATCCGCTTGTTTGTAATTATTTATCCAGCTTTTATAGTTGGGGGAGAGAAGACAAACCATACACATCTCGTCAATATAGATGTCATCCTGAACGAACATCTCTATCTGCCAGCTGATTTCCTGAGACTTTTCTATCTTTAAATGCCAGACCTGGGTGATGGGTAAATCCTCAAATTTAACCTCTAACTTAAAACAATCTACGCCTTTTTCTAAAACCTTCCACCTGGCTTTGGAAGAATCGGTCCAGAATCCCAAGCTATTTATCCCTGCATTTAAACCCACCCCCTGCGTCACTTCAGCTTCGTCCAGATAAACATTTAAACCGTATCCGGAACAGACAATTTTAATTTTCCCCTTACTAATCACACCGTCTGGAATTTGAACTATCTCTTTAATGTTTTTTCCCTGTCCGGCTCTAATTCCTATTTTTTGTAACGTTTTTTTAACCTTAAAGATTAAATATTTCAGTCCTCTGAAGAAAGCATAAAGGATTCCCCCGCTCCTTAAATGTTCCTTCAATTTATAATAATTAGATTTTAAAGCCACTTTTTCCCTCTCCTTTTTATACTTTTATTACCTTAATTAGTTAGCTGCCTGCCAGATCATTTCCATTTATTATTTTCATCAAATAGATAAACACTTCTTCCTGAAGCTGATTCTCATAAAGGTTTTGAAATTTAATCTTCAAACTTGCATCTTTTCCCTGAGGAAACAAATAAGCTTCGGGATTTTCTATTTTCTCGCTGGTAATCAGAATCATAAAATCAGATTCGGATAACGTCGCATAATAAGTATCCGAAAGATTCCAGAACCTTCTGGTCTGGGAGTCCCCCTTCAAAGAAATTTTAATTAAATGTTCCATTTTAACGGTTTTATCAGTAACCCAAAAAGCCTGGAATCTGGCTGAATCTTTATCTAAAAAGGCAATGCTAACCATATCTTCTCCCGGGATATAGCTATTGTTAATTTTCTCCGCAATTTGCTCCGCTATTTCTACCCGTTTTGAAGGTATTGGTTGATGAGAAATTATCCCTCCGGAATGCAATTTCTCAAGGAAATGTTTCTTGCCCGGCGCGGAGAAATACGAATAATAAATTACCGTTAAGATTCCCAGAATAAAGACAATAATTTTTGTAAAGTCTTTTTTTCTGGAATCAGCGCCGACAAAAAATCCGGAACATAAAGATAATACCGGAAGAAGGGGAATGATGAATTTACCCCATTTAATATGGTAAAGGGTTAACAATATATAACCGCCAACTCCCCATACAGCCATAAAGGGTTTTATCCCGGTATTTATCAGCCTGCTTTTCTTAAACAAAGAAACGCAAGAAACAACGGCTAACAGGAAAAATAAAGGAGAGGTGAAATAGATAATTTCAAAAAAATAAAACATAAAAGTTTTAACGTTAAACCCGACGTTGGTAGTCTGGGTACACGGGCAGAAAGAATCCTGTTTGGCCATAAGGAAAGATTCAATGACAGCGTTATCAGCACTGCCGATAAAGTCGGTGGATTGAAGCGTTAATTTCTGCCAGGCCTCATTGAAACTCTCCGTAAGACTGGTAAAAACCCTAAGATATTCACCGCTACAATAGAAATGGAAAAACAGGAAAAATAAAAGAAGGAAAGAACCGGTTTCGAATAAACCGGTCAATTTTTTCCCGTTTTTACGAAAGGTCAGGATACTAAAAAAATGAAATAAAATCAGCGGAATAAAGAAGACGAGGAAAAGTCCTCCTGATAAAGTTCCTAAAACACCGATAATCAGTAAGCCCGGAATCCTTATAGACTGCCTGAGTGTCTTCCAGCGGATAAAAATAATTACGGAAAGCACTATAAATAAAGTAATTATTAATTCTGAATTAATCATTCTGGAAATACCGCATACGCCCGGATAAAAAGAAAATATAACGGCGGACCAGGCCCCGGCTGAACGGTGGAAAACAATTTTACCTAAACAGTATATCGCTAAAAGAACCAATACCCATTGACTGAACATTATCATATTAACCCAGAATAACTTCTGGGTAGTTTGCAGGTTTGCCGCCAGTGGAAAAGCGATAAAAAAAGTAGAGAGATTAAAATTAACGGGCTTAAAAACGTAATCAGAATGGGCTAAAGTAAAGATCTCAAAGGTTTTAAAAATCTTTCTGGCCGGTGAATAATCGCCGTTTCGCAATACACTAACATATTCCAAAGCCCTTTCTTCCAGCCAGACGGAATGAGCCCCTTCACTTACCAGACCGCTTTTCTGCCACCAGACTATGTTATTAAAAAGATGAAAGAGTATAATAATGGCCAAAAGGCCCCGGCTATCAAAGAATTGGTTTATTAAACGGTAATTCTTTTTTTCTTTCAAAATTTGCCTCACAGGGTCTACTAATTAGTTTATTACCGGCTTGTTTTTTTCAAAAAAACAATTAATCATTTGTTTGCAATTCTTCCGGCAGGTTTTTATCTCATTCCTTACTTCCTCGGCCTTCTTCCCAAACCATATTTTATTTATATCTCCTTCTCTAATGTTACCGATGGGGTCCATTTCAAAGCAAAGATATATCCAGCCGTAGGAATCCACCGCAAAAGAATTATAGCCTAAATCACAACTATTTTTTAAAAACCGGTCAGGAAAAGAAAAATATGATTTAAAAATTTCAAATTGTCCGAACGGATTATCAATTTTATACCCGTTTTTTTTCAATCTGGCCAAATCATCAATAACGGCCATGACTTGCTCAGGATTTCCGGGCCAGAGAAAGTTGAACTCGTCTTTTTTATACCAATTTTCATCCGGCGGACTAAAGAATGGCTGCATAAGCGCCTGGAAGTAAATTGAATGAATCCTCTTACGGCTATCAACCCATTTAACCAGGTCAACAAGGTCATTTAAGTTTAAAGCCGATATGGTGGTGACGATGTGAATCCGGGGTAATTCGGAAGAAAGCTCGGTAAAATAATCAATAGCCTTTATTACTTTTTCATAGACCCCTTCCACCCCTCTTAAATAATCATGGGTCTTTGAATTTAAACTATCCAGGGATAAAACTAAATTCTGAAGACCTGAGGTTACAAGTTCTCTCGCTTTTTCCCGGTTGATTAAAAATCCGCTCGTTGTCATCACCGGGAGAAAATTGTTTTCGGCCGTTACCCGGATAAGGTCTGTAATTCCTTTTTTCATCATCGGCTCTCCTCCAACCAAGAGAACTTCAGATTTTTCTCTGGCAAAATTCTTTAAAGAGTTAATAAAATCCATCCATCCCCGAGCCGGGATAGTGTCGGGGTCGTCATTACACTTCCACATATGACACATTTTACATTTAAGCAGGCAATTTCTTAAGATTACTAAATGGCATTGAGACGGATATTTTTCTATTAGATTATCCATTATTTCTTTTATTCAGGCGGACGTTTGTTCCCGAAAGTTTTAGATTAGTTCATGATAAAAGGATAACTTTCCTCAAAAAAACAGTTAATCAGAAAATGACAATTTTCTTTACAGCCCCTGATATTTTCCCGGATGGCACCGGCTTTCTCCGAAAGCCATAGAGTTCGGATGTCATCTTTTTGCTCTTTGATATTTCCCAGACTTTTCCAGTTGTAACATAAAAAAATATCACCGACCGAACTGATGTGAATAGCCTGTTCAAGATTACAAGGGCCGCTTTTTACAAAACGGTCAGGAGCGCTTAAATATCTTTCAAAGGCCTCTAATTGAATGGGCTGATTCCCCACTAACTTTTGTTCAATCTGACTGTGCTTGATGATTTCATCAATAACGCTAACGGCTTTTTTCGTATCCTGCGGCCAGTATTGACTGAATTCTTTGGAGTTATACCAATGCTTATTTAATTCATCTTTACCGCAATAAGTATTATTCGGTTGCATCGGCACCTGAAAATTAATGGAACGGACCCGGGGGGAAATATTTTCTACCCATTCAAGCAGCTCAATGACTCCATCCAGGTTATCCTCCATAATTATGGTGGCAATGCCGATATGAAGACCGGGGTAATATTCGGCCAGATTATCTATCGCCTCCATTACCTTTTTATGGGCCCCTCTGACCCCGCGCCACCGGTCATGAATCTCTTCATCCAGGCTGTCTAAAGAAAGAATGAGACTGAAAAGCCCTGAACGGGCTATTTCCTGAGCCGTTTTTTTATCGATTAAATAGCCGTTACTGGCGACGGTTACTTTAAAACCGATATCAGCGCAATATCTGACAAAATCCCAGAGCCAATTCATAAGCAGAGGCTCGCCCCCGCCTATGTAAATCTCAAAATTTTCATCGACTAAATCCCTGATCTGAGAAGCGGCCCTCTTCCATTCTTCAAGCGTGGGTTTCGGTTTCCCGGAGGTGTGCTTGTCTTTCTTCCATTTGTCACACATTTTGCAGCGTAAAATACAATCGTCTATTATCCCGAAACTGCAAAATTTTGGTTTAAGCGTCTGCCCTTTATCTGTTCCCTCTATTTTCACTGATATTCTTCCTCATAAACACAATTAATTAAAAGCTCACAATTTTTCTTGCAATTATGCATTTTTTCTCTGACTGAATCGGCCCTGGCCGAATTCCATATTTCAGAAAAATTTTGATTCTTTATATTCGCTAAAGGCTCGTGTTTAAAACAAAGATATATTTGCCCTTTAACATCCAGAAAAATTGAAGAGTAACCTAAATTACATTCTGTTTTTTTTATAAAATTCAAAGGGGTTTCAAAATAACTTTCAAAAACTTCCAGCTGGGAAGAAGAATTTATTATTTTATAGCCTTTCCTTTTTAAAGCCGCTATCTCTTTTAATACGCTTTTAAGCTGCGATATATCTTTAGGCCAGAGATAAGAAAAAGGGCTGTTTTTATACCAGAACTCGTCTGCCGGCGATTCATAAGGCCGCATCAGGGCCAGAAGATTAATACCGTTAATTTTCTCATGATTGTTTACCCAATCTATCAAAGGGAAAAGACCATCCAAAGTCTGCTCTGAAATAATAGCGTTGATACCTAAATAAACATCCGGATAAATTTTATTCAGAATCTCAATAGCCCTCATCACCCTGCTCCAGCTTCCAGTAACACCCCTTAAGAAATCATGCGTTTTCTCATCCAGACTATCCAGAGACAGGAAGATACTATTCAGACCGCTATCGTTCATTTGCCGAGACATATTTTCATCTAATAAATACGCATTGGTATTTATTAAAGAAGAAAAACCGCAATGGCGAATAAATTTTACTATATCCAGGAAATCGCTTCTTAAAAGAGGTTCTCCGCCAATTAAATTAAATAAAACCGGCTTATCACAGAAATCCTTCAACTGTAATATAAAATTTTTAATGGTGGCAGTGTCCATCGTTTCTTTAAAACGGCTTTGTGTTTCCCACATTCTGCACATTTTACATTTAAACGTACATTGCTGGGTAACGGTTAAAACACAAAAATTCGGTTTTTTAGATTGTCTTTCTATAATCATTTTATTTTTCCCGCTTGGAAAGCATCCTCTCCAAGAAATTTATATAAATTAATTTCTTTTAAATCCTGTATCATGGTCAACAAATTCTGATGATTATCGCAGTGGGTGCAATGTTCGTCATAAAGTTTCATCCCGTTTAAAAACTCAACGTCTTTATAATTTGACATAAATTTAGCTTCATATCGTCTTTGCCTGTAATAATCAGACTGCCAGATTTCTTTAAATCGCTTTTCATCTAAATAACCTACCGTCCTGAGGTGGCAGCACATACTTATATCGCCTACCGCCGGAATTAAACAGAAACACCATCCAATATGACAGCCTTCTTTTAAGAAAACGTCTTTAGACCACGAACCGGTGTCATTATCATAATTAGAAAGCTGGAATTTTATGTTGTCCACAAATTCTATCCCGGCTTTTTTAAAAATACCGGCTATAACCGGGAGGTCTCTCTGGATACTGGCAATTTGTTCATCGTTTAATTTTAAATGTCGGTTGTTTTTATCAAGCCTTATAAGATAAAACCGGGCTGAATCTGTACCTATATAGACATCTAATTCGGCCATTTTTATAAGTTCGTCATAATTTAATTTGTGAATGACATGGGTCATCGTTAATATCGGCTGTCTCTTCGCTTTTTCCCTCTTTATGTCCATTAATCTTTTCATATTTTCAACGATAACGTTAAACCATTCCCCCTTCTTGGAATTCGGGCAGACTTCTTCATAAGTTTTTTCACTTCCGGCCGGTAAGGAACAATATATCTGACTGATGCCTAAGCCTATGACCTCCCGGGCAATTTTTTCATCAAGGAAACATCCGTTGGTAAAAAAAAGAGATTTCATTTTTTTCTTTCTTACGTATCTTATCATCTCTAAAAAGTCAGGATGTAACAGGGGTTCTCCGTCTCCCTGAAGAATAATATCTTCGGCTTTAAGCTCGGCCGCATCATCCATAATTTCTTTAAATTTATCCAGCGTAATCTTTCTATCCAGGAATCCCGGGGCATGGTTAATAACCGGATTATGAACAAAACAATGGACACAACCCACGTTGCATCGATGATAAGGGTCAAGCACGATTGTCTGGGGCCCGATAAAAGCCTCTTCACAAACAACCCCTAATAACCGGGCAATTCGTTTTTCTTTGTGCGGATAATGGTAGGCCCGGTTACCGGCAATTTCCAGAATAAACCTTAAATCATCATCAATCAATTTTAATTCCATATTTCCCAGACGGTTGCATAACCTCCTTAATTTTTCAATATACGTAAAGAAGTTACTGACAATATCACGCACCGGAAAAGCCTTAAATTCGTTATTTAATATCATTCTCTCTTCATCGCTGAGTTTCTTTTTTAAGAGAGCGGTAGCGAATTCAACGATTTTATTGAGTCTGAAAAAATTATATCTGGAAATACCGATAACCACTTTAACCCCTTTATTTTTAACCTGCGCTTCAATCAAGGTTATGGTATTACGGAAATCAGCTTGACTGGCAATACGATTATGTAACTGGGCATAATCGCCGCATAATAAAATTTTTGAATCTAATCTACGCATTTTATAAAAAACCCTCTCTTTTTTTTATTTTATCTCAGTTTATCTGGCCGTCACTGGCCATCTTCAAAATAACAGTTAACCAAGGGTCCGCAATATTTCTGACAGGACTCCATTTTCCTTCTTATCTCATTGGCTTCCCGGGAATACCAGAGGTCTCTCAGATTAACACCTTCTGCCCTGAGGTTACCCACCCTTCCGTAGATATGGCAAAGGTTAATATCGCCTAAAGGGCTGACGCTAAAAATATGTTTCCCTTTACGACATTTTACTTTTCGGTTAAATCCCTGAGGGTCCTGGAAATATAATTTAAAAGCTTCCAGTTGCCCAAGGGGGTTGGCAATTTTAAAACCCCTTTTTTTCAGCTCAATTAATCCGTCTATAACCGCATTCACTTCTTCGGTATTATCGGGCCAGAGACCCTTGAACTCATCCCGGAGATACCACTTGTTATCCGTAAACCAGCCATCGTCAGAACTGGAAAAATTAGGTTGAACGATAGCTTGAAAATACATATTTCCTATCCGGCGGTCACGCTCTCCCCACTCAGCCAATTCGATTATTTCGGCTAAATTATGTTTCATAATAATCGTCTGGAGACTTAAGCTGAAACCATCCACTCTAAATTTATCCAGGTAATCAATGGCTCTGAAGACCTTTTTATACACACCCTCCACTCCTCTTATATAATCGTGAGTCTTCTCATCTAAACTATCCAGAGAAATACCCAGGCAATTCAAGCCCGAACCGGCTATTTCTCTGGCCAGGGTTTCATCTATTAAATAAGCGTTTGAAACCATTATGACCTTAAACCCCTGTCGGGCGGTAAACCGGATCAGGTCTAAAACCCCTTCTTTTAATAACGGCTCCCCGCCGGTAATATTTATCTCTATTTGCGTCCCCAGTTGTTCACGAAGGCGAACGATAAAATTTTTCCATTCATCAATGCTGAGTTCATCGGGCGTACCTTTACATTTCCAATTCCCGCACATTTTACAGCGTAACATGCATTTTTCTAAAACCTCCAGGACACAAACCTGAGGATTTAAGAGGTCCTTGTTTTCCGATTTTCCTTTCATACTCAGTCTCCATAGAAACAGTTTATCATCGGCTCGCAATTTCTCCGGCAGTGCTTTATTTCTTCTCTTACCTGTGCCGCTTTAGCACTACTCCAGATATTTTCAATAGTCTCGTTTTTAATGTTCCCAATTGGGTCCATGTTCCAGCAGAGATAAACATCGCCTCCGGAAGAAACATTCAAAACAATCTCATCAAAATTACACCGGTCATCCCGGACGAACCTCCCGACGGGATTCTCAAAATACACCTTAAACATCTCCAGTTGAGAAACGGGGTTGGTAATTTTATACCCTTTCTTCTTGAGTAAAATCAACTGGTCAATTATTTCATGAACCCTTTCGGTCTCAGACGGCCATAAGAAACTGTATTCTTTCTGTCTATACCAGAATTTATCCGTCTCTGAACAGTGGGGCTGCATAATGGCCATAAAATTGATGGAGGCGATTTTTTCATTTTGATTGACCCAGTCGGCCAGCGGTAAAATATCACTCAAGTTTTCATTCATGATGATGGTTAAAATATCGGTTTTACACTCTGATTGGCATTGGTAAATATAGTCTACCGCCCCCATAACTTTTTTATAGACGCCTTTAACGCCGCGGATGGAATCGTGAGTCTCTTCTCTCAGACTATCTAAAGATATACCTAAAGTATTAAGGCCGGCTTTCGCGATCATACCGGCCACTTTCTGATTTATAAGAAAACCGCTACTAGGCATTGAGACCCGTAGCCCCTTCGTGCGAATAAAACTAATCAGTTCATAAATATAATCTTTCAATAATGGCTCTCCCCCTAGAATGTTAACCTCAATCGGGTAATCCAAAAATAAACTTAATTCTTCAATAAATTTCTTCCATTCCGGTAAACCGATTTCTTTTTCATTCCGGGGCACCTTCCACATAAAACACATCTTGCACCTTAAAGGACACTCAAAACCCAGAGAAATCATGCAATATTTTGGTTTTTTAAGCATCGGCTTTATCCCTTTTTAAGATGAACTGAATAACTCATGGGTTTGTTTAAGTAAAGCCACAATATCCAGTTTCTGGGGACAGCGCGGTAAACATTGACCGCACTCTATACAAGCATCGGCTCTCTTAAATTCATTCTGGTATTGTCTCCTGGCCCAGTCTTTAAGGCCATAAATTTTATAATAATTCAGATATTTTAAAACCCGCGGTATTTCAATGTTCTGGCTGCACGGACGGCAATAACCGCAATGATTGCAAAAACTATTGCCTAAAGATTTAAATTGTTTGACAATTTTATCGATTTCCTGCAGTTCCTGTTCTCTAAGTAAACCAATGTCCTCTCCGATAGAGGCATTCTCTTCAACTTCACTCACTCTCCCCATCCCGGAAAGAGCCGTGCATACATATGGGTTTGAAATTACGAATCTAAGCCCAAGATGGGCTGTGGGAAAGGTAGCGTCTGCTAATCGCCTCTGTATTTCATCCGGCGGAGGTACTAACATTCCACCGGCCAAGGGATTCATAATGATCACCCCGATACCCATTTCACTGGCTTTTTGAATCAACTCTTCTTTTTCGCGGTTTAGCATATTATAGTGAACGGTTAAACATTCAAACACGCCCGGTTCCAGATACCGCCTAATGTTTTCGCTCGTATCGTGGCTGGTTATCCCGATATGGTCAATAAGACCTTCCTGCCGGGCCCTCTGGGCTCCTTCTAACGGTCCGCCTTTAGACATCATCACTTCAAATGTTCCCTGGTCATTTATCCCCCACATCTGATAGAAATCTATTTTTTCCACCCCCATTTTTTTTAATGCTTCATCTATAGCTCGTCTTACTCCGTCGGCGGTGCTGGTAAAATCGTGCTTGGGGTGAGATTTAGTGGAGATAAAAACTTTATCCCTGTTCCCTTTTATCCCTTTACCCAGAATCAGTTCACTCTGGTTATCGCAATATATATGAGAGGTCTCAAAAAAATTTATCCCTAATTCAATCGCCCGGCGGATATTTCCAACTGCATCTTCATTAAACCACTGCGTTCCGCCAAACCCGACTACCGAAAACATTTTTCCTGTCTTACCTAACGGCCGGTATTTCATCAAACTTCTCCTTTTTCTTTGTTTTCGTCCTCATAGCTATAATTAAACATCAGGTCGCGACAGATATTCTTACAGGTTAATACCCGGTTACGGATAAATTCGGCTTCTTTTGAAACCCACAACTCCCCCAGGGGTTTATTGCGGATATTACCGACTTCCCCGGTCCGCGAGCAAAAAGAGAGATTTCCCACCGGGTCTATAATAGCCACCTGATTAAAAATATTACAGCGTATATCCCCGGTGACGGCTTCTGGGTTCCGGTAATAACTTTTATAAAGCTCCAGTTGTGATATTTCATTGGATATCTTGGGACTACCCTGACGTTTGAGAGCGATTATCTCCTCTATTGACTCGTTAAGGACGCTATTATCCTTTGGCCAGAGAAAACTAAATTCGTCTGATTTATACCACCTTTCATCCTCGGGAGAATTAAGGGGCTGTTTGAGCGCCTGGAGAGAAATAAATTGAATTCGCTTATCTTCTTCGGCAAATTTTACCAATTGAACCAGTTCGGTAACGTTATGCTCTAAAATTACCGATTGTATCCCGATATCTATGGGTTTTTTCAATTCAGAGCGGTATCTCTCCAGTAAATCGAGCGCCTCCATCACTTTTAAGTAACAGCCTTTTTTACCCCTTAGATAATCGTGGATTTCCGGTTTAAGGCTATCCAGCGATAAGATAATGGTTGATAATCCGGAGTCAACCACTCTTTTAGCTATCTCATCCGTTATCAAAACCGCATTGGTGACTATATCAGCCATAAATTTATCTTTATAAGCACCTATATATTCTACCAGGTCTAAAATGCCCTCCTTCATTAAAGGTTCGCCACCGACTAAATGTATTTTACTCGGACGCTCAATAAAATATTTCAAAGAATCAATAAAACTTTTCCACTCTTCAATCGTCAATTCATTTTCTCTCTGGAAACTTTTCCATTGATGACAAATTTTGCATTTCAACATGCAAATATCCAGCATCACCAACACGTAATTTCTGGGCTTAAACACGGTTACGTCCTTAGCGGCGTTCATTTCTGTTTTCAATCTCCGTAATAATAATTACTTTTCTTCTTCGTAATAGCAGTTTATAACCAGTTCACAATTCTTTTTACAGACCAACATTTGCTTTCTAATCCGGCCGGCTTCTTTGGAAAACCACCTCTCGGAAATATCATCTGTCCTGATATTTCCCAGTTTATCCATAAAAAAACATATATACATATCTCCGATAGCGTTAACATTAACGGCGCGGTCGGAAAGGTTACACCGCTGTGACTTTACAAAAGCTTCAGGATTTTCAAAATATCTCTTGAAAATTTTAAACTGAGTGGTGGAATTCTCAATTTTATAGCCGGATTTTTTAAGATAAATTAATTTATCAATAACAAGATTGAGCCTCTCCAGATTCTCCGGCCATAAAAACTTATAGTCCTCTCTTTTATACCAGTCCCAGCTCAGGCTTGAACCAAAAGGCCTCATCACTGCCATAAAATATATTGAATCAAGATATCTTTCCTGTTCCACCCATTCCGTAAGTTTAACGATATCCTCTAAATTAACCCCGGAAATAATGGTATTAATGCCTAACTTCATCCCTTTCTTCCCGATTTTATTAAAATACCCCAGTGCATCCATAACCCGCTGGAAACAGTCGTTTTTCCCCCTTAAAAAATCGTGGGTGGAAGGATTAAGACTTTCCAGAGATAAATTTAAATGACTGAGCCCGGAATCCACAATCGAGCGTGCCATTGATTCATCAATAGTATATCCGGAGCTGGTGATAACCGTTCTGGACCCTTTTTCTTTTATAAACTTCACCAGGTCTAATATGCCGTTTTTAATCAAGGTTTCTCCGCCGATAAGATGCACCTCTACGGGTTCAGAAGTAAATTTATTTAATGAATCTATAAATCTTTTACACTCTTCAATACTGATTTCATTTTCCAGTGTATCGAGTTTCCATAAATTACACATCTTGCAGCGCAGGATACAGCGGTTAGTGACGGTTAAAAGACAGGTTTTAGGCCTTCCCGGACCGGGTAAATTGTTGCTTTCCTTGGTATTTTGTTTAATAATCTCTTTTTGTTTTTTAAACATATCGTAAGGCGATTTATCTGGCGATATAATCGGTAATATTTTCAATTTTATAAAAACAGTTAACCACGATATCGCAATCTTTATTACAACTGTTAATAGCCTCCTGGGCTTTCTGCATATCTTTAGAAAACCAGACTTCTGAAAATTTCCTTTCTCTTATATTAGCTATCGGCGGCATATAAAAACACATATTGATATCCCCATAGGCATTAATTTCCGGGGCTAAATCTCCGCGGGGGCACTTTACTTTACTGTCGTGAACAAACCGATACGGATTTCTGAAATACTCCTTTACCAATCTTAACTGTTCGGGAGGATTGCAAATTTTATATCCTTTTTCTTTAAGTAAAGCCAATTTCTCCAATATCTCACTTACCCTTTTGGTATTTTGCGGCCAGACTTCATTATTATCCTTATTTTTATACCACTCTCTTTCGTAATTATCACAATCAAAAGGCTGTAAACAAGCGTTAAAAAATAAATCGTTTATTTTTTCATTGTTATTAACCCACTCGGTCAAAGAAAGAACTTCGTCCAGATTCTTTTCCATCAGAGTCATCGTTATTCCGATGCTGAGACGTTTTTCTTTATTATCTCCTCTATATTTATCCAGCCAATCAATCGCCTTCATAACCTGCCGATAACTGCCCTTGACTCCGCGGAGATAATCATGGGTTTCTTCCTTAAAACCATCCAGAGAAAGAAATATCCCGGTAAGACCCGACTCAACAATTTTTTGGGCCATCTCTTCGTCAATATAAAATCCGTTGGTGGTGATTGAACTGTTGAAGCCGCTTTGTTTAATATAAGAAACTATTTCCATTGAATCCTGCCTTAAAAAAACCTCCCCGCCAATTAAATGGATAAAAAGCGGCTCGGTAGTAACCTTCCTGAAATCGTCTATAAAATCTTTTATCTCCTCTATACTGAGCTCTTTTCTTTCCTGCGGTCTTTCAACATTTTTCCACATATTGCACATTTTACATCTAAAATTACATTGCTTTGAAATAACTAAAAGGCAGAAGGCCGGTTTCTTTACAGTTTCCATTTTTACTCCAAGCATTATTCGTTATTTTAAATAAGGCGATATTAATTGGTCACGATAAGCGCTTTTCTGGGTGGCAATATCACTAAAGATGGCTTTAATTTCATCTTTATGGTCATATCTGGAATACAAAAAAAATAGCAGATGTTCTTCCTCAAAATGAGGAAAGGTATTTTCTCCTGCATCCTTGATAACTTTATCGTAAGAATACAACATCTGCTTTTCTTTATCTTGCCAGCTAAGGCCGCCGTGTTCGTCAAAACCGTAATGGGTGTAAACTCTATTGTATGTAAATTCCTGTTTCAGGGGATACTGAGACAAATCAAAAATTTTTTCTATCCCGTAAAGGTTCGGGTTAGCAAAGAGTTTGCTCCCGAGTCTTAAATCAAAGACGTTATAGTAGATACGGTTAATATATTTCTTATTCCGGTTTAAAAAAGAAATGGTGCAATCAATATCTTCTTCCTTTTCATGGGGGAACCCGCAAATTATTTCCAACCCGGTCCAGATACCGGCTTCATCCGTCCATTTTAAAATTTCTTCCAGTCTTTTCACATCCACCTTTTTATTTATGTATCTTAACAGCCGGGGACTGGCCGTTTCCATCCCGTAGATTAATCTGATACATCCGGCCCGGCGCATTTTAAAAAGTGTGTCTTGGTCAAAATAATCTATCCGGGCACAGTCACTCCAGAGTATGTCTAATTTATTCTTAATGATTTCGTCACATAGCTCGTTTATATACCTTTCCGAAATGTTAAGAGTATCACTTAAAAAGAAGAAACCGGTAGGGTGATACTTCTCCTGGAGTTCTCTTAAACAAGAAACAACTTTTTGAGGCGACATAACATAGGTTAATTTATTTCCGGACTCACAACAAAATATACATTCAAAAGGGCAACCCCGGATAAATTTAAAAGGTAAAATTAAAGTCCCTGATTCATTAAAATCTTTTATTATCTCTTTTACCTTTTCTTTACAATTAAAATTTATACCCCGGTATTTATATTTTTCTAAAGGCAGACCGGCAAAATCGGGCTTGACCAGTTCTTTAACTTCTGCCTGTAATATTTTCCCGTCTTCCGAAAAATGCAATCTGGATATTTTCGATAAACTTTGCCCTGCCATTAAAATACTCAACAGTTCAAAAAGGACAACTTCACCGGCTCCCTTAACCAGAAAGTCAATATTATCGCTTTTATACTTTGTACTTAATAAATCAATGGCCACACCAAAAGAACCGCCTATAATAATTACCGGATGATATTTTTTCTTGAGGAATTTTACGAAACTTAAAGTAAACATTATATTGCTTTTATTCATAGTATTGCAATCAATAGAAAGCAGAATTATTTTATATCCGTCAAATCTGGATTTCTTAATTACTTTTTCCATATTCATATCTAAATATTTATCTTCGTCACCTTGGTAATATTTAACGATTCTTTCCTCATCAAAAAAAAGCGATTCGTCTATCTTCTCCTCGGGGTTATCCGAGTATTTGTTATCGTAGTGAACCTTAATATACAAATCATCCTGCTCAATATCGATACCTTTCTTTTTAAGATAAGAAACAATCTGTCCCAGCGCTAAAGGCGGCAGCAGCACACAGTTTAATTCCGTCGAATAAAGCTGGTGTTTCTCATAAAAAGAGGGAAGTTTAACAATCTTAATTTTGTCATTATTTATAGATGTAGTCAAACTATCCACCGTGCTTTAAGAATAATCGATTATTTTATTATTCGCCGTCTGATTTTGCTCTATCTAAAACCGAGTCTTCTACATTATAAGGATCGTTAACGCAGGTATCGCATTCTCTCTGGCAGTTGTTTATTTTACGTCTTATTTCAATTACCCGGGGAGAATACCATAAATCTCTGATATTATCTTTCTTGACGTTCCCGAAAGGGTCCATATGCGGGCATAAAGAGATTTCCCCCGCCGGAGATACTTCAAAAGAAGCATCTCCCCTCGGACAATTCCCTTTAATGGCCGCTTTCTTTTTTATAAACCCGTAAGGATCCCGGAAATATCCTTTAAAGAGTTTAAGCTGAGCAACCGGATTATCTATCTTATACCCTTTCTGGGCCAAGCCAATCAATTCGTCAATAACTCCGTATAGTTTCGGCAAGTCTTCCGGCCAGATATCCCGGTGTTCTGACTTTTTATACCATTGACGGTCGGGTTCGGGCACGAAAGGCCTGACCACCGCGCAAAAGTATATTTTCCACAGTCTTTCGTCCCCGTTTACCCATTCAGCCATCTTTACCAGTTCATCAAGGTTCACGTTTAAAATAATAGTATTGAGCCCGATACTCATCTTACTACGATACTTATGGAGCAAATCAATGGCCCTGATTAAGCGCTCAAAACTACCTTTGACCCCGGTCACGAAATCATGTGTTTCCTCCTTTAAACCGTGAAGCGATAAGATAATAGTGGTTAAACCGGAATCGCCTATTTTCCTGGCCATATCTTCATCGATGAGATAGGCATTAGTAATCAGCACCGTATTATATCCTTTTTGAGAGGCGAATTTGATTAACTCGCAGATTCCCTCTTTAATTAAAGGCTCCCCGCCCATAAAAACCAGCGGGATAGACTTCCCGACGAAATCTGCCAGCTCTCCTAAATATTTTTTCCATTCAGCAATAGTCATTTCATCCGGCTCTCTTTTAATCTGCCACATATTGCAGGTTTTACATTTAAACATGCAGCTTCTTAAAAGTGAAATCTCGCAGTGCTTTGGCCTATCGTTAACTTCAAGGTTCAATATCCAAATCCTCCGATTAAGATTATGTTTCCTTTATTTTCAGGGAAAATAAAAATTTCAAATTTTAATTTTTTCATCTTCATAAAAACAATTAATCATAATATGACAGTTCTTGCGGCAGTTATATACATCCTGCCTGATTTTTTGAGCCCTCGGGGAATTCCAGATTTCGGCTATATTATCATTTTTTATGTTCCCGAGCGGCTCAATTAAAGTGCAGAAAAATATTTTACCGTAAGGGTCAATATGAAACTCATAATCCCCAAGATTACATTTAAGTTTTTTCAAAAAAGTGTTCGGGTCTTTAAAATATTCCTTAAAATGCAGAAAATGGTTGGGATGGTTTCCAATTTTATATCCGTTGAGTCTTAATTCTTTTATTTTATCCATAAGAGAGTTGACCTTCTGTATATCCTCGGGCCAGAGAAAACGGCTTTTTTCTTTATTAAACCACCAATCATCCCTGGCTTCACAGAGAGGCTGAGTGATGGCCTGGAAACTGATCATTTCGATTCTTTTATCGTGCTGGGCCCATTCAATTAATTCCAATATTTCATCAAGGTTAGGGCCCATTATAACGGTCAGAAGAGCAATTTTTAATTTTGCGCCTTGACGGGCTTTATCCAGATAATCAATAGCTTTCATTACTTTCTGATAACATCCGTTTAATCCCCGGATAAAATCATGCGTTCCGGCTTTTATTCCGTCCAGCGAAATTGTTACGGTATCTAATCCGGAACGGACAATATCCCCGGCCGTTTTTTCATCAATCATAACCCCGTTAGTTACTAAATCGGTTTTATACCCTTCTTGAACAATAAAACTAACCAAATCTAAAACGTCTCCGGATAATAAAGGTTCCCCACCGGACAGGTGAAATTCAAAATCCGGTTTTACTAAATTTTTTAAAGATTTTACCAGCTGTTTTTTTTGCTCCAGCGTCGGTTCTAAAGATGAATCATAGCTCGTGTTCCAGATATAGCACATCTTACACCGTAACATACAACGGTAATTAATCACCCAGCAGCAATACCGAGGTTGAGAAGTATCTTTATCCATCATATTTTAAAATTATCTGTCTGCGGCGTATAAAGAGGGGTCATCTTCGATGTAACAGCAATTAAGCAGTAAATGACAATTGGTTTTACATTCGTTAATTTTTTTTCTTATTAAATCCGCATCCTGAGAACGCCATAACTCCCTGATATCATTTTCCCTGATATTGCCGATAAAGTCCTTAAAAAGACACAGCTGAATGAATCCGTAAGTATTCACACTTATGGCTCTGCCGCCGATAATACATTTAGCCTTATTAACAAATTTCTGGGGATTATTAAAATAGGCTTTATACGCCCGGAGATGTTCTTCCCTGTTACTGACCTTGGAACCGTTTTTCCGTAAAGAAATAAGCTCATCAATAACAGAAAGGAGCTTTTTAGTATCTTTCGGCCAAAGGTATTTATATTCGTCCAGCCAGTTATCGGTCAAAGGCCCGCTGTAATTGGGCTGAACCACCGACATAAAATAAAGCCAGTCGACTTTATCGTTTTTATCCGCCCAGTGCACCAGATTAACCAAATCGTTCATATTCTCATTCATAATGATACAGCAAAGGCCTTTTCTTGTCGCCGGTGAATATTTAGTGAGATTATCTAAAGCCGTCATCACTCTTTGATAAACACCTTTGACCCCTCTCATTTTATCGTGAAGTTCAGGGTTAACACTGTCCAGAGATATACTGATAGCGTCTAACCCTGAATCAGCGATTCTTCTGGCCATATCGGCGTCAATAAGGTAACCGTTTGAAGCCATAATGGTCTTGAACCCCTGGTCTTTGGCAAATTTCACTATATCTAAAATCCCCGGGAGAGACAATACTTCCCCGCCGCCGAAATCAATTTCAAAATCTTTTTCTACCAGCTCTCTTAAGCCGGATATAAATTTTTTCCATTCGTCCAGCGTCGGCACTTCATCAGGGGAGGGAATTTTTTCCTGCCATTTATTGCACATTTTACAGCGCAGCATGCAATAATCTGTCGGAGCTATACAGCAGAATCTTGGTTTTAAACTTTCCCCCTCATCCTTATTAATTCTACTAACTTCACATAAATCGGCCATCTTTACACCTTTAAGTTTTCATTCATGTTTTAAATATAAAAGGATAATCTCCTTCGAAAAAACAATTGAGAAGAAAATGACAATTTTCCTTACACGTCCTGACTTTTTTTCTAACCGCCTCGGCTTTATCAGAAGTCCAGATTTTACGGATATCATCTTCTTTATTTCTGATGTTGCCCAGACGGTCCCAGCTATAACAAAAGAAAATATCCCCTACGGAACTGATATGGAGCGCCCGGTCAAGATTACAGAGCCCGGTTTTGACGAAACGGTCCGGTGCCTCCAGATAATTCTTGTACGCTTCCAGTTGAACAACGGTGTTCCCGATATTCTCCCCTCTTTTTCGCCGCCTGATGAGGCAGTCAATAATAGCATGGACTTTCTTTGTATCCTGAGGCCAGTAGAAACTAAATTGCCTGGATTTATACCAGTGTTTATTAAATCCATCTTTTCCCCAGTAAGTATTATTCGGCTGCATCGGCACCATATAATAGGTGGATTTGAGGCGGGAATCCTGATTGACCCACTCCACCATATCAATGAGCCCGTCCAAAGTGCTGGCCATAATAATCGTACAGATGCCGATATGAATATCCGGAGCGTATTTTGATACGTTGTCTATAGCCCGCATCACCCCTTTATATACACCTTTAACTCCCCGCCAGGAATCGTGGATATTCTCATCCAGACTATCTAAAGAGAAGACGATACTGGAAAGACCCGATTCGGCTATTCTTTTAGCCATCTTTTCATCAACCAGATATCCGTTGCTGGCTATGGTCATTTTAAACCCGATATCCGTACAGTACCTGACAAAATCCCAGAGCCAATCGACTAAAAGGGCTTCCCCGCCGCCGATATCGATTTCAAACCCTTCGTCGACTAAATCTCTAAGCTGAGATGCCGCCAGTTTCCATTCTTCAAGGGTGGGTTTTACTTTTCCGTAGGTATCCCTGTCCTTTTTCCACTTATCACACATCTGACAACGTAACATACAATCATCCGTTATTCCCAGACAACAGAATCCCGGCCTAATAATTCCATTTCCATTCTGGCTTGTTTTGTTACTTCTAAGTAAATATTCACTCATAAATAACCTCATCCTTAATTTATTTCACAAGACTTAGTGACGTCACTCTTATTAAATATATAGAAGTATCAAGCGCTAAGGCCTGTTTATAAATTAGTTCCACCTTTAATGGTTTTAATCCTTTCGGGCGATACGCCAAATAATCATCTAGGTTCTGGGGATTAAGGCTGGTTACTAAAACGATATAATCCAGTTCAGCCAACCATTCATAAAAATCATCTGACAACTTCCAGAAAATCTCGGCCTGATAATTACCTTTCAGGAAAAGTCTAATTAATAAAATTTCTCTCATCGTCATATCACTAACCCAGAATTTCTCTTCAAATCGGCTGGAGTCTTTATCGAGAAAAGCGATATTAATCATCTTATCATCTATGTTTTCAGAGTTAATGATTTTACCGATGTCTTCCGCCGTTTTTATAAAATTAGAAACCATGGGCCGGTGAGAAATAACCCCTTCATTTAATTTTTCTAGAAAACGTTTCCGGGGGAAAGGGACATAAGAGTAGTAAATTACCGTTAATATCCCGAGTGCCAAAACAACAATCTTTTTGAATTTTATATTTTTAAACCCCTCACAAATAAAAATACTTGAAGTAACGGCTAAAACCGGAAGAAGGGGGGTGATAAACTTACCCCATTTAATATGAAATAAGCTCAGGAGTAAATATCCTGAAACAATCCACGTCGCCATAAACGTTTTATTTAAAAAATTTATATTCTTCTTTTTAAAAAAGAAAAATAAAGATAAAAAAGCTAGCCCAAAAAACAACGGCGACAGATAATAAATTAACTCCATAATATAAAAGCTGAATGTTTTGATGTTCGCCCCGACATTAGTTGTCTGCGTACACGGGCAGAAAGAATCCTGCGGCGCCAGAAGAAACGATTCAATAACGGCATTATCGGCACTGCCGATAAAGTCGACGGATTGAAACGTTATCTTTTGATAAGCCTCATCAAAACCCGCTTTAAGGGTGGTAAAAACTTTATGATATTCCCCGTTAAAATAAAAATTAAAAAAGAAAAAACACAGGAAAAGAAAAATCAACATTTCAAAACAATTTCCAATCCTTTTTTCACGGTTGAAAATAATAGTTAAGATATGCAATAAAAACAGCGGGATAAAAAAAACCAGAAAAAGTCCCCCTGATAAAACGCCCATACAAAAAACCAAAAATAACAACCCTGTCCTTAAAATGCGGGGGATGATTTTCCAGTGCATAAAAATAATAACCGAAAGAATTACAAAAAACATTACCAGAAGTTCAATATTAACTTTTCTGGAAAGTCCGATTATGCCCGGATAAAAAGAAAAAATTACCGCGGCCCAGGCGCCGATTTCCTCATTAACGAGATTTTTGCCTAGATAATAAACGGCCATTATAACCAATAAAAACTGCAAAAACAGAATAACATTGATGAGCCATAATTTTATATGTCCATTCAAATCTGCGGCTATCGGAAAAGAGAGAAATAAAGTTGATAGATTAAAATTCGCCGCGGCAAAATGATATCCAGAATGACTTAATTTAAAAAAATCCAAGGTCTCCAGGATTTTCCGGCCGGTTGGAATTTCCTTATCGCGCCAAATATCAGTCTCTTTAAAGGCTTTATTTTCCAGCCAGACTGAATGGCATCCGTGCTGAAAATAACCGTCATTTATAAACCACCATAAACTATTGAAACAGTGGAAAACGATAACAATAATTAAAATATCCTTAGCCCGCAGCCGGATTTTCCCGGATTTATTTTTATCCGATTTTTGAAGAATGTTATTATTCTCCCGCAAACCTTTCACCTCTAATCCCAGCTTATTTTGCCAAACTCAAAAGCCTGGTGGTCCAATCACATAGCTTTTCTTCTAAAAACGTGAGTGAATCAATGTTTTGAGCGATCTTTAAATTTCTTTCAAAATCATCACAACTTCTATAACAGCCGGCTTCATCTGTATCCGGGTCATTACCTATATTTATAAAGAAAGGGTCGTCTTTACCCGGGGCACAGGTTTTCCTTCTAAATTCCTGCTGGTTTTTAGAATTCCAGATTTTAGCAAAGGGTTCATTATTAATATTACCAATGGGGATACGATGGGCTTTAAGGCAGGCATTAACGTCGCCATTAGCTAAAATCCTGGCAAACTGCCAGCCGGTATAACACGGTATTTTATCTATCAGCCCCTTATCATAACTCCCGTTTTCCGAATAAGGATTTGATAATCTTTTAACAAACTTTTTAATCCCCCAGAATTTAAGCCTTTCGGTGACGCCTCTTTTATTCATGATTCTTTGTAAGTTTCTGATAACCATCTGACGGCTGTTTTTATCCAGAAGGAGTCTATCCGTTACACCGGGGATAACATCCAACACGGCAAAATTAACCGCATCAGCCTTAACGTCTAAAGCAAAGCATATCATATTTTTTATGTCTCGCCAGTTAAGGTTCGAAATGACGTTATTAATACAAACGAAAGGATGATTTTTCTCCTTAATCTGAGCTAAAAATTTTAACAGTTGTTCCATTCTGTAAAAAGTTAATCCATCCCGGTTAGGATGGGTAATCTTATAAACAAACGGGGTTCCCGACCATAAACTGATAATAAGATAATCAAGTTTCAACCGAACCAACTCCGAAATTATTTCTTCATCGACTAAAGTAAAATTTGTATTTAAATAACAGACAAGATTATTTTCTTTAATGTAACGGACAACATCTAGAATTTGCGGGTACATAAACGGTTCTCCGCCGCCGGCCAGATAAATTTCCCTGGTTCCCATTTTTTTAAGTTTATTTATAAGCCCCACTGTCTTTTCGTAAGAGAGACTTTTCCCGTCGTTTCTTTTTTTATCCATCAACGGTGAATTACACCAGCAGGCGATACAATTATTATTGCATTTATTGGTTAGGTCAATCTGGACAAATTCAGGTCCTCTCAGAGCAACTCTTTTCAAAAAAATTCCTTTATTTACTATATCTAAATATCTGTTGAATTTTTGTTTTAAAATATAGAACAACCCGTCTTTTTTCATTTTTCGATTGAACAGTATAAATAACGCTCTTAGCCGGGATTTAAGAAATGACACCGGCTCGCCGGATAATTTTGACGATATCTTGCTTTTCGAATAGTCTTTTTTCCTTACAAAGAAAAAACCTAATAATCCTTCCAACGCATAACATATGCCTTTTTCGGGGATTAAAAACAGAGATTTTTTGATAACCCCTCTATATCTCATCTGCTTCTCCAGATAACAATCATCGTCAGATAAAATTATTTTACCGGAGAAAAAATTATGTTGAGCCCAGAGATAAC
The DNA here is from genome assembly GCA_964506075.1 of uncultured bacterium. Classification (GTDB taxonomy): domain Bacteria; phylum CAZDME01; class JAYEMH01; order JAYEMH01; family JAYEMH01; genus CAZDKO01. Next base: position 28,837 of record CAZDKO010000005.1, read on the forward strand.
TCTTTTTTCTATCTTTATCCAACATTCGCGTTCCCACTATATAGGCATTCACTTCCCGGGGCGTATTCTGGATAAGCGGTGAAGTTTCAGTATAAAGAGAGTCATAAAATATTAAACCCAGAGCCGGCATATAAGATTTATTATCTTTAGAAAATCTTAACCCGACGAAACGGCTGGAAGAGTCATCTAAGAGGATATCCCGCCACATGTAGGCGTCGGGTAATGTCCCCTGGCTATGTCCATTAATCCAGCTTTTATACTGGCGAGAGGCCAGACAGACTACCCGGCGCTCGTTAATATTCAAAATTTCCTCCATATTCATCTCTATCCGCCAGAAAATTTCGTGCTCATTTTTTATCTTCAAGTGCCAGATTTGAGTTATAGGGGATTTTTTGAAATTTACCTGCAGTCTAAAATAATCTCCCCGGTTTTCCAGAATTTTCCATTCACCTTTTGAAGAATCTACCCATTCTCCTCCTATATTGATTGCTGAGTTTAAACCTATACCGTGCGTAAGTTCAAAATCACCGTTGTATATTTTGACACCGAAGTCAGAAGACATAAATTTAACCCGGCCTTTTTTTATTACGTTAGCCGGCGTATCCGGTATCAATCGGGTTTTATTTCGGAAGATAGGTTGTGGAGGCCGAATTTTTCTGCCAATAAAAACAAAATATTTTATCCCTCTCCATAAAGCATAATAAAAACCACCGTAACTCAAGTATTCTTTGAACTTCTGGTAATTATTCATCAGGTGCAATTTTTATCTCTCCTTCAAAATAGGTGAATTTCCCCGGCAATACCATCTCGGGATTATTTTTTTGATATTGCAGTAATCTGCCCTGGTAAAAAATGTCGCTATTTTCCACAATCGCCTGTAGATGTTTATCTTTTAAATTACATTTAAAAAATAAAGACGGGCACTTATCTCCTGAAACACCAATCCCCGCATTTGAAGCCGGACCATTCCAAAAGCGGTAGGGAAGAATATCGTAATCACTGGTATACTGGTCAATAAAGTCACCCTGCATCATCCCTGGAATTATCCACTTTTTATAATTCGGCGAAACCATAATATTAGTTTGCTCTATCTCTAAATTTATAACCTCATATACTTCCATCTCTACTTTCCAATAAATCAAATCCGCTTTTCTTACCTCCACCTTCCATATCTGGGAAATAGGTAGATACGGCCAATTCCCGACCGCGGTTATTTTATCTCTACCGTTATTTTTTACCTGCCAGACCGGCTGATAAGAGTCATGCCAGATACCTGAAGAGCGAATGGAAGTATAAATCCCCAGGCCGGTAGTTAATTCTTTATCCCTATATAATATTTTCCTGCTCATATTCTTTTCAAAGGCAAAATTTAAATGGCCTTTACTGATGTTTATAATATGGGCTGACGCCGCTTCTTTTTTAAATTGAACTTTCTCGCCTAAAGCAATTTTAGCTTTACCATAAGTGTACCGGCCCGGTTCAACCTTTGTCTCTTTTTTAGGAATAATCGGTGAAAAATCAAAACAGGCATATTCACCGTTTCTATCCTTTCTTTTATATGGGCTGAAAAGTTGTACGTGTGTTTTAGAGGAAACTTCAAAGAAAATATCCGGTAATGAACCGGGGTCAGATTTTAAAAGAACACTGGAAATTTTGTAATTGAGGAGCCGGCCGGGGGCAATATCTCCGGTGAACTGACAGGCGGAAAAATTACTTTTCTCATAAGGGGTTTCCCATTTTTTATATGTTCCTTTAAGTTCTAATCCAATTTCCCTGTTGGCTAAAGAAATGGGCTTGCTGATCTCAATTATTATTTCGTTTTCCAGTGTGTTATGCTCACCCCATTTAAACTTCCAGATTTTGTTAACATCTACATTCTTATTTTTATAACTCAAGGTGACTCTTAATTCCTTTTCAGAGATTTTTTCCACCTGCCATTCGGCATCGAAAGAATGAAGATGCCACCTTTGTTCTTCAACATATATTTTGCTGTATAATCCCCTGCCCGCGGTTAATTCTTTTTTCTTATAAAAAAGACTGAAACGTTTTTTATCGGAATCAATAAATAGCCGGTAATCACCTGAAGAGATCGTTTGTAATTTTTCTTTTTCAATGCGTTTCTGAATCTCTAAACGCTGTTCCTCAATCTTTCTGCGTTTTTCCAAGCGCTCTGCCTCAAGCCGCCTCTGCTTTTCCAGACGCTCTGCCTCAAGCCGCCTCTGCTTTTCCAGGCGTTCTGCCTCAAGCCGTCTCTTTCTTTCTAAACGTTGTCTCTGGATTCGTTTCTGGATACGCAGTTCTTTTACTTTTAACAGACGCTCCTGCCTTTCTTTATTTATATAGTTAATAAGTTCGGTTTCATCATTATTAATCTCTATGGTAATTAAAAAGGGAATTTGTTTCTTCCCTTTTAGATTCTCCCCGGACAGACTGAGCTCCAGATTACGAAATTTATTTTCCCTGTCGCTGTTTTGTATAATATCAGAGAATCCCTGGTTATTTTCGAAAATCACGGCCGGATAATCCATTACTTTTCTCACTCCGAATAGTTTGGCACCTTTATCTTTCAAAGGCATATCTTCCCAGAGATTAAAATTCTCAGGGAATCTGCCTTTTTGATAAGAGGAAAACCATTCTTTATAAGCCGGCACTAAGTTTATACCGGCTTTAAAAATATCGAGTTTGGCCGATTGCCTTGCTTCAAAAGTAATTTCCCAAAGGAGTTTGTTATTACCGCCTAGAGAAAGCTTCCATTTCTCAGATAAAAAAAGAGCGTCCCATGAAAAAGAAAAAAGAAGTTCTTCATTTTTCTTTTCCACAACCATATTATCAGCGGAAGAAAGACCGAACCAGCGGTTATTAATGAAAAACGAATTGTTTAGACCATTGCCCTTAGTTATTTCTTTATCTCCATAATAAATTTTCACTTTTTTTTCTTTCACATCCGCATAAACCTTCAACCCATTTTTAGAAATAGTATGCGAAGCAATAAAAAGCTGTTTTTGCTGCTTGATTACGCTTCCATCATTTAAAAAACTGATTTCCCCCGAAAAACAATTATATCTGCCGGCAGAAAATTCTTTGTCACTGAAATAGAACTGCAAAATTCTACATTTTAATTTATCGTCACTATTCTGTATAAGCGGGAAAATGCCGTTATCTCCACCCAGTTTTGATAATATTACCGACGGCATATTCTCTTCTTTTTTCACGCCGAGTATTTTCGCCTTTTTATCTTCTAAGGGCATATCTTCCCAGAAATTGAAATCGGCTGGGAATTTTCCTTCCTGATAGGAACAGAACCATTTTTTATAATCCGGCACTACATTTAATCCTGCCTTAAAAAGTTCAAATTTCAGTGGCTGCGCAAATTCACAATTTATTTCCCATAAAAGCTCCATATTTACGAAAAGCAGCTTCCATTTTTCAATCAAAGGAAGGGAAACCCACGAAAAGGAAAGAAAAAGCTGGTTATCCTTCTTTTCTATCATCCAGTTATCAGAAGAACAAATGTCGTACCAACGATTATTAACCATAAAGATACTGTTCAGTCCGCTTCTTTTGGTAATTTCTTTATCCTTATAATAAATTTTCACTCTTTTTTCCCTGATATCCGCATAAACTTTAAAATCGCCTTCGCCAATAAAGTTTGAAGCGGCAAAATCTTTTTTAAATACATCAATAACAGTTCCATCTTCCAAAACCTTTACTTTCCCCTTACAAAAAATTTGCCTCCCTCCGGCAAGACTTTTATTTTCTTCATAAATCTGTAAAAGGCGGCATCTTACTTCCCGGTCACTATTCTGGATAAGCGGATAAATATTTTCTGCATTCTTCCGGTAATCCATAATTACAGCCGGTAAGTTTCCTTCTTTTCTTAAACCGAACAGTTTATTTCTATTGTCTATCAAAAGCATATCCTGCCAGGAACCAAACTGTTGCGGGAAACTTTCTTCCTGATAGGAACAGAACCAATTTTTGTAATCCCCCTGAAAGCTGATACCGGCCTTTAAAATATTGAACTTTATATCCCCCTTTGATTCTAAAATAATCTCCCAGGAAAATTCATCCTCTTTATTAAAGGAAAGATCCCATTTTTGGATAAAAGAAAGTTCTTCCCAGGATAGAGTGATAAAAAGATGATTGTCTTTCTTCTCCATTTTCCATTCGCATAAGCTGGTATCGTATAAACGTTCATTAACTATAAAACAACTATGGAGTCCGTTCCTTTTAGTGATTTCTTTCCCGGAATAAAAAATCCTTAAAGCTTTAGTTTCTATATCAGCATATATGATTAAAGAACCCCTGGATATGCTTCTTAAAGAGATTAATTCTTTTTCCAATTCTTCCTGTCGCTTTTTAAAATCACCCTCAGCCTTTTCTATATAAAGACTAAATTCTTTTTCTTCCGGTAGTATTCTGACTGTTCCGGAAAAGGGGTTTTCTCCTGTAAAATCTCCTTCTATCACCCTGCCTTCTACATCATAACCCGTATTTAAAACCTTAAGATGGCAATCCTTCTCGGGAAATTCAATACCCAGATAAGGAAGATCATTTCCCTGATTAAAATCAGCGTTGCCGAGAACCACTATATGACCTTGATAGGCCCCCAGATTCATCTCCTGCCATTTATTTTTAAAAGAAAAAGGGAGAAAGTTCTGCCGGCTCTCTAAAGTAATCCATTCTTTATATTCAGAAGGACACATAAAGAAAATCTGCTTATCCGTAAAAGAGGCCTCTTCGGATTCTATAGAAACCGTCCATTTAAACCGGCGATCATCTTTAATTTCAATTTCCCATATTACCGTCGCCGGCAAATAATGATAAATACCTTTAGCTATAATTTTATCTTTATCTTTGCCAGCTATCTTCCAGTCAAGGTCTATAGAGAAAATGCGGGTGTTGGTATCTGAATGGAAAAAGGAACAATATAATCCGGAATATTTGGTCAGAGGGGAATCCTTCCAGTTAATAAATATTTTGCCATTATTAAACAAAATTCCCAAATCGCCTCTTTTAAGCTCTTCAATACCTTTGTCTTCGCCTACTGTTTCTAAATATCTGGATATTATCTTTTGCGGAGGCCCTTCCTGCACCAACCTTCCTTTATCTAAAAAAACCGCCCGGTCACAGAGTTTTTTAATCATGTTCATGTCGTGGCTAACCAGAATAACCGTTTTATCGCTGTCCCTTAATTCAAATATTTTTTTTAAACACTTTATCTGCGCTTCTTCATCTCCCACCGCCAAAATGTCATCAATTAAAAAGATATCCGGCTCGACATGAATAGCTAAACCAAAAGCCAGTCTTAAATACATCCCTGAGGAGTAGTATTTAATGGGTGCATCGATAAAATTACCGATGCCGACGAATTCTACTATTTCCTCTATTTTTTCTTCAATTTCTTCGGCCGAAATTCCGTAAAGATTAGCATTGAAATAAATGTTTTCCCTGCCGGTTAACTCAGGATGAAATCCCGCTCCCAATTCCATAAGAGAAGAAATCCGGCCTTTGGTTTCAACCGTCCCTTTATCCGGGATTAACATCCCGGCTATCAACTTCAGAAGGGTTGTTTTGCCGGCTCCATTCTCACCAATAATCCCGACAATCTCTCCTTTGGTAACCGTAAAATTTATGTTTTGCAGAGCCCAAAATTCATCCCAGGTGACAATTTTATTACGAATAAATTTGATACGGTATTTTTCCCAGACATCCTTGAATTCAATTACCTTCATTCTAAATCCTTTTCAGAATAAACGATTCTTTTTTAACAAAAAATATATACCCGATAGAAAAACTGGCCAGAGCAATTAAAAAACCACCCAGACACATAAGCAAATTCGGTAATTCGGCCTGATATAAAATCTGCCTGTATAAAGTTACATAATAAGTCATGGGGTTTAAAAGGCAAATCCAACGGTAAGGCCAGGGAATCATATCCAGGCTGTAGAATATGGGTGTAATCCAGAAAGCTATCATTAACGTAACCGGTATTAAATGATTTAAATCCCTGAAAGATACGGTTAAAGCAGATAATAATAAACCCAGACCCAAAACAAAAATCAACTGCAATATCAGAGGAATGACCAAAAACGGTAAAACCACCAGAACCTTAACCTGAGCAAAAATAAAAAGAGGCAATAAAACAATAAACCCGAAAAGAAAATTCAAAAAATTAGCCAGAATATTAGAAAGCGGCAGAATCTCCCTGGGAAAAGTAGCCTGTTTTAAAAGCTGAAGGTTCCCCACTATAGAAATTACCGATTCCCCCAACGCATTGCTAAAAAACAAAAACGGGATTATAGCGGAAAGAGCAAACAGAGGGAAATTTTCAATCCTGACTTTAAAAATTACCGTAAATATAAAGTTAATGGCTAAAGCTAATATCAATGGGACTATTACCGCTAAAGAAAGGCCCAGAGTCGTACCGGAATATTTTGCCTTTAGCTGTTTTACGGTTAAATCTTTAAGCACCCTTCTATTAACAAACAGTATTTTGAGTTTGGTTATCATAGCGTATACGCTTTAGCCAGTTGAGATGCCTTTTCCCCGTCTAAGATTGATTCTTCCATTGACATATAACTCCACCGCCCATATCTACCGACGGGAAAAATCTGGACGGAATTCAGAAAATCCAGAATTTTCTTCTGGGAATTTTGGTAATTATGGTCAGAAAGAATGTAAGCATATTTAAAATCGTTCTCATCGGTAACCAGTATTTTATCTTTGGGTTTTAATATTTGAGTTTTATATAAGTCTTCAATGATTCTCGTTTTTAATTTTTCTTTATCTACCGGGCGGTTAGAAGAATAGGACACTTCGGCATACAAAGAACTTTTACCCTTAGGGACAACATCCTTGGAAAAATTCATCGGGAAACCGAGCCGGAAAAAAATAAACTCATCTTCAGGGAAATAAATCCAGTGTTTATCGGTTATCCTATCCCTGTCAATGCCAAGATTCAAGTTGTAGACTGAAATATAGTTCAGTAATTTAGCGGCTTCAACCATATCTTCCGGTTTTTCATCCAAGTTTTTCATCAGCTCTATCAGCGGTATGGTTGAAAATAAACATTCGTACCCTACTTTACTTTCATCGGTAAAAATAACGGTCTTTTCTTTCCAGTTGACCGATTTAACTTCTTTACCCAGGTAGACGTGATTGATATTTTTATTTAAGCTGTCAATAAGATTTTTAATCCCGCCTTTCTGGGGATACCAGAAATTTACATTATAGCCAAAAGACTTCTTACTGCGCCTCCAGGCCCCTTCCAAAACTTCTGAAATAGTGGGAACAGGCACCAGATTTTCCACCCAGGAACAGTCTATTTCTTCCAGCGGAACCGTCCAGAATTTAACGTTATATGGTTTCAAAAAATGCTCAACTATTCCTTTGCCAAATTTATTAAGACACCATTCTAAAAAATTAGCCGGCTCCTCTTCCGAAAAATTTTTCCTTTTTAAAACACCCTGGATACACTCGTGGGTTAATTCCTGAGGCAGATAATAAAGGTTGGCCTGAAAGGGATAGGGCACATAGGTTTTCTGGAAGTAAATCCACGCCCGTCGTTTATGTTTTACGAGATTATCAGGTAAAAGTTCTTTAATGAAGTTAAACCCTTTTTGGGTTTGAAAATGCAGAAGATGCCCGCTGTAATCAAAAATAAAACCATCTATATATTTTGAACGACAGAGGCCGCCTATCTCCGCATTTTTCTCATAAACTTCATACTCTCCTTTTAGGTGATAAGCAAGGCTTAATCCGGTTAACCCGGCTCCTAATATTACAATCTTGGCCATTTTTTCTACTCTACTCTAACCATTCCCATCTTTTTGGTTAAAATTACTAAAAAGATTATCACTATCACCAAAATACACAACCCGAATAAGTCAGAAGTTAAACTGATTAGCAAAGCGGCGATACTCAGCCCGATACTTAAAATAAACATTCTTATAAGCGCGCCTTTTTCGGAATATCCTTTAGCTAAAAATCGCATTACCAGGTGGTCTTTGGTCTTTAGAAAAATTGACTTCCTTCTGATAATCCGCATTAACATAACAAAGAAGGTGTCGTATATAGGGAGAGTCAAAATAACCAGCGGCGTTAAAAGGGTGACGCGCTGCCCCATAGGGGCATATCTTAAAATAATCGCCAAAGCACTAAAAATAAACCCTAAAAACAGACTACCGGAATTTCCCAAAAAAATCTTGGCTGGAGGGAAATTATATCTTAAAAAAGCCAATAAACTTCCGGCCAGGGTAATTGATATAACCGCCACAAGAAAATTCCCTCCGATTAAAGCAAATGTAAAAAAAGTTAAAGCAATAATTAAAGATATTCCGCCGCATAAACTATCCATTATATCAAGAAGGTTTAAAGCATTGGTAATACCCACTATCCAGAGAATGGTTATAACTAAATTTAGGGAGGGAGACAAATAAATAATTTCCGTCTTTACCCCGAAACAAATCAAGATGAGAGCTACTAAAAACTGGGAAACAATCTTAATTAAAGGAGAGAGTTCTATCCTGTCGTCAACAAACCCGACTAAAAGCATTAAAGTTCCCCCGATCAAGATGCCCTGGGTAATTTTTAAAAAGAGAATCTTGGGATTAAGTAAAACAATTATCAGAAAAGTTATATAAATTCCGATGCCGCCTAAACTGGGGACGGTAACTTTATTTTCCAGAAAATTTTCGTGAGTTTCAACAAGATTGATTTTCCAGGCAAAGCGGATTAAAAAACGAATCAATAAAAAATTTATCAGGATGGATAAGAAGCAAAATAATATCGATTTAATTAACATGGTTATTGTGAGTGCCTGACGGCCGGTTAAAAGGCTTTATAAAGATTAATTGTATCTTTTACCATCTTCCCGGGATCGAATGGCCCTTTTAGAAAAACTTCCTGCCCTTTTCTACCCATTTTTTGGCTTAGCGTTTTATCTCGCAATAAATTTAAAATCGCCCGGGCTAAAGATTGATAATCCCCCGGTGCGATTAAAAAACCCGTCTCTTTATCTAAAACTATCTCTCTTACTCCGTCTACCGCTGTAGCTACCACCGGAAGACCGGCAGCCATAGCCTCCAGAATGGATATGGGCATTCCCTCCCATAATGAAGATAGAACAAAAATTTCCATGGTCGCTAATAAATCCGGGATATCCTTCCGCCACCCAGAGAAAACTACCTTTTCCTTCAAGTTCAATCTGTCCACCAAGCTCTCCAGAGAAGGGCGAAGGTAACCATCACCAATAATAAGGAAAGTAGATCCCGGTAAATTTTCCTGGACTATAGCCGCTGCTTTTAAAAAATCATTCAGGGCTTTTTGAGGCTTAAAACAAGAAATGGTTCCGACTATCTCCCCGGAAAACCCTAAATTTTTCTTTATTACATTTTTGTTTCTCTCTGACAAGAAACTTTCTTTCTCTACCCCATAATAGATGCACTGGTATTGATCTTTCTTCCCTATTCCGGCTTTTAATCCTTTACGGATAATCTCTTTACTCACAGCGATTAAACGAGTGGTAATTTTAGCCGTCCACCGTTCAAGAGAAACATATAACTTCCTCTTCAGCCAATTCTGTCTATCATAGAACGCAAAACCGTGAATCGTATGTATAATTACCGGTGTCCCCGCCAATTTAGCGGCCCAACGTCCCAGAATTCCCGCTTTGGAACTATGAGTATGAACAATATCAAACCTTTCATTTTTTATTAATTTATATAAAATAAAAAAGGCTTTTATATCATTAAATAGGCTGATGGGACGAATTAAATAAGGAATCAGTTTAACCTTAAGGCCAGGAATAGCTAAAGCGTCTCGAAGTAAAATACCTTTATCTTGGGTGGCCAACCAGATTTCAAAGTCTCCATCCAGATGAGATATCGTGTATAAAAGTTGCTTCTGTGCTCCTCCTAGTTCAAGCTTAGTAATGGCATATAATAATCTTATTTTTCTCACAATATAAAGATATTTTAAACTGTTTATAAATTACATATAGATTATAGAAAGATTTCCTGTCTTTGTCAATGAGGAAAATTCCGGGGTCCTATTTATCCAGGTTACGCACAGGTTAGATATTATCAGATTTTATATGTTTTACATAAAAACCGGTTTTTTTCCCTTTTATAAATTTTACCTTTATGCTAATATGGTTTCCACTAAAAATTCAAGATAAAGGGCGGGGCTATGGAAATTTTTAGAAAAGTAGCGCTTAAAGCCGTTAAAAAAGCCGGCTTAATTCTTCTTAGAAACTTTAAAAAAAGTAAAGATATTACTTATAAAGGTGAATTTAATCTGGTAACTAATGTTGACCGGCAATCGCAGACTATAATTATGGATATTATCCACCGTTATTTTCCTCTCCATGGAATTTTAGCTGAAGAAACCGGGGGAGTGGAAGAAAAAAATTCTCCTTACAAATGGATTATTGACCCCCTGGACGGAACCACTAATTATGCCCATGGGTATCCTTGTTTTTGTATTTCCATCGCCCTGGAAGAAAAAGGAGAAATTATCATGGGGGTTGTATACAATCCAATGCTCGATGAAATTTTCTTCTCGGGAAAAAATAAAGGGGCATTTTTAAACGGCCGAAGAATCTCTGTTTCCAAAACAGGAAAAATAGACCGGGGGCTTTTAGCGACCGGATTTCCCTATAATCGCGGTGAACAACTGGATTACCATATTAACCAATTTAAGAACTTCATGAGATATTGCCACGGTATAAGACGGGACGGCTCAGCGGCTCTGAACCTATGTTATTTAGCCATGGGACGTTTTGACGGCTTCTGGGAAGTCAACCTTTGCCCCTGGGATACCGCCGCCGGCAGCTTAATGGTTAAAGAAGCCGGTGGGAAAATAACTGATTTTACCGGTAATCCTTTTAATCATTACGAGGGGGAAACTTTAGCCACCAATGGGTTAATCCACCAGGAAATGCTGACTATTATCAATCGTCCAAAATAATATTTAAAAATTATTGAATAAAAAAAAGCGGAGTCGATAAAGTAGGCCCACCTTTGTTGCTCCTTTCTCTGCTTTTTCTGAACAATTCACCGTCAATTACCGATTTCTCGATACCATCCTCTTTAATTTCATTTACCCTAGCATACTGCTTTAGGGTCAAATCAGCGGTGGTGGTCCTTCCATCAGTAATTGAACCGCAGCTTCTCTATCCCCTGTTTACCACAGGCCAGGGGACCTTTATCGGCTCCATTTTAATTATATCATATTTCAACCATATAATCAAAAATTTAATTTAAAAAATCTGCCTCAACAGGGGGTGAGCTTTTATGTATTATTTTCCTTATTCCCCAACCCAGACTTAAGAAAAATAAACCGGCTAAAATAAAAAAAGAAGCAATTAAAACTACCAGGAGAGCCGGAAACATAATAATTAATAACCCGAAAATTATCAGGGATATCCCCAGAGTGATAAAGGGCCAGCGGAAATTATTATTTCCGGCTATAAAGATTTTCTTATACATTGTTATCCCTCCTTCCTTTTTTAAACAGGTGGAATTTCACCCTTCTGAATGTATTACCGTCACTATAATTATCAATATAAAAATAAAAATTGACAATCACGTTTCCGAAAGATATTATCTTAAGGTCATGAATAAAATAATCAAGACAGGTTGTTGCGGTTTCCCGGTTAACAAGGTAGAATATTTCTCTAAATTCAGACTAATAGAAATTCAGAATACCTTTTATCAGCCGCCTGGAATAGAGACTTTAAAAAAGTGGCGTCAAATCGCACCGGTAACCTTTGAATTTTCTTTGAAAGCCTGGCAGCTCATCACCCATCCTCCCGCCAGCCCGACTTACCGGAAATTGAAAGAACCAATTCCCGAAAAAATTAAACCCAATTTTGGTTTTTTTAAAATAACCGGCGAAGTCTTTTCGGCGTGGGAAACTACCAGGAAAGCCGCTCTGGCTTTAAAAGCCAGCTGTATAGTTTTTCAGTGCCCGGCCAGTTTTAAACCGATGGCTGAAAATATTAAAAACCTGACCGTGTTTTTTAAAAAAATTAAGCGCGATAATTTTGTTTTTATCTGGGAGCCCCGCGGTAACTGGCCGGAAGAAAAAATTAAAAGCCTGTGCCGGGAATTAAATTTAATCCACGCTGTCAATCCTTTTAAAGCCAAGTCTCAATATGGAAAAATTAATTATTTCCGCCTGCACGGTAATACGGGGTACCGGTATCAATATAAGAAAGAAGAACTTTTGTTTTTAAAAAAACTCTGTCAGAAAGATATCAACTATGTTTTATTCAATAATACCTCAAGATGGAAAGACGCCCAATCCTTTAAAAATCTTATCTAACTTTTAAAATCCAGACAAAGCTACTTAATCATATCTACAAAATCTTTTTCGGAGATAATATTTAAACCCAGTTCTTTGGCTTTTTCGTATTTTAAACCGGGGGTTTTACCGACAACAACGAAATCAATTTTTTGGCTTAAACTGGAATGGACCTCCCCGCTTAACGCTTCGACTTTAGCTTGAGCTTTCCGCCGGGAAAAGTTTTCCAGCTCACCGGTAAAAACGAAACTTTTGCCTTTTAATTTTCCTCTTTTTTCCGTTTTCTCATAATGAAGACCTAATTCTTCCAACTCTTTTATGACCTGTAAATTTTCCTTTTGCCTGAAAAAAACAACCATGCTTTTTGCCACTTCCGGCCCGATTTCTTTAATTTGAATCAAATCTTCAAATTTTGCTTTTTGGATTTTACTCAAATCACCAAAATGCCCAGCTAAAAGACGAGCCAGATGTTCTCCAACGTGGCGAATACCCAAACCATAAATAAGACGTTCAAGTGTCGCCTCTTTGCTTTTTTCCAGAGAACCGATAATATTCCGGGCACTTTTTTCGGCGAATCGCTCTAATTTTAACAAATCTTCTTTTCTTAAGCGGTAAAGGTCGGAAACTTTCCTGACCAAACCTTTTTCTACAAATTGATTTATTTGTTTCTCGCCTAACCCTTCAATATCTAAAGCGGATTTAGAAGCGAAATGAATAATGCTTTCTTTCAACTGGGCCGGACAACCTAAACCGCCGCTGCAACGGGCGACGGACTCATCCTTCTCCTTTATAACATCAGAACCGCAAACCGGGCACCGGTCAGGAATAATGAACTTTTTTTCTTTACCGGTACGTTGATTTTTAACTACTTCAACCACTTCAGGAATAACTTCACCGGCCCGGCGGATAATGACCGTATCTCTAACCCTGATATCCTTTTTATCTATTTCATCCTGATTATGTAAAGTCGCCCGGGAAACCGTTACCCCTCCTATTTCAATCGGTTCCATCACTGCTACCGGAGTAAGCGCACCGGTCCGGCCCACCTGAACAGTAATTTCTTTTATCCTGGTAGTTGCCTTTTCCGCCGCAAATTTATAAGCTAAAGCCCAGCGCGGACTACGGGAGACTTCCCCTAAATCCTTCTGAAGTTTAAAATCATTAACCTTACAAACCATGCCATCAAGCTCATAAGGTAAATCTTTCCTCATCTGAGCTAAAACATTATAGAAAGAAAGTGCTTCGCTGATATTCTTACATTTTTTTATATGAGGATTAACCTTGAACCCCCATTTGGGTAAATTGGTCAATAACTCCCATTGGGAAGTAAATTCAAAACCATTTATCTCTCCAATCCCGTAACAATAAATGTCCAGGGGGCGCCTGGCGGTAATTTTTGAATCTAATTGTCTTACTGAACCGGCCGCCGCATTGCGGGGATTGGCAAAAAGCGGCTGTCCCGTCTTCGCTCTCTCCTTATTTAACTTCTTAAAAGCTTCCTTCCCCATAATTATTTCCCCCCGCACCTCAATCTTTTTCGGGAGAGGCAACGCATTACTTTGAAGACGTAAAGGAATCGATTTGATGGTCTTTAAATTAGGGGTAATATCCTCCCCCCGATAGCCGTCTCCCCGGGTAGACCCGACGGTAAAAAGCCCTTTTTCGTAAATTATCTCTACGGCTAATCCGTCCATTTTAGGCTCGGCTACATACACTATGTCATCTTTATAATTCAAAAACCTTTTTATCCGGGCATCAAATTCTATTACTTCTTTTTCATCAAAAGCATTATTCAGACTGAGCATCGGTATGGTGTGCCTGGCGGTTTTAAATTTATCTAAAGGAGCGGCTCCAATACGCTGACTGGGAGAATCAGGGGTAACTAATTCCGGAAATTTTTCTTCTAAAGCCAAAAGCTCTTTAAAAAGCTGGTCGTATTTATTGTCGGAAATAACCGGCTCGTCTAGAGCATAATAATGATAGTTATGATAATTTATTTCTTCTTTGAGTTTCTCTAATTTATTCCGGGCCTGTCTCTTATCCATTTTTATTTAAATATTTATGTGATTTTAAAATTTCAGTCTCCCAAAGAGATGCCCAGGGATTTAGCTAACCTGATCAGGGGTGAATTTAAAGGAACCGTCCGTAATTTCCCCACAGCTTCCTCCAGAGAAACAGAACTGACATTATCCCCTCTTAGACTAACCATTCGGTTAAATTTCCGGCTCATCGCTAAATGAACAGCCTCAGAACCAAAACGAGAAGCTAAAATACGGTCAAAAGCAGTCGGGGTTCCTCCTCTAACTAAATGGCCAAGAACAGTTACCCGGGATTCCAAACCAGTACAATGTTCAGTTTCACGGGCAATTTTATTTCCTATTCCTCCCAATCTAATTTTATCCGGGCTGGTCTTAACTATTCTTTTTACAACCATTTTTCCGCTTTTAGGATAGGCCCCCTCCGCAACGACTACAATGCTAAAACGTTTGCCTTCTTTCTCCCTTTTAAGAACATACTGGCAAATCTTATCAATTTTATACGGTATCTCCGGAATAAGGATAATATCCCCCCCACCGGCTAAACCCGAAGCTAAAGCCAACCAGCCGGCATAGCGCCCCATCACTTCAATCACCATAACCCGGTGATGAGAAATAGCCGTGCTGTGAATTTTATCAATCGCCTCAGTAGCAGTAGAGACAGCGGAATCAAAACCAAAAGTAATATCCGTCCCGGAAAGATCGTTATCAATAGTTTTAGGGACACCTATAATCTTAACCCCTATTTTAGAAAAATCACGAGCAGTAGTTAATGTTCCATCCCCGCCGACACAGATCAAAACTTCTACGCCTAAATCAGTTAAATTATTCAGGCTTTCTTTAGAACGGTTCTGAAAATATATTTTCCCCCCTTTTTTTACCGGGTAAGCAAACGGATTAGCTTTGTTGGAGGTGCCAAGAATTGTCCCTCCGAGGGTCAGAATACCCGAAGCATCCGTTAACTTAAGTTCCTTATACCTTTTCTCAATCAATCCTTCATAACCATCATAAAAACCGATGACGCTTAATCCGTAATCATTAATAGCCGTTTTAACCGCAGCCCGAATAACGGCATTAATCCCCGGACAATCTCCGCCACCAGTAAGAATTCCTATGGTTTTTATTCTTTTCATTTTATGAACCTCCAGATTAATTCATCCCTTCATACGTTCAACTGAATAAATTTTATCACGGTTATAGCGATTTATCAATGTAGTTTTGAATAAAGTAAAACCTTAAACGCCGATATTTATCTTTTGGCGATATAAATAAAGAAACAATCTAATTAAACTAAGCCAGCGAAATTTATAGACATACCTATCAGTTTATTTTATAATTTAGATATGTTTAAGAAATCACACCATTTACAGAAATCCCGGGAAAACTGGGGGTCAAAGTTAGGAATTATACTGGCTGTAGCCGGGAGTGCTATCGGTTTAGGAAACTTCTTACGCTTCCCCGTTCAGGCGGCTCAGAACGGCGGGGGGGCATTTATGATTCCTTACTTTATCTCCCTTATATTTTTAGGAATTCCTTTAATGTGGATTGAATGGACGGTGGGACGTTTCGGAGGAATGTATGGACACGGTACGGCACCGGGTATCTTTCATTCTATCTGGAATAACCGGTATATTAAATATTTTGGCATTATTGGTATTTTTGGCCCGCTGGTTATTTTTATCTATTATACTTACATCGAATCCTGGATTCTCGGATATAGTATCTTTTCCATATTAGGAAAATTTTCCGAAGCGAAAAACCAGGCAGACATCCACTCTTTCCTTCGTGGATATCAAGGTCTGGAACGCAATCAATTTTTTAATACCCTGGGCTGGGCTTACCTGTTTTTTTGTATCACCTTTTTAATCAATATGGCCATTGTCTATCGAGGGGTTTCCGGAGGTATCGAACGTCTCTCCAAAATTGCTATGCCTGTCTTATTGATTTTTGCCGTTATTATCGCCGTCAGGGTTTTAACTTTAGGAATCCCCGATCCCGCTAAACCCGCCTGGAATATTAAAAACGGTCTGGGTTTTCTCTGGAATCCTGATTTTTCTGTTTTAAGTAAACCCAGAGTCTGGTTAGCCGCGGCGGGACAAATATTTTTTACTTTGAGCGTCGGAATCGGCGTTATTTTAACTTATGCCAGTTATCTTTCCCGCGGGGACGACGTCGCTCTTTCCGGACTGACGGCGGTCAGCATTAATGAATTTGCCGAGGTAATTCTTGGCGCCAGTATTGTCATTCCCGCCGCTTTTGTTTTCTTTGGACCGATAGGTATTAAAGAAGTTGCCGGCAGCGGTTCTTTTAATCTCGGCTTTATAACCATGCCCATCATCTTTAAACAAATACCCTTAAGCGCGGTGTGGTCTTCACTTTGGTTTATGCTGCTTTTTTTAGCCGGGCTTACCTCTTCGGTTTCTCTGGCTCAGCCGGCCATAGCTTTCCTTGAGGATGAATTTAATATTAACCGGAAACAAGCGGTCTGGATTTTGGGTGGGGTAGCTTTTATTCTTTGTCAACCGGCTATATTTTTCCTTGGGCAGGGGGTGGTGGATGAGCTCGACTTCTGGGGAGGAACATTTTGTCTGGTTTTATTTGCCACGATTGAAACTATACTTTTTACCTGGATTTTCGGAATAGATAAAGCCTGGGAAGAAATTCACTCCGGAGCCGATATCCGGATACCCCGGGTTTATAAATTTATCATTAAATATATTACGCCTCTTTTTTTATTCTTCATTCTTGGTTTCTGGCTAATCAAAGATGGTTTACCGGTAATCTTAATGAAAAACATCCCCTCTGCCAACCAGCCGTATATTTTCGGGACGAGGATAATGCTTATTATTTTATTTATAGGCCTGGCGATTTTGTTAAAAATCGCCTGGCGGAGGCGTAAACTTATGGTTGAAGGAGAAAAATAAATGCTTATCAGTGGCTGGATTTTTCTGATTGCTTCCTGGGGGGTCATTCTGTCTTTGATTATTTTTTGTTTCTGGAAAACCTTTACCCTCAATCTTCGCGAGGAAAAGCGAACTAAACCTCAATGAGCCGCCGTCTTGCCGTATTCTTTTTAATTTTTATTACGTCCGTTACCTATGTCAACACCCTTAAGAATGACTTTGTCTGGGATGACGTTTTTTTTATCGTTAATAACAATTATATAAAAGATTTAGATTTTATCCCTCAATATTTCTACGAAGCTAAAACCTATGCCAGCATCCCTGATTACTATATCTTTAGACCCTTACGCACATTTGTTTTTGCCCTGGAATATAAATTATGGGGTCTTAACCCCCGGGGGTTTCATCTTATCAGTATAATCCTTCATCTTTTAAACGTCATTATTATCTATTTTCTAATCTCTAAGCTCACCTCTAACCGTCGTCTCGGTTTCATTACCGCCTTAATCTTTAGCGTGCACCCGGTCCAGACAGAAGCGGTCGCCTGGGTTAAAGGACAGGATGACCTCCTGGCGTCTATATTTTTTTCCCTGGGGTTTTTAATCTTTTTAAAAAAAGAAGAACAGGAAAAGTATAACCAGTGGGATTCAGTTTTGATTTACTTTTTTTTCTTTTTGGCCCTTCTTTCAAAAATTATGGCGATAACTTTCCCTTTTATCCTTATCCTTTATAAGATTAGTTTAAAAAGAGATACTAAAGTTAATAAAGATTCATTCTTTTTCCTCAGTCTATTTCTCATCGCCTTGGCGTATCTTTTTACCAGACACGTCGTCATTGGCCGCACCACCCAGACTTCATATCTGGGCGGAAAAGCCTATTATACTTTCCTTACCATGCTCAGGGTTTTCCCTTCGTACCTTAAGCTCATTATTTACCCTTCAAATTTTATCGCCGATTACTCGGGCATGAAAATCTCTCATTCAATTTTTGAGATACCGGTTTTATTGTCTTTACTCTTTTGCCTGATAACTCTTCTTACCCTCATTATCTCCTGGAAGAAAAACCGTCTAATCTTTTTCAGCATCAGTTTTTTCTTTTTAACGTTACTGCCTGTTTCTAATATCGTTCCCACGATGCAGTTTATGGCGGAGAGATTTCTTTATCTTCCGGACTTGGGTGTTTTTTTATTACTTTCTATTCTTATAGTAAAAGCCGTTTCAATTCTAAGCCCCAGGGAAAGCACTCTATGGTTAATAATAGCTTTATTAACCACGACTCTAATGCCAATAACCATAAATAGAAATGCCGTCTGGCAGAATGAACTGACTCTCTGGGAAGAAACCTTCAAGACAGCTCCACCGTCTTACCGGGTAATGGAAAATTTAGCCTTTGCTTACACAAATCATAATTTACCTGATAAAGCTATACCGCTCCTGGAAAAACTTATGTCCAGAAGTAAAAACAAAGCCAAGATATTTGACTATCTGGGTATAGCTTATTATCGTAAAAAGGAAATGGAAAAAGCCCGGGAGTGTTTTGACAAAGCTATTGAATTAAAGCCGGACTTTGCTGTTGCCTACGGACATCTGGGGATTATTCTGGGTGAAGAAAAAAAATATAAGTTATCCCGGTATTATCTGGAAAAAGCTATCAATCTGGACTCAAATTCAGCCGAAGCTACTTATTATTACAATAATCTCGGTCTAACCCTGCAAAATTCAGGCCAGGAAGAACAAGCTAAAGAAATGTTCAAAACCGCTCTTATTAAAAATCCAGATAACGCTGAAGCCTTAAAAAATCTGGGGGCGATTCTCTGGAAAGAAAAAAACTGGAAAGAAACCGTAGCCGTATATAAAAGATTAAATATCCTGCTCCCGGAAAATCAAGAATTTAAACATTGGTATAAACAGGCAAAAAGTCATTTAAGACAACTTGACAAATAACCGTATTTCTGATAGAATTTCTTCAAACTATTAGAGGACAGATGAAGATACGTCCCTTTGAACCTAAAGATACCGAACCAGTCAAAACTTTAATTTCGTCAATCATTACCAATGAATTTCCGGAACTAATCAAGGCTTATTCTATAGATGACCTTGATAACATCCCTAAATGTTACGGTAAAAAAAGGGAAACATTTTTAGTCCTCGAAAATGGAGATAAACTCGTCGGGACGGCCGCCATTAAAGAAGAAGATAAAGATACCGCTTTTCTCCGTCGGCTCTTCGTTGCCCCCAGTTTCCGTAAAAGAGGATACGGTAAATCCCTCATTGAAAATGCGGTTAAATTTTGCAAACAACAACATTACAAACAAATTATTTTTCAAGGAAACGAAAAAATGATAGCCGCTCTGCGTCTTTGTGCCAAATATGGCTTTAAAGAACAAGAAGCGGCCGTAATAGATAACCTGGCTATCCTCAGGTATGTTTTATTTCTGGAAAAACCAAAATGAAAAAAATTATTTATCTAATTTTAATGGTAACGATATCAACTGGTTTTACCGGTTGCAGTGATTTTAAAGGGCCGAATATCCGTGATACGGTTACTTCCCCCTGGGATGTCAAACCTCCTTTATCTATCGGTATGACTAAACAAAAAACCATTGCTCAGTGGGGAGAACCTGATATTATTAACAGATTACCATCTAAAAAGTGGGGTATCGAAAAGGAAGAATGGATTTACTGGGGGAGATATCCTAATATGCCCATCGACTATATGTATCTTTCCCGAACCAAACATTTAATTTTTGAAGGTAACGTTCTGGTAGATTTCTTCGACGCTGAAGAAGTAAGAAAAAAATAAACTCTCCGTCTATTTTACCGTGATACTCTCAAGTTCCAATTCTTTCCCGGAAACTATTTTCACCTCTGGTGAACCGCAATGAGGACAGACCATTGAAAATTTATTTAAAAATATTTCTTCTCCGCAGGCTTTACAATGAGCTTTAGGTGGGACCATCTGTATCTCCATTTTAGTTTTTTCAAGTCCGGTCCCTTTAATTAACATCTTCCAATCTTCTAAAAAATGTTCCCGGGAAAGCCCCCGAAGTTCTCCTATTCTTATTTTTACTGACAGAACCTTTCGGGCTTTTTTATCTTTAATTTCTCTATTGACTCTTTCTAAAATATCCTGCATCGCCGACAACTCATGCATCTTTTTCAGCTCCTTTCTAAGGCTAATTTTTGAAGGAACAATTTTTCTATTTTCTTAACACTCTTTTTTACTTCTTCACTCACTTTCTCTCCAAATTCCAGAGATTTCGGCTGCACAGCTAAAACAAAAACATTAAATTCCCCCGCTTTCCCAAGATAATCAATAAAAAGTTTAAGAGAAGAATTGTGGGTTGACATCCCGGATTGCCCTATTTCATTAACCTTTAAAATCTTAATTGTCCCCGGCGTCTGATTCATCACGGCACTATCTATAATAATTAATGTATCCGGTTTATCAGCGATAATTTTCCCGAGATAATTTTCCGGAGCCGCTCCACAGTCGTAAACTTTAGCCCGTATTTTACCCTTTAGCCGGTGAATTATCATTGGCCCAATTCCGTCATCGGCACGCCAGGGGTTTCCTATTCCTATAACGCCTATCTCTCCTTTAAGACGGGGTAATAAATCCTTATCTAATTGTCTGGATAGAGTATCATTTTCCATTTGATAATTAATATATAAGCAGAAAATTTATTTTAAAGTTCTCTGATTGTCGTTTGCCGGCGGCATTTAGGACACAGGATACGGAAAGAATCAGCCCGCTGCTGGGGAGATTCAATCGGAGGAATTTCTTTAACCTCGCATAAATCTTTCTGGGAGGTAAACATTAAAAGAGGGTTATTATAGGCATACGGACCTAATTTTTTTACTAACCAGCGAAGATGGTCTCTGGCGGTAATCGGTTCGCCGCAACAATCACAATAAATAAGTTCTTTCTCAATTTTAACCCGCGCCTCTTTCCGATTAAAAGTAGCCAGGTCATACTTTCCGGTTAACCTGACTCCTTTTTCAGTGATACAATTTACCTGACATTGTCCACAAAAGATACAACGGTCAAGGTGTATTTCTATCCTTCTCTTACCACCCTTATTTTTAATTTCATCAATTACTTCAATAGCCCGGGCCGGGCAAACCTGACTGCAGGCCTGACAACCGACACATTCTTTTTCATCAAATTCAGGTTTACCTCTAAACCTTTCCGGAGGAACTGAAGGTTCAAAAGGAAATTTAACCGTATAAGGACCTTTAAAAATTGCCTTTAAGGCCTCTTTTAATTCCTTGACTTTAGGTAGTTTCAAGATTTTTCTCCTTCATAATCATCACAGACACTCTTTTCCCACAACTTAATTCCCGAAATATGAGCCGCTCTGGATAAAGCGTGAGCGGCCGTAGGAGAAGTCAATAAAATAAAAGCGATACACAATAAAGCTTTAATTCCGGCAGCCGATAACCCATTTATAATAAAAACACCAAACATTATTCCACAGGTCCCCAGAGTTACAGATTTAGTCGCCGCTTGAAGACGGTTATAAACGTCGGGAAGCCTGATTAAACCGATACAACCAAATAAATCAAAAATGACTCCCACAATTATGAATATCATTCCGACAATCTCTTGCATTTTCTATTCCTCAAATCCTTTCTTTTCCAAATATTTCGATAAAGCCAAAGTAGCAATAAAACTCTGTAAAGCCCAGGCAATTCCAATATCTATATACCAGGCTCTCCCGGTGGAAACGCTTAATATAGCGCAAAATCCAACTACAACAATACCAAGGATGTCAACAGCAACAACCCTATCCGGAGCGGTCGGACCGGCTATAATCCGGAAAAGACATAAAAAGCAAGCCACCATTAATATGAAGAAGCACCGGGTTAAAAAAGACACCGGGCTAACAAAAATCAAAACCATAATACTAATCAGCGTAATTAAACCTATTAACCAGCGCAGATATCTCATTCAAATATCCTCCTGAGGACCCGTTCAAATTTCTCGATGATTAGCTTGGTCGTTGTCTCTATATTCCTATCCTTAACGTCAATCCAGTGAACGTAAATATAGCCGTTTACCCTATCCACGTCAACACTCATAGTGCCTGGGGTAAGAGTGATGGAATTAGCCAGGAAGGTTAAACCGGTATCAGATTTTAAATTGGTTTTAACTTTTACAATTCCGGGATTAATCGGCATTCTGGGATGAGATACTCTGAAAGCCACATCAATATTAGCTTTAAGGCACTCCCAGGTAAAAAGTAAAAGGTAATACACTGACCATAAATAACGTCCCGGATGTGTAAATAAATGCGGCCTTTTTACAAATAAGTCCCCCGTTAAAGAGGTAACAAACGCGGCAACTATTATTCCGACTAAAAGATTCTGCCAGTTAGGAGGCCAGGATAAACCCATCCAGACCAAAAGCCCCAAGAAAAATAATACTATTCTACTTCCCATTATTGCACCGCCTTAAAAACAACCGTCGCGTAGCTAGAAGCTCTTAATAAAACATCGGCCGCCGGCTTTAAAAACCAATCGGCTACACCCGGCACAAGAATTATTCCACCCAGTAAACACACCAGCGCTAAAGAGAGCATAGGCAATCTCATTATCCAAGGAACTTCTTTTATTCCTTCTACCTCTTCTTTAATCTTACTGAAAAAAGCAAATTTTTGAACCTTCATAAAAGAAGAAAGGGTCAAAATACTCCCGGCCACCGCGCAAAAAGCATAACCCAAACGATTAGCCTGAATACAAGCGAGAATAATGATAAGCTTACTCCAGAACCCGTTAAAAGGGGGAACCCCGGAGATAGAAAAAGAAGCAATCAAATTTGTATTTGAAGTAACCGGCATTTTCTCCCTTAAATTATTCATTTCTTTTAGGTCTCTCGTCCCGGTTGAATAAACGATTGCTCCGGAGTTTAAAAATAACAGCGATTTAAAAACCGAGTGATTGAATAGATGAAATAACCCTCCCAGAATTCCTAAAGGTGTCCCCAAACTTATCCCTAATATTATATAACCAATCTGACTGATAGAATGATA
Source organism: uncultured bacterium (assembly GCA_964506075.1). Taxonomy (GTDB): domain Bacteria; phylum CAZDME01; class JAYEMH01; order JAYEMH01; family JAYEMH01; genus CAZDKO01. Next base: position 52,119 of record CAZDKO010000005.1, read on the forward strand.
GGCTAATAACCTTTTTAAATCCCATTGTCCGATGGCTAAAAACACCCCGGCCAATATTGAAACCGCACCTAAAAACATCAGAATTGATAATATTTGAGGGGTAGTTCCCAAAACGTTAAAAAAGATTCTTACCAGCGCGTAAACACCCAGTGCTTTTATGAGCACCCCTGAAAGCATGGCCGATATTGGAGCCGGCGCTGAGGGATGAGCATCCGGAAGCCAGCTGTGAAAAGGTACTATCGCCGCCTTTAAACCAAAACCAACCATAAAAAGCACCGTCACAAAAGCCGTTATTTCCCCTCGACTTTTTTCTAAAAGACGCTGGGCCATATCAGCCATATTTAAAGTAGAAGTGTAACTGTAAAGAATAGCAATCCCCAGAAGAATAAAAATTGAAGCCAGGTTCCCCATCACCATATATTTAAAAGAAGCCTCCAGCTCTTCCTGCTCAGTGCCAAAGGCAACCAAGGCGTAGCTGGCGATTGAAGCAATTTCTATAAAAACAAAAAGGTTAAAAAAATCTCCGGTTACCACCACGCCGTTTATGCCGGCTATCATAAGAAGCAGCAGGCAATAAAATTTCGGTTTAGCTGTATAATGCTCCATATAACCAATGGAATAAAGAGTAACGAAAAAGGCAATGAGATTAACGGTCACCAGCATTAAAACAGTCAGACTATCCATAACTAAACAAATACCGAAAGGCGGCCCCCACTTACCAAGTGTATAAACAAGGACGCCGGAAGATTTGACCATAAATATCGCGTAAAGAGAAAAAACAAGTAATACGGCCGAAGTTAAAGCAGCCAGGACATCCGTTATCTGTTTCATCTTTTGCTTAAAAAGAGAAATTATAAAAGCGCCGGCTAAAGGCACAGCCACGAACAACGGTAAAATCATCTATTATCCTTTCAACTTATTTATCTTGGTTACGTCAAAAGTGCCGTATTTATCGTAAAGCCTTATGGCAATAGCTACCATTAAGGCCGTAACTGCCAGACCGATTACAATGGAAGTTAGAACTATTGCTTGAGGCAGAGGGTCAACCATGTTTTCAATAAGCTGGACAGGATCGTGCAAGGGTGCCCGGCCTCTGGCGCGATAACCGGCTATCACGAAAAATAAATTCACGGCATATTCCATAATAAGAAACCCGATTATAATCTTAATCAGTTTCTTTTTAACGACTACACAATAAATTCCAATTGAGAATAGAACAAAACACATCAAATAGATCATTTTCGGTCGCCTCCGATTTTAAGAAGTATCAAAACTATAAAGATGGCGAATAATCCGGCTCCCACTTTACAGCTAATGGCGATATTACATAAAGGAATAATTCCGGCGCTAAAAATGTGAAAAGGCTCTCCCTTATTCTTAAAGAAATTGAAAAAGAAATATCCCCCGACAAATCCCAAAAGAGCAATTCCCAAAAACATAATCGCTCCGATACTCTCTAAAAAAGAAGCCCGGGTCTCATTTAACTTTTTAAAAGTGGGACCTGAACCAAAAGCCAGCAGCACATTGATAAAAGCCAGAGCAATCATTACCCCTCCGGCAAATCCTCCGCCGGGACTGATATGTCCATGAAGAATAATGTAAAAACCAAAAATAAGGATTAAACCGACCGTAAGTCTGCTAACAGTCTTGACAATAAAGGTCATTCCAATCTTCTTACTCTTCATTCTTGTTTTTCCTTCCAACCTTTCTTAAAACCACAAAAACGCCAATTACCGCCGTAAAAAGAACGGTCGCTTCCCCCAGGGTATCAAAAGCGCGGAAATCTAAAATGACCGAAGATACCAAATTAGTTGCGCCGGTCTCTTTTAATCCTTCTTTGATATATTCACTTGAAACTTTCATCAAAGGTTCGCCAAAGGGGGGTAATTCCCTGAGTGCCTTCCAGGAAAAAAACAGAAACAACACAATAAAAATACAAATTAAAACCAGCTTCAAGATTTCTCTTTTCTTCTCAAGCTTGGTCGTATCTCTTCTTATGGTTGCCCCGACCAGTATAATCAGACAAAGAATTTCTACCACTATCTGGACAATAGCTAAATCCGGCGCCTTAAGAAGAAGAAAAGCCAAAGATAAGCCTAAGCCTACCGCCCCAACCGCAATTACCGAAGAAAAAAGATCCTTCATTCTTACGGCCGCTAAAGCTCCTATAATCATAAATAACAGAAGCGGATAAAGCTCAAATCCGGTATCTAAAGTAACAAAATTAAAAGTATGCATCCTGTTTTCACCTTAATAAAATCAAAAATATAGCCGCCATGCCTAAAAAACACCAGATCAGATAAGTGGATAATATCCCGGAATGGATTTTCCTTAAACCGGCGCTTATCCAGAAAACCAGATTTTTCCCCTGTTCGTAAACATCAAAATATTTTGCTTCTGCGGCCCGGTAAATTTTTTTAAATATCTTAAAATCTTTTATAGTTTCATAAAAATCTACACCCGTTACTCTATTTTCAACATCAAGCGTTTCTCCTCCGGTATAAGCTTCATCTTCCCGGGTGAGGCTGAATTTTCCTAACACATAAATTATAAAACCCAGAGCTAACCCCATAATAATTAAACCCGTGGCTAACGGCGCATCCCAGAATCCCATAAGAACAGTTTCTTTGCCAACGACGGGATTGATAAAATATCTCAAAGGAAGCCTGAGAGCAAAAATCCCGAATAACAAGCATAGACCGGCAAGAATCATCATCGGTACAAACATCGTCCCGTTAACCTCTTTAACATTCGATTTATAACCGGGATCAGACTGGCCTAAAAATACCGCGTGAATGATTTTCATAAATGAGGCCAGGGTTAAAGCACTGCCGAATACCGCCGCCGATAACCAGATAACCCAGAACTTATCTCCCTGCGTCCCTAATTCGATTATGCCCTGATATATTAACCATTTGGAAACAAAACCATTAAAAGGGGGCACCCCGGAAATAGCCAAGGCGGCAATAAAGGTAGAAATAAAAGTTATCGGCATAAACCGCGAAAGACCCCCCAATCTGTCCAATGAAGTCGTCTTGGTTTCTATTTCAACTCCCCCGGCCGTAAAAAATAAACATGATTTATAGATGGCGTGATTCAGCATATGGAAAAGTCCGCCGATAATACCGATGGGAAGACCACTGCCCACGCCTAAAATCATATAACCGACCTGGCTGACGGCATGATAAGCCAGTAGTTTTTTTAAGTCGTGCTGAATTAAAGCCATCATCACCGCCGCAATGATAGTCCCCGCTCCAATAATCATCAACACGTAAAACATAGAAGAAGCAATATCAATCTTAAAAATATCCAGGCAGATGCGGGTTAAGAAATAAATTCCCAGAAGCTTATCCAGAGAAGCCGGCAGGAAAGCCATTACCGGTGTAGGTGCAACCTGACTTGAATCAGGAATCCAGGAATGTAAAGGAATTGCTCCGGCCTTGGCTAAAGCCGCCGCCAGTAAACTTAAAAAAGCCACTATCAACACCGGTTCATTTAAGGGTAAATTTAAATCCATTAGAGATAAACTTCGACTTTTAACCCAAATAATACCTAAACCAAAAATCAATAAACAGTCTGCCCCACCGACAATAATAAAAGATTTTTTAGCGGCCGTAGATGCCTTTGAACCGCCTAAACCGATTAAAACGTATAGAGTCAACCCGGATAATCCCCAAAAAATTAAAAAAAGCAGACTGTTTTTCGCCAGAAGAACCCCCATGGCCGCACCCACGGTTAAAAGAATGTAAGCATAATATTCATTAAGCCTGGGTATATTTTTCATATAGCCCAACGAATAAAAAACGGTCAGTACCCCAAAAAGACCGATAAAAGGTAAAATAAATCCGTTTAAATTATCCAGATGTAAATTAACTAAAGGGAAAACCTCCCAGATAAAATCAAGAGGCCTTTTCAAGAATAAAACACCGGCTAACACAAAAGTAATCAGAGTCCCTAAGAGCGCGATGATTTCACCGGTAACCCTGGCTTTCTGCGGAATCAGAAACAAAGAGATTAACCCGCTAACTAACGGCAATATAAAAGATGCAATTAATAATGTGGAATTATCCATTATTTTCTTTTACTCTTTTGTAAACTATAGGTTTTTTCCTGCGATAAACGGATTAAATCTTCTCCGTTTAACGTTGTCTTACCGGTATTTACGTCAATCACTACCGCTCTTTCCGTACAACAATAACAGGGGTCTACCGCCGCTAATATTATAGCGGCATCGGAAATAGTCCCTCCTACGGCCGTTATTTTATTGGTCGCTACATTCATGTAACTGGGCGCCCTGACTTTATAACGCATCGGCCGATTGGTACCGTCGCTGCGAATATAATGAAAAACCTCACCCCGGGGCGCCTCGGCGCGCCCGATCCCTTCTCCCGCCGGCAATTCTTTTATCTTGGCGTCAATTTCTCCGGCCGGCATTTTATGAAGACATTGCTGAATAATTTTAACCGATTCCGTCATTTCCCAGATTCTTACCATCAACTTGGCAAAAATATCTCCATCCGGATGGGTTATTAATTTCCAGTCAACTTTATCATAGGCGGCATAGGGGTCATCCTTACGAACATCAATAGCGACGCCTGAAGCTCTGGCTATCGGCCCCAAGGCCCCGAACCGAAAACAATCTTCTTTGCTTAAAATGCCTATCCCCTTTGTCCTGGCACCAATCACCGGGTCATCGCTAACCGCTTTTTCAAACATATTGATTATCGGTATTAATTCTACCATCTGTTTATTTATCCAGGGGATGTCATCTTTATCAATATCCTGTCTGACCCCCCCAACTTTCATCATGGCATAACTCTGTCTATTACCGGTAATTTTCTCAAAAATATCCAGGACCGGCTCCCGATATTTCCAGGCCCACATCCAGACGGTGTTGTATCCCAGAAAATGCCCGGCCAGTCCCAACCAGAGCAGATGACTATGAATCCTTTCCAGTTCGGCAATAATTGTCCGGATATATTTTGCTCTTTCCGGGATTTCAATCTGACCCAAATCCTCCATAGCATTAACTGCCGCAACCGGATGGCTGGTGGAACAAATCCCGCAGATCCTCTCCACCAGAAAAACCACCTGGTCGTAAGATTTTGATTCAGCTATTTTTTCTATCCCTCTATGGTTATATCCAATGTGAATATCCAGGTCAACCACCTTTTCACCTTCTACATAGAGTTTAAAAAATTCTGGTTCCTCCTGTAGGGGGTGATAAGGACCAATGGGAATAACCGTCCTCTTTGCCATCAATCTTTCTCCTTATAGTCTCTCCGCAAGGGAAACTTTCCTTCCGGCCAATCCTCACTCATCAAAAGTCTCCCCGAATTCGGGTGATTACGAAACTTAACCCCCAAGAGTTCCCGAATCTCCATTTCAATCCATTCCGCCCCTTTAATAATCGGGGTGATTGATTCAATTTCAGGGGTAGGCTTGGGTAAAATTACCCTTAGAGAAATTATCAATCCATACCGGTCAAAACTAAAATGGTAAAGTATCTCTATTGCTTTAGGAGTGTCCACCCCGGAAGCAATTACAAATCTGGCCGTTAAATCAGTAAACAGAAATTTAACCAGGTTTATCAAATCTTTTTTATCAATATCAATATAAATGCGTTTATCTGATTTATCGTCCCAGTGTAATATAACCAAATTAAATCTATGCTTTATCTTATCGAGGATTTCTTTTTTTTCCATTGATTTATTTTCCTATCTTCCCCAGGGCTTTTACTACCCCGGCAATAATAGCTTCTGGTTTCGGCGGACAACCGGGAACATATACGTCAACAGGAATTACTTCATCCACCGGTATGGGGGTGTTGTAACCATCTTTAAATATACCCTGGTCGCAGGAGCAGGCTCCAAAAGCCACCACCACCCGGGGTTTAGGCATCTGTTCATAAATTTTTTTTATCCGGGCCGTAGCCTTTCTGGTAACCGCACCGGTAACCAATAAAACATCGGCATGGCGGATGCTTCCGACCAGCATTATGCCAAATCTTTCTATATCAAACCGCGGGGTAAGGCAATCAAGAATTTCAATATCACAGTTATTACAGGAACCGGTAGCCAGATGAAAAACCCAGGGGGATTTCTGAAGTGCCTTTAACCTGAAATTCATAAAGCAGTATTCCTCTTCTGTTTAAATTAATAACCTAACGTAGCCAGGATAACTCCGATAACCGCTAAAACAGTCATCGGTCCCCAGAAAAATTTAAGCGCCTGGTCAATTCTAACGCGGGGGTTGGTATTTTTAATAAGAATGATAATTATCAATATAGTAATATATTTACCGATGCCTTTAAGTAAAGCTAAAAATATACCTCGGGAAAAATCAAGCCCCCCCCAAAAAACAATTATCAGAAAAAGGGGCAGAATATAAAGTAGAATGGATTTAGTTAGTTTAAACACCGCCAACGGTGCCCCGGAATAATCTATTAAAGCTCCACCCATAATTTCGGTTTCGGCTTCCGGTAAATCAAAAGGCACTAAAGCAAGCTTGGCCTGGACACACATCAGCGCCACTATAAAAGCCAGAATCCCGGAAGGATTTTTTAAAAACATTCCGTGGCTTAATTGAAAGTTTATCAGGTCACCCAACCTGATACTTCCCCCTTTAATAATAGCCACCAACATTACCAGAATAAACGGAAGTTCATAAGCCATAATTAACTTCATTTCTCTGGAAGCTCCCAGGGAAGCCAAGGGATTGCCCGAAGAGGCCCCCCCGATAATAATAGCCAGAGACGGTATAATCAAAAGATAAATCACGACAATTAAATCACCGATAAAACCTTTCTGGGGGGAAAAAGTTGTTACTCCCAGAAGAGTCGCAATCAATATCACCGCGGCTAACCCGAATAAAGGGGCCATTAAAAAAGTAATCTTCCCGGAACCTCGCGGCACAATTACTTCCTTGCCCAGAAGCTTGATTATATCATAAACCGGCTGGAGCAACGGCGGTCCGACCCGCCACTGAATTCGGGCGGTAATCTTCCGGTCAAGCCAGCTGGCTAAAAGTCCTACCGCTGAAGCAAAGAGAAAACCGGGAAAAATAAAAAAGTTAAAAATTAAAGTGCTCATTTTTTCTTACTCGCTTTCGGTTCCCTGCCCCATAAACGACAATGAACGACTAAATTATCCCCAATCAGATATTCATCCTTTTCCTCATCAGCTCCAAACTCCCCGTATTTTAACGCCCCGTAAGGACAGGAAGTAACACACAGGGGTTTCCTGCCTCCATCACACCGGTCAAGACAATAGTCACATTGTGAAACCGCATAAGGAATAAACTCTGGCAGAATCGTCCCAAAAGGACAAGCAAAAGCGCAGGAATTACATTTAACGCAGCGCAAATTATATCTCTTTAAAATTTTATTTTCCTGTTTTTCCAATGCTTCCCGGGGACAAGCTTTGACACAACTTCCTTCTTTACATTGACGACAAATAGTGGCATAAGAAGCCAATTCCCTTAAAGAAGTAACGCCGTTATTGCCCGGGTGATAGAAATAGCTACATTCTATAACACATTTCGGACATTCGCTACAGATATCTAAATCTATATATAATCTTTTTTTAGACATGTGTTTTTAACCTGAAAAATAATCCTGCCCGGACTGGCTTCATTTCCAAACGTCGGGAATATCCTTTAATTGTTCCCAGGTAAATACCGGGCCATCTTTACAAACATAATACTTACCCAGCATACAATGGCCGCATTTTCCTACCCCACAGGACATATTTTTTTCCATGGAAAGATAAATATTTCCGGGACTATATCCCATTTGAAGCACTTTTAAAGTGACAAAACGCATCATTATCGGCGGACCGCAAATCACAGCAACACTGTTTTTTAAATCAACTTTAACCTTGTCAAGCAGCACCGTGACCACGCCTTCTTCTTCCCGCCAAGAGGAATCTTTCCGGTCAACCGTAAGATGCATCTCTATTTTTTTCTTCCATTCGGGAAGTAACTTTTTATAAAGAATATCTTCAGGCGTTCTGGCTCCATAACAAAGGATGACCCTTTTATACCGGTCCAGTTCGGCAAATAGAGTATAAAGAAGAGAACGTAAAGGTGCCAGTCCCACCCCTCCACCCACAATGAGAATTTCTTTACCATGAAAATCACCCAGAGGATATCCTTTTCCATAAGGACCTCTTAAACCAATTCGGTCGCCGGCTTTTAACTGATGGATAATATTGGTTACCCGCCCGGCATTCATTATCGTCACATCCATCTTTTTTTCTTCCAGTGGTGATGAAGAGGGGGTAAAGGGGGCTTCTCCAATCCCCGGGACGGTTAATTCTATAAACTGCCCGGTGCTGAAAGGAAGAGGTTGCTCCGGACGTAAAACCAGCGTTTTTATCGTCGGGGTCTCGACAATAACCTCTTCAATCCCTGCCGGAATAAGGTGATAAAGATTTTCTGTTTTATTCATTTTTAGGTTCGCCTTTACACTCGTCTATCTTCTTGAAAACTTCCCGCATATCAATTCTTCCCATACAGGCATCAATACAACGCCCGCATCCGGTACAGGCAATTAAATTATAGCCGTCGGGAAAATAAGCGAATTTATGGGCTAAACGGTGCCGGACTCTTTCCGACAATTTCTTGCGCGGATTTTCTCCGCCGGCTACCCGGGCAAAATTTAAAAACTGACAAGAGTCCCAAATTTTCATTTTAAGAAACTCATCCACCTCTTTTTTCTTACCTTCATAAAGCAGGAAACAATAACAGGTCGGACAAATATTGGTACAGGCCCCGCACTCAATACAATCCTGGGCTGTCTCTTTCCATTGAGGGGATTCATAGTTCTCTTTCATTATTTGAGTAAGAGGTTTTTTGAATCCGAATTTTTCGTTAACTTCTTCCAGTTTCTTGAGGCATTTGGTTCTATTTTCTTCCCGTAATTTTATCTCCTCCGCCTCTGCATACCGAAAAAATTCCTTACCCTGATTGACTAAACGCTCTCCTTTTTCTGAACCTATTTCAATAATAAAACCGTCTTTAGAGGGAGAAAGATTTAAATCAAAACCATCTTTAGGGTAAGGTCCACCCTCAACCAAGTGACAGAAACAGGTCTCACAGACACTAAAACAATCAGCGCTGATTAAAATCGTGGACTCCCGTCTTTTTTTATACTCCGGATCCGCCAGATCACCCTGACCAAAAATAACATCCCAGACCTTAAGAGAAGCCAGGTCACAGGCTTTTACCCCCCATAGAATTTGTTTCGGAAGAGGTTTTTGGGGAACATCTGAAGTCTTGCCAAAATAACCGGCGGCTATCTCCTTGGGAGGAAAGAAAAATGTCTTTAAGGGTTCAAGCGGTCTTTTCTCCAGGTTATAATGATAAGAATCAAGCTCATTTTTTACTTCGCGCCAATGACATCTTTCCCCTTCCTCAACCGGAGCAAAAAACAAATCGACGTTTTGAGCGATGTTTCTCATAAAATCAGATAATTTATCTTGAGGAATGTATAACAATGTTTCTTTTTTCATTTAGATTCCCGGTGAAGACAGAAAATATGTTAAGCCTTCAAGTTCTGTTGACAGATCAACGTTACGGCACTTTGTCCCTTTTACCATAGATACTTTAAGCGGGGCAAAGTTAAGAATCGCTTTTATCCCTGATGAAGTCAGACAATTTATAACCTCTATAGCGCTTTCCTCCGGCACAGCGACAATACCAATGTCTATCTTTACTGTTTCCGCTATCTTTTTAAAATCCCTGAAATCTTTAATGGTAAGCGTTCCTTTTTGCCGTCCGACTTTTCTCTTGTCAATATCGAATGCCGCTACAATTCTAAAACCTCTTTTAGCAAATCCTTTATAGGCCATTAAGGCTGACCCCAGGTTTCCGGTTCCGATTACCGCTACCCGCCAGAGTCTGTTTAATCCCAGGATTTTCTTTAAATTTTCTTCTAGATTATCAACCGCATAACCCTGGCCACGAATGCCAAATTGTCCAAAATAAGCCAGGTCTTTACGCACCTGGTCGGAATTAAGACCCACCCTTTCCCCTAAAATAAGAGAAGAGGTATATCTTGTCCCTTCTTCTTTTATTTTTTCAATGATTCTAAGATAAGAGGAAAGTCGGGTGATGGTAGTCTCGGGAATTTTCACCTTATTCATCTTATGGCTTTGTGAATTTTTTCACAAGTGATATAAATTTAACATACCATTCATTGTTTGTCAAGGGGATTTTAAACCTATTGGAAACTACCTAATAAATAATCTATCGGTAACTCATAGAAAATAAACCTTCTATTACCAGTTTGGCCGCGGTAATAGAGGTAATCTGGGCCGGGTCAAAAGGAGGGCTAACCTCTACTAAATCCATCCCGACAATGGAAAAATCTTTTAAAAAATGGATAAAATCCCATATTTCAGCAAATT
>CAZDKO010000006.1:0-1935 GCA_964506075.1 uncultured bacterium
CGCTCTTTAGCCCCTTCAATCTGCTTTAAGTTAGCAACACAGGTACTTGCTCTCGCTTCTTCCCGGGCACGTAAAAAGTTAGGAATCGCTATCGCCACAAGTAATCCAATAATAGCCACGACAATCATGATTTCAACGAGAGTAAATCCATGTTTCTTCATAATTATTCACCCCCTTCCTGATACGTATTTTAAAAGGCCTCTTTTTTACAGCCTTTTTGAATATCTACTAAAAATTCTTGAGAATATGATTATCATATTCTTCCGGAGTCATATTTGTTCCCACGCTGCATGTCGGCACCGTCCCTGAATTACCGATGGTATATATGCCCTTAGACGGACAAGACGGCTGGCTTTTTAAAAAATCCGGCACTATATCCGTCCACCCCGGCTCAACCGTTGAGCTTACCCTGGTCGATAACACCCATCTATCCCTGGCCCCTTCAATTTCTCTTAAGTTCGTAATACAGGCTTTGGCTTTGGCTTCTTCCCGGGCCCGGAAAAAATAAGGAAAAACTATCGCTGCCAGCACAGCAATAATAGCTACACTAAGCATCATTTCCACTAAAGTAAAAGCTCCCCGGCCTTTGTTTTTTATTCGCTGTTTGAATATCTTCACTTCTCCAGCATCAATTAACGCTTTTAATTTTAAAATATATGGTTATCCCAAGTTTCAGCGCCAGTTCCTGTACCGATACTGCAAGTAGGAACGGTCCCTACGTTATTTATACCGTAGGTCCCTGCGGCTGGACAAGTTGGATAGTCCGCCAGATATGTAGGAGCTAAATTTGCACTCGTTGGTGTAGCGGTTTCCCCTTGATTGTTATCCATCGCCCATTGCTGTTTAGCCCCGTGGATTTGGTGGAGATTATTGACACAAACCTGTGCCCGAGCTTTTCTTCGGGAATTAATAAAATTAGGAATGGCCATACTAAGGATAATACCAATAATTCCGACTACGACCATAATTTCCACCAAGGTAAATCCAGCTTTATTTTTTTTCTTCATTCCTCCCCTCCCCCCTTTCTGTTGTATAGAATCTCCTTATTTATAAGTTGTGCTCTAAATCACTCCCTTTCACGCACGTAGGATTTGAACCAAGACTGTTTAATGTGTAAGAACTACTCTCTTGAGTCGTCGGGCATTCGGGTCTGGCTTCCAGGTAATTGGGAACAATATCAGTCCACTGGACCGCCGAACCGGTAATTTTACTTTCATCTAAAGCCCACTGGTCCTTACTCAATTTAATCATCCACAGGTTCCCGATACAAGCCTTTCTCTCTGATTTATTTCTGGCTGTCGGAACATTCGGAAGGGCAAACAAAGCTAATATTCCAATTATTATCATTACCACTATTATTTCCATTAAAGTTACGCCTTTTTTTGAATGTATACTTTTCATTTTAACCACTTCCTTTTAATAAATTTTTATATCTTCTTATTTTCTCTTTCTTTTTGAGCCGTAACAATCTTTAACCAGTCAACACACGCCCCGGTACTGGGATTGACATCCTTAGCCCAAATATGATCATCCCAGGCAACGGTCAAATCCTGTGAGCCAATGGAACAAGTAGGAACACTATCAACCTCCCAGGAAGCGTAAGCCCCGCCGATCGGGCAGTTCGCTTCCGCATCTATATACCCCCCTCCATATAAAGTAGCCACGTCAATACTGGAAACTGCCTCGCCTTCATCAATACGATAAACCTGTCCGGCTTCATAAAGTAATTTCAAATTATTCACACAGGTATTAGCCTGGGCTCTTTTTCGGGCATTTATCATGTTAGGAACAGCAAAAGACAAAATAAGACTGATTATCGCCAATACAACCACTATCTCTATTAAAGTTAGACCTTTTCTCCACTTTCTGGTCTTCATATCGGCCTCCTATAATAAGTATAACATATTTCCTTATACAACACAAATGTATTTATTA
>CAZDKO010000006.1:2035-60529 GCA_964506075.1 uncultured bacterium
GGCCTCCTATAATAAGTATAACATATTTCCTTATACAACACAAATGTATTTATTATTAATTTTTCAGCTTTATTTTACCCTCGCTACAGGCAAAAATGGGCAAAAACAAGCCCCAAAAAGATCGTTTCAGGCTTTATTGCTTCTCGTAGACATGATCATCCCAGGTTTCCGGGGTACCTTGGCTTCCAATCGCACAGGTGGGGATACTGTTAACGTTCCAAGTAGCATACACACCCCCTATAGGACAGGAAGGTACTGTTTCCAGATAGCCAGCATCAAATAAAATCTGGGCATTGATAGTAGAGACGCTGGAACTCTCTCTAAGCCGGTAATATTGCCCGGATTCATAAAGCAGTTTAAGATTATTTAAACATCTGGTCGCACTAGCTCTTTTTCTGGCATTTATAATATTGGGAATGGCCATAGAAAGCAAAACGGCAATTATGCCCACTACCACCATCAGTTCTACTAAAGTTATGCCTTTTCTGTTTTTCATTATTTATCATCCCACCAGCTGAACCATTCTAAAAATAGGCATAAACATCGCTATCGCCATGGAACCGACTACAATCCCTAAAAAAGCGATCAGGATAGGCTCAATTAAAGAAGTAAGTCCGGCAATAGCCGATTCCACCTGGTCATTATAAAAATCAGAAACTTTACCCAGCATAGCTTCCAGAGCACCCGTTTCTTCTCCCACGGCAATCATTTCTACAACCATGGGAGGAAAAATTTTATTCTCCCTGAGTGGCCGGGCGATACTTTCACCTTCTCTAATACTTAAACGCGCACTATTAATACTCTTCTCCACCAATTTATTTCCGGAGGTTTTAGCCACAATTTCCAGGGCAAGTAAAATGGGGACGCCTCCTTTAATCAGCGTGCTTAACGTCCGGCTGAATCTGGCCATAATTATTTTCCTTAACAAATCCCCGAAGACAGGCAGGTGGAGTATAAAATCGTCAAACCTCAATCGCCCCTGTTCAGTATGAATTATTCTGTTAAATATAATCCCAAAAATTATCAATGCCACAACTACATATCCAAATTTAGCCTGGGTAAATTCACTGATGCTTATAAGAATCTGGGTCGGTCTCGGTAACATCGCTTCCAATCCGGAAAATATAGACTTAAAAACAGGGATTACTTTAAGAAGAAATATCAAAGTTACCCCTACAGCCATAGCCGATATTACCGCCGGATAAACTAAAGCCATCCTGGCTTTCTTTCTCATCGCGTTCATGGACTCTAAAAAATTCGCCACCTCATTTAAAATAACGTCTAACATTCCGCTGACTTCCCCGGCCCGAACCATACTGATAAAAAAAGTTGAAAATACCTGCGGGTGATTAGCCATAGCTTCAGATAAACTTAATCCCCCTTCTACCGACTCTTTTATCTGGACTATTACCGACTTTAAAACTCTGTCTTCCACCTGCCTTTCCAGTATATATAATCCCTGGACTAAAGGAAGACCGGCGTTAACCAGAGTGGCCAGCTGGCGGCTAAAAATTACCAGATTATCCGCTTTTACTTTTTTACCTTTGGTCCCCCCCGCTGCTGTTCTTTTAAAAGAAAAAGGGATTCCCAAGCCTATCCCTTTAGTGACGGGGAAACAGGAAACAACGATGTAACCTTTAGCCTGCAGGGACTTAGTTAAACTTTCTTCGCTTTCGGCCTCCAACTGACTTTCAAAGCGCTGTCCCTGGTCATTAATAGCGACATATTTATAAAGTGGCATTTAAAATTTTATCCTTAAATTTAATGTTTACTCTACGAGGTAACTCTAAGCGCTTCTTCAATACTGGTTGTTCCGTCTATCACCCTTCTTAAACCATCCACACGCAAAGGAACCATTCCACTTCCAACGGCTACTTTTTTCAGGTCCACTTCCGGAACCTTTTGCACAATCATTTTTCTGGCGTCGTCATTAAGATTAAACGCTTCCACTATAGCAAATCTGCCTTTATAGCCGGTATTATTACAACGGGAACAACCCCGGGGACGATAAAGCATCAGTTCTTTACCATCCGGTGATACTAAATTATATTTATCCACAATCTCCTGGGAGGGTTTATACGCTTCCCGGCAGTCCGGACAAAGTTTTCGGCATAAACGCTGGGCCATCACAGAAATTAAGGAAGAAGCAATCAGAAAAGGCTCAAGCCCCATATCCACTAACCGGGTAATGGCACCTATGGCGTCGTTGGTATGAAGGGTGCTGAAAACCAAATGGCCGGTTAAACCTGATTTGATGGCGACGTCTGCAGTGTCGGTATCCCGAATCTCTCCGACTAAAATAATGTTCGGCGCCTGACGAAGAATAGAACGCAATCCGCTGGCAAAAGTTAAGCCAATATCCGGATTAACCTGAATCTGGTTAACCCCGCTTAAAACGTATTCAACCGGGTCCTCAATGGTTAAAATATTTCTATCAGTAGAATTTATTTTATTAATCGCTGAATAAAGCGTCGTAGTCTTTCCGCTCCCCGTCGGACCGGTAACTAAAATTATTCCATAGGTTGCTTTGATAGCTTCAGAAAAAGTGACAAAGGATTCTTTACTAAACCCGAGCTGGGCTAATTCTAAAGAAAGTGAGCTTTTATCCAGAAGTCTCATCGTTACCCGCTCACCAAAAATTGTCGGGATTATAGCCACCCGGAAATCCACCTCCCGGGCGCTTATTCTTATTTTAAACTGACCATCTTGAGGTAAACGGCGTTCGGCAATATCTAAAGAGGATAAAATTTTAATTCTGGAAATAATAGCCGCGGCCAGCTTTTTAGGCGGGGAAGTTTGTTCATATAAGATACCGTCCAGACTGTATCTGACTCTTAATTTGTCCTCAAACGGTTCAATATGGATATCGCTGGCTTTCTTTTTGACCGCCTCACCAAGAATTAAATTTACGATTTTAATGACCGGGGCACCTTCAACCTCTTTCATTAATTTATCGAGGTCAACCTGCTCTTCCTCAGAGGTAGCGATAGAAACATTTAAGTCGGCATTTTTTAATACGTCCTCCATCGTTCCCCAGGTAGTATAAATTTTACCGATGGCTTCGTCAATTCCCTCAGCCGTAGCAATTACCGGGTCAATGGAGTAACCGGTCATAACCTTAATGTCGTCTATCGCAAAGATGTTTAAAGGGTCGGCCATCGCGACGGTCAAGGTTTTACCTACCAGCGATATCGGTATCAGCTTATAGTGTCTGGCTACATTCTCCGGAATAATAACGGCAACCTCGGGGTCAATCTTTAAACGCTGTAAATCTATGGGGGGAACGTTGAGATGACGGCTTAAACACGCCAGTAAATCCTTATCGGAAATAAATCCCTGTTTAACCAAAATCTGGCCTAAAGCCCCGCCGTCTTTATTCTGGATCTCAAGGGCCTTTTTCAATTGGTCTTTAGTGATTAGTTTATTTTCAAGTAAAAGCTCGTTTAACCTTTTATGAAAAGATTTAATCATCTTTAAAACCCCTCAATTTAGGATGATTTAGGATAATTATCTTCAATGGCTCTTTTAATCTCTTCTGAAGTGCTGATAAAAACTTCTATCTTTAATCCGGTTTCTTCTTCTAATTCCTGAAGCAACTTAATATTTAAAGGGTCATTCATCGCCAGCGTAAGGATGTTGCCTATTTTATCAATAGGTATAATCTTCTCTTTTAAAGCCGTCTCTTTAGGAATAAGTTTTAATATCTCCCTGTCGATAAGATAATCCTTTAAAGGTAAGTAAGGAAATCCATATTGAATCATGACGCAATTAAGAATGTCCTTTTCGTTTACAAATTGAAGTTTAACCAGACATTCCCCCAGAAGCATTCCCGTTTCCTGCTGCAGTTGTAAAGCCTTATCCAATTGCTCTTCGGTGATAATTCTGTCTTCCATTAACAACCGGCCTAATTCTTTCTTTATTAATTTTTTGGGCGTCGCCATACAAAGTTTCCTTTCAAAAAATTGTTACTTTACCGTTTTTTGGAAGGTTTTAACGAGAGCAGAAGTCTCTCTAAATCTTCCGGAGCGGTGGTTCTCCAAACGTTTTCATAACTGATGAGTCCCCGGCTATAAAGGTCTATTAAAGACATGTTCATAGTTCTCATTCCGTCCCGCACCCCGGTCTGAATCGACGAATAAATCTGGTGCACCTTGGCTTCCCGGATTAAACTTCTAATAGCCGGATTAGCTACCATCACCTCACAGGCTAAGACCCTCCCTTTCCCGCCAACCTTGGGAATTAACTGCTGGGAAAAAACCGCCTGGATAACAAAAGACAACTGAACTCTTATTTGCGCCTGAAATTGAGACGGAAATATATCAATTACCCGGTTAATTGTTTGAACCGCGTCATTAGTATGTAAAGTAGTAAACACTAAATGGCCTGTTTCAGCGATAGTTAAAGCCGCTCTAACCGTTTCCAGGTCTCTCATTTCTCCGATTAGAATTACGTCGGGGTCCTGTCTTAAGATATATTTCAAAGCGTTAGCAAAAGAGTAAGTATCACTTCCGATTTCTCTCTGGCTGACGATACTCTTTTTATGCTGGTGGACATATTCAATCGGGTCTTCAACGGTAACGATATGGCACTGGCGTTCATTATTGATTAAATCTATCATTGAAGCCAGAGACGTTGACTTTCCGCTTCCGGTTGCTCCGGTCACTAAAATCAGTCCTTTCGGCTTACGGACAATTTCATGGGTAACCTGGGGCAATCCCAACTCTTCAAAAGTAAAAATTTCTAAGGGTATACGGCGGATAGCCGCCGAAACATAGCCGCGGTGATGATAAACGTTAATACGGAAACGGCTAAGACCCGAAACTTCAAAGGAAAGATCTAACTCGTGTTTTAATTCCATACGCCGTTTCTGCTCTTCGGAAAGAAAGCTATAAATGAGATTCTGGCAGTCTGCCGGGGTGAAAGGAGGAACATCAATAGGAATTAAATTTTCGTCTATTCGAAGATGAGGGGGAACGCCAACAATAATATGTAAATCAGAAGCACCTCTCTCAACCAGTAAATCCAGCAATTCTTCAAATTTGACCATTGATTCTCCCTGTTCTCTAGTAGTTCCTTCTTACTATTTTAACATTATTATTTTATAAAGAGCAAACTAAAAATTAACTTCCATAGCCCGGGGCGGACAAGCCTTAATACATAATTCACAGGCAATGCACTTACTGTTATCAAAATTAACCCGCTTGGTTTTAGGGTCAAAACTTAAAGCTAACGTCGGACAAATAGTCACGCAGGCACCGCAGTGAGTGCACCTTTCTTCATTGCGGGTTATGTCCTGACTTAACGGCTGAATCTTTAAACCGATTTTCTCCAGAAATTTTAACCCGTTATCAAGTTTTCTTTTCTGGCCTTTTAATTCCAGAACCAGCAAACCTTCTTCTTCCGGAGTAACCGAAGCCTTGAGTATATTAAATTCCAGGTCAAAATCTTTTACTAACCGGCAGATAATCGGCTGGTCAACCAGGATTTGCGGAAAACGCAATACCACTTTTTTAGTTATTCCAATCTGCTTAAGCATATTATTTTTTTCTCCCGGGTAAAAAATCAACCGGTTCTGTCAACAGAAAATTTCCTTTTTGAATCCAGCTTTTTAAAATCTCGCAAATCTCATAAGCCTTATAATAGCTGGAAAGAGAGGTACAGGGAATCTTTTTCCCTTTAACTTTAATTTTTCCGGATTTTAACTCGGCATAATTTGCTTCACCTAAAATCTTCCCGGTTCCCTGGGGATAATCGTAACTGTAATCAACTATCTTTGTCCATATATCGGCGTCTTTAACCGAAGCGAATTTGACCACTTCCTCATCCAGCACCGGAATAGGAATACCGATACCCACCGTAAGAGTCGCCCCGTAACCGAGAAAACTGGTACCGACCAGCCATTCAGGATTCATCCTTTTTAAATCACCTTTAACCGCCAATGTCCCGGCCGGAGAAACCGGCACCCCGTTTTTACCCCTGGGGACGTCCGGACGGTGCTGCGTTCCGGCGCCGATGACATATCCTATTCCGCCGCCGAGAAAAATTCTACTTCCTAATCCTATCGTCCGGTAATAAGGGTCATTGAGTAAAGGAGAAAGCTGACCGGCGCTGCAATAACTGGCGTTACCAAGACGAGGTTTAAGGATTCCCATATAGGTATAAATGATTTTGTCGGAAACATTAACGGCGCAATTATAATTCTGGTAGGCATTACGAGGGTTAAATAGAAAGGCGTCGCTTAAATCTTTTAATTTAATATAAGTATCCACCGTTTCCCGCGGATAACAATCCGTCTTATAACTGGTAGCGGTCAATCTTATTTTTTTACCGGCGACTAAATCTTCAATAACGTGTCCCCCTCCATACCTGAACTCACCGGGATAGATACGGTTAGCCGGATCATTTTTGGCCAAAGCGGTAACCCCGATATATACGTCTACCGCCGCTAAATCGGCACAAACAGGAACATCGTTAAGCCAGGCTCTCTGAACTTTTATTTTAGGTCTGGCGTGTCCCAAACATAAAAAGGCGCCGCTTGAACACATCGGACCGAAAGTAGCCGTAGTGACCACGTCCACTTCCTGAGAAACTTTCTTTATCCCCTTTTTTTCTACCAGGTCGATAATCTCTTCGGCGTTAACTACTACCGCTTTCCCTTTTTTAATTTTAGCGTTAATTTCCGCAATAGTCTTGGCCATAGTTAATTTTTCTTTCCGCCCAGTTTTTTTATAATCAGTTCTGCTATTCTTTCCCCGGAAAGCAACATCCCCCCGAAAATGGGTCCCATCCGGGGAGAGCCGAAAACGGCGTTACCGGCCATTCCCGTAACAAAAAGGCCGGGAAAAATTTCCCTGGCATTTTTTACCACGTCTTCTTCAGCCGGTTCCACCCACATCGAACCTTCTCCGGCCACCTTTCCCGAAGGAGTTTTAAGACGGCCCACCTTGCGGTTGACTAATTGACTGATTTCCGAGGCGTGTCCGGTCGCATCAACCACTGCTTTTGAAGTTAACGCTATCGGGTCAACATGAAACCCGCCCATGTTTACCGCCGTCCAGTTGATAACCACCCCGGCCAAACTTTTCTTTCTGATAACCACGTCTTCTACGGTAATGCCGTTAAAAATCTTAACCCCCCGGTCTATCGCTCCGGATATTAATTTTGCCGCGGTTTCAATGGCATCGGCTATCAGTAATCCCTCTTTGGAAGTAAACTTTATTTTAAATTTTTCTAAAATACGCCCGGCATTTTTACCGACGACAATCCGGGGATACATCATTCCTCCGCCCCAGATACCGCCGCCGAGGCTGAATTTTTTCTCCAGAAGGAGAACTTTCACCTTTTTTTCGGCCAAAAATCCGGCCGCCACCAGCCCTGAAGGACCTCCGCCGACAATAATGACTTCACTGGTTAAATAGTTTAAAAAATCAGACTGGCTGGAATTAATGATGTGGAAGCTTATCTTATTTTCAAGCATTGACCTGTTCTTCACCTTTCCTTCATATGTAGGTTAGAGCATATATATATTATATGGGAGAGTTAAATTAAGAAACGATACAAAAAAATAAGGATTTAGGTAACATTTAATCATAGATAAAAACCGATGTCAAGAAATTTAACAAAGAGATTTAGCCAAACGGGGTTTTATCCGGATAATTTAATGCCGTTTAAATTTTTTCTCTAATTCTTTCCAGGTAAGTTTAATCGCCGTCGGGCGGCCGTGAGGACAATTAAAAGGGTGTTCGGTCTTTTTCCAGTCGCTGATTAGAGAGGCCATTTCCCTGGGCGTTAGTTTATCCCCCTGGCGGACGGCCGAATGGCAGGCAATAAGCTGGTAAATCTTTTCTTCCGGAAAATTATTTCCGGACGAAATTCCTTTGAGTTCATCCAGTAAATCATAAACTAAAGGTTTGGGGTCTATCTTTTTAAAAATCGAAGGGACCGCTCTGAGTATAAAGGTTTGACCGCCAAAATGTTCAATTTCCAACCCGACCTTACCCAGAGTTTCCTTAAATTTTTTTAAAATAGCCGCCTCTTCACTTGAAACCTCCATCTTTACCGGGATAAGTAAACTCTGGACGGAAAGTTCTTTTTTCTCTTTAAGCCGGTCAAAAATTACCCGTTCGTGAGCGGCGTGCTGGTCAATGATGTAGAGACTTTCCTCATCGTAATAAAGAACGTAGCTTTGCCGGATTTGAAGACATCCTCCGCCGGCGAGGGTCTCATGAGCCACTAAGGGAGGAATTAAATCCTCTTTGATTAAATACTGGTTAATGGCTTCTTTAATTCCCTCTTCCCGGTCATCCTTTTTCTCCCCGGTAAAGGAAAGCTCTGAGGTAAAAGACATTTTTTCTCCGGGAAATGCTTCCTTATCGCTTTCTTTGATAACAATTTCCGGAAGCGGTTCGGATTCCTTTAAGGTTCTTTTTACCGTTTCAAAAAGAAGGTCATGAACCAAACGTTCATTTTTAAAACGTACTTCTCTCTTGGTCGGATGAATATTTATATCCACTTCTCCCGGGGAGACCTCAAAGAAAATTATAACCGCCGGCATCCGGCGCGGCTCAAGAAAAGAGTGATACGCCTGAGTAACGGCGTGATTTAAAAGAGGAGAGTTTATCCATCTTTTATTGACGTAAAAAAGCTGGTAGCTGCGGTCAAGGCGGCTGTAAGACGGCCGGGCAATAAACCCTGAAATTTTTACCGCCGGAGATTCAAAATCTAAAGGGATAAGCTCTCCGGCCAAATCCTTTCCCAGAACCTGGCTGATTCTTTCCAGGAGGGTTGAACACCGGTTAGCTTTAATGATATCTTTTTTATCCTGTTTCAGAAAAAAAGAAATTCCCGGATGCATCAGAATCTCCCGGGTAAACATTTTATGGATATGGGACAATTCGGTCGCTTCGGCCTTTAAGAATTTTTTTCTCGCCGGGGTGTTAAAAAAAAGATTTTTAACTTCAACCGTCGTGCCTCCGGGAGAACCAATCCTTTTATAAGATTGTCTTTTCCCGCCCTGAATCTTTAACTCTGTTCCCGCCTCACTTCCTTTCGTCGCACTGGTTAAGGTAAATTGCGACACTGAAGAGATACTGGCTAAAGCCTCGCCGCGAAAACCTAAAGTGGAAACGTTATCGATATCTTCAAAAAAAACGATTTTACTGGTGGCGTGTCTCTCTCCAATCAGCTTTATATCGTCGGGGTTAATCCCCACTCCGTCATCAGAAACACGGATGAGACTTTTACCTCCCTTTTCAATCTCAACCTGGATATTAGAACTGCCGGCGTCTATGGAATTCTCAAGCAGTTCTTTTACCACCGAGGCGGGACGTTCTACTATTTCTCCGGCGGCAATGCGTAAAGCGATGTTATCGGGCAAAATCTGGATTCTGGACATTAAGTTTTCTCCACATTAGAATTAACTAGTAAGGATTAAGGATTAAGAAAAACAGTGCCTCTGTGAAATAATCACTTAATCCTTAGAGCAAACGCAGTGAGCGTCCCTGTCTGCCGACAGGCAGGTTAATCCTTATAACTAAAATCAGTCTTTTTTCTCTCTAATCTTTTTCTGCCATTCGGTTATTTTATTAAGCGCTTCTATCGGCGTCAAGCGGTCAATTTCCAAGCCTTCAATTTCTTTTATCAGGGGATTTTCCCTGGCCGCTTCAAAAAGACTTAACTGATAATCCTCTTTCAAAACCGTTGAATCGGCCAGTTTAGGCACCCCGCTGCTGTCAACGCTATTAATCTCCAGAGTGTTTAAAATTTCCTTGGCTCTTTCCACAACGAGTTTCGGAAGACCGGCCAGGCGGGCCACGTGAATCCCGTAGCTGTGGTCTGTACTTCCTTCCACCACTCTGTAAAGAAAAATAACTTCTTCATTCCACTCCTTGACGGCCACGTTAAAGTTTTTTATCCGGTTAAAAGTCAAACTTAATTCGGTCAGCTCATGGTAATGGGTGGCAAATAAAGTTAAAGGTTTTTTATCTTTTAATTTATGAAGATACTCTACCACCGCCCAGGCGATGCTTAAACCGTCAAAGGTGCTGGTGCCCCGGCCGATTTCATCAAGGATAACGAGGCTTCTCGCCGTCAAATTATTAAGCACGTTGGCTGTCTGGCACATTTCCACCATAAAAGTGCTCATTCCGCCGGCTAAATTGTCCGAGGTGCCGATGCGGGTAAGAATCCGGTCAACGATACCGATGCCGGCTTTTTTAGCCGGGATAAAACAGCCCATCTGAGCCATTAAAACCAGGAGAGCCACCTGCCTGATGTAAGTGGATTTTCCGGCCATATTGGGCCCGGTAATAATAAAGATCTGGTTGTTTTCTTTATCTAACTGGACACCGTTAGGAACAAATTTATTCGGCCCTAATAAATTTTCCAGAACGGGGTGTCTCCCGTCTTCAATAGAAATAACGTTTCCTTCATTTATATCCGGGCGGAGATAATTTCTCTCCCGGCTGATTTTAGCCAGGTCAGTCATCACGTCTAAAAGAGCCAGTTCCCTGGCTAGTTCCTGCACGGAAAAAACATCCCGGGAAAGAATCTGTCTTACTTCGTTAAAAAGGGTATATTCTAATTCCAGCATTTTCTCTTCCGCGCCCATAATTTTGCTTTCATATTCTTTAAGCGCCGGGGTAATGAATCTTTCGGCATTAATCAGGGTCTGTTTTCTTATGTAATCTTCAGGCACCAGATGAAGATTGGCTTTGGTGATTTCAATGTAATAACCAAAAACCTTGTTATATCTTACTTTTAACGAGCCTATGCCCGTGCGCTTTATTTCTTCTTTTTGTAAATTGACAATCCAGTCTTTACCCTGCCGGGTTATGTCTCTCAAGACGTCAAGCTCATCGTTATACCCGTCTTTAATCAGGCCGCCGTCCCGAAGAGAGAGCGGCGGATTTTCAACAATCGCCCGGTCAATTAAATCCGTAATCTCCGTCAGGGGAAGAAGCCTGGTCTCTATTTCTCTTAAAATATCGGCTTCACTCTTTTTAAGTATTTCTTTAAAAAGAGGAATGCGTTTAAGAGTAAGTCCCAGATTTAAAACGTCCCGGGCGTTGGCCGTGCCCAGAGAGATGCGGCTTATAAGCCGTTCCAGGTCGCCGATACCTTTGAGGTCAAAGATTAATTCTTCCCGGAGCCCGTTATCATTAACCAGATTTTCTATGCCGTCCTGTCTTTCTTTAATCTCTTCTAAATTTAAAAGGGGCTGTTCAATCCAGTTAACCAGGAGCCTCCCGCCCATCGCCGTCTGGGTATCGTCAAGCACCGATAACAAAGTGCCATGTTTTTCTCCCGATAAATTGCGGGTTAATTCCAGACTCCGCCGGGAATCAATGTCTATTAATAAAAATTCAGAAGGCGAATAAAGAGAAAGGCGGGTAAGGTGCAGGAGTTCGGTTTTTTCCAGTTCCTCCAGATAACGAAGGAGCCCTCCGGCCGCTCCAATTCCCAACTTGCACTCTTCCACGCCAAAGCCGGATAAATTCCTGGTCTTAAAATGGGACAGTAAATTTTCGTAAGCGGTCTCGTATAAAAACAGCCATTCCGGATAAGGAGTAACCAAACGGTTATTTCTCCGGTTAATCTTTTGAGTCAAATCCGAACCGACTAAATTATCCGGGATAAGAATTTCGGCCGGATTAATCCTTTCAAATTCGTCTATAAAATCTTCCGTATTTTCAAATTCACTGATTTTAAACTCGCCGGTAGAAAGGTCAACCAGAGCCAGCCCCGTTCTTTTTCCGGCGTTAAACAGAGAAACAATAAAATTATTGGCTTTTTCTTCCAGGAGATTTGATTCGGTTAATGTCCCCGGGGTAATGACCCTGATTATTTCTCTTTTGACGATTCCTCGGGCTAATTTAGGGTCTTCAGTCTGGTCACAAATAGCCACTTTAAAGCCGCTTTTAATGAGGCGAGCAATGTAAGAATCCACGGCGTGATGAGGTACCCCGCACATAGGAATGCGCCGGCCCTTGCCGGCCTCACGCGAGGTCAGAGTAATGCTTAAGGTTTTGGAGGCCGTTTCGGCGTCGTCAAAAAACATCTCGTAAAAATCCCCCAGGCGAAAGAGAAGAATAACGCCGGGGTATTCCTTTTTAATCTTAAGATACTGGCTCATCATCGGGGTTAAACTATTATCTTTTTCCATCGTTACCCTTTTAATCTCCGGAGACAACCACCGCCGGAAGGTTTTCTTCACCGCCTATTTTATCCGCCGCTTCCACGGCTTCCATTTTAGTCCGGTATTTACCGATTCTCACCCGGTAAAAAACCGTTCCTCTGTTAATGAGCGAAACAAAATAGACCTGATAACCTTTACTTTTAAGTTGGGCCATTAATTTATCGGCTCTTTTTTTATCGCTGAAAGCGCCGACCTGAACGGAGTAATAACCGGCCGTATCATCCTTAAGAGAAGAAACGGGCTCCTCTCTTTTTAAATCGGCTGGTCGGGAGGAGCTCTCACTTATTTTTTTAAATAATGCTTCTTTTTTCTGTTCTTCCCCCGTTTCTGAATAAATCTCGGAAAGAGCGTTTGAAACGGCTCTCCTATTTTCCCATTCGGGATAATCATTTAAAATCGTCTCCAGTTCTGCTTTTGCCTCTTCGCTCTGGTTTTTACTTAAGTAGGCCTGCGCCAGATTAAAACGCACCCGGGGCGTGAGGCTGCTTTGAGGATAAGACTTGATAAAATACTTAAAATAGTCAATGGCTTTATCAAAGTTTTTATCCTGGTAATAACATATCCCGACGGAAAGAAACGCTTTCTCGGCCTCTTTCCCTTCGGGAAAAAGTTTCAGATATTTCTCCCATTCGATTCGCGCCTGTCTGAAATTACCGAAGGTGAAATAATGCTCGGCGATGCGGACCTGGGAAAGAGCGGCAAATTCCGATTCCGGATAAAGTTTGACGATGGTCTCATATTGTTTAACGGCTTTATAAAAATTGCTTTCTGATTCGGCTAAAAAAAACTTTATCTCCGGTACGTAATCACTTTCGGGAAAGGTCTTGATGAATGAAGAGGCCGCTTTTTCTCCGTCTCCTTCTCCTTTTTGAATCAGCTCTTTAAATTCATTGAAAGCCTTTTCTTCATGAGGAGTAACGGCCAAAGAGGAAGCGGCAAAAAAAATCAGTAAAGAAAAACACCAGATAATTTTTTTAAGTAATCTCTTTCCCCAGAAGTCTCCAGGAACCGGTTTCTTCAATAAGAACATTGACTGTCTTCCCTAAAATATCACCTTGGGGTTTAAATCCCGTTAAAGAATCCTTTTTAACCTGTTTAGTGACTGCCCTGTTTATACCGGCGGGTCCCTCAGCATCTTTTTCTAACGGGGAGAAAATGACAATTTTGTTTGTCCGGGTCCGGCCCACGACCCTGGTTTTATCCCGGGAGCTTATCTTCTCGGCTAAAACCTCAACGCGGCGGTTTAAAAGGGCTTCATTTTTCTTAAAAGCAATCTTTTCCTGAATGGTTAAAAGTTCGGCGAGCCGCCGCTCTTTTTCCTCTTTAGAAACCGCATCCTCCAGTTTAGCCGCCGCCGTTCCCTGCCGGTGAGAGTATTTGAATATAAAAGCGTTGTCAAACCGGACTTCTTCAATTAATTCCCGGGTCATTTTAAAATCTTCTTCAGTCTCACCCGGAAAGCCGACAATGATATCAGTGGTGATTGCGGCTTCAGGAATTATTTTACGGATATATTTGATAATTTCAAGATAATAATTACGGGTGTAGCCCCGGTTCATCCATTCAAGAACTCTATCCGAACCTGACTGCACCGGAAAATGGAGGTGCTCGCAGATTTTAGGAAGTCTGGCTATCGTTTTAATTAATTCTTCGTTTACGTCCCGCGGGTGAGCGGTAAAAAAACGAATCCGCTCAATACCGGGGATTTCATTCATTTTTTCCAATAAACCGGTAAAATCAACGTTCCGCAAATCCTTACCGTAAGAAAGAACGTTCTGTCCGAGGAGAGTAATTTCTTTAACCCCGTTTTCTCCCAGAGCTTTAACCGTCTCTAAAATTTCATCCGGCGGAGCGCTTTTTTCCCGCCCCCGCACGTAAGGAACGATACAGAAACTGCAAAAATTATTGCATCCCCGGCTGATGGCCACCGAGGCCTGATAGAGGTTGGGTCTTAAAGCGATTGATTCGGAAAGAAAAAGTTCATCCCCGGTGTCAGATGAGATGATTCGCTCGGACGTATCTTTCAGGGACTTTATAATTGCGGGCAGGCGATAAAAAGAATGAGGACTAATGACGACGTTAACGTGAGGGGCTTTCCGAAAAATATTTTCCTTTTCTTTTTCGGCCAGACAGCCGCAAAGGCCGATTAAAAGGGCCGGATTTTTCTTTCTCAGTTTCTTTAATTCCCAGATGACACCGTAGGCACGGTCTTCGGCGTGCTCACGGACACAGCAAGTGTTAACCAGAGCCACGTCAGCCAGAGCCGGATTATCAACAATTTCAAACCCTTCTTTTTTAAGAATCCCGGCCATCACTTCCGAATCGCGGAAGTTCATTTGGCAGCCAAACGTCTTGATAAAAATAGTTTGACGTTTGGATGCCATCCCCCCCGCTTTGATTCTATGTGCTTTATACATAGAATCAGGGGGGGATAATTTACCTCTATCTTGATTTTTCATATATCTCAACCAATTCCTGCTTTTGCCTGTGACTCAATTGTTTAATCCTTTTCTCTGCTTGTAAGGCTCGTTTATAATACCTATATTGTTTGCTCCACACCAACTCCACCAGTCCTTTCCCTCGCAAATACTTTGCCCCGCGTCCACTATTATGTTCCTTAATACGTTTTTCAAGGTCATTCGTGCAGCCGGTATAATAAGTGCCGTGTTTACAGCGGACAATATAGACGAAATATTGACCGTTACGTTTAATTTTCTTTTTCTTCATGTAAATTCACCCCTCATAGATTCTCTAAGAATCTGAACATGGGGGTAATTATGCACATATTATTTGTTTCAGCAACAGTTAACCTCAATAGTATGAATTTATATTGTATCGGGTTTTAAATAAACCTACAAGAAGATTTATATGTCCCCACGTTTAGATTCTACCCTATCCCCCCATTGTTTCTCATGGTGATAAGATTATAATTGGATTTACGCTGGTAAATCTGCGAGGAAAGAATCTGTGGGGGATTTACGCAACAAGTGGCTCCGGAAGGAAGATTATAAAACTATTTTGGAAAACAGGTCGCTGTCCCTATTTAAAGAACCAGCTACGACCCCATTTTTCAACTTCCATAATAACATAAATTGATAACCCTATCAAAACAATCCGTACCCAAGCATCCAGTGAAATCGGCGCGCTATGGAAAAAATGATTCATGGCGGGGGAATAAGTAAAGAGCATCTGCAAGCCTATCATGACTAAGACCCCGGAAATCAGCCAGCGGTTCGAAAATACCCCCAGAGTAAACATTGACTTCGACAATGAACGGCAATTAAGAAGATAGAAAAGTTCGCCTATAACTAAAACACCGACAGCCGCGGTGCGCGCTTCTTCAATGCTGAATCCGTTATTTCTTTCGTAAAAAAATAGCCCAAAAACACCGAGAGCTAAAAGCACGCCAACAGAGACTATCCGCGCGATGAGACCCCCAGTCATAATCGGCGTTTTGGGATCACGGGGTAGACGTTGCATCAAATCAGGTTCCTTAGACTCAAAAGCTAACATCATGCCCAAGCATAAAGCGGTAGTCATATTTATCCAAAGTAATTGCACCGGCACGACAGGAAGCGCCATACCCGCAAAAATAGCAACTATAATAGCAAGCGCTTCGCCTAAATTTGTCGGCAATGTCCAGACAATAAATTTCTTTAAGTTATCAAAGACGCATCGCCCCTCTTCGACCGCGGCCTCGATTGAAGCGAAATTATCATCCGTCAGAACCATATCCGCCGCCTCTTTTGCGACCTCTGTACCTGTGCGCCCCATAGCAATACCTATATTAGCTTGTTTAAGCGCCGGAGCATCATTGACGCCGTCTCCGGTCATAGCCACAATATAGCCTCTTGTTTGGATCGCTTTAACAAGCCGCAGCTTCTGCTCCGGAGTCACGCGAGCAAAGACGCTAACCCGATCAACGGATTTCTGTAAATCCTCGTCATTCATAGTCTCGAGCTCGTTTCCGCTTAACGCTACCAAACTTTTAGCTGACTCTCCAGACCCAAGCCGACTTTTAAGGTTTAATTGCTCCGCGATGGCTTTAGCCGTCAGAACATGGTCTCCGGTTATCATCTTAACCAATATCCCGGCTGAATGACAACGCCGCACAGCCTCAATCGCTTCCTTGCGCGGAGGATCTATCATTCCCTGTAATCCTAAAAACGTCAGGGATTCAGTAATATCGCCATGTTCAATCCTGTCTTTCTGCGAAGAAATACTTCCACGGGCAAAGGCGAGCACTCTCAAACCCTTTGCCGCCATAATTTCAACCTGATGCTCAATAATAGCGCGTTTCAAAGAACGAATATCCCCATTTTCATCCACATAATCAACACATTTGGCTAAAACTTTTTCTACAGAGCCTTTTAAATAAACAATCCCATCTCCATTAGGTAAAATATGAAAGGTCGCCATATATTGATATTCCGATTCAAACGGAATAGAATCTTTGCGGGGTAACTCCGGCATGCCTTCGACAAATAAACTCTTTGCCTTATTCGCGGATACAATAAGGGCCGCCTCTGTCGGATCGCCTTCCGCTTGAAACAGCCCTTCTTTCTCCACAATCCGGCTATCATTGCACAATAAGCCGGCAGTCAAGCATTCCTTAAGGGCCACGGAAGTTATTGCCCCGGAACTGCGCGAAGCCTCTTTAATAGAACCCTCAAAACCATATCCCACCCCAGAAACATTGTATATCTGACCGTCGGCAAATATCTCCTGCACAGTCATTTGATTTTCGGTAAGTGTTCCGGTTTTATCAGAACAAATAACGCCGGTACTGCCCAACGTCTCCACTGCCGGGAGCTTACGAATGATAGCGCGGCGCTTAGCCATTCTTGCCACGCCGATGGCAAGTGTTATCGTTACCGCCGCGGGCAATCCTTCCGGTATCGCCCCTACCGCAAGCGCGATCGCGGCCATAAACATTTCCGCGGCGGATTCACCCCTCATTACACCCACAACAAAAGTAACTACCGCCAAACCCATAATAACGAATAAAAGGTATCGGCTAAAGTGGGCTATTTTAATTGTAAGAGGCGTTTCTAAATCCTCAGCGGTAGTAATTAACTCTGAGATTCGTCCGACCTCAGTGGCATCTCCTGTGGCGGTAACAATAGCCTTCCCTCTGCCATAGGTAACAAAAGTAGAAGCGTAAAGCATATTTAACCTATCTGCTAAAACAGTTTTAGCATCGATAGCGTCAATTTGCTTCTCAACCGGCACAGACTCACCCGTAAGAGGAGACTCATTAACTTGCAGGTCCCGGCTATAAACAAGACGCATATCAGCCGTAATTTTGTCACCGGAAGCGATCATGACCACATCCCCGGGAACCAATTCGGTAGATGAAATATGCTGTTCTTTGCCGTCTCTGAATACGGAAACAGAAGAAGTCATAGAGCGGGAAAGAGCCTCCAAGGCTTTTAAAGCCTTGGTTTCCTGCAAAAAACCGACGATAGCATTAATAAAAACTACTCCAAAAATTACCGAGGCGTCAACCCATTCTTTTAAGAATAGAGTAGTCGCAGTCGCCGCCAGAAGAATATATACAAGAGGCTGATTAAACTGCAATAAAAACTGTAACCACAGGGGTGTACCCTTTTTAGGAGTAATCTGATTTAATCCAAAACGTTCCCTACGTTTTTTAACCTCATCCGAGGATAGGCCTGCAGAAACGTCTACTTCAAGCCGCCTGATAACCTCATCGGCAGGCAACGAATGCCAGATTACTTCCGAAATATCTGCTGTCTCAACAACCACAGATTTTCCCTTTTAAATGTTTTTCCGTAAATTTTATGATATTGTTCATCATATTCACCGCTTCAGCCGGATATTTACCCACGGCTGATTCTGCCGAGAGCATGACAAAATCAGTGCCATCTATTATGGCGTTTGCCACGTCTGTGACTTCTGCGCGGGTAGGGCGAAGATTATCCGTCATACTCTCAAGCATCTGTGTCGCGGTAATGACAAATTTCCCCGCGCGGTTGCATTTTTTTATGATCATTTTCTGAATAAACGGAATTTCATAGACCGGAAGCGATACCCCCATATCACCGCGCGCAATCATGATGCCGTCCGAAGCCTTGATTATTTCATCAATGTTCTTTATGCCTTCTCTATTCTCTATTTTAGCGATAATCCGGCACCGTGAGTCTGTTTCAAGCAGTTTTCTTACGTCCAAAATGTCATTCTTGGTGCGCACAAGTGATTGAGCGACATATTCCACAGCGTGTTTTTCACAAAAAGCTATATCCTGCGCATCCTTTTGGCTTATACCGCCGAATTCAAGCCTTGCCTCCGGGATATTTACACCCTTGCGCTCCTTCAGCAGGCCGCCGACTATTACCTTGGTCTTAAGTTTGTTTTTAACCCTGCCAATTACTTCCAGAGCGATATTTCCATCATCTATAAATATTTGGCAGCCATTCTTAATACTGTGCAACGAACCCTGATAATCAAAAGGTATTATTTCATGTGATCCTATTATGTTTTGCTGAGTAAGCCATACTACCCGACTTTTTTTAAGTAAAACCGGAGCACTAAGGCTGCCCATTCTAATACGATGCCCCTGAAGGTCACCAAGAATCTTGATGCGCCTTAGATATTTAGTGTTTAAAAGCCGGACAATCTCTATCCTCTGAACCAGCTCCGGCGGCTTACCGTGAGAGAAGTTCAAACGGGCGACATCCATACCCGCAAGCATCATTTTTCTAATCATAGTCTCGCTTGATGATGCCGGGCCGAGAGTGCAGATTATTTTAGTTTTAACCATCGAACCCCTTCATATCACTCGACTTACTTATAAATAAGCATTTAACACATACTCCTGAACCATTCTCTGAGTATTAAAAAATGAGGCGTTTAGCGCTATCGCGTGGCGCATAACTCCCTGCCAGTTATCTTTCTCTTTATAGAACATCGGGAGGATTATCTTCTCTAATTTCTGGTATAAATCCTGGGCATCCTGCGCGCTATCCCTGCCCTGACTCTGCAACGTGCCAATTGCCCATCCGGTGACGTTTTCAATGCACCCCTCTATCCACCAACCGTCAAGGACGCTCAAACTCGGCACGCCGTTAAGGCAGGCCTTCATTCCGCTTGTGCCTGAAGCCTCCTGCGGCGGAAGGGGATTATTCAACCAAAGGTCAACACCGCCGGTAATTAATCTTCCCTGTGTCATGTCGTAATTCTCTAAATATGCGACCTTGATTTTCGGGCCCAACTCTTTCCTCTTTGAGAATATATTTTTTATCAGCTCTTTTCCGCCGCCATCACTGGGATGCGCCTTTCCGGCATAAATGATCTGTATCCTGCCTGCTTTATCATTAATCTCGGTCAACCGGTTTATATCGCTTAATAAAAGGTCTGCTCTTTTATAGGCCGTGACTCGCCGGGCAAAACCTATAGTAAAAGTATCGTAGTCCATACCGGCTCCGGTACTGGCATTTACATAATCAATAAGCTCTTTTTTTGCCTCTTGGTGCGCCCGGAACATCTCGTCTTTAGGAATCCCCATGGCGTAACGCAGGGAAAAATAATCTGATTGCCAGCCGGGGATATGTTTATCATAGAGCTTTTTGAACGCGGGGGCTGCCCATGTCGATAAATGAACCCCGTTGGTAATAGAATCTATGGGATAGCCGGGGAACATTTCCCGCGCCACTTCCCCGTGCTTCTTGGCTACTCCGTTTATATATTTGCTCAGGTTCAGGGCAATCAAGGTCATATTCATTTCGTTGTCCCGGATAAATATATCCGGCATTTCAAAAGGCAATTTACTGTGCAAGGCTTTTTTTACAAAATCAAGAGGGAACCGGTCATGCCCGGCAGCTACGGGAGTATGGGTGGTAAATATGCATTTATTTCTTACGGACTCAAGGTCATATTTCTTATCTATGTCTTGCTCGCCGTCTTTTTTTGTCCTTTCCAATAATTCCAGCGCCAAAAAGCTGGCATGGCCTTCGTTCATATGGTATTTCTCGATATTTTTATAGCCGATAGCTTCGATTATCCTCACTCCCCCTATACCGAGGATTATTTCCTGGCAAAGCCGATACCACTTGTCGCCTCCGTAAAGAAAACTGGTCAGGCTGCGGTCGTATTCGGCGTTTTCCTGCAAGTTAGTATCCAGAAAATAAACAGGGACTGTTGCTCCGGTAATCCCTTTTATGCTATATTCCCAGGCTTGTATTTTGACTTGCCTTCCTTCAATAGTTACGTTTGCTTGCGTCGGTAAAAGCGTTAAAAACTTCTCCTTTGGCCAGCCTGCAGGAGCCTCTGCTTGAGCGCCGTTTGAATCCAGTTTCTGCGCGAAATAGCCTTTTTCGTTAAGCAGCGTTACAGCGATAAGCGATACCCCTAAATCCGCGCAGGATTTTAAAGTATCTCCTGCCAGGACCCCTAATCCGCCGCTATAGGTGGACATCTTGGTGTCAAGGCCCGCTTCCATGGTAAAATAGGCGATATTTCTTTTCTTGAAATCTTGTTTATTCATAAAACCTCCCGGCTATCTTGAAAACTTAAGCTGAAACGGAATCCATTTCTTTATACAGCCGCTCCGCGTCTTCTCTGCGGCACAGTTCTGTCCCGGGCGTCATCACCGCCGCTGTTCCTGCGGCCACGCCGAACCGTATCGCATTAGGTACAGGCATGCCTTTTGCCAAACTTAAAACAATGCCCGCGACCATGCTATCACCGGCGCCCACTTTACTGACAACAGACACTGTCGGCGGCACAATATGTTCTACCCTTCCGTCAAAGGCCGCGATAATCCCGGCCGCGCCGAGCGAGACAACCACTATTTCGCTCTGGCCAGATTTACTAATTCCACTGGCCTTCTCCTTTATCTGGGGCTCTTCTTTTATCTGTTCATTAAAGAGTTCTCTGAACTCACGGATATTCGGTTTAATCAGGTAAACGCCTTCCTGTAAAACCGGCTTGAGGTTTTCACTCGGCGCATCAACAATAATTTTGCTGCCTTTTTCTTTTCCTATCCGCGCTACGCGCGCGTAGAAATCAACCGGCACCCCGAATGGAAGGCTGCCGCTGGCAACGATATAATCCGGCTTTGGCTCAGCGCTTACCAATTCATCAAGGCATTGTCGCCATTCTTCGTTGCGCAAAACAGGTCCTGGCATCCCGAAACGATACTGAAGACCGGTAGACTCCTCAAAAATAACCAAGCTTTCACGTGTCATACCCGTGATCGAAATCGGCTGATGGTCTATCTTTTCTTTTTCCAGCAACTCATTAAACAATTGCCCTAATATGCCTCCTGACGGATAAATAAGTTTTGATTCTCCTCCCAGCTTTTTTATCGCCCTTGAGACATTAGCACCGCCGCCGCCAGGTTCGGATACGGGCATTGTGCAATATAATTTGCGCTCAACGATCACCCGGTCGACATTCGCACTCTTATCAATAGACGGATTCATGGCTATAGAAATAATGACTTTCATTATTAAATCACCCTCTGTTGAATCGACAGCGTCATAACCACTTACGTTCGGTTCCCCTCTTGCCCTTTTTTTTCATAACCCCTTATTTTATTTGACGTTAACCCTTATTATACAACCCTGCCAGAAACTGTAAAATCGGTCTGTAATAACGCCTCATACGGACACCCGTGGGTTCGGAGAAAAACTTTCATTGTTTTAGATTTCGCGCTTTAAATTACACCTGCCAAACAGCATAGCAGACAGGGATTTTAGATTGTAAAGGTAAAAAACTGAGAACTGAATACTGACAACTGACTACGACACATTATATCAAGGAAAAGAAACTTAAGGAAGGGAATTTACGTAGCGGGTGGGTTCTGGAGGAAGGAATATGAAATTATTACGAAAAATATCTTTATCTTTTTATTAAATTTTTTATATACAACCGCCTTATAAAAATAATTACATCAATCTTCTTTTACGGAAAACCCAGGAGAGCGGCCCAAAAGCAAGTAAAAACAGCGACATCGTCCCCGGCTCCGGAACCAACGCGCCATCAGGGGTTGATACACTAATATTATCAAAATACACTATTTGATTGCTTAAACTTGATGCATCCCAGCCCCCGATTTTAACCCTGAAATTATTGGCGTTAGCCAGAGTAGTGCTGGCATAGCTCCAGGAATCCGAACCCTCTGTAAAAATCCAGCCGGTATCAGTAATCCTTATCGAAAAGTCAGTCATCACCCCTGGCGGGGTGCGGAAAAATTTATCTGTGGTAAACGGACTTGGTTTTGCCGAATCGCGAAACCAGAGAAAAGGACCTCCCCAGCTCTGATAAGTAACCTGCAGCCAGTTGCTTTCATTATCCGCATCACTAATTCGAATCAAATATTCCGGTGTTATCGCCGAAGTAACTCTCCATTGACCGTTTATGTCTATAGTGCTCCAGTTGTCAATGGCAATTGGGGCAGAAAGAAGAAAATCAAAATAATATTTTACGGTGAACTTAGCTTCTTCATTTTCAATGGAAAAACTGCCGTTGCCATCATGTAAATACTCCCATTTGATAGTATCAAAATTTACAAAATCATCACTAAAATAAACCGCCGCAAAAATCTGGTCGCTGCGGCAAACTAAAAACCCTAACAAAAATAAAAATATACTAACCGTCTTTCTCATTTTTTTCGATTCCTTTTCTTGACTTAAAATCTAGAGACCAAATACCATAAAAACAGTAGGTACATAAGTATATCTGATATTTAAAGATTTCGCAAGAAAAATTATTGTATCAGGGAATATAAATCTTAAGGATATGTATCTATCCTCTCTATCGGTCATTTTTCTTCTTTATAATCTCTTCGATTATATCTTCCAGTTCCCGATTAAATTTATCGGGTGATTCCAGCATCAAAAAATGCCCAACACCCGGCATAAGGCAAAGGTTAAATTCTGGCACATATTTGCGGTTAATCTCAGGCTTAGTTAGCCACAACTCAGAATTAAGGCACCAGACAGGAACGTTTATTTTTGGGGGATTGGCAACATAAGACGTCTTCATCTAAAGAGAAGATAAAAAAACAATCAAACTAAGATTTCTTTTCATAGATAAGAGCCTCTTTCTTCTTTCTGGTTAATTTCTTAATATTTCTTTCCGCTCGTAACACCTCCGTATAATTCTCATACTCCCGAGCATACACCAACTCCACCGGGACTTTTCTTCTTAAATACTTTGCCCCGCGTCCACTATTATGCTCCTTAATACGTTTCTCAAGGTCATTCGTGTAGCCGGTATAATAAGTACCGTTTTTACAGCGGACAATATAGACGAAAAATTGACCGTTACGTTTAATTTTCTTTTTTTTCACAGGTTTATATTGTATCGGGTTTTAAATAAACCTACAAGAAAATTTATACGTCCCCACGTTTAGATTCTACCCTATCCCCCCATTGTTTCTCATGGGGATAAGACTGTGATTAGATTTACGCTAGTAAATCTGCGAGGAAAGAATCTGTGGGGATTATCCCCATGCTTTGATTTGACGAATAAAAGGAGGAAAATCAGTGACGGGTGGGAGAGTCTGCAAGTTGAATTAAAATTAACATAGTTCCCTTTTGGAATTTACGGATTAAGATTAATTAAAATACACAGCCCCCCGCGTAGATTCTTTCAGAATCTAAACACGGGGGCTAGCGTTCTACCGTAGTTCCGTTACTTCCCGTACAAAGCCGTTAATTGCTCAACCGTGGGATTGCCCGCATAATACTCTCCTTGCGGCCCGATATAACCGTCATTTTGTTTAATCAATCTAACCGGGGTATAGCTGCCGTTTGAATTAGGGACGTGGATCGTCACGGCCTGACCGGGTACATTTTGCAGTTGAGTAACCTCCGGAGAAAGAACTAAAGCCGCGGGAACCGCGGGAGGAGGCGAAACAAGCATATATCCGGAAGGACAAGCCGTATAGTAGACGTTATCGCAATAATAGTAGGTCGTCCCTCTAACTACCATGGCTCTGTGGCCTCTCGGAAGCACCCTGACTGTTCTAACCGTGCTAACCACCGGACCCGTTGAACAGGCCGAATCCGCAGCCAGGGAACTGGCCGCCAGAACACCAACTAACCCTAAAACCAGAGCGCCGCAAACTATAGCCGCATCATTGTCATCATACCGGTGCCTTGTCTCAACATGTCCCGGTCTTCTATTATATTCATGCGACCTCCTCGGCGCATTCATTCTCGGACGGGCCAAAGCATCGGCCGATTGCGCCGTAATAATTAAACCGCAAAGCAATACCACAAATAATTTATTGAAAAATATTTTTTTGTTCATTTTAATCCCCCTTTCCGTATTTCCGCGAGTGCGGATTATGTTCCTTAAACGACCCGTGAGCGTCTCCTGAGTGTCTCTGTTTACGTCTATTTTCGAATTCTTCTAATAACGTCTTGAATTTTTCCTGTTGCCGGGTATTAAGAATATCTATAATCTGCTGGTCGCCTTTTTTCTTGATACCGTCAATGGTGTTACGAACTTCTTTTCCGACCTGGCCGATTTCCTGACGCGTCTGTTCTATAATCTCTTTAACCTTGCCTTGCTGGTCCTGATTAAGCTCTAATTTGGTAGTCAGCATCATAAAGAGACGGTCATGGCCTCTTTCTTTTCCGGCTCTAAAATCTTTTGACCGATGCCACATAAATCGCTCCACTCTTTCGGTAAAATTCGGCCTTCCCGGACTGACGTAAGAAAGACTTACCTTTTTAGCTATACCGGCGCCGACCACTACTCCGGCCAAAACACACAAGACTCCAAATATCGCCAGATACATTGCGTTCTTATTCATTTAAACCACCTCCGTTTAAATCCTGCCCTCCCAGAATTAACCCTAAAGCCGCCTCTGTGGTTACCGGCGTCCCGCTTAAGAGGTTATCTGCCAGAGAAAACTCACTAACCTTTGGCCCGGCGGAAATTAAAAACAGAAAGAGAAGCGATAAGACAATCGTCGCCACCGGGATGGGAATAAGCCGGCGGGAAAGATTACCCAGGTCAATCAAGGAAAGTCTTTTCCGGCGACGCTCTTGCCGGGTGATTTCCTCCCGTAAACGGCTAACCAGATAATTCTCCGGCAGGATCAGCCGCTCTTTTCCGGAAACAAGCTCCTTGACCCGGGAAAGTTCCAATAATTCTTTTTTACAAAGAGAACAGGAATTAAGGTGCGTTTCAACCAGATTGGTTTCGGTCTCACCCGTCTCCTTATCCAGATACCGGGATAATAATCTTTTTACCTTAAGGCATTCCTTCATTGCGATTCACTCCTCAACTTAAGCAGTTCCGTTTTGAGAAATTGTCTGGCACGGTAAATCCTTGATTCCACCGTTCCGAGGCGACAACGTAAAACCCTGGCTATTTCAACATAGCTTAACCCATCAATATCCTTAAGCACCAGCGCCACCCTGAATTTAAAAGGAACGTTTTCTAACGCTTTCTGAACCATCTGTTCTTTTTCCTTAAGCAGCAGCGTATCCCCGGGACCCCGGCTGCCGGCAACAATATTTTTAAGGATATCTTCATCATTATTAATAAAACCCCTTCTCCGGCGCGCGAAATCATAAGTCGTATTGACAACGATACGGTAAAGCCAGGTTGAAAAGAGTGAGCGTTCTTTAAAAGACCTTAAGTGACGGTAAACCTTCAAAAATACCTCCTGGGTGATGTCTTCGCTTTCCCGGTCTTTCCCGAGCAAGGAATAAACGATATTCAAAGCCCTATTTTGGTACTTTTGCACCAGCATTTCGAATCCTTTCTCTTCTCCAGAGAGAAACTGCTCTATATAAAGATTGTCTTCGTTTTTCTCTTTCTTCATATAATTAGACGCACCCATCAGAAATTTATTCCCAAAATTTTCAATTTTTTTTAAGAAAACCGGGATTAACGCTTATTTTCCCCGGGAACTTCCTCTTGCATCGCAATCAAATTCCCTTACAAAAACTCTAAAAATTTATTGGACTCATCTTCCGGGATTAAGGATAATTATCTTAACACAAAACAAGGAGTGTATAAAGAAAATCGGCAGGCGAAAATTTACTGGAAATAACTTTAGGTGGGAAATTTAACTGTATTATTTAAGCTTAACTCGTTTGGGAATTTTCTTACCTTTAAAATGCCTGTCAATCCAACCGCTTTTAACGCGGGCTCTGGAGTCAAATTGAGCTACGTACGGCTTGATATCTAGCAATGGAGTACCGTCCAGTATATCAACTTCAGAAAAAGCAATAGTATTACCTTTGACCTTTTCCAGTTTCACAATAGATAACCCGAGGTGATTGGGGCGATGGGGACTTCTTATCGCGAATATACCGTGTTCCTTATCTTCAAGGAAAGGTTTTCCAACAAGCCTCTCTTCTTTTGAGCGGTTAAAATAATAAATTAAAATGAGATGGGAAAAATTCTCAATATCCTTCAGGCCATTTCTATACTTCGGGTGCAGATGAATCGTCCCCCTGACGCCTTTTTTAAATTTACCCTGAATCGGCATACCCTTGGGTTCTTTATAAGGAGTACGGATTACACCTATCGGTTTTAATTTAATATAATTCATCTAAATCCTCTTTTCTCTGTTCTATTTTGCCCATAGCATCTATATTTTATCTGTTTTCCAGTAAGCAGGCAAGATTATTTATGGTGTGTGTCGTTTCTAAAGAAACAAAACCCGGGGGAGCAACGAAGAAATTCAGGAACTTGTTATTTTTAACACCCTGGCAGACCATATAATCCCGATAATACCGGCCAGGACGTCAGTCACCAATCTCCCCACGAAAACACCCGTGAGGCCGAAAATCCTTGCTCCGATAAAAGACAGCGGAATTAATAAAACAATCACCCGAATAACGTTTAAAATAGCGGCGGAGACCGGTTTATGGATACCCGTCAGGCAAAAGCCGGCATAACGATGCACTTCCAAAAGACCATAGCCGAAACAGGTAATACAAATATATCTAATTAAAACTTTTATCACTTCAGGGTCCCGGGAAAATAATTCTGCCAACGGACGGATAGTCACGAAAAAAACCCCGGCAATAACAAAGCCGAAAATCAAAGCAAACGTCATGGTAATCTTTCTAGCATCTTTAATCCGGTCGAAACGCCGGGCACCGTAATTTTGAGCCACAAAAGGAACCAAGGACATTCCTACCGTCATCGGTATCATAAAGGCAAACATTTCAATCCGGCTGGCAACACCGCAGGCGGCTACCGCCGCCGGGCCGAAATCCGCCATAATTCTGATAATTACGGCGGTGGAAACGGGATTCAAAACAGAACTTAAGGTACTCGGAATACCGATATGAAGAATCTTTCTCCAGGAGTCAAAAATATGCCGGCGGGAAAAAAAGGCAAAAGAAATTAAATGATACCTTTTATGCAGAATATAAATTGCCGCAATTAAAATAAGCCCATGTGATAAAACCGTAGCCAGGGCTGCCCCGCTTATTCCCATTCTGGGAAAACCAAAAAGGCCAAAAATCAAAAGCGGGTCAAGAATAAAATTTAAAACCGTCCCTCCGACTATTAAAAAACTGGCCGCCTTAGTATTACCGGCGCCGATAATAATGTCACCAACCATCATCAGGATAACCATGAAGACCGCTCCGTAATACCAAATTTTCATATATTGCTCAATCAAAGGAAGAACGTCACTCTCCGCGCCTAAATGTATAAATAAAGAGTCCATCGTCAATAAGCCGACTATAGAAATAACAGAAGCCAAAATTAAAGCTAAAAAAAGCGTATGAGTGGTCAGGGTCGCCGCCGCCTCATGGTCTTTTCGACCCAGGGCGTGAGCCACAACCGTCATCGCTCCGGTCCCCACCCCGCGCGTGATGAATCCCAGCAGCATCACTACCGGAAACGTAAAGGACATCGCGGCTAAAGCGGTCGTTCCCAATCGGGAAACAAACCACGTATCCGTTAAATTATACGCGTTCATGGCAAAGGTCCCGGCTAACATCGGAACGGCCATTTTTATCAGGGTTCTGGGAACACTTTCTCTGACTAATCTGGGCATTTCAATATCTCCGTTAATTTTACCGGATAAAAAAACCGGATACAAAAGCCACATTGTATCCGGTTTTAGAAAGAAGTGCAAGGCTTATCGGTTATTTGCGTAAAGAAGCCTTGGAGAATATATAATCCGGTATCTCAACGTTAAACTCAATCTCATCAACAATAAATTCCGTACCTTCACCGACGGCTAAAGCATCTTTAAAAACCATTCTTTTCGGATACCACCGGCCCTGAACTTTAAAGACTTCGTTAATCGAGAGGGTCTTAAGAAGTTTCCCGCTCTTGGCGAAACGCTCTTCTCTTAAAGGCAGAAACCGCTCTTTATCAACCCACATTTTTCGCGAATGGTAGGCAATATCTTCTCTCTTGGCCAAAAGATTAAGGACATAACAATTGCGCCCGTTTATATCCTCTTCACCAAGCAATTCGGCCTCATACATATTGGTAAGCTTCGGGTCTTCCATGTAATCTTCGTAAGACAAATCAGAACCCATTATCGAACGCCTCAGCATATGACCGGCTATTTTAACCACCCGGTCGGTCGAAGGAGAGTATATCCACAGCTCATCACCAATCTTGAGCATCTTGGTACCTTCCTCCCGCGGCGGCGAGAGGTATTCGGTAAAAGCATCGTCAATACCACGCACCCAGGACTGAGCCTGTAAAGTCCGTGTGCCCCGGCGCCCTTTAATAACCATAGTGGAAATAACTTTTCTGTTTTCAGCTACATAATTATCGTCAACTTTCCGGAGGATATCCGGACCGGTAAGCTCCACGGCCAAAGCCGAACTACAGGCCGCCATCAGAATAAAAAAGATTATTTTTTTCATGCCTCCAGCTCCTTAAATAATTGCGCCGTTTGTCTTTTATAAATCCCGATACCGGCAAACATCGCCCCGATAACCGAAGCCAGGAGTCCGGGGAAAAAACCGATGACGTAACTCCACGACGTCACCCGGGCCCTGACGATGTTGGGTAGAAGAATGGCGGATTTTTGCATCATACTGCCAAAATCAAGTCCCGAACGCTCCAGGTAAAGAGAGACGGCGAGCCCGAAGAGCGTCCCGATGAAAGAACCGATTAAACCGATAATGACGGCTTCAAAAATAACCCACCGGTAAAGCGCTCCTTTGGATTCACCCAGGGCCAGACGAACACCAAACTCCCCGTAGCGGCGAAGGCCGTTCATCAGGCCGGAATTCCAGAGTACAATGGACATGGCAACGATAAAAATAAGAACCAGAAAACTACCGGCGGTACCGGCAAACCGCAGGTATTCACCGAAGTCATTCTGCTGGCTTAAAGTAATCATTACCGGGGAAAATTCATCATTTTTATTAGAAAACTCCCGGTTAAATCTTCCGGCTAATTTCATCATCTTCTCGTCGGAATAGAGCATATCTTTTGAAAACCCCAGGACCTCACTGGCTCCGTCAGGCATATCCAGTGCCCGGCGCGCATCGTCAAGGTCAACAATAATCATTCCCCTATCCATGGCGTTAATGCCGAAAATCACCGTGCCGGCTATCTTAAAATTATGCATCGCCATCGCCCCGTACATAGTGGAGCCAATAAGCGTGGCGTTATCACCTATTTTTAACCCGAGCTTCCGGGCAAATTCGTCACTTATCAATATCTCATCAGATCCCCGCGGGAAATGCCCCCTGACAACAGCCTCTTTAAGATTTAAAATATTCGTCTCCGGGGTTTCCTGATTTAAAAGCTCTATTCCCAGTCCCATAACTGAACCCTGGATACGCGTTACCCCTTCACTGTCGGGAATATCCAGAAGCCCGCCGAAAAGAATCCGGGGGACCCATACCATATCCTTTTGAGTTTTTTTTAATTCTTCAAGAAGAGCCCCGGCGCCGATAATGGAAAGGTCATTGGGCTGTTGGTCCGATAACTCCCGATACGCCCGGGTTACGACTTTGACGTGGCCGGTATCAAATTTAGCCGTTGAGCTTAAGAGGTCGCCCATCACTCCCTGCATAAAGCTATAAATAAAAACGGTCAGGGAAGCGCCGGCGGCAACCATTAAAACCGGGAATAAACTTCGCGAACGGTCTCTGGTCAAGCCTTTTAAAATAAATCTAATCATGACACCTTACCTTTTAACGCCTCGGTCGGTTTTAGCCTGGCAATCTTACGGGTCGGTAAAAAACTGACGATGGTCACCGTTATCATAATCAAGACCACCACCCCCAGAATCAGACTGAGGGAATAAACGGGAAAAAGCCGGTCTTGCAGCG
This sequence comes from uncultured bacterium, assembly GCA_964506075.1. Classification (GTDB taxonomy): domain Bacteria; phylum CAZDME01; class JAYEMH01; order JAYEMH01; family JAYEMH01; genus CAZDKO01. The sequence continues at coordinate 32,492 of CAZDKO010000006.1, forward strand.
CAAAACCGTAACTGTCGGTCGCCTGAGGAAGAGGAATACCTTTTGTCGAGGTTAGATATAAAAGGGGCGCGCCGATAACCGTAGCTACACCCAGAGCCAGGACGCCGAGCAACATGCCCTCAAGAGTAAAAAGGCAGATAACCTGAAACCGGGTCATGCCCAAAGCTATCAGGGTGCCGATTTCTTTTCGCCGCCGGAAAATAGCCAGCACCTGCGTATCAAAAATAGCCAGCATCCCGAGAAATAACAAGACCGCGTAAATAATCCGGGCAGATGATCTTTTTGACTGCACCATAGCGGTAAGGTCTTTAAGCAAGAACGCCTGACTTTTTAATTTCCAGCCGGGAAAATCAGGATGCTCCGGGACGTCCTGTCCGATAACAACCATGGTCGCCTCCTCCGGCAGAACCGTCATCCGACGTAAATCTTCAAGACTCACCCAGAGCTGGTTCGTATCGATGGTAGGGACTTTGGTGCTCATAACCCGGATGATTTTACCTTCTACGGCGTCAAAGGTCCCGTGTTTATCCCGCCAGCGGATAGTCACGTAATCACCGACGGCGAGATTTCTACTTTTAGCCATGCGGGTCCCGATAAGAACCGGCAGGGCGTCTTCTTTAACCTCAAGAGCACCGGTGGGTATCCGTAAAACTTTCTGAGCCGGGTCAATCCCCTTTAAAAGCACTGTCTGCATTCTTCCCTGATGATAAAGAGCGGCCTGTCTTATTAAAATCGGTACCGCTTTTTGCTCTTTAACCAGGGCATCCAAACGGTCGGGCAACTGTCCATGACTGTCGTCATAAGAGAGGGCATCAAAGGGGTCATAACTTTCGTACCAGTACTGACCACCGGCAATCTCATCATCAATCATCGCCCGGGAACCCTGCTCCAGCATACCGGTAAAAAACCCCTGATGCCAGGTCATAAGAACGTAGGTGAGAGCTAAAACGGCAACGTTAAGACCGGTTCTGAGTCCGGCGCCTTTAATGTTGCGATAAGCCAGTTTTAATTCCAGCATCATAATAATATTTCCCCATTAACCGATAATCTCATCCTTCACCGTTCGTCCGTCTATCAGATGAATTTTTCTTCTTAAATAACGGATTACCTTCTCATCGTGCGTGGCAAAGATAAAAGTGCTTTTTAACTCTTTATTAAGTTTGACCATCATCTCCAGGATATTATAGGAATTATCAGCGTCAAGGTTAGCCGTCGGTTCATCCGCCAAGACCAGCTCCGGGCGCTTGACTATGGCTCTGGCTACGGCTACCCGCTGTGATTCTCCCCCGGAAAGCTGCGCGGGTCTTGAATTAACCTTATCGCTTAAACCCACCCACTCCAGGGCGTCAATAATTTTTCTTTTCCTTTCCTCCTCCGGCATCTTAAGAAGCAATAAAGGAAATTCAACGTTTTCATAGACGGTGTAAACAGGAAGCAGGTTATACGTCTGAAAGATAAAACCCATATGGTGATTACGTAGTGAGGCGGATTCCCGGTGAGACAAGTCTTCTATCTTTTTATCCAGAACGACCGCACTCCCGGATGAGGGGGTATCGAGTGCCCCGATGATGTTTAAGAGCGTCGTTTTCCCCGAACCGCTCGGCCCGACAATACCGGAGAATTCACCTTTTTCAAATTTAAGGTTGATATTATCAAGGGCGGTAAATTTCCCGCCTCCGACGGGATAGTCTTTAACTATTTTCTCCAGTATTACTATCGACATCAATCGGCCTCCTTTTCAGAAAGGATTTCAATAATTATAAGCGACGGTGCAAAGCGCACCGACGCCCGAATAGGCGTTATCAGCGGAACTGCTGTTGGAAAAGGCAATCAGATTTATGAGCCAGTTATCGTAAGTGCGCTGCCAGCTGGCGTTGGGATATATTTTCCCCTTATCCCAGTCATAATAACCGATAATCGTTACGGTATCAAGAACGTTGATACTGAAATCGACCGAGAGCGCCGAGGTCATAACCGTCTCATCCTGATTGAATATTTTCGTCCCGGTTGTTTTGATAAAATGTTCACCCAACACGTGTAAACCAGAGCCGATATCAAAAGTGTAATCCGCACCGACGGTCAAAAACTCCGTCCAGAGAGATTTATGCGGTTCTACTTTAATGTCGCCGGCCACCGCTTCAAACCAGAAACCTATGCCGGCATCGAAACTGCCGTCAACGGCGTAACGATTCTCTATTCCCTCGGAAAGGAGGCTGCCTTTCTGGCTCCGCCACCACTCCTTATCAAGATACCGGTGGTGATAGGTAAAAGCCATCTCGCCTTTTGAAACCGGGAACTGAAAGCGGCCGCCGAATTCAGGGCGGTCCTCATCCGTTTTATAAGCCTCAAGTCCCTTTAAATCATCGTTATCGTAGAGTCCCCAGCCCCAGATATTGGCGTTATTTAAAAAATAATATCTCCCCAGCAGAGCATAAACTCCTTCGGTCAGCTGTAAGGGGTCGCGCACGTCAAGCTGGTCAAACCATCTTAAGGAACGAAGAATCTTAGCCGACCCAAAATTTATTCTCTGAAGACCCAGCCGCGCCTCATAACGGGGGCTGAAAAGACGAAGCCAGGAGCGATAAAGTTTTGCCCGGGCGTTATCCTCTATGTCCCGGGAGGAATCAAACGAAGTAAAGGTATATAAATTCGCCGACAGCTCGGCATCAAGGATTGTTTCGCCGGAGAGGCTCTGAGAGAAACTGACCTCGGGAATATACCGCCCGCCCATTTTTCCTTTGCTATCATCGCTGTAAGAGCCCCAGACCGAAATCTGTCCTTTGTGCTCGAATGAACCGGCCCGGCAATCCCCGACGGGGAAACCAAGAAAAATAATAAGGCAGAGTAATATAATTATATTTCTCATTTTTTCTCAGTGTGGATAGGTATAAATTAATATAGAAATTATTGTATCGGGTTTTGGGATAGGATAGCAAGTAAAATCAGCGGTGAAGGAAAAATACAAAAATAATTAAAAGAAATAAGGCCTATGCTGGGGAAAGAAAGACAGGCGTCTCTAAAAAATTATTACGAAGTTTAATAAGTATCTGTTCCTGTTTTTAATATTATTTTCCGCTAAGAATTCATTAGAAACGCTCGGTTACCGCTTTCCAGTTTATATTTTTGAAAAAGGCCTCAATATATTTTGACCGGTCCAGCTGATAGTCGGTCATATAAGCATGCTCAAACACATCCACTACCAATATTGGACTGGAGGCCGTGATATGGCCGACATCATGCTCATTAACCCAAACATTCACGAGTTTACCCGTTCTCGGCTCCCGATAAAGTATGACCCAGCCTATACCGCGCATCAATCCCGTGGAGATAAAATCATCTTTCCAATTATCAAAACTTCCGAAATCCTCTATTATTTGCTTATAGAGAAGGCTGTTAACGTCAAGGGGTTCCTTTCCCCCGAGGTTAGCGAAATAATATTCATGCAGCAACATCCCGTTAAATTCCCAGCCCAGCCGGCGTTTTAATTCCGCATATTCAGGGGTATTGGCTTTCTTATCAGCCAATAATACGTTAAGTTTTTCAATAATGGCGTTGGTGTTTTTCACATATCCCTGGTAAAGCTTAAAATGATTGTTTAATAACGTCTCGCTAAAACCGTTCATACCGATTAGCTTAGAAAAGTCTTTTGCCTGTATTAAAGTTACGGGAATAGCGGTTAATTCTTCAGGTTTCTCTTCTGCCTGAGGAAGGCCTGCCCAGACAAAAACAATCAAGGCCAATGAAATAATCATCATCCGTATTGCTCTTTGCATAATGCACCTCCGTTTTTTCCGGAATTCATTCCGTCTTGACGATAATTTCTTTTTTTGATTTACCGCTGATACTGCAATAGCCCTCAACATATTATCTCTTTTTTTATTTTTTAAAAAGTTTTTTATACTCTCCGTATCCTTCCCTCTCCAGGTCTTCCTTGGGAATAAACCGCAGTGCCGACGAATTTATACAGTAACGCCGACCCGCAGGCTCTGGGCCGTCATTGAATACGTGTCCCAGATGAGAATCGCCATGCTTACTCCTCACCTCTGTTCTCTTTATTAATAAACTATTATCCTCTTTCTCCACCACGTTCTCCGCCTCAAGAGGTTTTGTAAAGCTCGGCCAACCGGTGCCGGATTCAAATTTATCCAGAGAGCTAAAGACCGGTTCCCCGGAGACAACATCAATGTAAATACCTTCCTTTTTATTGTCCCAGTATTCATTCTTAAACGGAGGTTCTGTGCCGCACTGCTGCGTTACTTCATACTGTAGAGGCGTAAGGTTTTTTTTGATTTCCTCTTTCCCGGGTTTCTCATATTTTTTCACACTATCTGTCATTTTATCGCCCCATTTCTCCTTAATAAAAGCGTCCCGGCCGGAACCCTTTTTATAAACATTATACCCGACCGAGGATTTCTTATAATAATCCTGATGATAATCCTCCGCCGGGTAAAAAGTAGAGGCTTTCAGGATTTCGGTAAGTACAGGTTTTTTAAACTTTCCTGCCTTTTTAAGTTCTCTTTTTGATTCTTCCGCCAGGTTTTTTTGCTCTTCGCTGTGGTAAAAAACAGCAGTTCGGTACTGTGAACCTCGGTCAGTAAATTGTCCGCCCCCGTCGGTCGGGTCTATCTGCCCCCAAAACACATCCAGAAGCTCTTTATATGTTACTTTCAAAGGGTCATAAGTAACCTGAACCACCTCCCTGTGCCCGGTCCGGCCTGACGACACCTCTTCATACGTGGGGTTTTCCTGGTGACCGCCCATATATCCCGAAATAACTTCGGAAACACCCGGTAACCCTTCAAAAGGCGGCTCCATACACCAGAAACATCCACCGGCAAAGGTGGCCTTTTCCAATTTTTCTTCCGTCTGTCCCGTATGGTATAGCATGATTAATCCCCCTGATATTATTAGGAAAGCAATTAGGCCTCTTCTCATTTCAGCTCCTCTTCTGCCTCTCTTATAAGTTCTGTAATAACTTCTTTTTTATTTATAGCAGCCGGCAGAATCAAAATGGCCTCCTCCCCCGTATTTATAAGCGAGAAAGGCAACATTTATATTGCCTTTTGACCTTAAACTGACCCTTAAAAACCGGGAGCTTTTTTCTCTAAACAGAATGGCGGTTTTAACCGTTTTAATCGCCAGAATATCATCGGCGACAGCGTCCACGTCTTCGTCTTTGCCTTTTACCTCGGTAAACTCTTTCCTTGATATTATAGACCAGGCTATTTTACTGTTTTTAAGAAATTTGATTTTGGACATACATATACCGGAAAGTATGGCTACCTGTTTTCTCTTAGACCAATAAACCGTTTCCGAAAGTTTATGATAATCCACCCCTGTCCTGAGTAACCTATCGCACAGGCGAAAAGTAAACGGCCTGACCTTCGGTAATCTGAAGGAATTTGTTTCAACTATAATATACGTTAAACGGCCGGCCCAATATTTCTTTAGCGTTGCAATCCACCGCTATAGCCATATCGGGTACTTTCTCTATCCTTCTTTTCACTTTAGATGTGCCGGGCAAGCTTTTGTATCTTGACGGAACGCCGTCCGGTTTCCTGCCACTCTTTAAGTCCGCCTTTATAATCAAGTACGTCGTAAAGGCGCTGGCGTTCGACTATAACTTCCTCAGTACGCTTGCGTACCTGCTCTTCCAGTTCCTCTTTCGCTCTTTTCAGCTCTTCTTTAAGCGGTTTTCTTTTTAGTTTTGCCTTCTTCATTGTTCGTTTTACGGTTACGTTAAAAATCAGATATTAAAACTACAAATTAAAATTAAAAAATTTTGCACTTTGCCAGGTTAGTCTTTTTTGGAAATACCGGGGAAAAATATAGATTTGTGATGATTATATGAATGTAGTATGATTTGAATCACTCTATGATAATACCAAAAATAATTCATCACTGCAAGAAGTAAAAACCTTATCCCGCTAACTGCCGACGCGGGCTGTCTTAAAAGTATGATTTCTAAGCATTTTTTGTTTCAATAATCACTTCGTGAATATTCGACCGGCGCACTTTTCTGGTGATGAAAATATTCCCTTTATAAGATATCTCCTCCTCCACTTTGGGCGTTCGGCCGAAAAGCTCCATAAGCCATTCATTCAGCGTCTTATGGCTATCCGGCAAATCTAAACCCGCTTTTTCCCGTAAGCTCCGGAGGCTTACCCCGCCGCCAGCCAGGAACCGGTTAGCCGCAATCTGGTAAAAATATACCGGCAGAAGGTCGTATTCATCCTGAATTTCACCCATTATTGATTCAATCACATCTTCCAGGGTAACCAGCCCCGCCACTTTTCCGCGGGCATCTTTGACTATAGCTATATGCTGGTAACCCCTGGTAAGATTATTGAGCGCTACTGAAAGAGGTTCGTCCTCCCGAACTTCAAGGATTGGTCTGACTATACCTTCCAACGAAGGATTTTTCGGATTAGTCTGCAGGACGCTCACGATATCCTTAAAATTCACGTAACCCACAATTGCATCACGGTCATCGCCGTTTATTAACGGAAGACGGGTGTGGTGGTGAATATGCGCTTCTATGAGTGCTTCCATAAGCGACATTTTGGTAGAAAGATATTTTATTTCTTCTTTCTCCACCATAACGTCCCCGACCTTCAGACCCGAAAGTTTCAGGGTTTCCGAAAGTATTTTTTCCTGATCCTTACTTATTATCTTATCAAATGCGGCAAAACGCGCCAGGACAGATATATCGTCAATAGCGCTCATTCCAGCCTCTTTAGGTTTTTTTCTTTCAAACGGCCGGTTTATGAACTGGACCAGGTTAACGAAAGGAGTAAATAAATATATCAGGTATTTTAGAGGCAGCGCCGCCAAAATAGCTACTTTTTTGTTGTATCTTACTCCCAGAGTCTTGGGAAGTATCTCCGTCCACTGGATCATCGTAAAAGAAAAGAGAAGAGAAAATAGTATTATCCACCTGGCCCCAAAAAGCTGGTCAAACTTTCCACCGGAAATAGATGCACCGATCGTATGCGCCAGAGTATTAATTATCAGGACAACGGTAATCGGCTGCTGGATGTTCTCTTTAAAGTTTTTCCATATTTTCGCCGCCAGCGAATTCCTTTCAGATATCCGGGCTATATCGGCCAGGGATAAACTCAAAAGACAGGCTTCAATGACCGAACACATAAACGAGATACCCATAGTAATGAAAATAATGAGAAAGAATATTGTCATATATCATGCTCCTTATATGTAACCGCTGTTTTTGGGAAAGAAGACAAACGTTATCTCCGCTTTCTTTAATCTTTATTAATAATATGAATCAATTTAAAAAGCCGGCCATCCCCACAGTTTTGCTGATACAAAACTAAACGTGGGGACTAACGTCTTTATTAATAACATGGATCATTTTGTAGAGACGTCCGTAACTACACTGGTTGAAATTCATTGTCAGCCGGGGTAATTCTGGATATTCCCCCTTTTGTATCTCTTTTTTTGTCGGAGGCGAAAGCTTAATTTCCCCGCCCGTCAAAATATCCTTGAATTCTTTATTGATAAAATTTAACGTTCTTTCAGAAATCTTCTTGTTGAGCCTTAAGACAGTCAAGCCTGAAACGTAACGGATTGAGTGATAGACCCCGTAAAAATCTTCTATGCATTTAATCGCCTCATCAACACTCGTAGCGATTTGAAAAAGATTAAAATCGTCCTTATTAATAAATCCGTTTTTAACTAATTGTTTATCTACAAAACGCCTCCACGCGCTCCAGTACGTAGAGCCCTTTGGTTCCATTAACACTACAGGCCTGGGCTTGGATTTACCGGTCTGGACTAAGGTAAGTATTTCAAACCCTTCGTCATTCGTGCCGAATCCTCCCGGGAAAAGAGCGGTGGCATCGGTTTCTTTTATAAAAATCAACTTCCTGGCGAAAAAATATTTAAAGTTTATAATCTTCTCTTTTTCATATATGTACGGATTGGGCTTTTGTTCAAAAGGCAGGCGAATGTTTAAGGCGACTTCTTTTCCCGGTTTAGCTCCTTTACTGCAGGCCTCCATCACTCCGGGGCCACCCCCGGTGACAATCATATAATTTTTTTCGGTAAGTTTCCTCGTAAATTCTTCAGTCATTTTATATTCAGGTGAAGTTTTTTTAACTCTTGCCGACCCGAAGATTACCACCTTTTTGACGTCTCTATAAGGGGAAAATACCTTAAAAGAATACCGTAATTCTTTAAGCGCATTATTTACAAGCTTGAGGTCTCCTTTATCGCCGGATTCCTGTCCTAATTTAACCGCGGTCGTCAATATTTCACGCAATAAATGTCCGGTTTCAGTAGAACAAGATTTACCGGCAAGTTCATTTATTAAACTATCTGTAGCCGCATCGCCAATTTCATAACATTTCAAATTTTTTTTATTCATTTAACCTTTACTCCTTAATCTATTACGGTGATTTTTAGAAGTTCAACTTATTTCCACAGGCCCGATTATCCCGCCGGAAATGACTATCTTCATCCCCTCTTCTACGCTCCACTTCGGGTCAATTATCTGTGATTCTTTCAGTATAACCAGGATACCTGAGGTCGGGTTAGGAACGGTCGGGATAAAAACTTTAAGAAGGGCTTCACCGCTCTTTTTATTCAGTATGGTTCCCGTTACAAAACCAATTGTCCAGACACCAGGTTTAAAATAATCTACCAGGACGACTCTTTTAAAAACCTGTTTCTCAGGCAGGGAAAGGGTTTCAGATAACTGTTTCCCGACATTATACGTTGTATTAATAATCGGGATTCTGCTTAATATCTTCTCTATAAATTTCAAAAAACTTTTGCCAAAGACATTATGGGCGGAAAAACCGATTAAATAGAGCATAATAATAAACAAAATAAAACCAAGACCGGGAATACGGAACCCGATGAACGGGTCAACCAAATCGGTAATTTTCTTATCGATATAGATATAAAAGAACTGCAGGACAAAAAATGAAAGGGCCAAAGGAATAGAAACCAGCACGCCGCGTAATACGTATTTCTTCCCCTGGATTATAAATCGTTTCACAGGATTTAAGGATTGAACTTCTTTTTTTCTCATTTAATCATCACCTCTATTTCCGGCTGTTTTTTCAGTTACCGGCTCCAAACGAGCCAAACGAATAAATAAGCTGTGCTGACCGCGACCACAGTAAACGGAAAACCTATTTTAAAAAACTGCTTAAAACTGACCGGATATCCTTCCTTCTTAAGCAAACCACAGGCAACGATATTAGCCGAGGCCCCTATCGGAGTAATGTTTCCGCCTAAACTCGCTCCGATAAGCAAGCCGAAAAGAAATAATGAAGGATTGATATGCAGTTTATCCGACATAGAAAGTGCAACAGGAAGCATAGCCGCCAGGAAAGGCACATTATCAATAAAGGCAGACAGCCCAACCGCTATAAAAACAACCAAAGTATATCCCAGGAATATATTATCTCCCACCAGTCCGGAAAGATAAACCGAAGCTACCTCTATCCAGCCGCTAAGAGTAAGACTCCCGACGAGAATAAAGATTCCCATCAGAAAAAATGTTGTATCCCAGTCTAATGACTTTAAGTTTTTTACAATAGAAGCCTTATTGATAAACTTCTCCCAAAAAATTGAAATCAGGCCGGCAATCATACAAAGCCCACCGGCGGTGTAAGAAAATTCCGTGTCAAAGAATGAAGATACGGCTAAAGAAATAATTAAGACGGTTAAAATAACCGTGGGAACCCAGGATTTAACTTTTTCAACGGGGAGAAATTCGGCTTTTTCCTTATGGTGCCTGAAGAGATAATAAAGAATAAAAAAAGAAGCTAGTGCCCCCAACTCAACGGCGAAGAAGATGCTGGGTTTTCCCTTATAAAAGAAAAAATCTGTGAACGTCATCTTGGTAAAACCACCTAAAAGCATGCTGGGTGGGTCGCCGATTAAGGTCGCCGCACCCTGCAAATTACTGGAGATAGCTATAGCAATCATCATATTAACAGGATTTATTTTAAGTTTTCTGGCTAAAGCCAGTGCAATGGGCGCAACAATTAAGACCGTGGCGACATTTTCCACGAAGGCGGAGATAAAACCGGTCATTAAACAAATGGACAGTATTGCCCAGGCCGTATTTTTGGCTTTATCAACAATAATCTCCGCTATATAGGCCGGGACGCGGCTTTGCATAAACACGTCAGCAACGATGAGAGTTCCTACAAATATACCCATAACGTTCCAGTTTACGGCTAAAAAGGCTTCTTTTAAACTAATAGTCCGGGTAATAATAAGGAGGGCGCTGGCGCCTACGGCGGTAAACGTTCTTTTGGTCGGAAAGATTATAAATAAAATATACGCGGCGATAAAAATTAATAAGGTAAAAAGGCTGTTATTCATACATCCCCTGTTTTTATTCCCGGCGAGGTTATCACCGATTTTTTAATTTCTCTTATTAAACTCAAAAATACCAATACTAAACATCATTTATCAAAAAAGAAACGGCATATAGCGGTATTTGACTTTTTTCATATACTCTTTATACGCCGGGTCCATCCCTAAATGTCTTTCTTCCGTTAATGACCTTAAATGGTAAATAATGAAAGCCACGATTATGCCCCCGAGATATTTATCGGAAAAGAAGAGAAATTCCAAAAACCATATTGAAGGTTTGGAAATATAAGCCGGATGACGAATGAAAGCGTACGGCCCTTTAGCCACTATGCCCCGGTTGGTGAGATTGCTCGCTTTAAAACCCAGCGCTATAGTAGCACTCAGGTAAAGAATCCACAGCAGAACAATGACGACGCTAACAACCATCAGTCCGGTATTACTTAAATGAAAATTGGAACGGACAGGAATAATTACGTCCATCCAGACGAAAGATAATTTATTAAACGGCGGGTAACACCATAAACAAACCATCCATCCCAGAAAAGTCGGTTCAACTGATTTTATTTCGCTGTTTAATTTTTTGCTTTCTATGGAATATGAAAAAGCAAATATAGAGGTGTCTACCAGTATAAACAGAATTATTAAAAATTTATTAAAGGTGTAGAAATCAAAGTGTGCTTTTCCCAATCCATAATAGAGATAACAGGAATGAGCAACCGTCCAGCTCCACAATAGGGGCAGGAAAAAAAATTTTACCAGAAGCGAAAGAAAAGCGGTCCTGGTCCGGGGAGTCCAGTTTGAACTTTTTCCGGACGGATCGGATTTACGACGATGAAAAAGCCCGTATAAAAAGGAAAAAACGAGCCACATTTTTTTATCCGCCAATTCCTGGTGAAGAGCCTCCGGTTGTAATCGCCTGAGCTTAAAAAACGAAAAGGTCAAATAAGACATAACGCCGATAAAATAAACAGGTAAAATGACGTTCCGAAACGGGGTGTAATCTCTCCCCCGGAATAAACCGGGAAATTGAAAAATACACACCAACAAAATAAACACCAGAAGTGAAAAAACATAATAAATTTCAGCCGTACAGGTTTTACTCCTGGCATATTTATACAGAAAGACCAACAATAAAAAAATCAGGATTAAAAAAAGACGGGACATTACTTTAAAACTCAAAAAATTTAAATAACGGCTCTTTAGTATAGAGGGAACGTATTCAGCCGAAACAGTCGTTTTATTATATCCCGCCGAATGGACAGATTCTCCATTAATCGTCTCTATCTTATCAATTATTAAATAGGCGGTGTAATTGTTGCTAAACTCAGGCGTGGTATAGATGAGGTGGTAAAGAAGTCCGTTATCTTTTTTATCAAGGCGTGATATTTCTAATTCCTCAGGCAAGATAAACTGAAGGTTATCAAGATAATCTTCCGGTTCTATCCTGGCGGTAATTTCCAGGCTTCTATTGAATGTTTCCTTTGAAATTTCACTTTTAAAATTAAGCCGAGATTCGACCCCGAAATCAAAGATATCGTTGGAGACAACCGATAACATAATACCGTCATTTAGATAATATAGTTTACAGTATAAATTGTAGCTCCCTTTAACGGCCGGTTCCTCTATCTCCAGTTTAACAAGCTCCTGCTGGCCCGAGAGTAATACGGCATCCGTCTTGATTAAACGTTCCCTGCCGTTAAAAAAATATTTTATCCCTTTTATACGGAGCTCATCTTCCCCGATATTATTAACCCGGAGAAAGTAATTATCTTCGGATTTGATTATGGTTAAATCAATGGTAATATTGGCGGCTAAAATTTGATTAGAAGCCAGAAACATCCATAAAACGGAGAATATAATTATCAGGCTTAATTTATTTCTGGTCATATTTGTTTTCATAAATAATCGGACCGCAACGAAAAAAAAGAGAAATCGCTAACCTTTGACCGGCAGAGTCAAATAGAATACCGTCGCTTTATTAGCTTCACTTTCCACCCAGATTCTTCCTCCGTGCGCTTCTACCGCCATTTTACAAAAAGTCAGCCCCAGTCCTTTTCCCGATTTTTGTCTTAATTTATCGTCCTCTATCTGGGCAAATTTATCAAAAATCCTCTCGCGGTACTCTTCCGGGATTCCCTTCCCTTCGTTTTTTACTTCCATAGTGATTTCTTTTCCGGCGCAGATTACCTTTATTTCTATCTCAGAATTATCCACGCCGTATTTTATGGCGTTGGCTAATAAGTTTATAATGACTCTTCCCAGAATTTCTCTATCCGCCCTGATAATATTTACGCCGCAGGATATCCTGTAAGACACTTTTTTATTTTCACCCTTAGCGATTATATTCATGGAATCTACTATTTGAGCCAGAAAATCTTTAAGGGCGATATCTTCGTAGTGTAAGGTCAATTTATCCTCTTCCATTTTACTTATATCCAGAATGTTGGAAATCATCCTTTTCATTTCCTGACATTTAAAAACAGCCAGTTCTAACTGCTCTTTCTGTTCATCCGAGGTTATTTTTTTTAAATCTACTTTTAAATATTCAATTATATTTATTATTATTCCGAGGGGATTTCTTAAATCGTGAATAATCAACTGGGTCAGAAGTTCTTTATTTTTTTCCAGACTCTTTAACTTGGTAATGTCCCGGGAAACCCCAAAGATACTCGTTACCTTACCGCCGGAATCCTTAACCGGAACTATCGTTTCCAGACAAACTTCCCGGATAGAACCTTCCCGGGTATGTCTAATTTCAATTGAGCTAATCTGTCCTTTTAAAGCGGCGGTAAAGGCCCGGGTAAACTTTTCTCTATCTTCCTCAATAATGCTATTTTTAAAGTTATACTTCTTAGCCGCTTCTAAGCCAGTTAATCCGTGTTCTTCCAGGCCCCCGGTGTTTATGAATAGAAGCCGGCTTTCCCGGTCAAAGAGTTTTATGCAGTCCGGAGAAATATCGGTTAAACTCCTGTACTTTGCCTCTTCGTTTTCCAATTCCTCATTTAATAACCGGCACTGGGAAATTTCACCGGTCAGGGGACGAAAAAAGAACAAATACAATAAAGGAAAAAGAATAAAAACCAATAATAAACTATCAAGACCCGCCTCCTGAAAAGCGGTCAAATTTAAAGGGATATAACGGAATAAAAGCATTATCCCTGATTCAATGATAAATATCCCGAGAATAAAAATGACTAAAAAACGGCAGGCACCGCAGAATGTTGGCTTCCGATGACGGTGTGGCGATTCAGGCGGCTTTACATTTCCCATAATATCTCCCTCATTTTTGGGCATTATTTTCCAGATTAGAGCTCTCGAAGATTTATAAGAATATATTCTATCGGTTTTTTAAAGAGTCTGCAAGCTGAATTACAACTGGCGTAGTCCCCGCGTTTAAATTCCTTCGGAATTTACGGGGGGCGCTACCTGGGGCGGGTAAACTTTCGCAGGAGAGGCAGGGCATTAAGCTCTTTAAGTGCCCTTACCAATAGTTTTCTATTTCCCGGATTTTTATACTGGAGGAGCGCCCGCTGCATCTTTCTCTCGCGTAAAGATTCAGGGACATATACTTTTTTACCGGTAAAAGGGTTAACCCCCGTATAATACATTGAGGCGGAGAGAGTCATCGGAACAGGAATAAAATCCTGTATCTGCTCAGGAGCCATTTTGTGTTCGGCCAGATACAAAGCGAGCTTGAGTGTTTCCTGAAGAGAAGCGCCCGGATGAGAAGAAATGAAATAATTAACGATAAAAACATTGTTTTTAAGATTACTGACGGTTTTTTTAAACACCCCGACGAATTTTTGATATACGGCAAAAGAAGGTTTATTCATTAACGCCAGAACTTCATCCGAACAATGTTCCGGAGCGACCTTAAGCAGCCCGCTGATATGATATTTACATATTTCTCTAAGATACCCGGCGGCGTAATCATCGGTCAATAAATCGTAACGGAAACCGCTTCCAATAAAAACGTGATTTATTCCCTTAACCGCTTTAATTTTTCTATATAACTGGAGAGATTGTTCATAGCCTAACTTAAGGTTTTTACATTTATCCGGTAACAGACATTTCCTGTCCCGGCAAAAACCCTTACCTTCCCACAAAAAACAGTCCGCAGCGTAAAGATTGGCCGTGGGCCCGCCGATATCGGTAATAGTCCCTTTAAAATCATTTCCCGAGGCGATAAGCCGGGCTTCTTTGAAAATTGACTCTTCGCTTCGGCTTTGAACGATTCTTCCCTGATGGTAATATAAAACGCAGAAAGAACATTCACCGCAACAGCCCCGGTGCGAAGTAATGGAAAATTTTATCGTCTCAAAGGCCTTTATTCCTCCGGAAGCAGTGTAAGAAGGATGCCAGGCCCGGGCGTAAGGAAGGTCATAAATATTATCAAGCTCTTTAACCGAAAGCGGTAAGGCCGGCGGATACTGGATGACAAAACGGTTAGCGTGGGGTTGAACAACCGGTTTAGCTTTAAAAGGATCCATCTCATAATAAGCGGCGGTGAAAGCCCGGTTGAAAGCCTTTTTACTTTGAGATATTTCCTCAAAAGAAGGGAGTAAAACAAAATTCTTTAAAGAGCTGATATCGGAACGCACGACCACGGTTCCGCGAATACCGTCTAATTTTTCTATATCCTCTCCCTTTTTAAGCCGCTCGGCAATCTCCCAAACCGGTTTTTCCCCCATCCCGTAAACAAGGATATCGGCGCGGGAATCAAGCAGGATGGAACGCCGGAGAGAATTATCCCAGTAATCATAGTGACCGAGCCGCCGGGTGCTGGCTTCAATCCCGCCGATGACGATAGGAACGTTTTTAAAAACCTCTCGAACCTTATTAGCGTAAACAATTATAGCTCTATCCGGCCTCAGGCCCATTTTGCCCCCGGGAGAATAATCATCGCCGCTTCTCGGTCTTTTATTGGCGGTATAATGGGCCACCATTGAATCAACGTTACCGGAGGTAAGGCCGAAAAATAATCTTGGTTTACCCAGGGCTATAAAATCACTTTTACTCCTCCAGTCCGGCTGGGAAATAATACCGACCTTAAAGCCTTTACTTTCAAGGAATCGGCTGATAACAGCCGCGCCAAAAGAATGATGGTCAACGTAGGCATCACCGGTGATAATTATAATGTCCAGTTCATCCCAGCTGCGACGCTTCATATCTTCCCGGGAAACAGGCAAAAAATTACTTTTCATAAGATTATTTAAGAGCCGTTTTGGATATGATTAAAAGGATGTTTGATTTAACTTATATTTCCTTCCTTCTTCGGCCTTGGGCGGGTGAAAGAAATTATCCAGCCGATAAGGATACCCAGAAATAAAGCGGCAAAGATGATGATTGCCTGACTGGTCTGAAAAAACCAGAAGAAAAATTTAATTTTTACCACTTCATAATTCTGGGCGGTAAAAATAACCAGAAGCAGTAATAAAATCAATATCGAAAACCATTTCCATTGCATTGCCATCTCCTTATTTTGAAGAACTAAAACTGATCTTTGAATTTAAAAAGTATTGTGTCTTCCGGTTTCTCTCTATTTCCTGCCGGCTTAGTTTCGTCCTCCTGTTTAAGTCCCTTTTCGGCTTCAACGGAAAGATTATCGAACAGTTGTTTCATAACTCCGATCCCTTTCTCGTCTCCATTATATTTAAGCGAGATACCGTCTAAACCAAATTGCTGGATAAGTTTATCAGCCGGACCGGAAAGAACAAAATAATCCAGAAAGTCCTTGGCCAGATCAGGCGATATTTTCCCTTCAGCCAGGGATTGGGTAACGCTTTCCCAGCTTTTATTAGTGGCCAGCATAACGAGGAGCCGTTCCTGAGACAGAGGCGGTTCAGAACTTAATTTTAAATCCGGCTTATCAATGGTCCCTTTTAAGGCGATATCAATCTTAACTTTTTCTACGGTTGATGTTCCTTTGAAATCAAACGAGGGATTTTTAAAATCGCCGTCAAAGAAAATCCGGCTGGGTTTTAGATTAATAACCGCGCTCCTGGACCCGGAAATCTTCCCGCTTTTTAAATCTACCGTCCCGTATAATTGAGGGTCTTTCTTAATATTCTTAAGTTTCAAGTCCAGAATTCCCGGAGAGTTTACCATGGAAAAGCCTTTATAAACGAATTTTTCCAACATAAATTTACCGCTTAACGTCGGCTCAAGCAAAGCCCCTTTGGTATCAACGTCTACTTGTCTTATTGAACCGCTCACGTCATCAAGAACCTTGTTCCCAGGGAAAAAATCCAGAATTTCTCTGATACTGATATAATCAGCATAAAGATTAAAATCCAGAATATCCTTCCGGTAAGTCCCTTCAATCAATATCGGATTCAAATCAGCTATTTTTAACCGGCCGTTATCTATTTTAATGTTCTCAATATCACCGTCTAAAAAAGAAAGATTGATTTTCTGGACTTTTAAAAGACTGTTATGGATATCTGGCGCAGCGGCGATGAAGTCGGAAAAAGAAACGTCTCCGTTTAATTTTAACTTTCCGGAAGTCTTGTTTAAATTAAGGGATAAATCTCCCCCGGACTCTTCAAGAATAAACCGCTCATAGGAAAGGTCTTTTATTTTAAACGGTCCATCCAGTTTTAAATCTTCCAAAGAACCCTTCACCTTGATATTTGCCCCGGCTATACCACCCTTTATTTTTTTAAACCGCTTATCACCGGGATAAAGAAGACCCAGAATCTTTTCTACGTTAAGCTGTTGGGTTTCCACTTTTAAATCTAAAATACCTTTTTCATAACTGCCGTTTAAAAGGAGAGGGTCGGAATCAGGTAAGATTAAACGGGCGTTATCAAATTCCAGGTTAATACCCTTCTGACTGAGAGAAGAAAAAGAAATGTCCAGTTTCTGTATTTTAAAAACAGTGCCCTCCGGAGAGTTTTTTATATCCGCCAGTTCAACGTTCTGGAGGGATAATTTCCGCGCCAGCGCACCGTCTGCTTTTTCAATACTGACGCGTTTGGGTTTTAGATACCGGGAAATCGCCAATTTGACGGTAAAGATTGAACCTTTAGTCGTAAAAAATAAATAGTAAGGAATAAAAACAATAAAAAAGAGAAGAACCGCTAATATGATAAAAAAACGAATTTTCCCTTTAAACATAAAAGTCTCCGAAGGAATTCGTATACCGTATTTCGTATACCGCCTGCCTGTCGCCCGCCTGTCGGCGGGCGGCAGAGAGATTACACCCCCGCAGTTTTGTTAACCAAAAACTAGCGCGGGGGCAAGGATAACAGAGTACGAAAAACAGAGTATAAAAAAACAAATAACTGACAACTAACTACAGCAACTGAAAACTGACTACTAACTACTGTCTACTGACTACTTGGTAACTGAATTATATTATATCTATTTTACGAAGAGTCCGCAAGATTATTCGGGAGGAATTGATAATAGATTCCAATACGACAGAAATTATTTTATAAACAACATATCCGGCTATTTATTCAACAGGAATTTAATACCGGCTGATAATAATAAAATTAAACTATACATCCCCACAATGGCTGGCCCGGAAGGTAAATCATATATATAAGAACATATGAGACCGGAGATAACACCCGAGGCCCCCACCAGTAGAGAGACGAAAAAAATTATCCCTGTCCGTTTAGCGAAAATTAAACCGACCATAGCCGGAATAACGAGAGAGGCAAACACAAAAACAACCCCGCAAATCTTCATAGATAAACCAATCGTTACCCCAATCGTCAAGTAAAGCAGAAAATCCAGAATATTTGCTTTAAGACCGGTCGTAAAAGCTGTTTCCCGGTCGAAAGAAACAAAAATAAATTCTTTAAAAAATACCAGATGCAGAACAAACACAATAAACATCACGCCGCCTAAAATTTTTATATCCGGCCAGCCAGCATAAAGAAGATTACCGGAGATAAGGTTTAGTCCTCTCGCTTCAGCCGCCGGGTTCTTGGCAATCAAAATAACAGCCATAGCCACACAAAAAGCATAAACAAAACCCAGAAAGCTTTCTTTAGAAATATTCTTTTCATTAAAAGGGGCCCAAAATAATACCGTACCCAGTAACGTCAGAACGAAACCGGAGATAACCGGGTTAACGCCGATAAAAAGCCCCAGGGCAACACCCAGAGCCGCCACTTCCGATAAAGCTATTCCCATAAAAACGACCCGCTTTAAGAGAATAAATACTCCCAGATAAGCGCAAAAGCAACCGGTAACTAAACCGCCTAAAAGGGCGGTCTGCATAAAATGTTCTTTGAAAATAAGAAACATTTATTTATCCTTTCAGATAACTATTTGTTTACCATCTATTTTCTTTAACTCTATTTTAGTCCCGAATATCTCCGAAAGAAGCTCACCGGTCAATTCTTCCCGTTTTAATGTTTTGTAAGGTCGCTTTTTATCCAGAAACAGAAATTTACGGGCGCAATTTATGACTTCGTTCAATTCATGGGTTACCAAGGCTACGGTTAATGTTTGATCCCGGTAAAGGTTCTCTATTAATTTCAATATCTCTTTTTCCGCTTTGACATCCAGGTCGGCCGTCGGCTCATCCAGGATTAAAAAATCAGGCTCCAGATTTAAAGCCCGGGCAATTAGCACCCGCTGTTTCTGTCCGCCGGAAAGTTCCCGAAAAGACACTGCCGCCAAATGAGAAATACCCGTTGTCTCTAAAGCCTTAAGAGTTTTTACCCTGTCCAAATCATCAGGTTTTTTCAAAGGGCCTATAATAGCCGTTCGGGCCATCATAACAATTTCAAAAACAGTAAACGGAAAAAGAATGTCAATAAACTGCCTCTGCATACAATAGCCGAAGCGTAAAGTTTTATCTCTAAGGATAATACCCTCTCTGGCTTTTAGTAAACCCATGATACTGCGTAAAATCGTGGTCTTGCCAGAACCATTCGGACCGACAATACCCCAAAAATCACCCCGGTAGATATTAAAATTTAAAGAATCAAAAACGATTTTCTTACCGTAGCCCAGTTTTACCGATTTGAATTCGATTATCTTTCCCATCACCGTAAAGCTTCAACCAACCTCTCAATTATTATATCCGTAAGACTAAAATAATCCTTTGCCTCTTTTGTTCCACCGACGGAAGAAGAAATAACTACCACTTTGGCATCAGTTTCTCCAGCAATAAAAGCGGCCGGTTTTTCATCGTAAAAAACCTCCATCAGAATAACCCTGATTTTCTCCCGTTTCACTATCTCAATAACTTCTTTAAGATGTTTAGGAGAGGGCGGGATACCGGGCTTCGGTTCAATTTCACAGGGAACAATTAAATCGAACCGATTGGTAAAGTACGGCCAACTGCGGTGGTAGGTGACAATTTTCTGACCTTTAAAAGGAGCCATCTTTTGCTCCCACCCGGTTATTTTTTCATCCATCTGCCGATTAAATTTTAAAAGATTATCCTGAAAATAAGAAGCATCCTGAGGTGAAATTTCCGCCAAACGACCGGCAATGTTAGAAGCAATAATTTTTCCGTTTAAAGGGTCAAGCCAGTAATGCGGGTTTCCATAAATATGGAGATGTCCCATAGAAGCGTCAATTTTGTCTTGAGGAACCTCAAGCTTTTTTATTCCCGCGGAAGCATCCAGATAGCCGGACCGGCCATAACTAATCTTAGGATTTCTTGAAGCATCAATCAGAGACTGAACCCAGATATCTAAATTCATACCGACCAAAATCAATAAATCGGCTGACTTTAATTTAACTACCATAGAAGGTCTAACCTCGATAAAATGGGGGTCCTGAGTTCCTCTGGATAGACTGACTACCGAAATTCTATCTTTACCGATTTCCTGGGCTATAGAGGCCAAATCAGAAGTAGTGGTTACTACCTTTATAATTCCCTCCGCTTTTAAAGATGACGATAAACATAAAAATAACAAAACAAAAAAAATAAAGCACCTTCTCTTCATTTTATCCTCCTGAAGAGAGAAAAATTCAATCCTCTCCTTCTTTATTAATGGATGGTTTCTATTGTAAGGGATGAGCGTGCGGACCAATACCAAAAGTTGTCTGTAAGTAAACCGTGTGGTCCTTTGTCTCGGTATCATATTTATATTGTAATCTTAATTTAGTTGTTTCGGTTAAGCTTCGCGTTAAGATTCCGGAAATAGAAGATTTTTCCTCCTGGTCGGGAAAAGGCGTTTCCATCCAATTATAAAGTAAACCCACATCCCAGTATTTATCAAAACGATAGTTAAGAGAACTATAAAAACCCCATCTGTCCAGAGTACCTACAGGCACCTTTCTGTTTAAAAACAAAAACTCATTCTGAAAAATTAAACGCCTAAGCCCCTCTCCCAGGTAACGGTAGGTCAAATCAAGACCACCGATTTTGACCTTATCTTCATGTTCAGAACGATGAGTGCCGTAACCACTGACACCGCTTAAACCTAATTCAAACTCCTGGTTTTCCAAGAATTCAAAAGATGACCACAATCTGGTGGAATAAGTCTCACCGGATAACCCCAGAATGTCCTCAGAATGAGTGTGTTCGGAATCAACATACCAACCGCCCAAATCACACTGTAAGAAAAAAGATGTCGGCAGGAGATAACTAAAATTTACTCCCTGTCCGGCTAAACCATGGTCGCCCAGATAACTTTTTAGAACCTCCGGTCTGTCTACAAAATTCCAATGGTGCGGATGAAGGGGATTTAACTTACCAAAATCCAGAAGTTTTTTACCGGCTTTAACACTTAATCCCGGAACAGGTGTTTTCAAAAAACTGATATATCCTTCCTCCAACTCTGCTTCGTAGTGTTCCTCTTCATCATCAGTATGCCGATGTAAAGCAGCAATAATATCAGCGTGGATATCAGGATATAAATAACCCTGCAGGGCGATTTCCGCTTCTCTTAAAATAACTTTATTACGGCCAGAGTCATTTTTATCTTCACTGTAAGTTCCCAAAATATCTCCGATTACACTTATATCAGGAAGGTCCAATGCCCGCTTGCCCATTCCCGCCAAAGGGGTGGGATAAGCTTCCTCTTTAACTGTTTTCTGCTGTGCATATAAGTAAGGATTAAAAATAAAAAACATAAATAGAAATATCAAACCTTTTTTCATTGATATTTACCTCCTAAATTTTTATTTTTTTATCAGGAATTATGGAATGTAATGATGGTTGTTTAAATGGAGGTCCAGATTGGAGGAGACCGAAGGTATTGAACAACTGAGCAAGGTTTGACAATAAAAATCGACAGGTTGAATAAAGAGTAAACTTCGAAATTTAAAAACAGGCTAAGGAAAACAAGAACGATGGAGAAGGTGAAAATAAAAATAATAGACCACTGACAGGCAAAACAATTATCGTGAAATTCTCCGTCAGAGTGATTATGAAGGTATGGCTCACCGATATTTAGAAAAAGGAAGAGAAAAACTATAAAAAATATTATTGGTTTGGAAGGATTAATTCTAAAATTCATCATAATTTTAATCTGCCTTAATAAAACATTAAAAATTTATCATATTGCATTCAGTTTGTCAATTTGAATCTACTGCTTAGGATTCAGCGAATTTGTAATTGCCCGCGCAAAATTCAGGGAGATAACTTTTAACTGTTTAAGATACCGGTCTTTTATCCTGAAATATTCAAGTAATAATTTATCTTTATTTAAATTAACCCGGTCATCATTAAGCCAATCACCCAACATTTCAGGGGTCATTTCTGGATGAAACTGTAAGCCCCAGGCCGGTTTCCCCTTAACCCTTAAAGCCTGATTCCGACAGGTAGCGGAAGTAGCCAGAAGAAGTCCGGCCGGAGGAATCTCAAAAGTATCCTCATGCCATTGGAATACATCCAGGAAACCATCTAAACCTTTAAAAAGAGGGTCACTTTTACCTTCCGGCGTTAAATTTACCCGGTACCAACCTATTTCTCTTTGTTCGGCTTTGCTTACCTTTGCCCCGGATATTTTTGCCAATAGCTGTGCACCTAAACAGATTCCCAAGATAGGAATTTCTTTTTGTAGAGCTCTTTTTAAAAAATCCTCTTCCTCGGTTAAAAATCGGTATTTATCCGTTTCGTAAACATTCATCGGTCCGCCGAGTGAAATTATAGCTTCGCATTCATTTAAAGAAGGGAATGTATCCTTCTCTTCTAATTCTATAATCCCAATTTTCCAGTCCGTATCCTGAAAAAAAAGACTGAATTCGCCGGGGCCTTCTATTCGGGCATGTTTTATGATTAAAATCATCTTACCTATAGCTCTTTAATCTTAATTTTTAACGATATATCTATTGGTGATGGGCATTCTTCTGTCCCGGCCGAAAGCTTTGGGAGTTATTTTGATACCCAGGGGTGCCTGCCGGCGTTTATATTCGCTTTTATCCACCATATCAATAATCCTGCCTACAACCTCTTTTTTATAACCCCGGGCTATAATTTCTTTAAAATTTTTATCTTCTTCAACATAAGCTTTCAGAATAGAGTCTAATACCCCGTAAGGCGGTAGCGTATCGCTATCTTTTTGGTTGGGCTTTAATTCCGCAGCGGGCTCTTTTTCAAAAACCCGCCGGGGAATAATAGCTTTCTGAAGAGAAATAGAATTCCTGTATCCGGACAGCTCATAAACCAACGTTTTAGGGACATCTTTAATTACCGCAAAGCCCCCGGCCATATCACCATAAAGAGTGGCGTAGCCGACACTCATCTCACTCTTATTCCCCGTGGTCAGAACGAGCCAGCCGAATTTATTTGATAAAGCCATAACGATATTTCCCCGGATGCGGGCCTGTAAATTTTCTTCGGTTACATCCCGTCTGGTTCCGGTAAATTCCTGCTCAAGCATGATAAGATAAGCCTGAAATATACTGTTAATGGGGATGGTGATAAACTTTATCCCGAGGTTAACCGCCAGTATCTCAGCGTCATCCCGGCTTGCTCTGGAAGAGTATACGGACGACATAAAAATACCGATAACATTATTTTTACCCAAAGCGTCAACGGCAATGACGGCACTGAGAGAAGAATCTATACCACCGCTTAAACCAATAATCACTTTTTGAAAACCGTTCTTCCTGACATAGTCTTTTACCCCTAAAACCAGCGCGTTATACACTTCCTCTATCAAAGAAATATCATTTATTCTTTCTGGCGGTGATAAAGGCTTTCTTTTTTTAACAGGGGTTCTTTTTGATATTATTATTTTCTTAACCTTCGTTGCTTCTTTCTTATTTTTAACCCGGGCACTCCGCCTTGGGTTGATATCCAAATCAGCTATTATTAAGTCTTCGTCGAAACGTTTAGCCCGATTAATAAGATTACCCTTCCGGTCAAAAATCATCCCTCCCCCATCAAAAACTAACTCATCCTGTCCCCCGACAAGATTATTATAAGCGATGAAGGCCCCATTTTCACCGGCTCTTCGGGCGAGTATTTTTTCTCTATCTTTCAGTTTTCCCGTGTAGTAAGGAGAAGCACTGATATTAAAAATAAGTTGTGCCCCTCCAATTAAAATTTGATTCTCCGTGGGACCCTCCGGACGCCAGATATCCTCACAAATGTTAACTCCAAAAGTAACCTCGCCAAATACAAATACAACCGGCCTTTCTCCCGGCTGAAAATATCTTTTCTCGTCGAAAACCCCATAATTGGGAAGATACATTTTATGATAAATGCCTATCAGAACTTCATTATGAATAACGGCGGCGGCATTATAAATCTTATTTCCCCGGCAATCGACAAATCCGATAATGGCAGTGATGTTTTCAGTAAACCGTTTAATTTTTGAAAGACACCTCAAATTATCTCTAATAAATTGCGGCTTGAGTAAAAGGTCTTCGGGAGGATAACCGGGAATAGCCATTTCAGGAAAGGAAATTATATCCACGTCTAAATCTTTTGCTTTCTTTATAAACTCACATATTTTACGGGTATTACTTTTCAAATCTCCCACCACGCAATTTATCTGACCCAGGCCAATTCTTAAGTTTTGCATTTAACCTCCGTTTATTTCTCCATACATTTATTTGTATATCTAAATAAAAAAGATGTCTTCCCGCTTACCTCGCTGAAAGACATCCTTGTCTTCTTATACTATGATAAATTAAAATTCTTTTTTATTGCCGTAAAAATAAAAAAAGCGCTCTTTTCGAACGCCTTTGTCATTTTCACACTTCAATGTGTTTAGTTTATTTATAACATATAAATTCAGATTTGTCAAATATGAATTTTAAAACTTATAAAAAATTAAGCTTCGACATACAACTTAAGCTGATTCTTATATTCTTTGTATCTCTCCTCCAGCCCTTCCCCGGTTAGAGGCGTTAAACTCCTGAAGTTTTCCGGGGAGCTAATCAGGAACCGGCAGGCTTCAGAGAGAGCATGGGGACCTTCGGGGGTAAGAACGACAATCTTAAACTCTCTGGAAAGTTCTTTAAAAGAAGTCAATTTCTCGGATTGCCTGGTTCCGGTGACACCGGTGATTACGCCCAGAATATCTTCCAAATTAGTTCCTTCGGATTGCAGTAAGTTGACCAGCTTTCTAATTTTTTCCACTTCATCATCGGCCATACCCGAAAGGTCGTCTTTGGTCCTTTCCGTGATATTAACATCAGAATTCACCGCCTTTTTCACTTCCTCTATGAGCTCTTTCATAATCTGGTTATAAACCGGGTCATCAGAATACAGGACGATTTCTTTTAGCACCCCATTCCCCATTAATTCTTTTAAAACGTTTTCCAAATCTATTACGCCGCCGTATTCCAGTAAAAATTCCGAACAAAGAATAATTTTTTTATCGGCCGGCAATTCTTTTCTTTCTCGGAGCATTTCCAATTGGGATTTAAAATTATTAAATGAATTCCCATAAATATTTTCTCTGCTTAAAACAGTCCTTGAGGCATTAAAAGCAGAATGATAATTTTCTTTAAGTTTATCTTCCGAAATACCACTTCCGGTGGCCATTATCGCTTTTTCATCAGCTGTGGAAGTTTGCTTTCCGGCCGGCTTTTTCGTGGCTTCTATCAGGATAACGTTATCCTCCGGGAAATAATTCCCGGGGGAATAGACAAATTTCCCGTAATAAATAGAATTTTTAATCTCTTTGGGTAACGCCTCAGAGGGGAAACGGTCAACCGTAACCTCAAAACCCGCTTCTTCCAGACGACGGACAAATTGTTTAAAAATACCGGCGTATTGATATATAGGCATCGGCACCAGCGTCACGTCGCTATAAATAAGGAACCGGCCGCCTTCTTTTAAAATACGGTGAACACCGCGGGCAATCTCTACCGACTGCTCCCCCAGGTCTTCGGGATGAGGAAAAGTAAAATAAGCCAGGTCCACTTTTCCGGCATATTCTCCGGGCGCCCAATCCTGAATCTTTTTATTTTCTATTTTGACGTTTGGCAATCCCTGTGTCTCAGCTACCGCTTCTTTATAGGCACCTTCCTCCGGCTCAATGCCAATCACATAAGTGTTTGGCACTCCGGCAAAAGCCCCCGTGACCCGGCCGTTACCGCAGCCGACGTCAACTATAATTTTCTTATCCAGTTCCGGTTTATCCAAGTGGGCAATAAAATATCCTCCGCTGACTATCGTGTAGTCAATATTCCTTAAACTTAAATACTTATGATAAAACTCTTCGGCACCCCCTACTCCGGTAGTGGAAAACCAGATTAATTTTTTCACTCCTTGCTGTCGCAGCTGCTCAATCATCGTATCCATTAAAATCGTACCCCGGCCTTTAACTTTGTCTTTTCTGGCCGTTTCTATGCTGACTAAAATGCCGCCGGGAGGAGTCTCCACCCGGTAAAAAAGATATCCGGTAACTTTATTTTCCGGAGAGAGAAGAGCGTAAATCTCGTCATCCGTCCCCTTTATCTGCGTCTCCAGATGCTGTTTCATACTGTTAACGTCTTTAGCGATATCGCTTTTAACCGGCCAGCCGAATGAATAAATCTGTTCGGCTACTTCCTGTTTTTCCCCTTCACTTAAAGTGTTCCACACTACTCTTAAGTTTATTACCCGGCCTAAGGTTTCAGATTTGTATAAAACAACCCCCGGATCCATACGGTTAAATTTATCCGCCAGTGTTTCCGCCGCCGAAATCAATTTTTCCGAAGGTTTAACCTCCGGCACCGTCCCGGCGAAATCCATCCGGGCCGTATCCAGGAAAGCCACAAAATATTCTCCGTCGGTAACGGTGTATTTAATCCCTCTTGAATCTAAATATTTACGATAAAACTCTTCCGCTCCCGGCGAACTGGACCAGGTTAATTCTTTTACCCCGCGCTGACGCAATGTACTAACCAGCGTATCCATCAGAAAGCTACCCCGCCCCTTAACCGTATCCCTTCTGGTAGTCTCTATAACCGCCAGCAAGACTACTTCCTTTGATTCCAGACGATACAGGGTATAACCGGTAATCATCCCTTCGGGAGAGACTAAAACGTACATTCCCTCTTTTGGATTTTTCATGTCTCCTTCCAGATAATTCACCCGATTTTCAAGTTTTTCCTCCGGCAGGTTCATGTCGGTATAAAAAGCATTAATCTGTCTGACGACTTCCTTTTTCTCTTCAAGATTTAAATAACTCCAGGTACCTTTTAAATCTATCACGCGGCCTAATTCTTCCGAACGGGATAAAATCAATTTATCCTCCACAGATCTAAATTTCTGAGAGAGGGTCTGGGATGGGAAAACTAACGCTACCGGTTGACTATCAACCATCGTGCCGGTACCGTCGGCAAGATAATTATACGTTTGGTTCCCGATGCGGCCTTCGGCGACGCCGGGCCTGATATCAGCCGCCAGTAAGGTTATCTCCTGAGAATCCTCAAGGGTTCCTCCAAGACGCGGTTCTTCCTCGGTTCCGGCAAGATAAACTTTAATTTCGTTTCGTTTTCCTTCTTCGGTCCGGATAATCCCTTTTTTCTTTAAGCTCCGAACGTGCCGGGTAACGGTCGTTCTGGGAATAGTCAGTATCGCGGCAATTTTCGTCAAGATTAAACCGGGGTCGGCTTTAACGACTTCAACAATTTTGGTCTCGAGAGGATTAAGAACGACCGCCGGCATTTCTCCTTTGGCATAAACCATAACCGTAATGCCGTCTTTCTTCGTCTCCACCAGTTCCAGGTTCTTTAATGTCCGCAGGTTATCACTAACGACAGCGTCGGTTAAACCGGTTGCGGCGGCAATTTTTTTCTGACTTAAACCGCCGGTTTTCCTGACCGTTTCTAAAATCTTTTCCTGAGGTAAAGTAAGAGCTAAGAGAGGGGCTGTTCCTTTTATAAATACTTTTAAGTCATTCCCGACATGTCTCGTTTCAACCAGACCTTTATTCTCTAAAACGTATACACACCACTTAACCGTATTCCGGTGTATATCCGTCTGGTCGGCAATTTCCTGTACGGACAAACCGTTCTGAGCTAAAATTTTCTCCAGGACCTTATTCTGCCGGGCGTTAAGGAGTAAATTAGGTGCCGTACCTTTCGGGAAAAGACATACCGCCCGACCTCTATCCTTCACCTCCACCAGATTTAATTCCTTCAATATGGCCATATTGATGTTCATACCGGTCTCGCTTAATTGCAGAGCTCTTCTAACCTCTATCATCTTAACGCCGGGTGTGGCTTTAACCCGGGATAAAATCGCTTCCTGAGTGGTGGTTAAAGGTATCCGGGGTTCTTCTCCCTTGATATAAACCCGATTTTCGTGAGAAAATT
>CAZDKO010000007.1:0-56536 GCA_964506075.1 uncultured bacterium
CAACCCCGGGCGGAAGAAAGACCTATTATTTCTAATTTTCCCCGTTCTTTAACGGTCGGCCAGAAACTAAAATCTAAAAGAGGAAGATTGTCTAAATTTACAGTCTGTGGTCTGGAGAGATTTAAAAAAATTTCCCCGGCTTTTTTATAACCCACGCCCGGCATGTTAAATATAGATTCCTTTTTGTTTTCTGATAGATTATTCATCAATTTCAGGATACTCAATTCACCTTCTCCCAGCACCGCGTAATCGACCGGTAAAATTTTCATAAGTATTTCCGGAGCTGCAGTTACTAAAGGACCACCCAGGATAACGATAGAATCTTGCCGATTGGCTTTTATTTTTTGGATGAAATCTTCCAGAAAACAGAAACTGTCGGCAAAAGTGGTTATGCCGATAACGGTTTGGTCTTTATCCGGGATAGCTCCTGAAAAATTTCCTTCCCCTCTGAAATCAATAATGTCAACGCTATAACCGGCCTGCTTGAGGGTAGCGGCAATGTAAGATATCCCTTCTGGAGGAGATTTCTGCAGGGTTTTTTTAGATGAGGATAAAATCTGGGAAGAAGGCGGAACAACCAGAACAAAATTTATTTTTTTCTTCTTCATATTATTATTTGTTCATATGACAAATGATGAAAATAATAATCTCTATTAAAAAATTATTTCATCTCCATTATTTACCAGGAAACACTCTTCTCTTGGGAAGGTTTAGTAACCGTTATCTGCGAAGGGTCATATTCTATTTCTTTTAATTTTTCATCTGCTTTCTTCAATAATTCCGCATTTACTCCCTTTTTGATATCAACTTTACGGCTGATTAACTGCTCCTTAAAAAGAAAATCAGCGATGGCTTCCAGCGTCTTGATAAAATCTTCATCCATATCAATATTCACGTTGTTAAAAGTCTCAGCTTTATAATTTTTGTTAAAAAGCGAACACCGGTCAATCAGCCCGATATCAAGACGGGAAATCTGACTATACCAATTATTAACTTCTTTTTTATTTACAGCCAGATAAAAAGCGGCTTCTTTTAAAGCCATCAGAAAGTTAACGGCGGCATCGGGGTTTTTATTAATAAACTCTTCAGACATAATTACGGCTAATTGTAAAGGCTGGGTTTTAATCGCTCTGGCTTGATTCTTCTGGATAAAATCTTCCACATAAGGGTCCCAGCTCATTACGGCGTCTACCGAACCATCAAGTAAAGCCGTTCGCGACTCTCCTCCCGACATATTTATAAGCTCTACATCTCGGCCCTGGAACAAATCAGATTCTCCCAGCCAGACTATAATCGGCCGGTGAACAGAAGAGCCAAAAATAGTAGTAATTTTCTTTCCTTTTAAATCTTTTATTGATTTTATATCCGAATCCACCCGGACCATTAAACCGGCTCTCCCGGCCGAACCCAAACCGGCAATAACCCGGGAGGGAAAGCCTTTACCCAGTAAAAGCACTACGTTTTGTTCACTGGTTAAAGCCACGTCTACTTTTCCTGAAAGTAACGCTTCCATCATAGGCGGCCCATACTGAAAAGCAATGACCTCTCCTTCCAAGCCGTTGCGGGATAAAACATCAGTTCTTTCGAAAATTTGCCCTATCTGGCCGTTAATAAGCGTCCCGACGGCCGGGTAAGCAATACGAATATGGACTTTATTCTCTTCGGCGGATAAAACCGGGGAAATTAACGGTAAAGAGAAAAAAAACAAGATTAACGTTATTATAAAAAGTTTAGACTTCATTTTTCCCTCCTTTGGTAATAAGTAATAAAAACGATTACTTATTTGTGATACCTGAAGGATCATAATTAGCGTCATTCAGTTTTTCTGCGGTTACTTTTTTTAACTCGGGATTTACGGCTTTAGTGATATCAAATTGAGGAATCATCTGCTGTTCAGCGGTAAATTCGGCGCTCCTTTTCATCATTTCAAGAAAATCTTCGCTTAAAGCGATATCCACGTCGCTTATTTTCTTCACATTTTTATAGTTAAGATTAAAATCAGAACAAATTTGAATAATTTCCGGGTCCAGGCGTGAAATTTCACTAAACCAGCCATCAACCCTATTTTTATGTGTCGCCCAGTAAAACACGGCTTCTTTAAGCGCTTTAATAAAATTAACGGCCGCTTCCGGATATTGCTCAATATATTTATTATTCATTATCACTACCGAATAAAAAGGTTCGGCTTCAATAATTCTAAATTTATTTTTCTGACGATACTGTTCTACGGCCGGGTCCCAGGTCATTATGGCGCTAACTCCTTCTTTTAGTAAGGTTGGAGCAATTTCATCCCGGCCAACATTTAAAACCTCAACATCTACACCCGGTTTTAAACCGGCCTTTCTGAGCATCCCCAGAAGATTACGATGAGGGGAAGAACCAAAAGGAACCCCGACTTTTTTATCGTTTAAATCACCGGTTTTTTTGACGGGGGAATTATCTAAAACCATAATCGCTCCCCGT
This sequence comes from uncultured bacterium, assembly GCA_964506075.1. GTDB lineage: Bacteria > CAZDME01 > JAYEMH01 > JAYEMH01 > JAYEMH01 > CAZDKO01. The sequence continues at coordinate 2,464 of CAZDKO010000007.1, forward strand.
CCCAGGTGACCAAAAGTGGCAATAATAGTGGCTCCGTAGCCTTTGGATAAAGGTAAACTGGCCGGTACCTCAGAAGTAAAAGCCACGTCTACCTTATCCGATACCAAAGCTTCCATCATCGGAGGACCATACTGAAATCCTTCAACCCGCCCTTTCAGATTGTTCCTTTCTAAAATATTAGTTTTTAGTAATACCTGCCCGATCTGGCCGTTAACCAGGGTCGCGGTAGGATAAGCGATACGAATAGTTGTTTTCTTCTGCTCCAAAACCTGAGCCCCGGCATAATTAAATTTACCTATGATTAAAAAACAGACCATAACCATTAAGCTAATTATTTTTTTCATTTGCCTCCCCCTCTCTTTCAATTTTTATATCTCCCAATCTTTTGGTTAACTGTATACCCATCTGGTTAATACCTTTAAGGGTTTCTTCCCGTAAAATGTGGGAAATATAATCCTTTAATTCAAAAAAACGTTTATTTTCCCTTTTAATTTCCGGGAGACGGGGTTTTTCCAAATCTATATTAACGATTTCTTTAGTCCGTCCGGGCCGCGCCGTCAATATCAAGACCTTGTCGCTTAAAAAAATTGCTTCTTCAATGTTATGGGTAATTAAAATTAAAGCTTTTTTCGTCTTTTCCCAGATCATCAGAATCTCTTCCTGCATTATTTCCCGGGTTAAATAATCTAATGAGGCAAAGGGTTCGTCCATTAAAACCACTTCGGGAGACGGAGCTAAAGCCCGGGCAATCCCCACCCGCTGTTTCATCCCGCCGGAAAGCTGATGGGGGTATTTATTTTCAAATCCTTTTAAATGAACCAGCTCAACGAACCTATGGGCGACCTCTTTTCTTTTATTTTCAGGCATTCCCCGGGCTTTAAGGCCGAATTCAATATTTTCCTCCACCGACATCCAGGGAAACAATCCGTATTCCTGAAACATTACCGTTCGTTTTGAGCTCGGCGCCGTAATTAATTCTTTATCATGATAAATCTTCCCTCTATCATAAGGGATGAATCCGGCAATGATGTATAAAAGCGTGGTTTTACCGCAACCGCTGGGACCAATAACGCTTAAGACTTCGTTGTTATGAAGAGAAAAAGAAATATCCTCTAAAACCTGAATTGAAGTTTTGTCTTTATCAAAATTGAATTTTTTACTGAGGTTTTCTACTTTTATTTTTGGCAACAATTTTTAGCTTTCCGTATTCTCTCTCCAGGGCACCAATTTCTTCTGTAGATAAAGCATAAATGAATTCATCACAAAGCCGATAATCCCGATAGCTACCATTCCGGCTATTACTTTTTGAGTATTAAGTAACATCCGGTGCAGTTGAATCATGTAACCTAAACCCGACTGGGCCGCAATCAATTCCGCGGCAATAACACTCATCCAGGCCACCCCCAGTCCAATCCTCATTCCCGCCAGAATATAAGGTAAAGCTGAAGGTAAAAGAACGCTCGTAATTATCAGCCCCTTGGAGGCGCCGAGGCTTAGGGCCGCGTTAATATGGACTTTTTCCACGCTTTCTGCCCCGAGAAAAGAGTTAACGAATATCGGGAAAAAAGAGGCCAACGCGGTAATAAAATAGCTTGAAGTATCACTTACCCCGAACCAGAGGATAGCCAGAGGAATCCAGGCAATAGGCGGAATCGGCCGGATAAGTTCTATACCCGGTAAAAAATAAGAAGAGAGAGATTTATTCCATCCCAGTATTACTCCCAGAGGAACAGCAATTAAAAAAGCAAAAAGGAACCCGATAAAAACTCTCTTGATACTGGAGGTAATATCCATAAGCATGGGACCGTTAAATAACATCGAGAAAAAAGCTTTGGCTATCTCAAAAGGCGAAGGCATAATGAAGGGATTTAATATTTTAAGATTTGAGCCAATCTGCCAGATAAGCACTACCCCAATAATAAGATATAGCCCTTTAAGCGCTTTTTTAAACATATATATTTTTGCCTGGCAATAAGACTAAAAGTTTAAATTGAGCGATGTGCCAAAAACGTTTCTTTCCGACCAGTCTCCCCCGCTTTTGTCGCTTCGGAGAAGATAATAAATATCCAATTCCACGGTTTTATTTATTTTAACGGTCGTCCCTAAAGAAACGCGGTTCTGGTTAAATTCGTTTCTTCTTTCTTCATAAAAAATCTCTTCAGAAACATAAGGAGTAAAATCATGATTGAAAAATTTCGTCGGTAAACCGATTTTTATAAAATCCCGGTATCTCCAGCGGCTTAGAGAAGGCAAATCCCGGTATTCAAATCTGGAACGATGGCAGAGTTTTAATTTTTTGACCTTCCAGTTAAAAGTAGCATCCAGCATATATCGATGTTCCGTATCAAAATGTCCACCAGATTTGGACTCGATATAATAATAGGCGGGGGAAAGCTGAAAATATTTATTGACTTTAAAAACCGGCCCAATCTGAACACCTCCATAATAAAAGTCACTTATATCGTCCCGAAAACGGCCGGTTAAGGATAGTTTTAAATCCGTTTTTTCATTAAGGCCTTTTTTTAAATTTAAAGCGGACCAATTTTCCCAGTCGTCTCTGGCTAAAGCGCCGACAGACGTCCCGAAGATTAAAAACACTATAATTAAACCGCATAAATTTATTTTCAGTTTCATTAGTTTCCTCCTTTCTTGATTCAATTGCTGCCTGTTAAACAAATGGTGTTTTTCTCTCATTTTACATATGAGAGTGACAACTGTCAAATGTTATTATTAATAATGTAACCCACCCGCCGATTTTTTGATTATGATGCCTCTTCCTCGCTAAGATGCAGTCAAGTTATTTTGTAGCCTTCACCAATATCATTCTCATGGAATCAAAAATGTCTCCATTTATAAATTGCACATTATGAATTCTCTTAAAAACATCTGAGGCCTGATGATAAGCCTTCCGGATTTTAATTTTGTCATACTCGGCAATCGCACCATGGTTAATCCATTGATTAACGGATTCCCGCGTAATATATTCCGTAACCTCAATGTTTATAAAAGCATTTCTACGCATATAAGCAGGGATGTCTCCCGGTAAAAAAAAATTTTCCCGGGCCGGATTCCTGAGTTTTTGAATCAAAAATGTTTCTTCCCGGTCTTCCGGCCCATACGCCGTTAAATGACAGAAGACGGCGTGACCGCCGGATTTTAAAACCCGATAGACCTCCGGTATAACTTGCTCAAGTTTCATAAACTGTAACCCTTGGCGACAAACACAGGCATCAAAAGCACAATCTCGAAAAGGAAGGTGTTCCGCCGGGCTTAAAATAATTTTATCGGCACAACCCCCGGCCTGTCGAACCATATCCGGGCAAATATCCACTCCGACAACACACCTAACCCGTCCGTAAAATGCCCGGGCGACTTTACCTGTTCCGATGGCAATATCAAGAACACATCCATGCGGTCCGACCGCCGCCAATTCCCTGATTTTTGCAATCAAATTCAAATTTTCCACCCATGACGATGAGTGGTTATATTGCCCGGCACGTTTGATAAAATGCTTCGTTGTGTTTTCTGCCGCTCTATCTTTATACATCAGAACAATCTCTCCTTCTCTTTCGTCATCTTTCCAATCTGACGGAAATAAACAGCCCCGAAAGGTATCTTCTTTTAAATCCGCTAAGCTAATAATTTCATCAGTATAATTACGGCATTATTATAAACTGATATTTTCGTTACCGTTTTCCAAAAAGACAAAGAGGGTGCTTTTTCACGGATTCAACCCCCAGTTTTTGTAATATCTCTTTAACACATTCCTCCTCGCTATAATGTTCTGTATCCACGACGATATCTGCATTCAAGGGCTCTTCGAAAGGCGCGGAGATCCCCGTAAAATTAATCATTTCACCCTGGCGTGCCTTTTTATACATTCCTTTCACATCTCTGTCCTCACAGGTCGACAGAGAGCATCTTACATATACCAGCTTAAAATTGCCGATGATTGTCCTGACCAGCACCCGATATTCATTGAGAGGGGAAAGAAAACTGGCAATAACAAAATTGCCGTTATCATTAAAAAGTTTAGCGACATGGGCGATGCGCCGTAGATTTTCTATCCGGTCTTCGGGAGAAAATCCTAAATCGGCATTGAGTGTATTACGTACGTCATCTGCATCTAGATGGACGGCCTTAAATCCACGATTATCGAGTTCCTCCTTAAGTCTCTTCGATAAAGTCGTTTTCCCCGAACAAGGTAATCCGCTCAACCAGAGGGTTGTTCTCAATAATTTGATGTATTCAGCAATCTCAGGAGGAACGTTATTATCTTTTCCCGACCGTACATTCGTTCCGGAAATGTTCCCGATTTCTGCGGGAGGTTCAATGAAGTTAACATCATAACCCACATTTCTACCTATATTAATACTCTTGATATCCGGAATAACAACAATTTCAACCGCCTCCGCATAGACCTTCTTGATCATATGAGCCCTTTGTTCAGCGGTATAAGGATTCTGTGGGGAAATTTCCGTATCCCTGATGGCCACACAAACATGCTCGCCTTTAGCTAAAGCTTTGTCTATCAAATATTTATGGCCAGAGTGAAAAGGCTGCCATCTTCCGATAAATAAAGCGTATCTTTTATGTCCGTTGTACATCTTATTTCCCTCCCCCGGTTAGTAATAAATTTATAATGTTTTCCTTTCAATATGTTGGTGTGTTAGAATTTAAATTAGTACATGTGACCTTGTAATTTTAAATTCAAAATTTTTTAATCCGGCTCCGAGGGGGAGTATCTGGCGACAATTCCCGTAGCGCATGCTAACCCTCCCCCGCCACGGGCGAGCTGGGAAATCGGTACCTCCGCTATCACCGTTAAACCGGCTTTTTCATAAATCATTCTGGTCAGCGGACAACCTTCCGGTATGATAATTTTGCGCGGGGCAACAGTTACAATATTCATAGCCTGCCGCATTGTTATTTCCTGATTTTCAGGAATGGAGACGACTCTCATATTATTTTTCCTTAATAAATTTACAATCATTTTATCTACAAGAGCAATTCTGACCAGGGCTAAGTCTGAGGCGACACATTGTATGGCACCCAAAAGATGTAAGGCTTTTTGCGGAGCAGGCACACCCACACATTTAATATTATCCTGCTTCAATGTTTCCTTGACCTGTTGGAATCCCTTCTGATTCGTTCTTTTTCCGACACCAACAACTACTAACTTATCGTGGACCCATAGAGCATCCGCACCTTCAAATGTACCGTCTCCATCAACAGCTTTACGAATATGAACATGGATAGCCCGTAATTTCCGTTCAACATATTTTACTTCATCCCGCCTGACTTCAGAGAACATCCTGGAAAGGATACAGCCGCGCGGCGTCATAAAAAAAAGATCCCTTGTAAACATAATATTAAACAGGTGAAGATTGTCATTTTCCTTCTGTGGTCGAGTGTGAATAAAGAAAATTTTAATCCCCAGTTTTTTATATACCTTTATCAATCTATCGTATTCATTTTGTATAATCGCATCATCAATCTTCTGGAGATGAAGAATTTTTTCTGGATGAGGGGCACCAGTAATATACGGATGCGGTCTAGCCAGCATTATCGCTCGTAAAAATCCGTATTCTGAATTAACGTAGGCGCATAACATTATAACCACTCTTCACTTTTCTTTTTATCATAGCCTAGCTCGTTGCTAATTTCGGCTACCTGAGGATGATTCAATAATCGCCATATCATTTCTTTACGTTTTTTCCACCGGCAAGGTTCCGGAGGTTGACTTGCCTGGACAACAGGTAATTGATCTAATTTTAGACATCCCGATGTTCCGGCGTCTAAACCGAGAAAATCTAATATTTTCTTTATTTCCCGCGTCCTGGTCTCTAAATTCCTGACTATTTGTTCATACCTGACCAGACAGTAAACTTTCTTTTCCTCCTTGAGATAGTTTATGATAGCCCTGTTCGACGCCTGCCATTGAAAAGCGCAAATCTCTTCCAACCGGTCCTGCACGTGATTCTGCCAGCCCGGCGGCAAATCATATTTCCACCACCATTTACCCCATGGATAACAATCAGAATAGCCGGTAATTTTAAGTTCTGCCGGGGAAGTTGCTGAAGCTTTTCGGGTAAAATAAACAAGGAGGTTATGAGAAAAGAAACCTCTGTACAACCATCCATCGAATAAACCGTTCATGGACGAAGCGGGATTTCTTACCAAATAAATGATTTTGATATCGGCGTTCGGGAATATCATCGGTATAAAGCGCAGACGGTAAGAATCCGTGGATGATTTCAAAAGTAATGTTCTGTTTCTCAAATCAACGGTTCCCACTTTTTTACGCGGAGAAAGCAAAATAAACGGTGGTTCTTCAATCATTATAACCTCATTAGGCGGGCCTCCGGGAATTCCGATTTTCGGAAATCTTTTTTTTATCATGCCACCGGGGAGATCATAATAGTAAGGATTTATAACTTTATATTTGTTGCATAACACCTCCAGGAGATCAAGATAGAACTTTTCCCTGTTAAATCCTATATGCCTTTTCCGATAAATTTCAAAAGCCTTTCTGATATCTTTCTGAAGACTGGTATATTGAAAATCAACCTGAGGCCATTGCAAAACAAAACGCAAACATAAATCATCAACGTATTGCTCAAAAAGCCGTTCGCTGTTAAAAATATCGTCTGGAGATATTTCAATTGAAAAATCACTGAGGAAATCGCGTGATAAACCCCTTGAATACCGCCCTTGGCGGATAAATTCCGGAGGGATTTCATCTGAGGGGAAAGTATCAGATAAAAAACCATGCAATCTATAGAAAGGAACGTTTTCGCCGCTTGGGGAATAAAAACCGGGAAACTTTCGCAAAATTGAAAACAATAGACTCGAACCTGACCTGGGACCGGCATTGATAATAACAACTTGCTTGACATCTGCCAGAGAAAATGTTAACCAGACCGACCGGCTATCCTTGCTTCTAATCCGGTCGAAAATACCCGTCCGGAAATCACGAACTCTCCGGATATAGTCAGTTTGCCGCTGCATGATGGTCATCATCGTGTAATTACCCGCCAGATCCTAATAATTTTTAGGAAGAGGAACTTTCGAATTCTTAGACCAACATTCTTATCGGTCAAGAGATGTCTTATCTGCACATTTAGCATTAACCAGAATCCCCCTATTCGGTAACGCCATTTGGCCCTGATACCCCGTGCCCGCGTACTTTCGGAAATATAAAAGGGGTTCGTCAAGACGTAAGAAAAATAATCCAATTCCTGACCGGCTACCGCTTCAAACAAATCAATCTCTTTCTTACTTAAAGCGTTTTTGAACTTATCTCTGTTATTTTTAAGAATCGGCTTTGAGGTGTTTTCCCAAGCCGCACTCAGACGACTGCTTTTTTGCGCTTCGGGAGTTTTAAAAAACTCCAGCATCTTTTCTTCATACGGCTCATTCAAAAAAGCACATAAGGACTTGATATTTTCCTGATGGTTGCTAATTAACCCTTCGTATTTGAGCAGGAATAGATTATCCTTTGACATTTTGCTCAGCCAATGAATACCGATTTGCTGCTCCTTGCGCCACAACTGCGCAATGTCATAAATATGATAATGATTAAAAATAGTGTGTCGCGCCGATACCGCTACATCCCGGCCATCCCGCACCATATAGATAAATTTTGCCGATGGATAATAATGCCTGATGAGCGCTATATGATAAATCATAAACGTGCTTTTGCACCCCCATCTTTCTTTCCGGGTGCTGGAGAGATATTGGTCATAGATAGCGAAACAGATATTGATAAGATTCCGCTCCCTAACCATTCGGAATATCTTTTCGGTGTCAAGTTTAACTTCCCAAGGATAAGGATGCAGCTTAACCATTATAACGACGTCTCTGATGAGTTTTTTAAAATTTGCGTCCCGAGATAGGTCTCCGTAAAGCGGCTCTAACACAAAAAAATTTTTCATAATATGCGGGGGGTGTGGAACAGCAATATGCGAATGAGCATTCAGTATTAATCGCAACAAATTTGTCCCGGAACGTTCCGTGCCGATAATAAAAATAGGATTCATATATTTACGGTAAGATTAAGTAAACTAAAAAAGCAGTGTTTGCCTTTTAGTATAGAATATGGGAGTTGTAACTGTCAAGTACTATTTTATACAAATTTAAGAACGTATTTCTTCCCTCATAAAATGGACGTGCTCCAGATATCTTGATTTTAATTCAGTTCGAAGACATCTGAATGTCCGGGGCGGGATAATTTTATGTTGCGGGTCAACTATTTGATCCGGTTTGATTTTGCTGTACATAACCAGGGAATATTTTTCGGCGAACTTCCACAACGTTAATTTTTCCACTTCAATTAGAACCTTATTCCAACAGGAGTATAATTCGCCGTAACCGCAGGTTTTCCGGTATTGACACCGGCGGCATTCCTTTTCTAAGCCGCATTCGGCATGCCTCAGGGAATACTCGTTTACCAAAGCCATATCGTATTTAAACCGGAATAATAAACGCCGGTACAATATTTCTTTTTCCGGCAAATTGGAGTTATAAAGTCTTTTTAACATCCGGTAATTTCTTTCGCTGCGGGCGAAGTCATTCTGCCGGGCAGCCTGTAAATGGATTAGCATGTTTTCATAACAGGAGAGATTTATATTGATTAATTTATCCAGATTATCGCTAATCATGTCTCTTAAGAAAAATTTATAACTTCCGGTTATGGTTTCGTCATTTAAAACAAGGGTTTTGCCTTTGAAATTCAAAAAATTTTTTATTTTTTTATTTATCTCTTTTAATTTATACCCCTGCAGTTCATAAAAAGATACGGCGTTTAAAATAACCCGGAATAAATCCCGGTTAAAATATTTTACGTTTCCCTTCCCCTTAATTATTACACCTTTTGGGAGTATTTTCTCTCTGATGTAATATCTGAATTTTGTATCGTTAAATTTGAACCCCAAGGAGTTTACATAGTTGATAATTTCTTTTTTGGTCAATAAACGGCCGGGATTATTTTGCGGACAATTATTTTTAATTTTAAACATAAAATCTTATCTCCTGTTATCGTTAATAAATATCTCCTCTACCTTTTTCCCTTCAACAAAATCAGGGATTTCCATTCCCGTTAAACTCATAATGGTCGGGTACTGGTCTATCATTAGTATCGGTTTCTTGATGGCGTAATTCTTCTTAACTCCGGGGCCCATAATAACGAAAGGAGTCAACATCGCTTTGGTTTCACGCGGCATAATTGCCTGTTTATATCCGGTTTTTAAAGGGATACTAAAAATCCTCAGGTCTTCAGTCATTTCTTCGTCCCAGCCAAACCCGGATTCATTAGCGATAATCAAATCTCCAACTCTATCTTTAGGAAGGTCAAGGACGGTTTCTACATCCTCCCATTTTACCACCGTAACAACCGGTTTATCCCCCTGTTCATCCTGAAGGCTTTTAAGCAGAGCGATTACTTTATCTCTTAACTTTTCATACTCCGGACCGCTGGCTCTCTGGTAGTTTCCGGCCAGCCCCCCCGGATGAATATAAACATTGTCCATTTTTAAATAAATCACCTTTGAATTCGCCCAGTCAATTATAGGTTCCCCTGTTTTTTCATCAATGCTGAATTTTAAAAGACCTTCTTTAGCGAAGAGATTATTAAGATGGACCGACTTATTTAGCGGTGCCGCACCGTGGTCTGAACTTAAAACAATCAGGGTATTTTTATCGGCATATTTCAGATATTCACCCATAATCTTATCCAGTTTCTTATACATGTCTTTTACTTCTTTCCAGAGTTTTTCCCTTTCCGTCTTCGAAACATCATTATAACGTTTACTTTCCGGGTCTATGTATCCAAGCCACCAGCGGCTGGTAAGCATCTGGTTAGGTGAATAAATATCGTGGATAAATACGTCCGGCTGATAATTTTTTAAAATATATGCGGCCGCTCTGGTATGCCAGTCAAAAGACATATCACATTCTTCGATAAACGTGTCTTTATCTTCCGGATAATAAATAAGCTGGGGAGGAAAATTATCCACGAAATCCACCATGGGCCCGATATTTTCCACCAGGTCAATAGAAACATCCGAAGGTTTACTAATATATTTATTAAGGTTATTGTAAAAACACCGGATTCTAAAAAAACCCTGCTCATCCAACCGTTCTATTTTTAATTTAATAATCTTGATTTTAAGGTCCGAATCAACCGTTTGTTCCTGCCACTTAAGTTTTATCGGAAACCACTGGCTCCATTTACCTTCCGTTAAATCAGCCAGGATATTTTTTTTATCTAACGAACAAACCACCCGGTCATAATTAACTTTATTGTCATTCAGCGAATCATAAATATAAATAAATACCGGTGTTCCCCATCCTTTCAATTCTCCCTCTAAAGGAGGACTGTAAGATTCGGGCATATTTAACCATCCTTGAGCGCTTTTCGTTTTAATATACTGGGTTAGCTCCGGCCCCAAAAAGAAAAGGCGGGAACCACGCCCCTGTTTTTTCCGGTCCGAAAGGTCGCCTTCTGATTGAAAATTTAAAGCGTGGAAATCGGCCCCCCAGCCTCCCCACCGGCCTCTGACGGTTACCCCTTCATCAAGTTCCGGAGGAGTAGACCCGGGGATGGAAAGCAAAAATACCTTTTTACCGTTTTCCTCCATGTTTACCCAGATGGGCGGAACTTTTTTAGCCACCGAACTAAAACCGCCAATAGCTATTTTATCCAGAGGACGACCTTCAACATGCATAGGGCCATCGGCTACCCCGTTGGTTTTCGGGTAGGCACCGGTTAAAAGAGCGGCAAAATTTACCGGCGTATGCGAGGGATAGACCGGCAGACAATAGCCGTAAGAACCGTTATCCATCATTTTCTTTATGTTAGGAAGCTCCCCCTTTTTCGCCCATTCAAATACCTTAAATAAATCCGGCTCAGCCCTCATTCCGTCAGGAATAAACCAATATAATTTTTGCGCTTTGCCTGAAGGCTCTGTTGTTCTTTCAGAATAGGCTGGGGGTGAAATTAAAAATGCCGATAAAAAGAAAAAAAACAATAAACGATTTTTAAATATTTTGGTCATCATTAATCTCCTTCCTTGTAGTATTATTTACCAGTACCCCGTCTTTTTTATCCTCTCCCGGGCCGCTTCGTCTACTTCAGGTGCAAAGGGGTAATCTTCATCTTGATATGAAGGCAAAGATTCCTCCCATTTCTTAAGCTCTCTTTCAAGCTTTAAAGCTACGTCTTCTCGTTTTTGATAAAGATTATTTTTCTCCCCGGGGTCAATTTTAAGATAAAATAACTCTTTCCGGCCGTCATGATATAAAATCAATTTCCATTTTTTATTCTTAATGGATGACTTATATTCCCTCTGCCCAAAAACATACTGATAAAGGGGAGAAATCTTTCTCCCGGTGATAAAACCTACTAAACTTTTACCCTGAACATAATCAGGTACCGGAATATCGAGCAAATCCAGGAGGGTCGGCATAACGTCAATTATCTGAGTCATTTCCCGAATTTGCTTACCCCTTATAATCCAGGGAATTCTTATAATTAACGGGATGTGCGTTAATTCATTATATAAAGTTCCACCATGTCCTCGCCCGCCGTGCTCTCCGAATTCCTCTCCATGATCACCAAAAATAATAATTATAGTTTTATCATAAATTTCCAGCTCTTTAAGTTTTTGTATTATGGGGCCAATTATTTCCATATCAAACTCTAAAATAGCGGCGTCATATAAAGCCAATAAATGTTTTCTGTCATTTTCATCCTTTAAATTAATACTATCAAAATAGATCGTTGTCTTTAAAGAATCATATCTCTCCTCAGCTCTTTTCTCTCTTAAAAAAGCCAATAGCTTTTCCATTCTATTATCGCCGAAAGTTTCTTCTAAAAAACCTTCAGCTATAATGTCGTTAGATAAGGATTCTCCAAAGATGTCCCAGGACAGACCTTCCTTTCGGGATAAATCTTTTTTTATCCGGCTATACATAGCTTTCATTAAATCAGCGTTATTTTCTATAATACCATTAGTTTTTTCCCTAGTAAATCTTTCCCTGTATTCCGGGGAAGAAAAATAAGGATAATGAATATGGTAGGTATGCAAAGCCAGAAAAAATTTGGAATTTTTATTTTTTTCCAACCAATCCGAAATAGCCATTTTTGCTTTATCTAAATCAAGAGGAAACTCGCTGATATCGTCATATCCCCTTCCCACTCCTATCTTAGGGTTTAAATGTGGAGGGTCTAAAGGACCGAACCAGCCTGTTTTATACCCGGACAGTTTAAGTATTTCGGTTAAGGTCTTAATTTTAGATGGATATTTATCTTTGAATATAAAAAAAACTCCGTGAGATTTGGGATAAAGAGAAGTCATCAAACTCGCAAAACTGGCCAGGGTATAAGGAATAGGAGTATAATTTTCCTTAAATATAATTGATTTTTCAGCTAACTTATCGATATTTGGTGAAGTATCTTTACTATACCCATAACAACCAAGATGGTCGGCTCTTAAAGAATCAATATCAATCAAAATAATATTATAATTATGGCAGCTTTCCTTTAAATGCCGGTCTTTCAATATTTCCACAACCTGAAAAATAATGGCGGTAACTAATAAAAAAATCAACAATCTGAATAATAAAAGTTTATTCTTTTTGAATTCCATATTTATCTCTTCTCAAATTTACCCTCTAATTAATAAACCGATATGTAATCTACCAATAACCGGTTTTTTTAATCTTTTCGCGCGTAGTCTTATCAATAAACGGCAAAAAGGAATCTTCCTCTTTTTTGTATTTTGGTAAAGAAGATGTAAAATCGTTTAATTTGTTTTTTAGTTCGGCATAAACCTTTTCATTTTTTAAACATACGTTACGCAATTCCGCCGGGTCTTTTTTAACATTATATAATTCGTAAGTATCTATATCCCGGTTAGTAAAAATTAACTTCCATTTTTTAGAACGCAGATACGCCTGGTTGTTATTATGCCCGTAGATATATTTACGCGCAGGTTTTTTACCTCGCTTGAACAGTAAAGAAGTAAGACTTTCTCCCTGGACATAATAAGGGTTTTCTACGTTTAATAATTCAAAAATGGTGGGCATAATATCAATAGTCTGGACTAAACTTTTTATTTTCCCTGGATTTTTGAAATAAGGGATTTTCATTATTAAAGGAACGCGTATCGCCCCGTCGCAAAAGTTTCCTCCATGTCCCAATAATCCGTGTTCGCCAAACTCTTCTCCGTGGTCAGCCGTAATAATTAATATGCACCGGTCGTATATCCTCAGAGATTTTAATTTTTCTATCAGCGGTTTAACCAGTTCCCGGTCTACCCCTAAAATACAGGCGTCGTATAAAGACACCAGATATTTAATATTATCATTATCATTTAAATCTACCTGAGATATAAACGTTTCTGCATCTATCTGGTCTAATTTATATCTTTCCTCCAGAGGCACTAAACCTCTTATCTCGTTTAATTTTTCTATGGTGAATTTTCCGTCAAATAATTCTTGATTGGCTAAAATTTTTTTCTTATCTATAAAATTGTAGAAACGGCTGTCCGGAGAACTATTCAATTCTATAATCTTTAAATAATAGTCTTCATAGAATTCTTCCTGGGTTTCAGCAATATTTCCTTTCCTCCCCTTTTTGAATTTATCTTTATATTCTATCGACGGTAAATACGGAGTGTGCAAAGTTCTGGAATTGACCGCTAAAAAAAACCGATTATCCCGGTTTTTTTCAATCCAGGAAAAGATTTCTTCTTTTTCATCCAACGTCCTGGAGAGCATCGAGGTATCATCAAAACCGCGTCCAAAACCGGCATCTATGTGTAAATGAGGGTCGTCCTGAATGGTAAACCAGGCAGTTTTGTATCCGTAATCTCGCATTATTTCGGCCATAGTTTTAACGTTTGAACCCAATTTATCTTTCCAAACATCCATTACCCCATGTGATTTCGGGTATAAAGAAGTAAAGATAGACATCATACTCTGTAAAGTTAGGTTTGACGGGCTAAAGGCATTCTGAAAAACAAATGATTCTTTGGCTATTTCATCAATGGCCGGTGAAGTCTGCCGATAATAACCGTAACAATGAAGATGGTCGCTTCTTAGAAGACCGATGGTAATTAAAATAACGTTATAATCACCGGCTGATTTTTGGTATTCAAGCTCGGCTTTTTTTAATCTTTTAGTATTTTCAAAAAACAATAAAAAAAATGCCAGCCCTATAAAAAAAACAATCCAGACTGAAACTTTCAATATTAAAATAGAATCTCTTTTTCTCATTCTTATTACCAATAACCTGTCTTTTTTATTCTCTCCTGGGTTTCCTCATCTATGTAGGGACGAAAATCGCTTGCTACTTTATAATCAGGTAAAGATTTGGCATGCTCTTCCATTATATAATTTAGTTTCGTATACACTTCCGGATAAAAATAAGATACATCGCGAAGTTCCTGCGGATCTTCTGTAAGATGATATAATTTCCCTCTCGTCAGCTTTTTTTTAATCAATTTCCACTCTTCTGAACGTATATATTGAGCTTCAGGACTCTGTCCATATATATATTTATGCAGAGCTTTATTTTTTTTCTCCCGGATTAAAGGGAGCAGGCTTTTCCCCTGGACGTAATGAGGAACTTTTATTCCTGTTATTTCCAAAACAGTCGGCATAATATCGATATTCTGAACGAGTGTTTTTATCCTTCGATATCTTTTGGTATAAGGAATTTTTATTATTAAAGGCACATGTATTAATTCATCGTGTAACTGAAAACCATGGCCTGAGTAACCATGTTCACCAAATGCCTCTCCGTGCTCAGCAGTAATAACGAGCAATGTTTTATCATATATCTTCAGCGCCTTGAGTTCAGAGATCAGGGCTTTGATTAACATTTGGTCAATGTCTAAAATGCAGGTATCATATAAAGATTTTAAGTAATCAACATTATTTCCATCTTCCCGCTTCAGCCGCGAAAAATACATCCCCATTATTATCCCGTCTATTTCATCTTTCTTTTCTTTTGGTATTAATCTTTCTATTTCAATAGGTTTATCGAAAGCATATTCTCCATTAAATAACTCTTTATTAGCCAGAATAGATTCCTGGCTAATAATACCGTAAAAAGAATTCCCGGGACGAGAATTTGCTAACTCCAACAACACGGAGTAGCGTATCTTTTCATATTCTTTATGACTATCAATATTTTTATCTTTTTTGCCTTTTAAAAATTTATCTTTATGCCAAAATAGCGGCACATAAGGTGCATGGACATGAAGAGCGTCAATAGCTAAAAAGAATTTGTTGTCTTTATTTTCTTCAATCCAGAGAAATATCTTTTCTCTCCCGTTGAGTTCTTGTGGCTCTAAGTTTCCCAGATAATTAAATCCGCGTCCAAAACCTGCCTTTACGTCCAGGTGGGGGAAAGAAAGCTTGGAAAACCAAGCGGTGGTATATCCGTGAATATTTAAAATTTCTGCTATCGTCTGAATATCGGGAGACAGTTTATCCTTCAAAGGATAAAATACACCGTGAGACGCTGGATAAAGAGAATTCATAAGCGACATCATACTAGCGAAAGTATAACCGGCCTGGGTATAAGTATTTTCAAAAACACAAGATTCCCTGGCTAATTTATCTATAGCAGGCGTAGTTTTACGGTAATAACCGTAACAATTAACATGGTCAGCCCTTAGGCAATTAATTGTAATTAGAATAATATTACAATCATCAACCGGTCTCTGATATCCGGGGGTTCCCGTTTCTATCGTTGATATATTTCTATAATAAAATATCAACGCGGCTAAAACACAAACCAAGATCACATCCTTAATTAATATAAAATAGGTCTTCTTCATTTTTTTATTACCAGTATCCCGTCTTTTTGATTCTTTCCCGCGTCGCTTCATCAATTTCAGGAGCAAAAGGATATTCCCTGTCTATATAAGAAGAGAGCGTTTTTTCCCATTTTCTGAATTCAGATTCAAGTTTTAAAGCAACATCTTTCCTTTCTTCATAAATATTATGCTCTTCCTTTGGATCTGAAACAAGATGATATAATTCCTTTGATTCTATACCTTCTTTTTCTCTTGGTAAAATCAATTTCCACTCCTTTGAACGTATAGCACAGAACATTATAGACTGTCCAAAAACATATTCACGGATGGATAAATTATTCTTTCCGGTAATAAGATTAATCAAGCTTTTGCCCTGAATCTGGCGGGGTCTCGGTATGCCGACTAAATCTAAAACTGTCGGCATAACGTCAACTGTCTGGGTTAATTCCTGAATCCGCCGGCCTTTTATCCGCGGAATCCTGATAATCAGAGGCACGTGAGCAACTTCTTCGTATAATTTGGAGGGGTGGCTAAATGCATAGTGTTCGCCAAAAGCTTCACCGTGAGTACCGCAAAAAATTATTATCGTCTTATCATAAAGTTTCAATTGCTTCAGTTTTTCAATTAAAGGGCCTATTATCTCAGTATCAAACTCTAAAATTGTAGCGTCGTATAAACTTTCTAATTGTTTGACAGCGTCTCTATCTTCGGCCCTAATCTTAGACCAGTAAACCCTATCCCTGATACAAGCCCACCGATAGACATTCTTATCCTTCTCTTTAAGCACAGTTAAAATTTGCTCAAGTTTAGTCTGGTCAAAATCTCCCCGAAACAGACCTTTGGCGATAAATTCAGCGGTTAGCTCTTCCCTTAATAATTTCCAGATATCTCCTTCCCGGCGGGATAACGCCTCCTTAATAGCTTCAAACGTTACTTTATTGAGTTGCTCCTTTGACTCTATTATTTTATCATTTTGCCGGGTTGTAAATTTTTCTTTATATAATAAAGAAGGCGTGTAAGGAGCATGAACGTAAAAACTATGAAAACCCAGAAAAAATTTTTTATTTTTGTTGTTCTCCAGCCAGTCCAATATAATTATTCTCCCTGTTTTTAAATCAGAGGGGAAAAAGCTTATGGTTTCAAATCCCTGCCCGACACCGATCGCCGGGTCTAATTGCGGTTCATCTTTTGTTCCAAACCAGGCCGTCTTATAACCGTACATCTGAAGAATCTGGGCCAGGGTCTGAACGTCAGGAGAAAGTTTATCTTTACCTACGTAAAAAACCCCGTGAGAAGCCGGATACAAAGAGGTAATCAGAGACATAAAACTGGTAATGGTCCAGGCGTTAGGCGTAAAATTATTCATAAAAACAATAGATTCCCGGGCCATTTTATCCAGATTAGGTGAAGTCTCCCTGAAATATCCGTAACAACTCAGGTGGTCCGCTCTTAAGGGGACAACGTGAATCAGGATAATATTACAATTTTGGTAAGACGGCTTTCTTCCCAGGTTCTTAAATATTATGAACCCGCCGATTAAAAAAACAGCTAATAACAGCCCGGTGAAAATTCTTTTTAAAAAAGGAAATTCCATTTGTTGTATTATTCAGTTAACACGTTATTAAAACCTGGGTTCCAAATTTTACCAATATCCCGTTTTTCGTATTCTCTCCTGTGCCGCTTCGTCAACCTCGGGTGAAAAAGGATATTCCCGGTCGACATATGAAGGCAAAGTCTCTTCCCATTTTTTCAGTTCTCTTTCCAGTTCGGAAGCGACGTCCTTTCTTTCTTTATAAAGATTATGCTTTTCCCCCGGGTCTGAAATAAGATGGTATAATTCTTTCGTGCCGGCTTCTTCATGGAGCAAAATGAGTTTCCATTCCTTGGAACGAATGGAAGAGGCGTATATTGTCCGGCCATAAATATAGTCATGAAGAGGCTTAGTTACTTCTTTACCGACCATAAATTCCTTTAGGCTCCTACCCTGGGCATAAGAAGGTATAGGTATTCCCAGCAAGTCTAAAATTGTCGGCAAAATGTCAACCGTACTGGTTAATTCCTGAATCCGTTTTTCTTTTCTTATCCCGGGAATCTTAATTATAAGAGGAACACGGATTAATTCGTCATACAGTCTAAGACCATGACCGAATTGGCCGTGGTCAAAGAATTCCTGCCCATGGGAAGAACAAAAGATAATGACCGTGTTATCATAAAGAGAAAGCTGCTTGAGTTTTTTAATCAGAGGTTTAATAATCTCCGTGTCAAGAGTCAAAAGCTGTGTATTGTACAAGCATTCTCCATATTTAACCGCCCTGATATCCTCTTTAAGTTTGGATACATGAACCCGAATTTCCATACTATCAATCGCGTAGCTTTTATATTTAGAAGCCATGAATGACCGGTAGCGATGAAATTTATCCGGCGTGTAATCCCCCTGAAAGGAATTTTTGAATACCGGTTCGTTGATTAATTGTTTATCTAATATTTTCCAAGCATTATCCTCGGGGTTTAATAAAGCTTCTTTTATACGTTTGAATATCGCCTTCTGGAACTCCTCTTGAGATTCTATAACTTCGAGTCCTTCTGGTTTCTCTTTGATAAATTTATCCAAGTATTTCTTCCTGTATTGAGTCTCCATATAATATGGGGCGTGTAAATCAGATGAGCTTAAAACAACAAAAAATTTTCTGTTTTTATTCTGCTTTAGCCAGCTTATAAAATTTTCTCTTAATTCAGACAAATTATCGCTATAGCTTATTTTAGCAAATCCCCGGTCGCCTGTTCCTTCCATAAAAAGAAATTTTTTATCGGCGAACCAGGCATTGTTATATCCGTATTTTTTAAGAATTTCGCCTAAAGTTTCGATAGAAAAAGAAAGTTTATCTTTATCTACATAAAACACCCCGTGTGAAGCCGGATATAAAGAGCACATAATTGACGTAAAAGCGGTAAGCGTAAGCGTGTTGGGAGAAAAATTATTATAAAAAACGGCTGAATCTTTAGCCAGCTTATCTATACCGGGAGAGGTATTCTGGGTGTATCCGTAACAACCGAGATGGTCTGCCCTTAAAGGATAAAAATGAACCATAACCACGTTGTAATCTTTATGTAGTTTTAAAGGTTTTTGAAACTTATCATGAAATCTATTCAGTATTTTAACCCCGATTAATAAACAAACAACGACTATCCCGATAAATATCAAAATTTGCCGCCTAAATTTCATATTCCGCTTTCCTATTGAGTCGTTACATTAACTAACAGAAATCAGCTTAAGTTTATTTTTGAATTTTTCCCTCAAACTTTTCCCTAACAACTGATGTTCCGGAAAAGATAAGGCCGGGTCTTCTTTTATCAGCTTAAAAGCAGTCTCTCTGGCTTGCTCCAATATTTTTAAATCTGAAACGATATTACCAATTCTAAATTCAGGTAGCCCGTGCTGGCGGGTACCCAAAAATTCACCCGGGCCGCGCATACCTAAGTCTTCTTCCGCAATTTTAAATCCGTCAGTTGTCTCCGTCATCACTTGAAGCCTCCGGCGGCTCAGTTCATCTGAAGAATCAGAAAACAGAATACAATATGAAGGGAACTCCCCTCGTCCTATCCTCCCTCTTAACTGATGAAGCTGGGCTAAACCGAAACGCTGGGCTTCTTCAATAACCATAACCGTCACGTTAGAAATATCAATGCCGACTTCTATGACGGTGGTAGAAACCAGAATGTCAATTTTTTTATCCCGGAAATTTCTCATTATTTTTTCCTTTTCATCTCTTTTTACCCGCCCGTGTAACAGGGCTATTTTCAGGTCAGGAAAAACCTCGTTCTGTAAAAGAGCGGCTCCGTCTTCAGCGGCTTTTAAATCAAGCTTCTCTGACCTTTTAATTAACGGGTAAACCACGTAAGCCTGATGCCCGGCGGAAACTTCTTCCTTTATAAACTTATAAACCCCGCTTCTCTGTTTTGAATTCAGCCAATAAGTAGTGATGGGTTTCCGGCCGGCCGGAAGAGAACCAATCGTAGAGATATCTAAATCTCCGTAAACAGTTAAAGACAAAGTCCTGGGGATTGGCGTAGCCGTCATTATCAAAATATCCGGATTTAAGCCTTTAGCTTTCAGCGCCGCTCTCTGTAAGACGCCGAAACGATGCTGCTCATCTATAACTACCAGACCCAATTTTTGAAAATGAACCCCTTCTTCAAGAAGAGCGTGCGTCCCGATAACAATCTGGACATCTCCGTCTTTTACCTCTTTAAGGACTTTATTTTTTGCTTTCTTTGGCATATTCCCGATTAAAAAATCAACCTGAATTTCCAGCGGAATTAAAAATTTCTGTAAAGTTAAATAGTGCTGTTCAGCTAAAATTTCCGTCGGGACCATAATTACACCCTGATAACCATTCTCTATGGTTACCAGAAGAGCTATTATAGCCACCACTGTTTTTCCCGCTCCGACTTCTCCTTGAAGTAATCGGTTCATTATTTTATGACTATCCATATCCTTTCTGATTTCCTCAACCGCCTTTTTTTGGTCCCCGGTCAATTCAAAGGGTAAACTTTCCAGGAATTTCTTTACCAGTTGCCCCCCTCCGCCCTGTTTTATTCCCCCGGAGCTTTCTTTCCGCCCGCCTTTATTGATAGCCAGGACTAATTGTAAATAAAAGAATTCTTCAAAAACCAGACGCCGGCGCGCTTCGTTTTGACCGGCACTATCCGAAGGAAAATGAATTTCCCGTATTGTATCCCGAAGATTCCTGAATTCATACTCTTTGAGTAAATAGTCAGGTAAAGGGTCAACTAAAAATGGCAGAAATTCATCCAAGGCATTCTTCATTACCTGCCTGATAATACGCTGGTTTAATTTTTCAGTTGCCGGATAGATAGGAACAATTCTTCCCACGTGAAGTAAATCCTCTTCGCTTCCGCTTAAGATTTCATAAGCCGGGTTGGCCATTTGAAGAATCCCGAACCGTTCCACTTTGCCGCTTATAATAATTTTAGTGCCTATCGGCATAATGTTTTTTAAATAAGGCTGATTAAACCAGGTGGCATAAATAATTCCTGTTCCGTCTCCAACAGCCATTTTTAATATGGAAAGATTCCGGCGGACCTTTTTAACCTCCAGGGCTAAAATCTGTCCTCTAATTGTCTGAATTTCTCCTAAATTCAACGTTGAAATGGTTTTCATCTGGCTGCGGTCTTCATAACGCCGGGGAAAATAATATAACAAATCTTTGACTGAATTCACCCTTAACTTTTTGAATAATTTAGCCCTTTCCGGCCCGACTTTTTTAACGTATTGAACCGGCGATTCAATCCCGAAATAATTAATATGGGAAAAAGAAACTTTTTTAAAAGTTTCTATCAGTTTAAAAACTTTTTGACATTTTTTAATCCTATCCGCTTTAGACACCTCGGAATAATCATTAAGGATATCAACGATCGGTTTAATGATATTATGATAATCGCGGGGGGACAATCCTTTTAGAGACTCTTCCTGCCAAATTTTAAGGTAAGATGAAAGCCCTTTGGTGACGGCCCGGTCACGATAATCTAATTTCTTTTCTAAAAGAAGCGGTTTTTTAAAATCTGCCAAAGCTTCTTCTACGCTGGATATTTTCATTTTTATTTTACCGATTAGAACTAAGGATTAAGAATTCAGACGTTCGCTCCGCTCACTTTAAGAATTAAGTAATTACTTCTTAATCTTATTACTTAATCCTGAATTCTTACTACTTAATTCTACGGCATACGGACGACGGTATACGAATTACTTACTTCTTAATCCTTACCACTTACCACTTAATTCTTACGACTTAATTTAACCACCAACAACTCACCACACCCCGGCTTGCAAAGCATCACAATCCGGACATTTTCCCTTTATCATCCGATTTTTAAGAATCTGAAAACCATAACGCTGGATTAATAATTTACCACAATTGTAACAAAAGGTATTTTCTCCCTCTTCTCCAATAATGTTACCACAATATACGTAATGAAGTCCCGTATTGCGGCCTATTTCTCTGGCTTTTTTTATCGTTTCAACCGGGGTAAGGTGGAGGTGACTTAATTTATATACCGGATAAAATTGGGTGACGTGCCAGGGCGTTTCCGCTCCCAATTCTTTATAAATAAAGCGGGCAATATCTCTTAATTCCGTTTCAGAATCATTTAGCGTGGGAATAATAAGAGTGGTTACCTCAACCCAGATTTTATTTTTTTTCATAAGTTTGAGGGTTTCCAGCACCGGCTTTAAACGGGCATTACAAATTTTTTTATAGAAAGCATCTTGAAAAGATTTTAAATCAACATTAGCCGCATCAAGATAACCCTGACCGGCCTGGAGAGCTTCAGGAGTCATATATCCATTGGTAACAAAGGTATTTTTAAAACCGGCTTCTTTAGCCAGGAGAGCAGTATCATAAGTAAATTCCAGAAAAATGGTCGGTTCGGTATAGGTATAAGAAATACTCTGGCAACCGGAGTCCCCGGCTTGCTTGACTACTTCCGAGGGTTGAACGTTTTCACCTATGATTTCTTGATTCAGGTAAGGGAATTGAGAAATATCGGCATTCTGGCAATGGAAACAGCGGAAATTACAGCCGACCGAAGCTATAGAATAAGCTAAAGAGCCGGGCAGAAAATGAAATAAGGGTTTCTTTTCTATGGGGTCAACATGTTGAGCAATCAACCGACCATAGACTAAACTATAAAGTTTTCCCTGACGATTTTCTCTTACGCCACACAATCCCCTTTTACCGGGTAAAATAAGGCAGCGGTGATTACAAAGAAAACAACGCACCGTATTATTATCTAAACTATGATAAAAACTGGCTTCTTTCATTTCTATATATAAATATAAAAAAATATTAGTACGTCACGGGAGGATAAATAATCTTCTTGCTAAAAATCTTTCAATATGATATATTATAGCTCCTAAAATGTAATATGCAAGAGCTAAGTGTTAAATTTTAAAGGAGATATATAATGGCTAGAGTTTGTGAGATCTGCGGTAAAAAACCAATGGTTGGGAATCGAGTCAGTCACGCCAAAAATAGAACCAAAAGACGCTGGCTACCCAATTTAAGAACGGCTAAATTAACTTATCAAGGGTCTACCCGTTATTATAAAATCTGTATGCGCTGTCTGAGAACCTTCCAGAAAAATGCCTAAAGAAGTAAGATTTATATTTTAGTCGCCAGAGATTTCTATATCTTTTAAATTCAGTTGAATAAAAGACTCCCCCTGCCACTCGTTAATTTCCGGAGAATAAACTATATCAATTTTTTTATTAGCCGGCATCAGCTGAGGTAACCTGTCGCCAAAGCCGAAACCAATCACTTCCCGCAGGTTATTTTTTTCCCTGACCATAAATTTCAAATGATTCCTACCGACTACCCGGGGAAAATCATCCAATTGAAGATTCCGGGTAAGAAAAAGCGGCGGTGGATTTCCCTGTCCAAAGGGAGCAAGAAACTTAA
This sequence comes from uncultured bacterium, assembly GCA_964506075.1. Lineage (GTDB taxonomy): Bacteria > CAZDME01 > JAYEMH01 > JAYEMH01 > JAYEMH01 > CAZDKO01. The sequence goes on from CAZDKO010000007.1 coordinate 25,772, forward strand.
GGTGGTCTAAAAGAATGGGGGTTATTTCCTCTAAACTTATTTCCCCATCAATTTCCAAAGGATAAGAAAAATTCAAATCTGGTAAAAATTTCTCTCCCAATTCCTTTAGCCGTTCATGTAAAAGCGGAATTTTCTCTTCGCTGATGGTTAACCCGGCAGCATACTCATGACCGCCGTAATTTATTAAATAATCCTTGCATTCCGCTAAAACTTTATGTAAAGGAAATCCATCAACGCTTCTGGCCGAACCGCGGCTGACGCTATCCTGTGAGAGGAGAAATACGGGGCGGGAAAATTTTTCGGCGATGCGGGAGGCAACAATACCAATAACCCCCAGATGCCACTTTTGGGAACAAAGTAAAATGACTTTATCATTTTCTAAATCTATTTCATTATCAATTTTATCCAGCGCTTCCTTAAAAACCAGTTCCTGGATATTCTGTCTTTCCTGATTAAGGGAATTCATCTCCTCCGCCAGTCGGGCCGCTTCCAGCGCTGAATCAGCAGTTAAAAGTTCCACCCCTAAAGTTCCGTCTTTTATTCTTCCGGCCGCATTAATCCGCGGGGCTAAAATAAAACTGACTTTTTTATAATCTAATTCATCCGGTTTTAAACCGGCGGCTTCTTTTAAAGCAATGATTCCGGGATTATTGCTTTTTGAAAGTCTTTTTAAACCGTGCTTAACGATTATCCGGTTTTCCCCGGTTAAGGGAACAGCGTCGGCAATAGTTCCGAGAGCCACCAGGTCAAGATGTTCTATTTCCCAGCGTTCTTTATCCGGAAAATCAAATCTTTCTAAAAGAGCCTGAACTAATTTAAAAACCACCCCGACACCGGCTAAATCCGGATAGGGATAAATAGAATCTTTTCTTTTGGGGTTAATCAAAGGGATTTTAGAAAACGGTTCTATATGGACTTCATGGTGGTCGGTAATGATGATATCTAAATCTGATTTTTCAGCGAAGTTTAAAACGTCCCTGTCATTTGTCCCGCAATCACAGGTTATAATTAACTTTACGCCGGAATAGACCGCTCTTCTTAAGGCTTCTTTATTTAATCCGTAACCTTCTTTAATACGGTGAGGGATATAAAAATTAACGTTCGCCCCCAGATTTTTCAATAAACGATAAAGTAAAGCTGTTCCCGTGATACCGTCAACGTCATAATCACCGTAAATAAGAATGGAATTTTTAGATTTTACGGCTTCAGTAATCAAATCCAGCGCTCTATCCATATCACGAAACAACCAGGGATTATGCAGCTGGGTTAACTTAGCTCTAAGAAAAAGGCGGGCTTTTTCTTCTTCCAGTAATCCGCGATTAATTAAAATTTGCGCAAAAACCGGTGAAGTCTTAAGAACCTGGGCGAGATGCTGACTGAGGAAGGAATTTTGAGGAATAATATTCCAGGTTTTTCTCATCCTATTTTCTTTTTTTCCACCGCCGCCATTCCACAATCAAAGGGCTGGCTATAAAAATGGTAGAATATGTTCCGGCAATGAATCCCACTATCAGGACAAAAGCAAAGTCGTGAATTACCTCCCCCCCCCATAAAAATAAAGCCACTACCGCCATAAGAGTGGTAAATGTGGTTAATAACGTCCGGGAAAGAGTCTGGTTGATACTGATATTTATGATAGTTTCAAAATTTTCCTTCCGCATCAGTCTTAAATCTTCTCTAATGCGGTCATAAATGACAATGGTGTCATTGATTGAATAACCGATTATGGTAAGAAAGGCGGCCAATACCGGCAGTGTTATCTCTCGTCCGGTCAAGGCACAGGCGCCCAAAGCAATTAACACATCATGAATAAGAGCAATAATTGCTCCTATGGCGTATTCAAATTCAAACCGGACAGCCACATAAATACCGATACCCAGGCAAGAGAAAAGCAAAGCTAATATACTTTTTTCCCTTAAATCCCCGCCTACCGCCGGACCAACCATTTCTGTCCTTTCGTGAATAAAAGCGTTGTCGGGGAATTTTTCTTCTATTTTTTCAAGAATTATTTCTTCCGTATCTGCACCGGCAAGAGTCCGGATAATAATCTCTTTTCCCTCTCCAAACCTCTGGATGGTGCTTTTGCCCAAATTAATATCCCTAAGAGCCTGCCGGACACTTTCTACCGACACCTCTCTTTCAAACCTTAATTGAATCAAAGTTCCGCCGGTAAAATCAACCCCGAAATTTGCTTCCCCGCGTCTAAAAAAAACTATCATTCCTAAAATAATCAGAATAAGTGATATGCTTATGGCAATTTTTCTTTTACCGATAAAATCTATATGGGTATTCTCTTTAAAAAAACGCATGGTTGAACCTTTGTTCTTTTAGAATTAAGGATTAACCTGCCTGTCGGCAGACAGGGACGTTCGCTCCGCTCACTTTAAGAATTAAGTATTTCTCAGGATTCAGAATTAAGACGTTTCCTACGGAAACTCTAAGAATTAAGTAAGTATTTTTTATGGTATTTATTAATTCTGAAAACTTACTTTTTAATACTTAATCCTTACCACTTACTCCTTAATCCTTAATACTATCAATCATCCAATACTTATTTTTCTAATTCTTTTCTTCTCTAAAAATAAATCGTATACAGTTCTGGTAACGGTTATGGCCGTAAACATACTGGCTAAAATACCAATCACCAAGGTTACAGCAAATCCTCTGACCGGACCGGTTCCAAAGAAAAAGAGACACCCGGCCGTAATTAAAGTAGTTAAATTCGCGTCCAGAATGGTTAAGAACGCCCTCTGGTAACCCATACTGACGGCCGCAGAGATAGTTTTTCGCATTTTTAACTCCTCCCGGATTCTTTCAAAAATCAAAACATTGGCATCAACAGCCATACCGATAGTTAAAGCAATACCGGCCAATCCCGGAAGAGTCAGGGTGGCCTGTAACATTGCAAGCACACCCACAATAATGATAATGTTAAGACCTAACGCCAAATCAGCAATTAAACCGGAAAAACCATAATAGATACACATAAAAATAACAATAAAAATCCCTCCTAATAAAATTGCTTTTATGCCTTTTTGAATTGAATCGCGGCCCAGACTCGGCCCGACGGTTCTATTTTCTATAATAGTAACCGGGGCTGGCAGAGCACCGGCTTTAAGAATAATAGATAAATCCTTAGCTTCATCGTGGGTAAAATGACCGACTATCTGAGCTCTACCCTGAGGTATTCTTTCATTAATACTGGGAGCTGAATGAACTTTACCGTCTAAAATAATAGCCAGCCGTTTCCCGACATTGGCTCCGGTGATACGGGCAAATTTTTCTCCCCCCTCTTTATCAAATTCTATGGCTACATACGGTTCGTTAAAACGAGACTGGTCTATTGACACGTGAGCATCAATAAGGTGTGCTCCGGTCAGCTCCGCTTCCTTTTTGACCAGAAGAGGTATCTTTTCTTCCAATAATCCTTCCCTGGATTGATAAATCATATGCTGCAATTCATATCCTTCCGGAACCTCTCCTCTTAAAGCCTGTTCTAAAGCCTCGGGATTATCATTAACCAGCTTAAACTCTAAAAGAGCCGTTTTCCCGATTAAATCAATGGCCCGTTCCGGATCGTCTATCCCCGGAAGTTGAACCAGAATTCTATCCTTCCCTTCTTTCTGGATTACCGGTTCGGCAACACCAAATTCATCAATTCGGTTACGGATTATTTCTTTAGCTATTTCGGTCGCTTCCGCGGCGTGCCGGGGGTCCATATTTGAAGTATCCACCTGAAGAATCAAATGCATCCCGCCTTTAAGGTCTAAACCCAGGTTTACTTTCTTTTCCGGCAGGAGAAACTTCACTGAATCCGGCATAAAGTTATAAAGACGGGTAGAAGGCAAAACATATAAAACGCATACCAGGATGACAATCAGAATTAAAATAACTCTCCATCGCAGGCTTTTAAGCATAATAAATTTTCCTCATTTAAAATAAATTATTAGCCGAATATACCATACCAAAGTCTCAATTGTCAATAGATAAATACATGGAGAGATGCATAATTTAAAAACAGAAAATCAATTAAACTTTTTATTCAGGAATTACAAAAGGCGAGATTAAATTTAAATTTTTTAAGGAAATATAACCTAAGGAAGCAATATTTTAATAAATTAATATGGGCCGGGAGGATTAAATACCTTCTGGGCTGATTTTGAACGCTGGATAACTTCGGCGATAGAATAAAGATTTTCTCCATCGGCATCTTTAAACACCAGTATTGGTATCCCGTTTTTCTTAGCCATTTTTCTAAGCGCTTCTCGTTTTTCAACCGTCCCTTTAAGAACGCAAAGTATATTTTCTTGTCCGATACCGTTCAGTTGGGCTAATTTTATAAGGGCTTCCACTTCTTCTGCCTCACTATAATCAGGAAGAAGTTCTTCTTTTTTTATCTTTATAATTTTTAAATAAGGGTTAATTCCCCTTATGATTTTTTCTAAAACATTGCCGTTAGTAGATTCCTCAGAATAAACAAGAATTGTCTCCAGCACGTTATTCTTGATAAGCACTTGCAGAGTATCTTCTAAATCCCCGATGGGGCTATTTTCTAATAAAGGTTCGGCATAAAGAATAAGAGCCTGCGGCGGAGATAACTGGTACTGAACATCATCTTTTATTTGAGTCCGGCCTTTAGAACTTTCTTCTGTATCTAATAACGCCTTCTTATTGTTATTCAATTCTTCTTTCAGTTTCCCGGCTTTGTCCGAATTCTCTCCGACCGTAGCCGGACGCAGACAGGAGTCAGCCCGGGCCAAACCCGTATTAAACAACAGCCCGCCGATTAAAACCATTACACTTATCTTATTTATTCTATCGAATGTCATTATCATCCTTAAAACTTAATTATATTCGCAATTTATTATATTATACCACATACCATTTTTTGAGTCAAAAATATATGTTAAAAAGTGCCGTCAGACTGATAAGATACTTTTTAGACACCTCTGCATCACTTTTTGTTCCCAACCTGTTCCAATGCGCCTGCCCGCCGATTTGCAGGTGGAGGTTTGGAACAGGTTAACAACTTTATTTTTCCGTCTTCACCCATATCCGGCGGCCATTGGTTCTGATTATCACCGTTCCGTTTAAATCGGTGCGGTAAATTTTTACCCCCGTTTCCTTAAGCATCTCCAATGTTTCTGAGTGAGGGTGGCCGTAAGTATTATTTAAACCACAGCAGATTATGACTATCTGCGGGTTTACTATTTTAAAAAAATCACGGTCAGCACTTGACCTCCCACCGTGATGGGGTATTTTTAAAATCTGCGCTTCCAAATCAGTGTTTCTTTCCATCAGTCTTTGTTCCCCTTCCCGTAAAACATCAGCCGTAAAAAGAAACCGGACTTTTTGATATTCCATCACGATAACCACCGAATTATTATTAAAATCGCCTCGGCCGGAAAGTAAAGGTAAACCGGGATGAAGCACTTTAATCTCAACCGGCGAAAAACCATTGATTTTATCTCCCTGGCTAATTAACTCGTAGGGGATATTTTTCTTATCGATAAGTTCCAGGAACTCCTTATAAAAAGAGGAGGTGTGAACCAGTCCCGGGTCTAAAACCATTCCCACTCGGAATCCTTTAAGCACGGGAATTAAACCGCCCAGGTGGTCAGAATCCGGATGAGTAAGAACCATAACGTCAATTTTTTTAACCCCTTTACGCCAGAGATAAGGCTTGAGTCTTTTCCGCCCTTCCTCAATTTTCCCTCCGTCAATTAATAAATTTCCTCCTTTAGGGAACTGAATAAAAATAGCATCGCCCTGTCCGACGTCAACAAAATTAACCTGAAGAATATTCGGCCCGGGTTTAATTACCTGAACCCAGACAACAAGGTTTACAAGGATTAAAACAATAAGTAGAATTTTCCTCCTGTTAATTTTCAATTCTCTAAACTCATTGTGGAAAAAAGCTACAAAGACTAAACTATAATAAGTTACCACAGTCAAAAATGAAGGTGAATGAAGATGAAACGAGGCAAAAGGAATCCGGGAGAAAAATGATATTAATCCTCTTAAAATATCCAGAAGTATACCGTTGGCGGCGTTAAAAATCCGGGCCAGCGGCATATATAACAATCCGAATAAGATACTGTAAAAACTTATTTTAAGAATTAAACCGAGTAATGGGATAACAAAAAAATTAGCCAGAATGGCTATGGGACTTAACAGATTAAAATGAAAGGCCAAAAGCGGCATTAAGCCCAGTTGAACAGCCATTAAACCAGACACAAAAGCAGTAAATCTTTCATTTAAACCGGGGAATAATTTTCCTATCCAAATAGAAATTTTAGGCGTTAATAAAATCAAAGAAAATACCGCTAAAAAAGATAACTGGAAGCCGGATTGAAAAAGTAAAAGCGGGTTAAATATCAAAAGGACCAGGGCGGCAAAAGAAAGGGTATTTAAAACATTCCTTTCTCTTTCTAAAATCATCCCGATAAAAAAAAGAATACTCATCAAAGCCGCCCGCACCACCGAAGGATAAAACCCGTTGGTGAGGACCATAAGGGCGTACACGGCAATAAAAAAAATGGTCAGAAGAGCTGAAAATTTACGGGATAAACGTAAAAGCTGGAAAAAAAAGAAAAATATCGCACCTAAAAGACCGACATGAAGGCCGCTGATGGCCAGGATATGAAACGTTCCGGTACTTTTGAAAGCTTCCTGGATTTTCCAGGATACCAATTCTCTCTTCCCCAGAATCAATCCTTTAATCAAAGCTAAATTATCCGGGTTATCCACGGTCTTATCAAAAATATTTTCTATCCGTCCGCTTAAGGGGGTAAAAAATTTAAAAAATCCCGGCGCATAATTTTCCGGCGGATTAAACGATAAAAATAAACTGGTCAGGGTTAAACCCAAAAGAAGAGTAATTAAGTAAAGATGAAAAGAGGACCGGCGAAGGAAAATAAAACTGAAAACCGCTACGGCCAGGGTAAGCGGATACACATAAAAAAAAGGGATGTGTAGAAGGTTGGCTACCAATATCCCGAGGATAAAAGTGAAAGTGACGCCTAAAAGGGGTTTATCGTTCATCTTTTGGGACAGAGTTGGGCTGATAAAGACTGATTATACTTATTATTGTTCAACCAGCTCTACCCGTCGGTTCTTTGCTCGTCCTTCTTCTGTTTTATTAGAAGCCACTGGAACCAAAAATCCAACGCCATGAAATTGAAGTCTATTTTTATCTATCCCGTGTTTAGAAACAAGCGTTGTTACTACCGCCTCAGCCCGATCCTGCGAAAGTTTAATATTATAAGTTAAATCACCTACATTATCCGTGTGGCCAACAATGACTAATTTAAGCTCCGGTTTCAGCCTGAGAAGATTGGCAATCTCACCAAGAACCGGTTCAGATTCAGTTTTTACTTCGGCCTTCCCTGTATCAAAATAGATGCCGTAAACGGCCACATGCCCGGTCTTATCTATCTCTTTGGCCATAGCATCTACATTTACTGTCACCAATCCGGTTTCCATCGGTTCAATTTCAATAACATCAAGCTGAATCATCGCCCATTTATACCAGCCCAGAGATACATATAAGGATACATAGATATCACCTTCCGGGCGGGACAGCTTTGCGGCTAGATAACGTTGCTGATTTATATCTCCCTGTAAATAGTATTTTAAGTTGTCTCTTAAGGGGTTAAGTGATTGATAAATAAGCCCCGGCCAATTTCCCAACTCTTCACCCGCACCGGTAAACAGAGTTTCAAAACCAGCCTTCTTTAGTTCTAATTCGTAATTGCGATATATCTCAAGTGTTGAGCGGTTTTCCGGAGCTCTGTATTGAATCCGGGTTACTTTTCCTTCCAACCGTTCACTTTTCGATAATTTACTTTCTTCAATTTTGCCTAAAGGAAGAACATATTCGTCAAATTTCTTCACCTCGTAATAATCTATAATTGAACCAGGGAATCTTGAAATAAACGGATGATCCTGACTTCCTTCCCGATCCTTCGATTGAGCAAAGACAACGTTGGCTGCTAAAAGGAAACTCACTAACAGACAGAATGTCACTTTGTTTTTAATTTTCACGATAACCCTCCTTTTATTAATCCAGCACGTTTTAAATTAATAACTCAACCGCCAGCGAGCCATTTTAACACCGACGAACTTAAACTTCAAGCAATCTTTCGATAAAATTCAACAATTATTTGCCATTATCTTTAATGCCATCGGGCGGCGTTTAGAGATAAAAAAAACAACTTTCTTACCTCGAAAGTTGTCTCTATTCTTAAAAACGCCGTTTTCTGTATACGGTTATTTTTTTAGTCTAAATATTCCCGCTCCCAGTAAACCGAATCCTAAAAGTAAAAGTGAAGCGGGTTCGGGGATAACAACTTCTTCATAATTATAAGTGACTACCAGCTTAGGCGCGTAATTTTCACCTTGCTCGGCAGTATAGGCGCCTATCCGGGCATATTGTTCCTGATTAGAATAATATGGAGGTAAGGTGCCGGTCGCATCATAATTACCCATAGTGCCAAATCCCGTGATACCAGTCGTCGATATATTGGCAAGACCGTCAGCATTTAAAACAAAAATATTATAACCTGACGTATTCCAGTTATCATAATGAATTGACGTAGAAAAATTGGTGCTACCGATGCTATCAAAATCCCCGGCTACCAGCGCGCTGTTACCAGCCGGAGAGGCAGAATAAATATTAACGCTACCCTCATCCATGGAAGAACCATAATATCCAACATCATTATTCTTATACGAACCATATAGAGATAGTGTAGCTGAAGTAATAACCGCACCGTCCGGTAACGACGAGGTGTCAAAAAGAAAAATAGATCTAGAAAGCTCATACCATTTATCTGTTCCAACGGCATCATGCTTCCAACGAAAACATTCAGTAGTATTCGAGTTATCATTAGCAGAGGTCCCGGCCCCTCCGGTTAAAGTTGCCCACGTTACCCCATTATTATTGCCAGGGTTATTAATAACCATTCCATCCACACTCGTACTTTCCGGGTTGGCATCAGGGTAAAAAGTAACGATATAGGCCTGTGCCGGTAAAGAAAAACTTAACACCATTCCAACCAGCATTATTAATTTAACTAAATATTTAATCCTCATTAATTATCCTTCCCATTTATTTTATTTCTATTGTAGGGATAAACTCTTTCTAAAGAAAGCTACTCCCACCACTCCGAATCCTAAAAATAAAAGTGAAGCGGGTTCGGGGATGACTTCTGGAAGTGTATAAGTAATCACCAGTTTAGGTATATAGCCATCGCCTTGTTCAGCCGTATAAAAGGAAGCTTGCGCATACCCCGAACCTGAAGTAGGCCTATTATTGTCACCATCATAGTTAGAACGGGTGCCGAACATGCTAATCCCGGTGGTACTGATTGCCGTAAGACCATAAGCATTCAGTAAAAAATCATTATATCCAGCCGTGTTCCAGGAGGCATAACTAATGGCAGTATCACTAAGTGCAAGACTGCCAAGAGTAGCATAATCTGTGTTTACCAAATCATTAATCGAGTCCGGATTTGACGCATATAGCTTTACTGACGGACTCCAGGAAACATTCTGAGCTTTGCTTGAACCGTAGAGAGACAAGATAGCACTGGAAATAATAGCGTCATCGGGCAAAGAAGAAGTATCAAACAGAATAATGCCTCGTTGCATTACCTTCCAGCGGTTAGAAGCCGCTTCACCATCCAGATAACAAGCATACGCCGTAACCCCTGAATCGTTATGGCTGGTTCCGGCATCATTGCGTAATTGGTCCCAGGTCCAATAAGGTGTAGTCCATTTACTCGTACCGGCGCAACCATCCACACTCGTATTTTCCGGGTTGGCATCAGGGTAAAAAGTAACGATATAGGCCTCCGCCGGTAAAGAAAAGCTCAGCAACAAACCAATCATCACTATTAATCTCACTGTTCGTTTAATCACTTCATTTCCTCCATATTAATCTTAAATTTCAGCTTTTAGGATTAAGGACTAAGACGCTCACCATATAAAATTATACATTACAGAGAACAGTTTACAGAGTACAAAATACAGTTTACAGAAACCGGATTACAGAGTACAAATTAATATACTATCTATCTTTTATTATCGGTACTCTGTCCTCTGTAATCTGCGCTTTTTGCTTTTCTCTGGTTTCAGTACTCGGTTATCCCTGCCCGCTGGCAGGCGGGTGTACTCTTTAATTAACCAAACCGGCCAAACCAATTAATACGAGATACTAGATACCTGCCTGCGGCAGGCAGGCGAGCGACGAGATACGACATACGGCCGACGGCATACGGGTTACTTATTTCTTAATCCTTACTACTTAATCCAACGAATAAACCAAAGGTTTAAGATTTGCAGGGGTTGTACTTTGGATTTTCTAAATCAATTTTAAGTGTAGCACATCTTTAGTCTTAAAAGCAAATTTTTCTAAAGTGTATAAATATTAACTAAAAAATGGGGGGGATATTGATGAACGGTTAAGCGGTGAATAAAAAACAAGTGGTCAGATTATTGATTATAACCCTAATTTTTCTCCGAAAGCAATGGCTTTATCCCGAACGTCAGAACGGTGTTTAAGACTCCCTGAAACACCGGCGTTGGGAACAAGAAGGGATTCAAATTTCATTCCTGTATATTCCGCGGTTAAGGCAAATGGTTTTTCAAGAGTGTCAATACCTAATTCTTCATAGGCGCTGGCGATAAGAACCAATGTTTTCTCTTTGAGTGCCGTTTCAAACGTCCCCGCTTCATTATCCCATTTATAAAGTGAAAACATCCGGTCAAATATTATTTTAAGCTGGGCACTGGCTGCAAAGAAATATAAAGGAGTCGCCATAACGATAACGTCAACCTCTGTCATTTTAACCAGAACCTGACTAGCGTCATCATCTATAACACATTCATATTCTTTAAGTTTCTGGCATTGTCTGCACGAGGTGCATCCATTCGCTTTATATTTGAGAAAAGCAGCGTTTACAATTTCTACCTCGGCGCCTTTTGATTTTGCTCCTTGACTAAACCAGTCAATTAATAACGCCGTATTGCCGTTCTTTTGGGAACTCCCGGAGACTATTAAAATTTTCTTATTAAGCTTTAGCATTTTTTCATTGACCAAACTTAACTTTATCTATTCTCAAATATAAAAATGTACCTTATTCTTCCAGGCCGATGGAAAACATACTTTCCAAATCATGTTTGCTGTAAGTTCGGAAGGCAATTAAGGTTTCTGACTTGATTATCCCTTCTACTTTAAGCATATGATTGGTAACCAGCTCCGCTAATTTCTCATTATCTTTGACCCTTATAATCACGGCTAAATCATATTCTCCGGCGACGGAATAAACCTCACTTATCCCTTTCATATCGGCCAGCTTCTCGGCGATAGAATTAATTTTATCTCTCTGTGCGGTTAAAAGAACTATTGCGGTCACCATTTTCCCCTCCTTGATGTTTATCTACATCTTTATAATTCATACTTCTCCGGCTAAACTGCCACCAGGGTTCCCTGTTCTAAAATAGCCCGGTGTTGACGGTACCTTTTCTGCCAGAAACCGCCTTTAAAATACCATATCATCGCTATTCCCTGAACAACATCTGAAACATTGATTGCCAGCCATATACCGTTAGTCCCTAAGGCTAAAATCAGAGCCAGAAAATAAGCGACCGGAATGCGAAGACCCAGCTGGACAATCCCGGTCATCACCGCCGGAGCAATGGTATCCCCGGCTCCCTGGACACTGCGGCTTAAAATAAGGGCGGAAGCTAAAAAAGGAAAAGTAAACGCCACAAAACGCAAAAAATTACTGCCTATTTTAATTACTTCCGGATAATCGCTAAATACCCCTATTATCGGGGAAGCAAAAATAAAGAACATAATGGCGGCGGGAATAACGATTAATTCGTAATATTTTAAACCCTGCCAGCCGGATTGAGTCGCTCTTTCCGGATGACCGGCACCCATATTTTGCCCGATTAAAACCCCAGAAGCGCCGCCTATTCCAAACCCCAACATCATAATAACCATTCTAAGCCGGATTACGATACCATAAGCCGCCAGACAGGCTACCCCGAAAGAGGTAATAAGTCGAAGCAGAAGAAGAAATGATAATTGACGGAAAACAACTTCCAGAGAAGCAAAAAAACCAATTTTCAGCATTCGGCCTATAATGGGAAAATTCACTTTGAAAATCCCTTTATGAAAATGTAAACTGGAATGACCGAAGAGAAAATGCCATAAAAGTACAGTGACCCCGATAACCTGACTGATAACGGTGGCTATGGCTGAACCGGCCACTTCCAGTCTCGGGAAAAAACCAAACCCAAAAATAAACAATGGGTCAAGTGCAATATTAATTACATTTGCCAGGACAAGAATTTTAAAAGGTGTTACCGCGTCGCCGGAACCTCTCAAGGCCTGACTAAAACTGATAAAGAGAAACATAAAAATAGACGAAACAAAAGTGATTTTTAAATATCCGGAGGCCGCAGGGATAACCTCGGAACTCGCTCCAAATATTCTAAGCAGACCGGTGGTCCCGAAAAGACCGATTAAAACCATCGCTAAAGAAAAAATAACACTAACAAGAGTTGTTTGAAAAAGGGTGTTATCGGCCGCTTCATAATTTTTATTGCCGGTAAAATGCGCAATTAAAGCGGTAGTCCCGGTTGAAATTCCCATACTGACCATTATTATCACCGAGAGAATTATTCCGGAAATTGATAAAGCCGCCACTTCCACGTAACCCAGACGGCCGACAAAAAAAAGGTCAGCCAGACTGAATAAATCCTGAAGCACCGCCCCGACCATCATCGGCGCCGCTAATTTATGGAAAGAAGATTTTAATTTACCTTCGGTTATATCGCTATTAACTCTGCGCAGCCTGGTGTTATTCATTCATACCTTAGCGCTTCAATGGGGTTAAGTTTTGCCGCCTGATGCGCCGGCCAGAGACCAAAAATCATTCCGATACCAACGGCAAATATAGTGGAGAGGAGGATAGAAAAAACGGAAACTTTGACTGCCCAGCCGGCGAAAACGGATAAAAGCCAGGCAATACCCGCTCCAAACATGACGCCGAATACTCCGCCGAGAAAGGTTAAAACTATCGATTCAATAAGAAACTGGGTCATTATATCTGTCCGTCGAGCTCCAATCGCTTTGCGTAAACCTATTTCCCTGGTTCGTTCGGTCACCGAAACCAGCATAATGTTCATTATACCGATACCGCCGACCAGAAGAGAAATCGCCGCAATGGAACCTAAAAGCCAGGTCATTGTTTTAGTGGTGCTTTCCAGAGTCTCCTGTAGCTCCGCCATATTCCGGATTTCAAAAGATTCTTCGCTGTTTTTATTAGTCAAACGGTGGCGCTTAATAATAAGGGCGCTGATTGAATCCTGAGCGGCCGGTATTAAACTGGCCTCCTTGACCTCAACGTCAATAGAATCAATGTATTCTTTTCCTAATAATCGATACATAGCCGTAGTAACAGGAATAATAATCACGTCATCTTCGTCACGCCAGCCGGTGGCTCCTTTAGTTGGAAGAACACCAATCACCTGAAAATTAATGCGATTAATCTTTACAGTCGCTCCAATCGGGTTACTCTCCCCAAAAAGTTCTCTGGCGACGGTTGTCCCGAGTAAAACCACCTTTTGCCTCACCCTGACCTCTTCTTCAGTAAAAAATCTGCCCACGGTAGGAACAGAAGCTCTCATTACGGCGTAATCTGCGCCCGTTCCCTGAACCTGGGTATTCCAATTTTTATTACCATAGACCAGTTGAGCCCGGCCCCTTACCGAAGGAGAGCTTTTACTTATTTCCGGCAGTTCACCTATGGCATTCGCATCTTGGATGGTAAAACGGGTTACTGTTCCCGCCTCCAGAGCTACCCCGTGCAGCCGATGAGAACCGGACCTTATGGTTAAAAGATTGGAACCTAAAGAAGCCAGCCTCTGGGCAATAGATTCCCGGGCCCCCTGACCTAAAGCGAGCATAGCGATAACCGCTCCCACGCCGATAAGAATACCCAGCATAGAAAGAGATGAACGCATTTTATGGGAAATAATCGCCCCGAAAGACTGCCGGAGATGGTCGCTAAACTTGGCTTTCCCGGCCGTAAGACGTGAATCAGATAAAATTTTATCTATAGAAATATCATTTTCCCCTGAAACCACCGCCGATTTTGACCCATTATACTCATCAGTGATAATTTTACCGTCACGCATATAAATAATTCTTTTAGCGTGTTCAGCAATTTCTTTTTCGTGGGTAACCATAACGATGGTCTTACCCTTTTGATTCAAATTTTTTAAAATAGCGATGATTTCCTCTTCGCTTTTCGTATCTAAATTTCCCGTGGGCTCATCGGCAAAAATAATCAGAGGGTCATTGACCAGGGAACGGGCGATCGCGACCCGCTGCTGTTCCCCGCCGGAAAGCTCATTCGGACGATGAGACATTCTTTTTAAAAGGCCAACCTCTTTAAGCTCTTCCTGGGCTTTCTCTTTTAAATGCCGTTTTCCCGCGTAGATTAAAGGCAGCTCCGCATTTTCCAGGGCACTTATCCTTGCCAGAAGGTGGAATTGCTGGAAAACAAAACCGGCTAACCGGTTTCTTAAAATAGCCAGTTCATCATCCGTCAGTCTGGATATGTCAGTCTTACCTAAAAAATAGGAACCTGAATCGGGCCGGTCTAAAAAACCTAACATATGCAGTAAAGTGGATTTCCCGGAACCGGAAGGACCCATAATGGCGATAAACTCTCCGGCATCAATTTTTAAAGATACTCCCGAGAGAGCCTTCACTCCCACTTCTCCCATCTGATAAGTTTTACTGACATTTTTTATCTCTATCATTTTTCCATCCTTAATAAAATTATCTTTACCTTCTTCTGCCGCCAAAGGGCATAAAAGGACTTCCCCCTGTATTTTCTGTTGATGAAAGTAAATATTTTTTACTTATTATCAGGATTTTATCTTTTTCACCTATCCCGGAGATAATCTCCGTATTAACTCCGTCTGAAAGGCCGGTTTCAACTTTTTTCTTAACCGGCTTTTCTCTGTTACCCTGGACCAAAAAGACAAAACTTTCATCTTTATCCTGATTAACCGCTTCAGTGGGAATAAGCAGAATATTCTCCTTGCTTTCTTCTATAATATCCACGTTGGCGCTCATACCCGAGCGAAAAACATCCGGAACCTCTTCCGGAAGAATATCCACTTCATAAATGGTCACGTTATTCACTATTTTTGATTCATATGAAATATGGTCAACTCTGGCTTTTACCTTTACCTCGGGATAGGCGTCTAAACTGACTATGGCAAGCTGACCGACCTTGACTTTGCCAATATCTGTTTCATCAACCTGAGCGTTAACAATAAGACGGTCTGAAATTACAATAACCGCATCGCCGGAAGTAACCGTCTGACCCGGTTCTACGGCTCTGACTATAACTTCTCCGTCAATGGGAGACACCAGCGGAGCCGCTTTATACGCTTTCTGCCAGTACTTTAAGGCATCTTCTCCTTCGGCCATAGCGGCGTCTAAAAGAGCGGCTCTTTCAGTAGAACTCATCCAGGCGAGCACCTCCCCTTTCTTTATTTTTTCACCTTCCAGAACCTTAATTTCTTCAATTCGTCCGCTAATCGGCGGTTTTACCTCCAACCTGTTTTGCGGCTCAACCGTGCCCGTGGTAGAGATGGATTTCTGGATATCTCCATAGGATGGAGTTATCTCCTTAATATCATCGCCAACCGTTTTACTCTGTTTAAATTTGATGGCTGCAGCTATTATCACTATTAAAACCAAAGATACAGCCAGATAAACTTTCCGATTCTTATTCATAGTCTAATGTGCCCCCTTTCGCCTGAATCCATTGGGCTTCAGCAATTAAAGCTTCGGCCTGAACATTTAAAAATGATTTCTGGGCTTTTACTAAATTATCTTCAATAATTATCCAGTTATCAAAGGATATGAGACCGGTGGAATATTGTGCCCGGGATATCCTGGCCCGTTCTTCAGCGGCGGATAAGAATTTCTGCTGCACTTCAACGTTGTCCATCGCATCCTGTAAATCTACCCAGGCATTTTCTAAAGTCACAATAATATTATCCCGACCGCTTCTTTCATCCGCCTCAAGCTGGATAAAAACCGCTTTGGCTTTAGAAACTTCAGCTATTCTACTTCCACCTTCAAATAAAGGAAATGATAAACTTACTCCCGCTGACCACTCATTTTTATCCGGAGGCCAATCTGCCGCACTTTGTCCGGCGGCCGCATTAGCATAAATCTGCGGAAAAAAATCAGCCTGACTGGACTTTAAACTAAATCGGGCCGCTTCCTTCCTGGCAATAAGTTCTTTAAGAAAGGAGGTGGTATCGGCTATGAGTTCATAATCAGGTTGCTTCCTCTCAGAATAGATGACCTTAAAATCTCCCTGAGCCTTAACCGGAATTAATTTTTCCCGGCCTAATTCTTTGGTCAGCTTCCTCTGAGCTAAAGAAATATTTCTTTTAACCTGGGTAACTTCAAATATAGCCTGGGCGAGGTCTGCCTGAGCCGTTAATAAAGACCCTTTATGTTCTCTACCGGCTTCATAACGTAAATTTACCAGCTCCAAATTTTGTTTCCGGCGTTTGGCAATATCCTCGGTAATATGTAAAAGCTCCTGAACCCTCAAAAGTTCAATAAAAGCAGTTCTTAAGTTTAATCTTACGTTTGAGGAAACGACACTATAATCATACTGTGAAGACTTTATATTTTCTGAAGCGGAAGAGAGGTTATAAGAAGTTTTAAAACCATCAAATAATAATTGCTTCCCGCTTACACCGTAAGAGTAAGCATCGGTCTTATCTTTATCGTCTGTTTCTGAAGTTTTACCGCTCAGGTCACTACTTATCTGCGGTAAAAGATTGCTTCTGGTAATCGCTTTATTGGCCCTGGCCTGATTTAACTTTGCTTCGGCCGAAATCAAATCAGGATGGTTTTTTTTCGCTTCTTCCACGCAATGCTTCCAGGTAAGCAGTTCTTCCGCCTTTAATTGAGCACTTAAAAAACACAAACAAAGCAAAAATACGGTAACCCCCGTTAGAAAATGCGTAAAAGGTTTTAAACCCTTCCAAAATTGTTTTTTTTCTAACGGGATAAATATTCTCATAAGTTTTCTCATATTATCACCAGATTAATATCCTCTCTTTTTTCCCCTGAATAAATTGTAATAACCGGATACTTTCATCCGGAAACTCAAGGGTTTATTCATATCGGAATTTGTTATTTTAACCCTTTTCAGTTCATATAAATCTTCGTTTAACTTAGAAAAACCCCGGTTAGTAGTGCAGGCCAGTTTATATCCCGATTTTTTAACTATATCCTTTATTTTTTCGTTAAACCCTCCGGTGGGATAACAAAAAGAATCAACCGTTTTACCGATTTTATATTCAAGGAGATTTTTACACCCGGCTATTTCATCCCGGAGAATATCTTCGTTATCTATATCAGGCAGATAAACCTGGTTCCGGGTATGCCCGCCAAAAGATATTTTATCTTCTGACATGGTTTTAATTTGCTCCCAGGTCAGAAAATCTTTATCATTATCTATAAATTCAGCGGCTAAAAATATAGTGGCCGAAAAACCGTATTTTTTTAATACCGGATAAGCATAAATGTAATTATCCGCATAGCCATCATCTATGGTAATCACGATCGTTTTCCTGGTAAGCTTCTTTTTGTTTCTTATCGCTTCCCCGAGTTTATCCAGAGAGAGTACCTGGTAACCTCTGTCTTTTAAATAAGCCATCTGCTTTTCAAAATTTTCCGGAGTCACAAAAAGAGAACTTTCATTATAGCCGAACCGGTGATACATAAGAATAGGCGTCACATATTGAGGTGAAACCCAGAAAAAATATCCGGCACTTAAAATAGCCAGCAAAAATAAAAAAATTATTAATGTTCTCTTTATAAACCTGCCCATAATAGTAAAAGTTTTCCTTCTTCTTCTCTAATCCTTTAAACGCTTTCCTAAAATCAGAAATAAAATAACCGGCACAATACTTAAAGCTCCTCCATAAATAAAAGGCGCCCCCGGCGCCACCCGCTGCCAGAGAAAACCGGCTATCAGGCTGGCCGGTAACTCAACTAAACCGATTATCGTATGAAAGGTTCCCAAAGCCGTTGCTCTTAACTTTTCCGAAGAAAGGTCGGAAACAAAGGCCCTTTGGTTGCCGTCAACCATAGCGACAACCAGACCATAAAGAATAAAAAGAAATATAAACGGCACCAGAGAATTAAACACAGCAAAACCGAAGGACGTCACGGAGAAAACCAGATATCCGGCGATAATTACTTTCTGTCTCCCGATTTTATCTGAAAGTATCCCGAAGGGAACGGCAAAAGCGGCGTAAAAAACATTGAATAAAATGTATAAAAGTATCGGTATCCCCACCGAGGCTTTCCCGGGAAAAGCCGTTTGAGCTTTCAGGACAAAAAACATATAATTAAATTTCGCCAGGTCAAAGATAGCGGCAATGAGGATAAAACGTTTACAGGAGGCGGGTAAATTTTTAAGACCGATTTTCAAAGATATCTTTTGAGGCTCTTTCTTTTGCTCTTTGACAAAATATAACGGTATTAAAGAAAAAAATGACAGGATAGCGGCAATTAAAATAATTGATTTGAAATTTAAACCCAGATACCAGAATAAAACAAAAACCATGGCTGAACCTAAAATTGCTCCGAAGGTATCCATGGCCTGATGTACCCCGAACCCCTTCCCTTTATGCTCCGGCAAAGAATCGGAAATAATCGCGTCTCTCGGGGCAGACCGAAGTCCTTTACCGAGCCGTTCCAGACTGCTAAAAACCATAATATGCTGCCAGATTCTGGAAAAAACCAATAAAAGCTTAAAAAACGCCGAAGTAAAATAGCCGGAAAAGACAAAAACTTTTCTTTTTCCGGTCCGGTCTGACCAATAACCAAAAATAATTTTAAGAAAGCTGGAAAAACTATCCCTGATACCCCCGACCAGCCCTACGGCTATACCGCCTCCGCCTAAAGCGGTAATAAACATCGGAAGAATAGGCATTATCATCTCACTGCTAAAGTCATTAATAAGACTGACAAGCCCCAGTAAAATAATATTGGAGCTCATTCTGGTACCGGTTTTATTTTTCATTGATAATTTAATTTCCTTGTGCCTGTTTCAAAGCGTTATTCACATTTTTCTTTAAAGCGTTACTGCTTACGCTGGCTCCGGTAATAGCTTCAACATCCGTTGACTGTCTGGCAATTATCAGGTCAATAAGTGATTTAACTTTATCGGCGTATCTTTCCCCCCCGCCTTTGTGCTTTAAAATTTCAATGCCGGCAATCTGCCCGTCTTTAACCGTAACAGCAATATCCATCATAGAATCACTGGATAAATATCTGCCGTCTTTTAAAATTGTATTTTGACTCAAGGAAACATCAACGCGGCTGGTTACCCTTCCTTCTGTATTGCAATAGGCTCTGACAATAATCACCTTATCCGGTTTTATGTCAATCAAAAATTTAGCCTCCTGAAATTTCTTATTATCCTGCATGGTAAATCTTTTAGAAATGATAACCTCATTATCTTTGGTAAGTTCTATTTTTTCAACGAAATGTTTTTCCGGACTATCTGTCGGATGAGTCACTATCACTAAAAGTTCACCTCTGGAAGGGTCGTATTCAGTTTCTATGCTCTCAGGCGGATGAGCATATACTGTCCGGCCAAGCATGGATAAAACAACCATAACAAACAAAATAGTTTTTTTCATCTTAATCTCCTTACTTTTATCTTAACTACAAACAGGGAAATATATTAAACCTCATCTTACCAATTAGACATTTGACCCGGGCGGAAAGTTACACTTCAAATTCACATATCACCTTCTCCCGCAATTTCCATAAACTATCTGCACGAATAAATAAACGGGCAGTGTTGACATTTTTTTTCGTCTGTTTTATCCGCCGTAAATGTTTTCCCGGGATCAATTATCTCGTGAAGAACAAAGTCAAGAGCTTTCAGGCAAATTCCCATTACTTCATCCGGTTTGGTCTCGGCATCAAAAAAATAATCCAGTTTCAGGTTTTTTAAATTGTACAACGCCGCATTTAAAATTTCATCTTTATATTTTTTCCTTTCAAAATAATAATAGAGCGGCAGTTGAAATGATTTTATTTTATCCTTTATTGATTCCCTTGTCATCTCCATTTTTTTTAACTGGTTAATTCCTTGAGGTTTTCCTCCGGGAGAACCTGTCTTATAATCCAAAATCAAAACCGAACCATCTTGAAGCTTGTCAACTCTATCTACTATATAAGTAAAGAGAAATCTGTCTTTTAAAAACTCTATTTCTTCTTCAAACCTTTTTTCCAGATAAAGAATCCGGGCTACGCTCCTCTCTCCATCAGTCTCTTCAAACTTCAAAAACTGTTCCAGCTTGAAACGCATAACCTCTTTAAGTAAAAACGAATCGGCATGCATCTTTTTCAAGAATTTTTCCCTGAACATATCTTCAAATTTTTCAAAAAAATCCCGGCGGAATTTCCGGTCGAACACCGGTGTCTTGCCGATAAAAACACTAAATGTTTTTTCAAGCAAATCATGAATAAAAATCCCGATATCTTTTCCTTCCGGATCATCCGAAAATTCCTCCTTCTCTTCCAGTCCCAGCACGTACTGATAATAGAACTGAAGAGGACAATGCACATAAGTATTTACACTGGAGGCGGAGTAAGAACGATTTTTGAGGAACGATACCATTTGCCCGGTCTTGCCGATTTCCATTTTATCAGGCAGGACATTAACCGAAAAACCAACCCGATACGGAGAAACCATACCCAGCCTTTTATTTTCTTTCTCTTTCATCCAGATAAGTTCTTCTACAAACCGGCTTTTTTCCTTCTCTCCGTTATCTTCATAAATTACATGAACCGCGTCGGCTGCGGAAACGATCCGCCGGAAATGATAACGCTGAATCTCCTCTTCGTTCCTGACGATATCAATACCCAGGCCTAATTTGATGTCGTACGGTATTAACGGGTCGTAGATTTTTATCCTGGGTAAAACAGACTCATTGGCATCCATTATAATCACCTGTTCAAAATTAAGGGTACGGGTTTCAAGCATACCCAAAATCTGCAGTCCCTTAAGGGGAGAACCCAGAAAATTGACCATTTCATTTTCAAGCATATTCCGGAATATTTTGAAAATATCCTCCTTAAGGAAATGTTCTTCGGAAAAAGTCGCATTTGCCAGCTCCTCTGCGAGTGAATACATTCTCTCGGAAATCTTTAAATTCAAGGGATAAACCCCGATAAAGCTTTTGGCCAGTAACATATCAAGAAAATCTCCCAGGACCAGGCTAAAATCCCGGAAATTATCCATTCCTTCCCACCGCCCGAATAAAGAGAGATGGAGCGTTTTAAGAATGGCCCGTAAATCTTCAATAGAAACCTTAACATCCGCTTGAACGGCCACACGTTGAAAGAGAGTGTCTGCCGATTCAATGTCCTTTAAGTTTACGAATAAATTTCCGCTGAAGGAGGTCTCTTCCATCCCTAAAAGAGCCTCTTCAATCTTATGAATCAGAATCCTGGTAACGCTATAATCCGGCGTGATCTTCAAATTTTTAACCAGCGGATGGCTTAAGGCCGTTATGTAATCCTTAGCGTAATAATCTCCGTCTTTTTTTGTTTCCTGCGCCTGGAATATAAATTCAAAGAGGGAATATAAAGAACTTCTCTTCAGCGGATAGCCCAGCGAAACGTTAAAGTCCCCGAATTCCTGTCCCAATTCGGAAACCAGGGGTATCATACTGCCGGAGTCCGGAAGGACAATAACCGCAGAATCTGGCTTTTTTATCTTCTTCAGGATCTCTCTGACCACGCAGACCTGCGAGTGACGGTCAAAAGCGGAATAAAGCTCTAAAGAAAAATCTTTACGTTTTATTTCTTCCGGTTTAACGGCGCAGGAAAATTCACGGGCTATATTTTTAAGCACCGGCCACCGGTCTTCATCTCCCTGAAAAAAGAAAACGGCTTTATCTCTGTCCAGGAGGTTTTTTACAATCTGACGTTCCGTCTTCTCCATATAGAAGAAACCGCAGAAAAATATCTTCTCAAACTCATCAAAATCAACTTCCTGAATCCATCCGGCTGCCGTAAGATAAGCGAACCCGGCCGAAAAAGAATTTATTCTTAAAAGCTCACGGTGAAAAGCTTCTCTTAAAATGACTATATTTTCCAGTGAGGCGTTTATGTTTTCAGGTACGTCATATCCGATCGCCGCGCTGGCCTGAACCGTCCGGAGGGAATCCTGAGCTATATTTTCCCTATCCAGGGTGTTGATGAAATGCGAGATTTCTCTTCCCCAGGGCAGAAACTCGGAAAACTTTTCTTTTCCCCTGATAATTTCCGGGGCAAGTTTTTTAGCCAGGGTATAAATCATGTAAGAAGATTCCATCAGGGAAAGCCGGGTATAAGACCGCTTTTTTAACAGTAAATAATCTATAAATTCATCAATGGAAAAAAACACCGGGGAGGAGAAACTCCCGCCGATTTTTTTGGAGAGGGCTTTCCTTAAAAATAAAGCCGGGCGCTTACCTTCAAAAACAAAAGCCAGACGGCTGAGGTCAAAATCCTTTTTAAGAAAATTTTCCTCTATGTAACCGGTGAGCTTCTCTATGAAATTTTCGTTAAGACTGTAAGTTATGATTTTGGACATGGGATTAATTGGTTAATTAAAGAGAACAGAAACCAGAGAACAGATAACAGAAAATACAAAAGTGAAAAATAAAGATTCTTCTTTCTTAAATTGCTTTTCGTACTCTGTTCTCTGTAATCTGTACTCTTAAACCTACAACACAATTTATTTATTCCCTATTTATTTCTTCCACCTTCAACGTATCCAGATAAATGACAAAACCTCTTTCCTTTAATTTCGGATAAAGGGATTTTATAATACCCATATATTCAAGAATCTGTTCTTTCTGGAAATCTTCTTCATCCTTTGAACTTTTATAATCTATGACCCAGGTCTCCCGGGGAGTAATCACCAGACGGTCAATTCTCCTGGTGTTACCGCCGGAATCCACTACTTCTTTTTCCTGATATACTGTCCCTTTTTCAACGCAGAAAAACGGTTTTAATTTTTCATCATCAAGCAGTTTTTCCACCTGCGCTACGTACACTTCTATATCCTTTAAGTAAGGAAAGGCCAGTTTCGTTTTTTCCTTAGCCCGCTTCAGGTAAAAATTTTTATCGGCCCCGGAAAGATTTCCCACACACGAAAGAATAAGATGCATAATTTTCCCCTTTAATCTCTTATTTCTGTTTACAAGCTCCTTATATCCTATAAATTCATTTTTCAAAATATCAATCCAATCCGAGTAATGAGAGACGGGTAATTCTTTAATCCGCTCCCGACCGTTCTCTCTTTTAACTTGAGCATAGTCTTTAATTGCTCCGCGCTGCTGGTCTCCTTTCGGAAGAAGAAGACGGGCCGGATTAAAATTATTGCCTTTTTTCTCCGGCACCAGGATATAAATTTCATATTTCGCCCTGGTTAAAGCGACGTAGAGTTTGTTTAATCCGTCAATCAGTACATTTACATATTCCTTCTTATATTCCTCGGCTAATTTTTTTGAATGAAGCCTGTATGCCTTTTTAATCTGTATCAATTCCAATGTATTATCTTCATCCTGTTTCACCAGTCTGTTTGAAGCGCCGGAGAATCCCACGTTTACGTCCATATCAAAGAACGGGACTATAACCACCGGAAATTCAAGCCCCTTGGCTTTGTGGATGGTGTTGATTTTAACCGCGTTTTCCCGGGTCACGTTTACGTAGAGGTTCTTTTCTTCAGCCCTCTCGAAAAATTCCAAAAAGGAAGAAATGCCGGCGTAATCATCCTCTTCCTTCATAATGAAGTCAATAAACTTCATAAAGAAACCCTGATATTCAGGAAAATTATCCAGAACCTTGAACTTACGCATAACCGTAATCATCAGCTCATAAAGAGGAACAAACCCTACACTTTTAAAAAAGTCCTCCATAAAAAACTGCCACGTATCATTAAACCTGCTCCTGAAGAGCTTGTAAATGTTAACCTTTTTCCGGCCCTTTATGTCAAAGATAAAATCCCTTATCTCCCCGGGTTTCGTTCCCGAGGCTTTTTGAAAAATGTCCCCCTGGATAAAAGAAGCAAAGGATAAATCATCTATAGGTGAATTCAAGAATTTGACAAAAGAGATAAGTTCTTTTATAAGCGGGTGCTCACGTATATTGAGAGTTTTTTCCGATTCAACGGGAAATCCTTCCTCAATCAACCAGGAAGTTAAAAGCTCAACGTCCCGATTCTCACCGGAAAGAATGGCTATGTCAGAGAAGGAAAACCTTTTTTCAGCCGTAAGGCTTCTGATAATCGCCAGCAACCGTTCTCTGACAAAACTGTTTCTTTCGTCCATATTACCGGATTTGATCGTTTCAAAACTTACGTATCCGGCGTTATTATCTTTGAGCCATACCTGATTTGATTCTTCAAAATTATTTATTACTTTTTTGACATCGCGCAGGGCCAGTTCCGGAGACTGCGTCCTTTCCGATTCTAAATCACCCAGAAAACGTCTAAGATTATCTTCTGAGAAAATTTGATTGTTAAACTCCACTATCTCCTTGTGGCTGCGGTAGTTTTTTCTAAGGACCGTCTCCTCCGGATTGAAACTCTTATAGCCGGTTTCAACCGACTCAAAAAGAGAAACGTCTCCTCCCCGGAACCGGAAAATAGCCTGCTTTTTATCACCGACATAAAAAAGAGTTCCTCCGGACGATAAAGCCTCATCTACCAGAGGAGATAAATTTCTCCATTGCAGGCGGCTCGTATCCTGAAACTCATCAATTAAATAGTGGCGCAACCGGGTGGCCAGCCGGTAATAAATCTCAGCCACCGTCACCGACTCATCATCAACCAGAGATTGCGCCCGGTTATTGAGTTCCTGTAAGAAAATTACGTCATCACCCCCGGACGTTTTAATAAAATCCTCCCATATCAGATTAAATATATCTATATAAGAATTGAAAGCCAGCGATGACTCCAGTTCACACACCTCGCCCAGACTTTTACGTAAATTTTTCCATAGCCCGGTAATTTTATCCGGGGGCGCCTTTTTCCCGGTCATGGGAAACTCATCCCTGGCAAAATAAAGAGAAAGAGTGTCAATATTAAATCCCTCCTTATTTTTTCCCAGGAAAACGTCTATCGCCTTAACCAGGCCTTTATGGGTCGCTTCGGGTAAATCACCCTTGAGCTTTCCGACAGTGTCCAGCACCGCCTGTTTTTTCTTTAGCAGCGTTTTTACTTCCGAAGAGGACTTCCTGAACAAACCGCCGTAAATATTAGTGTAGTCGTAGAAAGACCGCATCAGCCCGAGAATATCTTTCTTTACAAACCAGCTTTCCCGATTCTCGATAAAGAGATAGGAATGTAGAAACCGCCTGAAGATTTCGCGGATACCGCTATCCGCCTTCACCCTGTCTATGACCCGGTTGAAACTATATTCCAGATACTCCGAATAGTCTTCCTTGATTCTGAAATCAGACCCTATCCGCAGATGAACGGCGCAGCCCGAAAGCAAAGACCGGATAAAACTGTCAATAGTTCCGACCTGAAAAAAACTATAATCGCCGATGATATCATCCATAATGCCGCAAGCCAATACACCCGCCTTATTCTTATCCACGGAAAGATACGAAAGGATGTCTTTCTTTTCATCGGGGTCCCGGAATGAATCCAGGGCAATCTTTTTAAGAAAATCGATAATTCTCCGCTTCATCTCTATGGTCGCTTTATTGGTAAAAGTAACGGCGAGTATAGTTTGAAGAGGGTTTTCTTCCGTTCGAAGTCGGGAATCCATAATAAGCTGGAGGTATCTTCGGGCTAAAGCGTAGGTCTTTCCGGAACCGGCTGACGCTTTAACCACCTCTACGCCTGGAAATTTCAGGAAGGTTGATTTCTGTTCTTTCGTCATTTTGGTGAAGACGATTATAGCATAACCTTATCTAAAGCTCAAGTGTACTATATTTCTATTGATACCTTTTTACTTCCACGCTAAATTCGGAATTAATTAGAACCCTTAAACAACACTTAAGGTTAAATATGAAAAATATCTTTTGGTTACATTGTTAATGTCTTTATTGATAGTGGCAAGCGTTACTCAGGAAGTTATGGCTATACTCGTAATAGGTAACCAGACCGAACTTTTAAAATACGAAATATTTGTTAAAAAACTTGGGGTTTCCTATGACGGCGGGTCAAACTGGGTAACTGTTTTTGAAGGAACCTCCAGCCGGATAGATTTAACTCAGGGTTCCAATGCCGGGACATTTTTTGTCGGACAAAATCTCCCGGTCGGCACGGTAAATAAAGTTAACCATTGACCAGTAAATAACTATTCAAGGTAAAGTCTCCCATAGCGGGGAAACATACGTCACCACCGCTACGGGGGCCCTGGAAGAAACCAGGCAAAGTCAAGGTGCTGCCTACGTCGAACAGGTAACCGTCTGCCCTTACGGTGCTATCATCCATACCCAGGACGTAAACGTAAATGTTCAGGCCGGACAAACGGTTATCCTGAGAATAAATTTTAATATTGCCAACAGCGATAATGCCGTCAGGTGTATATCCTGCGCTCCGGCTCCGTGGGGATATGCTGTTTATCCGATGTCGGTTACCGGGACCGTAACCCAGATACAATAGAAACTAAAGAAAGTTCATTAAAATATGTCTAAAAGCAAAAAAACACGCTACGAAACACCCCGGATTAGGACGTTTGACGCTTCAGAGCTGGAAGAAGAATTAGGATATACTAACGGAACCACCGGCCACGTTGATTTACAGGGAGGAAATTAAAATCTCTCTCATCGGTTATATCTTTTACCTCATCCATAAGATTTATAGTTAGTGTTATATTGTTTTTATTTTCCCCTTGACATTCCACCCTATATATGGTACATATATTACCCCTCTAAAAAGAGGCCTATCTAAGATGAACACCGAATACCCTAAAGTGAGAGATGACATTGTAGTCTCAAAAGTTGGTCAGGAAACAATGCTTTTTGACCCTAAAACAGAGCGGGTTCACATCTTAAATAAAACGGCCTCCTGGGTCTGGAAAATGATTGACGGACGGCATGGTCTTAAGGAAATAATTCAAAGTTTACGCCGTAACTTTAACGTCGCAACGGATGTTCCGGTAGAATCGGACATCACTTACATTTTAGATAAATTTAAAGAAAACGGATTATTAAAAGATTAAAAATTACCCCCGTTAGGTAATAACAGTGTACCGACGGGGTATATTTCTCTATAGAAGGGGGTGCAAGAATGGAGAGAAAAAAAGAAAAGAAAGAGGAAAAGAAATATGAAGCGCCGCAAATCAAATCTTATGAAGCGGGAGAATTGGAAGAGGAATTAGGATATACCCTCGGTTCATGAACATAATGTAAATTTTTTATGGGAGGAGGTGGAAGAATGGAAAGAAAAAAAGAAAAGAAAGAGGAAAAGAAATATGAAGCGCCGCAAATTAAATCTTATGAGGCGGGAGAGTTAGAAGAAGAATTAGGATACACTCTCGGTTCTTAATCTGCTGGACTTCCTGTTTACCTGTAAAGGAAGTGATTCTTTCAACCAATCCTGAAGATAATAATGAATATAGCCTTCAAGCCTTCACAGGAACACTTCAAACGGTATTTTAACATACATAATAAAGACCTGGGGTGGTTATATTTAGCGGTGAAAGCTTCTTTATCAGGGAAAATATATTCCACTAAATCAGTTAAAGAAAATGCTTGCCGAAAACCCAGCTTCCTGGCAAAAATACCTTTTTGCTTAAGCGGCTGGGTTTTTTGCGTCATCAGTAAAAAATTCTTTTTTATGCTTCTCCCCTGTTTGAGCAAAAACCAACCTTTAACCTTCCCGGTAAATTCATAATCCAAAGGGATTAATTTTTCCAGAACCGAAAGGTTAGTGTAGAGAGCAGTAATTACTCCCCATTTTTGGGCTTTTTCAATAAGATTTGTCCAATCAACCGCTTCCTTAAAGAAATTAATGGTCTGGCTCAGGTCAGAAAACCAGATAAGTTTGTTACCGCTTGAACGGCTAAAAACATAATAATTAACATCCGGAGAAGAAAAATGATAACGATTCATATAAGCGTGTAAATCCAGATGAGCGCAGAAGTAAATAATCAATTCCTCAGGACCTAAAGAATAAAAATCAGTCCTTTCGTTAAAAACCCTCCGGGAATTCCAGGTTTCAAAAATTCTTTCCGAATGCGGTCTCCATCGGGGTAAAAGGTCCCAGTGAATTTCCACATATATCCCGCCTTTCTTCTCATTAACAAAAGGCAGTTCAAAATGAAATTCTCTATAAAACTTTTCCGGAAGAATTCCCGGCGGTATTGTATAACCCTCCTGAGAAAGGATGTTTTTTACTCTCAGTAAATCTTTCTTCCGGATAAAAACATCCAGGTCACCGAAAGGACGCAGTCCTTTCTGCGGATAAACGACTTCATCAAGAAGAGCCCCTTTTAAAACAATAGAATCTATTCCCGCATTATTAAAAACGTCTAATAATCTCCTCAGTTCCAGGGATAACTTCTGATTACTAAAAGTAACAGCGTAGTATTTTTTTTCTAATTCGGATTTTATTTCATCCGGGACAAATCCAAAGAAACCTTTTAAATTATAATAGAGAAGGGAAATGAGCCGGTGGTAATTGGCCTCTTTTAAAAGATAATCCCAGTTTAAATGTCCGCCCTGAAGTATTTCCCGGCGGATGCCAAGAACAGTTTCATCCTGAGAGGTGGTCAGGCAATTTAATAATAATTTGTTTTCTTTTAACATCGCGCGGGTTATCCTTTTTACCGGTTTACGTTTAATTTTTGGTACACTTTATACAAATAAAAAATTAGACAACTATGAAAAGCTAAAATTACGTTTATTATTTGCCAGCCCGGCTTATCAAGATTAACTTTTCTTCCCTCTTTTTCAATAATAAGTGCTTGACCTAAAATATCTCCGGCGGCAACTATTTTACCGTTCAAGTTATGGTCGCCTTTCTCTCTAAAATAAAGATGGTGTCCCTGGCTGCAGGACTTTCCGATTACCCGATGCACGATTATTTTCTCTCCTTCTTTAAGAGCGATAATGTCCCCGAAGTGTAGTTCTCTACCGGGAGTTTCCCCGATTAATACCCGCTCTCCTTCTTTAATAAACGGAGACATACTTTTCCCTTTGATTTTAATCCAGAAATATTTTCTTTGGTTTTCTTTATCCATTATGATAGAATTATAACACAAATTTGTTCTAACAAAAGTTAAATAAAAACCTTATCAAAATGCCACTAATCCAGGTTGCAGGGAAATTTATTTCTCTCCTGTTTATATTTTTTCTTCCCGGTTATTTTACCACTCTTTTTTTTAAACAAAAAGCATCTTTTCCTTTGCACATAAGTGTTCTTTTAACTTCCCTCACCGGCCTGATATTAGCCCAGAGCGGCCTTTTTTCTTTAATCAACCTTTTTCTGGTTTTATTGTTTTATTCTCTCATTCTATTAATAATTTTTTCTTTCAGAAAAAAGGAGAAAATCCAACCGGTTAACAAAAGTATCAAAATTGACTGGTCTTTCCTGGCCGTAATAATTTTAGGTTTATTCCTTTTTTTCCGGCCGCACCAGTACTTAGAAGGAGGCTGGGACCCGGGTACCTATTTGAATGCCGGGATAAATATCGCTAAAACCGGCTCAATTAAAATAGAGGATAAAACCTGGGCCAAACTTACCCCGGCCGAACAGGAAATCTTTTCTCATACCCGGGTCCAGAAACAGCAAAAATATCCGGGTTTTATTGTCCTGGATGGAAAAACAGGCCTTATCGTTCCCCGCTTTTATCACTTATATCCGGTCTGGATTGCCATTTTTTACAGTCTTTTTGGCTTGGGAGGCAGTCTTTACGTCAATTCATTTTTCGTTCTTTTAAGTCTCTTTGCTTTTTACCAGACCGTAAAAATTCTATTTAACAACTATATTGCCCGGTTGACTCTCCTTTTTCTGGCTTTAAGCGCGATACAAATCTGGTATGCCCGTTTCTCTACCAGCGAAATATTAACCCAGTACTTGTTATGGGAAAGTTTGTATCTTCTGGCTTTCTATGAAGAAAAAAAAGAACCTTTTCTGGCTTTTTTGGGCGCCGTTACCGCAGGATTAGCCCTGCTTTCTTCACTGACCGCTATCTTAATCCTTCCGGGATTAGCGGTATACCTTTTCTATCGTAACTGGGTAAAATTTGAACGCTCCGACCTTTTTTTTGTTGTTCCCTTCACTCTTTTCCTTTTATATTTAGGCTTTCAGACCGTCTTTTTTACCGGGGCCTATATCGGAAATGTCTACTGGTATCATTATCAGTATAACCCGGCTAAAATTAAAGTGATTGCGGCCGTAATAACCGGACTGGTTTTATTACTGATTTTAAAAATATTCTCCCGGCAAATGAAACCGCTCTGGGATAAAATCTATCAGAAAAAAATTTTTAGAATCAACGTTGGCTTATTTATTCTACTCTTCGCCTTTTACGGTTATTTTATCCGTCCCCGGCTGATAGCAAACAATTTTAACGCTAATAACCTGAAAGAATTAGCCCTGTTTATCAGCCCTTTAGGATTCTGGCTGGCAGTTTCCGGTTTTATCGTTCTTTTATGGCGTGGGG